>DATEGO010000001.1:0-45372 GCA_035280065.1 Candidatus Acidiferrum sp.
GCCCATGGCAGAAAGCGCAGTTCAATCGGAACTGATATTCACCGAGCTTCGCGATCTTCGGGTCTCCCGTGTACGGATTCTTCTCCTGGGCGCGTATAGAAACCGTTCCCAATGAAATGGCCAAAACAACGAAAAGGACTAAGAATGCTGCTCGCAACAGAACGGGCATAAAGAACACTCCTATTGGAACCCTGCAGACCGTTGCGAAAGCATATCATCAGGCAATCCGTGAAGGCTGGAATCTCAGAATTGGCTTTCGTCGAATCCATCCGATAAACTTTAGGATTCGCGCCGTATTTCGCCGCACCGAATCGAGGACACAGCATGACGCAAAGCTCATCCGCTCATGACCGCATGGACCGCTCGCTTGATTCCGTCGATCCGCAAATCGCCGATTTGCTGCGCGACGAAGCGCGCCGCCAGGCCACCGGCCTCGAGCTGATTCCCTCAGAAAATCTCGTCTCGGAAGCGGTTCTCGAAGCCATGGGCTCGATTTTCACCAACAAATACGCGGAGGGCTATCCCGGCAAGCGCTACTACGGCGGGTGCGAGTTCGCCGACAAAGTCGAGCAACTGGCCATCGACCGCGCAAAAGAACTTTTCGGCGCTGACCACGCCAACGTGCAAGCGCACTCGGGAACTTCCGCCAACGTCGCCGTCTACATGTCCCTGCTGCAACCCGGCGACACCGTGCTGGGCATGAATCTTTCTCACGGCGGCCACCTCACCCACGGCCATCCCCTGAATTTCTCCGGCCGAATGTACAAATTCGTGGCATATGGCGTGCGCAAAGAAGACGAACGTATCGACTACGACGAAATCGAACGCCTGGCGCAAGAGCACAAGCCAAAAATGATTGTTGCGGGCGCGAGCGCCTACCCGCGCGTTATCGATTTCGAGCGCATCGGCAAAACCGCCAAAGCGGTCGGCGGACTTTTCTTCGTAGACATGGCGCACATCGCAGGCTTGGTAGCCGCTGGCGTGCATCCAAGCCCGATTCCCCACGCCGACGTCGTTTCCACCACCACGCACAAGACCCTTCGCGGCCCGCGCGGCGGTATGGTCCTCTGCAAAGCCGCTTACGCTAAGGAACTCGACAAACTGACCTTTCCTGGAACCCAAGGCGGACCGTTGGTCCACACCATCGCAGCCAAAGCGGTCTGCTTGAAAGAAGCGATGGAGCCTTCCTTCAAGGACTACCAAAAACAAGTTGTGGCCAACACCAAAGCCATGGCCGCCGCTGTGGCCAAACGCGAATTCCGCATCGTCAGCGGCGGCACCGACAATCACCTGTTCCTGATCGAAGTCCACTCGCGCAACATCACCGGTTCCGATGCGGAAAAAGCCCTCGACCGCGCTGGCATCACCGTAAACAAGAACTCCATCCCCTTTGATCCACTTCCGCCCATGAAGGCCGGCGGCATCCGTCTTGGCGGTCCTTCCATCACCACGCGCGGCATGCACGAACCGGAAATGGAACAAATTGCCGGCTGGATCGCGGATGTTCTCACCAACATTGGCAACGCCGAAGTCGAACAGCGCGTCCGCAGCCAAGTCGCCGACCTCGCTGCAAAGTTCCCCGTCTACGCAGCGCGCGTGCACGCCGGCAAAGGCCATTCCGAACACGCCCGCGCCTAGCACGTCCCTGAGAAGCGGACTTTTGCTATTATCAGCCGGCTACAAAGTACGAATGAACGTCTTCCACGCGACCGCCGACTTCGAGCGCTGGCTGGCAAAGCGCCTTCCTATCGTGCGCCAGGACATAGCTCTGAAGCACCAGCACATGGCCGAAGCTGCCTTTCCCTTCTTTCGGGCGACGTTTTACCGCTGGCTCCAGTTATGGCCCGAAGTCTGCCCCGAACTGGCCAGAGCGCCGTCCGTTCTCGCCGTGGGCGACTTGCACATCGAAAACTTCGGCACCTGGCGCGACGAAGAAGGCCGCCTCATATGGGGCGTAAACGACCTCGACGAAGCCTGGCCTTGCGCCTACACGCTGGACCTGGCGCGACTAACCACCAGCGCCTACTTGGCCATTTCCGGCGAACACCTCTGCCTCACGCGAAAAGAAGCCGCCGACGCGATTGAAGAAGGCTACCGTGACGCCATAGCCGGTGGCGGTAAAGCTTTCGTTCTTGCCGAGCATCATCAATGGCTGCGCCTCCTCGCCTTGAGCAAACTTCGCGACCCCGTCCGCTTCTGGGAAAAAATGCAGCAGTGCCCGCCCTACACGGCCAAGCCTCCCGCCGACGCGCGCAAGCTCATCGAGGAGTCGCTCCCCAACCCCTGCCGCGCCTACCAACTCAAGCGCCGCATCGCCGGGCTCGGAAGCCTCGGCCATCCCCGAATCCTCGCGCTTTCCACCTGGCAAGGAGCCTTCATCGCCCGCGAAGCCAAGGGCATTCGCACCTCAGCTTGGGCCTGGTTCAAAAAAGGCTCCGCTGAAGAACTCTACGGCGCAAAACTGGTGAATTCCGCTATCCGCGTCAAGGACCCCTGTGTCCGTTTTCATGGCCACTGGCTCGTTCGCCGGCTTGCCCCCGACTGTTCCCGCATCGAACTCGCTTCCCTGCCTAAAGAACGTGACGAGTCGCGGCTGCTCTACGATATGGGCTGGGAAACTGCCAACATGCACTTCGGCAGCCCGAAGGCAATTGCTACCGTCAAGCGCGATTTGGCTCGACGCAAAAGCCGCTGGCTCCACAAAGCCGCCAAATCCATGTACAAAGCCACCCTAAAAGATTGGGAAAACTGGCGTACCGGCTACAAAAAGCCTCAAAAATAGAAAAAAACACTCGACCATCGAGATCCGCCAAACGAACAATCCCTCGTCATCTCTCGCTACTCCTTGCACCACGGCTTGAATCGCTTGAAAAGGTTCTCCCCGGTTTTTGCGCGGTTGTTATGCGCCACTAGTTGTGCTTTAATCCCTCCCCTCTCCCACGGTCTCCGAATGCCACAAGGAGGCGCGGCAATGAGCAAACCGTCATTGGTCACCATCGCAAAGGAATCCATTGGTTGGTCCATCACCCTCAGCATTTTGATGATTCTGGCAGGCATTCTTGCAATCGTTGTCCCTGCGGCAGCGGGAATTGCTGTTACCATCTTCGTTGGGTGGCTGCTCGTGTTCTGCGGAGCAGCACATCTCGTTTTTGCTTGGCACACGCGCAACACAGGCGCATTGATTTGGGAACTCCTCATTGGCGTCGCCTACGTTGCTGTAGGCGTCTACGTTTTGATCAATCCCGTCGCTGGGCTGGCGTCACTGACCTTGGCGCTGGCCATTTACCTTTTCGCGGAAGCAATCCTTGAATTTGTGTTGTCGGCGCGGCTGCGGCCCATACCCGGGTCGAGTTGGCTGCTGTTCGATGGAATCATCACCCTAATCCTCGCCATGCTGATTTGGAGGAGTTGGCCTTCCAGCGCTCCATGGGCGATCGGCACGCTGGTGGGAATCGGCATGGTTTTCAGCGGCATACCCCGCTTGATGCTTTCGTTAGCAGCTCGGAGAGTCGCGGCCAAACTGGCATAGCCAGCGCTGAATGGCAACGAAGTTAGAGCTCAACTAGACGGAGCGTACTGTGGGAACCGTAATTCCGCTTTCAGACGCCTCGCGCCGCCCGGCGCGTTTCCCGGTCGCGACAACCTTCATCATCGCCATTAATGCCTTCGTTTTCATTATGGAATTGCTGGGCGGCGAGGCCTTCGTCCTCAAGTGGGCCGCTGTGCCTGCCAGCATTTTCTCCGGCCATCACTGGATCACGATTGTCACCGCCATGTTCATGCATGGCAGTTGGTCCCATATTATCGGCAACATGGTGTTTCTCTGGGCTTTTGGTCCCGAAGTGGAAGACGCCATGAATCCGCTGCGATACTCAATCTTTTATCTGCTCGGAGGGCTAGCTGCCACGCTGGCTCAGGTCGCGGCAACTCCCGCCTCAACCGTCCCCAACCTTGGCGCAAGCGGAGCGATTGCCGCTGTCATGGGGGCGTTCCTCATCACTTATCCCCGCGACAAGATCAAGGCCCTGCTGATCATTTTCATCTTTGTGCGCGTAACCTTAATTCCAGCCGCGCTCTTGATGGGCGTGTGGTTCCTCATCCAGCTCGTAAATGCCGGTGCCGTGGCTACGGTCCAGACCGGCGGAGTCGCATATTTGGCCCACGTCGGCGGTTTCATCTTCGGAGCCATCACCGCACGATTGTTCGAGCGGTCTCACCCTGTTGTCAGCGAACCATGAACCGCTAAAGCGGTAAGGCGTGGCGGCCCATTCCTGGTGGGGGTGGTTCACCAGGTGTGATTCGTATCAAGCCTCTTGTTGTAATGCTGACTGAAGCGAAGCATCTCAACTGACAAATCGCCGCCCAACATCGAATTGGGCAAAGTTGCATACCTTGAGATCCTTCACACATCCTGATCGGATGCGTTCAGGAGGAACACCCTGCTTATACCGCGGTTAGTTTGCATCCATTCGGTTGCTAGGTGCTTCCATGTGGATTTAACCGATTCCGCCTGCTCACGAGAATCGCGAAAACGAAGAGTCTAGTACGAGCCTACCTGTACCCCACACTCCGCTTCCAACGCCGGTTCCGCTGCACCAAGACTGTCCTCCTGTTCAGTAGATTCTTCGCGAAACGTCGTGTACGTTCAAAAATGACTGGGATGGGAAACATTCTCGCAACCGTCGTGCTTGCAGTTCCGCTGCTCACCTGGCTTCGCGGAACAATCCTTCTCGGCACTTCCCCGTTGCGGTTGGCGCGCATACCGTCTTTGCCGCGCGGGAACGCCCCCACTCCCTGGGATTCCAATTCTTCCGCGGGCCGGATTCGCCCGGCGCGACTGAGGTGAGACTATGATGGATACCGAAGCTTTTCGGGAGTTCAAGACCGGCTTGACCCTCCTTCGAGACAGACACGCGGACAAAGCTCTTCCCCACATGCGGAAGGCAGTAGAACTCGACAAGAACAATCCCTATTACATGTCCTACCTCGGCGTGGTCATCGCGCGCTCGGAAGGAAAATGGGGTGAAGCGGAGCGCCTCTGCGACTCCGCCGTTCGCATGAAGAGAAATCAGGCGCAGCTCTATTTGAATCTAGCCGAAGTTTACGCCGCCGCCGGCCGCCGCGAAGACGCCCGCGAAGCCCTCGAATCCGGACTGAAATTTGCCCGCCGCGACGTGCGGCTGACGCTCGCGATGAATAAGCTGACGCAGCGCCGCGCGCCAGTTTTGACCTTCCTGTCGCGCAAGCATCCTTTGAACCGTCAGCTCGGCATGATCCGCCATCGCACCATGCGGCTGCTTGGACAGGCTTCGTAACAAGGACGGGAATCGCAACTAGGACGGGTTACGTAACAAGGAAAGGCAGCGCAATAAAGACAGACATCTAACGAGTTCTCTCCACCCCCAAACACAGGAACGGGCGCCCCTTAACCGGGACGCCCGTTCTTGTTTCTGAAGCACCTCACAACAGAATCGAAGAGACTGGAGTATCTGACTCCCGGAGCTGCGAGGCTGTGATCTGTAAGCCTGTCAGCTGTTAGCTGTCAGTTCCTCAAAACGGTGTGCTCCCGCCGAAGTTGTACGAGTGCTGAATCCCCATCTCCATCAGGATTTTGATCCCGATGCCAAACATGCCCGTGGGCAAAACATCCCGGCGCACTACTTCCGCCAGATACTCGCGATTCAGGGAAACCGGGTCGTTCGAATAAGGCATGGTCACAAACAGCCGCAAACCCACCTCGTACCCCGGCTCGCTGGACTGAAAATACACGCCTGACCGTGACACGCTCACCGAGCCGCGCAAATCCTCAAAATGCGGCTTCTTCGGATCCGACGGACGAATGCGCATGAGCTGCGTGATTTTGCAGCGACGTTTGCCTCTCCGCTCCGTCTGCCTGGGCGCCTGTTTGGTTGGTGCTTCCGTTGAGGGCTTCTTAATCATTAGTTCACGAAATGCTTCATTATGGGTCGCCATGGCAAACCGACTTTCCGGAAAAATGCCTGTCTATTCAAAAACAAGTCTAGTGCCGTGGCGACACGAAAACCTATGGCGAAGACGTACCCGTAAGGGGGTAATGCGTCGCGCGAAAAATAGTAGTACGGGCGTACTACAAAAGAAAGCCGGAGCCCTCTGAACCTGAGGAAAAAGTGAGGACGAAAATGGGCCAACCCACGAAAACAGGGAGAAAGCCGCAAATTGGCGTATCCCATGCGGCGAAATGCCCAAAAGGGGGAAACCGTAGTCGAATCAGGCAGGCCCTCGGAAGCGCGTAGGGACTTTCTGCGCAATAAGTTACGACAGACAACAAGAAAATCCACAAGGCGCGTTCACCGCGTGGCGCTGTTTCGCTCGATCGAGCGTGAAGCCACGTGCTTCCCGTCCGCAGGCGTGCACCAAAAGCTGGGCCTGACGCGGCGCGAGCAACAACTCATGCCGCTCGTGGCCGAAGGCCTCACGAAGAAGGAGATCGCCAGCCACTTTTTCCTTTCCGAGCAAACGGTAAAGAATCACCTCTACCGCATGATGCAAAAAATCGGCGGCGAAGACCGTCTCGCGATCGCCCAAGTCTGCCGCACCCAAGGCTTCATGGTTTAGCGGCGTCTTCGCGGCGGAGCTAGGCGGGCTCCATAACGCTCACGCCCCTGATTGCAGCGAAGTGCTTCTTGTTGAAGGTAGCTACCTGGCTTCCGCGCAGCAGCGCCGTGGCCCCGACAATCAGGTCGTAGAACCCAATCCTCTTGCCCGCAGCTTCCAGCTCAGCCCAAATCCGCGCATGTTCATACGCCGTTTGTTCCGTATAGGGGATGATCGGCAGCGGCCTCAGGACGGCCCCCAG
The DNA here is from genome assembly GCA_035280065.1 of Candidatus Acidiferrum sp. Classification (GTDB taxonomy): domain Bacteria; phylum Acidobacteriota; class Terriglobia; order Acidiferrales; family UBA7541; genus Acidiferrum. Next base: position 6,836 of record DATEGO010000001.1, read on the forward strand.
GTATTCCTCGCGCGCGGATCTCTGTTTTCCGCTCGCCCGTTCCACTCCATGCCACAGTTCGGCAACTGTGATGGCTGCAACTTCAAACTGCTCATTCGGGAGGGAAGCCACCCACTTGCCGAGGTCGAACGTGCCTCTCTCACCCCGGATGATCACGTCCGCTTCCAGGATTATCGCCATTTGTTGGCTGGAGCCTTGAGCCTTCTGCGGGCGCTCCGTAGATCGCGGTGCCAGGCCCTTGCTTCGCTGGCCTGAAGCTCGGCTTTTGCGAGGGATTCCGCCAAATCGCGCCCTGAACACACTTTCTCGTCTTCCGGTACCAGGCGAGCGAACGGTTCGCCGTTCTTCAGCAGCACGAACGTCATGTTTTGATAATGCACGCGGTTCACGCAATCGGCGAAATTGCGGGCCGCGTCGGTTAGGCTGATGTTCGTCTTCTTCATGATCTGATTATCAGATTACATGATTTTGCGTAGATGTCAAGCCGATCACCGGCTAGATTTCCAGTGTGCCCATCTACTCTCCTTTCTTCTCTGCGAACTCTGTGCGCTCCGTGTTAAGTCTTTTCGGCGACTTTCTCGAAGACCACCATCCCGAAATGGGGTATAGTGCCTCCCACAACCCAGCATCAAACCATCTCAAAATCGAAAGGTGAACTCATGTCCTCGAACTCCTTTCTGAAACCCACGTCACGCCGCGTAATGCTGCGCGATTCGGCCACTCTGGCAGGCAGCGCGTTCCTTGCGCAACTCTTCCCTGCTTCGCTTCGCGCTGCGTTCCCCTGGAACGCGCAGCAGCAGAGCGCTCCCGCCGACGCCGTGGCCGCGTTTCGCGCCCAGATGGGCGCGAATCCCATTCAGGCGCAGAAACTCGCAGACAACCTCACGATGCTCTCTGGCCCCGGCGGCAACGTCACCGTCCTCAACGGCCCCGACGGCAAGCTCCTCGTGGACACTTTCGTCCAGCCCGCCTGGCCCAAGCTTAAGGAGTCCCTCGACGCCATCAGCAACGCGCCTGTGAAAACCGTCATCAACACACACTGGCATTTCGATCACGTGGACAACAACGGCCCTCTGCATGCCACAGGCGCCACCATTCTCGCGCACGAAAACACCAAGAAGCGCATGACCGAGACGATTGACCTGCTCGTTCTCAACCTGCACTTCCCGCCTTCACCCGCGGACGCGCTGCCCGCGCAAACCTTCGCCACGACGCACAAGCTGCAAACCAACGGCGAAATGCTCGCGCTCGAGCACGTCGCTCCCGCTCACACCGATACGGACATCTTCATTCATTTTGAAAAAGCCAACGTCATTCAGACCGGCGACGTGTCGTTTAACGGCATCTATCCCTACATCGATGGCGCCACCGGCGGCAGAGTCACCGGCATGATCGCGGCCAACGATAAGATTCTGAAGCTCGCCAACAACGACACCAAAATCGTCCCCGGCCACGGTCCTCTGGCCAGCAAAGCGGACATCGTGAAATTCCGCGACATGCTGGTCACTGCGCGCGACCGCGTCCAGAAACTCAAGTCCGCCGGAAAATCCGCCCAAGAAGCCGCTGCCGCCAAGCCCCTCGCCGACCTCGAGGACGCCTGGGGCAAAGGCTTTTTCAACGGCGACACTTTCATCCAGATCCTCTTCACCGCGCTGTGAAGACGGCCTTGAAAGCGGCGAAGGATTTGTATTAGGTGCAGCTTCATCTGCTCGGCTCGGGCCATGGCTAGTACAGTCACGTCAGGGGACAAAGACGAAACGAAGATGTCCGGTAAGCGCGGGCTCAGTTCGGTTCCAAGTAGGAAGCCACGATATGGCTGATTGCGGCTTCAAGGCTCAGGCCCACGTCCAAAAGCGGCTGAATCCAGATCCGATGAAAAGCTATTGGGTTCTTCTGCGAAACCATGAAGATGCGGTCCAGGGCCTCTAACTGCCAGGGGTGACCGAGGTCTTCTCGGGAGATGCGTCCGCGAAGTTCTTTGCGCAGCTGTTCCATTTGTTTGGAGCTGGGCGAGACGAGTTTATCTTTCCTGATCGTTTTCATTTTGATTCTGCTACTTCCACAGCCCTGATTCTTGTCGGACGAGTCCAGCCACAGGCCTCGCCAGGGATTCCAGCATCGCTAGCTGGAGCCCCAGGCGAGAGGAGTGTACAACTCGATTTCTAGGCGGCAATAAAGAGTGTCCGGCCTCCGCGGTTCACCAAGAGCAAGGGATTCTTGTCATCCTTGTGCATCGCGTTGTAGAAGTCCGAGGCATTCTTTATCGGCTGATGGTTGACCTCTTGGACGATATCGCCTTTCCGGAGTCCGGAGTCGGCCAGCGGGCTTGAGGGGTTAAAGCGCTTCACCACCACACCGGTTATCGTTGAAGGCAGGTTCAACTGTTGTTTGATGTCCGGAGTCAGATCGCCGACTTCGACACCAGCCGCGGTCTGCGGCTGGCCGTCGGCCTCGCTGCTGTTCTCGACCCGTTCTGTGGGCAATTCATGAAGCGTGACCGTGAGCTCACGCTGGCTGCCATCACGCACCACCGTTAGTTTGGCTTCTGAGCCAGGCTCCATCATCGATATGGTCATGCGGAGTTGATTGCTGCCCGTCATTGGCTTGCCATTCACCTCCAGGATGATGTCGCCCCGCTGCAACCCGGCAGCCTGTGCTGGGCTGTTCGGACTAACATCGCCGACGAGAACACCGTGGGGATCCTTTTCTCCAAACGCCTTGGCGATCGAAGGACTAACGTCCTGCGGATAGATGCCCAGATAGGCTCGCGTCACTTTTCCATTTTTCAGAATCTCTTCCATGACTGTACGAGCAAGATTCGAAGGAACGGCAAAGCCGATGCCCTGGTTGCCGCCGGATCCGTGAGTGATAATTGCCGTGTTGATTCCGATCAATTCGCCGCGGTCGTTGATCAAAGCGCCGCCCGAGTTACCCGGATTGATGGGTGCGTCGGTCTGGATAAAATCCTCGTAATCCTCGATGCCGAGATTTTCGCGGCCAGTGGCGCTGACGATGCCCTTGGTGACGGTCTCTCCGACTCCGAACGGGTCGCCGATGGCCAGCACCGTGTCGCCAACTTCGGCTTTGGAAGAGTCACCAATTGTGATGGGAGAAAGGCCGCTTGCTTCGATCTTGAGGACGGCTACGTCGGTTTGCGGGTCAGTGCCAACAATGCGGGCCTGAAACTCGCGCTTGTCGGAAAGAGTGACACGTACTTCCGTGGCGCCATCAACTACGTGATTGTTGGTCAGGATGTAGCCCTCGGGGCTAACGACAACGCCGGAACCGAGGCTCTTCTCGCGATGGTCCCGAGGTTGCGGCAGACCAAAGTTCTCGTCCCCATCACCCTCGCCGCCAAAGAACTGGCGAAAGAACGGCATCCTGTCTTCAGGGGACTCCGCCCTCGCTCGCACGACTTTGGATGACGATATGTTTACAACTGTGGGCAAAACCGACTTGAGAACCGGAGAATAGCTGTTCCGGCTCGGACCTTCATTGGCATCAGCCAGCTTTAGCGAAGCAGGGGGATTGTTTGTGGACGTCCGCTCGTGGGCAACGCCCAGTCCAACCGCGCCAACAAAAAAGGCCAACCCAATAAGAGCGGGTCTTGAAGTAATCCAAGGTTTGGTCTGATTCATCACTTATCTCCTAACAAATCTCTGATCGGCCCGGAGGCTTGCATTGGCCACGCCGAGCCTGGTTCCTCTAGTTCAGACGCGGAGAAGTGTGAGCGTGATTCTCCCCATCAATAGGGAGATTGAGTCCCGGCGAATGGGTATGCCCAAGGGTTCAACGGTAGCCTTCTGTGTGCCCAAGCAAAGTTGGTATTCTGTTCTGGAAGTTCGCTGATATGCGCACGGATAAGCCCCAGCCCGTTTCTTCGGAAAAAGCGCCAGGGCCCAGGTTGTCTCCGCAGAGGCTTCGCACTGTTCTGCTGCTGGCATTCGGCGGACTGTTAGCTCTTATGCTCGCAGCGGGGATCAGCGCATTGCTTTCCTTGCGTCAACTTCATGCTGTTGAGCAACAAGTTAGCAGCCGTTTCCTGAGCCACACCCGGGCGCTCTCGGAGGTCGTGATTTCTGTGCATATCTATGACGATCAGTTGGCAAAATTCCTTCTCGATGATCAACAGGCTCAGCCAGGTGAGGAAGGTACTCAAATTGAGGAGCGTGCGGCGAAAGTTCATTCCGCACTCGAGCGCTACCCTTCGGATGGCGGCCCTCAGGAATACAGGTTGCTCCAGGAGATTGAAAGGAGCCTTACCGAGCAAGAGAGCATTTCCTCTGCGTTGTTATCTCTCACTCCGAACGATCGCAAGACGCGCTCTCCGAGGTTTGTCCACGAACAGCTTCTACCGCGCAGTTTGAGCATCCTGCAGGTTTCGCAGCAGATTGCCTCCTTGAATGGCGAGGAGCTGGCCAAAAGCAACGGGGATCTCCTGGCGAAGTTCGCTTCGCTGCAGATTAAACTCAAGTCTCAGCTTCTTGCGGCTTTGACGGCGGGGCTGCTCCTGTCCCTCCTCGGAAGTTTCTATGTCCTTCATCTCGAGCGACAGGGACGCGAGCGCTATCTTGCACTCGCCGACAGCCGCCTCGAACTTGAGAAATTGTCTGCGCGCCTCTTGGACATCCAGGAACAGGAGAGACGATCGATTGCCCGCGAGCTTCATGACGAGGTGGGTCAAACATTGGAAGCGCTCCTGGTGGACCTGGGACGCCTGTCGGAACTGGCGCATGCGGACCACCCAGCAATGCGGCAGCAAATTGACCGCTTAAAGAGCCTCGCCGAGAATTCTGTTAAGACCGTTCGCGACATCGCACTGCTACTGCGGCCTTCCATGCTCGACGACTTGGGTTTGATTCCCGCTCTGGAGTGGCAAGCGCGCGAAGTCTCGCGGCGCGGCGAGATGGAAGTGGATGTCCACTCGGAAATGACTTCCGAACCGTTGTCCGATGAAATTAAGATTTGCGTTTACCGTCTCGTGCAGGAAGCGCTCAATAATGCTGCAGCCCACGCATCTGCCAAGAATGCGCGCGTTTCCGTGATTCAAGGCGCCGTTGCCCTCCAAGTCGAAATCGCGGACGATGGCAAAGGCTTTGATCCACGGCGAGTACGCGGCATGGGCCTGCTCGGTATGGAAGAGCGCGTGAAGCGCCTTGGCGGCAAGCTAAAAATTGAGTCGCGTGCAGGACAAGGCGCCAGGATCGCGGCGGAAATCCCTTTAGTGCCGGCTACGTCCTCCTAGTCCCATGAGAAAGACGCGAATCCTTCTTGCCGACGATCATCAGCTTATGCGCAGCGGGCTGCGCCTTTTGATCGAACAGCAATCAGATCTCACCGTAGTCGGAGAGGCCGGTGACGGCCGAGAAGCCGTCGCCCTTGCGAAGTCGCTGCGGCCGGACGTTGCCGTCATGGACATCAGCATGCCAAATCTCAACGGCATTGAGGCTGCCCATCAAATCACACAGAGCCACGCGGAGATCGCGGTGATCGTGCTAAGCATGCACCCGGACGAAAGCTACGTGCTGCGAGCCCTGAAGGCCGGCGCGAAGGGCTACCTCTTGAAGGATTCTGCGGAGGCTGACCTGATCGCAGCGGTTCGTGCTGTCGCGCGCGGCAAATCGTTCTTTAGCCCAGCCGTGAGCAAGGTTCTTTTGGACGACTACATGCGCAAGCTGAAACGCTCCGGCGCCGAGGACGCGTACGATCTGTTGACTCCGCGCGAGCGGGAGATTCTTCAACTCGTGGCGGAGGGAAAGTCGAACAAAGAGGTCGCCAATCTTTTGAACCTGAGTGTATACACAGTGGAGACCCATCGCTCGAATATCATGCAGAAGCTCAACCTGAAAGGCGTTCCGGAATTGACGCTTTACGCCGTGCGCAAAGGAATCATCTTTTAGTGGAATCTGCGAGAGCCCCTCGAAAGCTCGGAGTAAACAGGGCAAAACTTGAGGGAGGAGCAGTCAACTTTCGCGTTGTTTGAAAGACCAAACCGCAAAGGGTACCCGCCTATCCAGAGCCTACGAAGGAGGATGAGTGCAATGAAGTCGAAAATGGCTCGTGGGTATCGCACGAAGGACAGCCTGGCAGAGGGCCTGTTGTCCTTTCGTCCAGTAGACTGATTCCTGTAACTCGTCTAATGATGGCTCGGCCGAAGGCACAAGGTGGATGTAGGATGCTCGCAAAGCGCGAGATCGGCCGCGGCAAATAAAAAACGGGGTCCTCGAAATGGTTAAGAACATTGTCTCACCCAAGAAGCCGCGTAGAATCGTGGGCACCGCACCGCCGCCGCGCCTCACTTACCGCGGGGGACTGCTGATCCAGAACGTTGCGGCCACGACGATTTTTTGGGGCAGCGCGTGGCAGAGCGACCCCATCCGCGCGCAGCTAGATTCGTATTTCGATTTCATCGTCAGCAGCTCGCTCATCGACCAGCTCAGTGAGTACAACGTGCCTGGATTCACTATTGGACATGGCAAACATGTTGCTTCGCTCATCGTGCCGCAGAATCCACCGGCCACGGTCGATGACACGGCCATCATCGCGTTCGTTCAGAAGCAGATCGCGTCTGGCGCGGCACCGGCCCAGAACGTGAACTCTTTGTATTTCGTGTTCACACCATCAGGCGTAACGGTTACGCTGCAAGGCTCAGCAAGCTGCCAGCAATTCTGCGGCTATCACGATTCACCTGGCGGAAGTTTGTTTTATGCAGTGGTGCCGTACGCGGACTGCCCGGGCTGCGACTTTGCAGGAAGCGTGTTTGATTCCATGACGGTAATTGCCTCGCATGAATTATGCGAAGCGATTACCGACCCGGTTCCCGGAAGCGGCTGGTACGACGATGCGAATGGAGAAATCGGGGACATTTGCGAAAGCTCGACAAGAGTCATCAACACGGCCGGAGTGCGCGCGGCTGCATCCGCGACATTTGCAGCAACGGTTTCGCCAGAAACGGTGGTGATTGACGGCACGGGACCGGTAAGTCTGACAGTGACGCTCACGCCGACTGGCGACACTCCGCAGCCGCCTCCTCCACCTTTGCCCGGGCAGTCTTACACCGTACAGACCGAATGGTCGAACGCCAAAGGCGCGTGCGTGTGAGCGCCGGCAAATTGGTAGTGCATAGGACCGCTCGGAGCGTGTGACTTGTGGAAGAGAAGATCCCACCCTTCGCTCCACGAAAGATGGGGCACCTGGCCGCGAATCGCGTGGATGACCCGGGCCGAGTCTCCGGGACGATCATGCTGCCTCAAGAGAGATTGCTTATCCTTCAGACCCGCAAATATTGTTTCAAATTCGCGCGCAAAATATCGAAGCCGCTTCTCCTCGATGTCCCCATAAACGAGTAAGATGGCAGTGAAATACTCTGCACGCTCCAGAAATAACCTCAGATGGTCCAAGTCCTCTCTAGACTCGCTTTCACTCGTTACACTTGGTTTGACCTCGACAACCACTAGATTCCTGTCCATGCCCCCGGGTTAGTGCACTATGAAGTCTGGCGCTGTCGGCTACTGCTCGCCGAAGAAGCGGCGGCGCATCGCTTGGGTCGGGTGGATGTCCGGGCCGGAGAAAAGCGTGTCGGGCTGGCGCGTGAGATCCTGGTCAATCAAGGGAAAGGCACGTGCTCGCCGTTCGTCCGCGCGAGGCCCGGTCTCCAGAAAGAAGTCCGCATACCAGTTGTTGACCGTGCGGGTGACGCCGGAATGGCGGTCGTGCTCTTCGGCGTAAGCGTGGCCGGCGGCATTCCAATCTTCCGCGGACAGGAGAATGTCTCGCAACAGACGAACGTCGCGTAATGTTGAGGCCAGACCCTGGCCCCAGGAGGGATCACTGGCGGAGGCGGCATCTCCCATTAGCGCCACACCCTCCTTGAACGGATGCTCCACCCAGGTGTGCGCTCCAGCGAAAGTCGCAAGCGGCCCGGCATGTTGCGCACCGTGGAAGTAAGCAGCATTTATGCCGGCCTTTTTGCACCCTTCGACGAACCGGGGAATATCGGCCTGCCCCTGAAAGCGCGGCAGCGTATCCACGTGGTAGCCCAAATAAGTCCGAACGCGGCCTCCCTTCTGAGGGAAGACGGCGGAAACCTGCCCCAAAGCAAAATTGAAGATGAGTTGACTGGTGTCGTCTGAGCATGACATTCCATCCCATAGAAGGCCGGCAAGCAACATGTTCTCCGTGTCGCGGCATGTTTGGAATCCACCGGCCGCACGCACAACGGAAGAACGGCCATCGACGCCAACCAGCATTCGCGCACGCACCTCCTCGGTATGACCGTTTTCTGCGATGAGTGCGATAAGCGGCGCACGCCCCTTGATTTCCTTAAAGGAGGTTCCACGGCGCACTGTGGCGCCGGCGCGTTCGGCAGCGGCCAGAAGCAGCTCCTGCATTTCCGGATGGTAAAAGGAGATGCAGGGACATTGATGCGGAGTGGTGGCAACCACGTCTCGATGCGCAGTCAGTTGCTCCGCAGAGAAAAAGTCCACCCATGGAATCTTGTGAGCCACGCGCTCGCAGAGCAGATCGTAGATTCCCAATTTCATGGCTTCGGCGACGCCCCATGGGGTCAGAAACTCGCCGCGCACGCGATCCCTGAATTGCTTTTCGCGCTCAAGCACCAGGACGCGTGCTCCGCGCTCGGCCATGCACTTTGCCAGAGTTGCTCCTCCCAGGCCGCCACCAATGATCACAAGGTCAAACGGTTGCGACATGATTCCTCCTGTGCCAGCGAATTTTGCGCGCCGCGGATGAAAACAAAGTTGAGTCAGGGGTAGATTCGGATTGCGAGGATATACCGAAACCAACCTTTTTCACAGGACGTCCCTGAATGCCAGGTTGCTGGTTGGGTTTTCTGGCAGTTTCCGCAGGCAAAGAAGATGCGTTATAGTCTCCGCGCTGATTGGGACCATTATGCCGGTATCTTCGCCCAGCTCGAGCCTGATCTACGGCGCTTTGAGAGAATGCGACGTCCGTCTGCTCTCGGCCCTACCGGAGACCTGGCTGGTGCATCTCATCCGGCTTGCCGAGCAAGACCCGGAAATGACGCTGGTACGCCTTGCCAAGGAGGAAGAAGGGGTTGGAATTTCCGCGGGAGCCCACTTTGCGGGAGTGAAGTCGGCCATGCTGATGCAGAATCATGGCTTTCTGGCAGCGATTAACGGAATCGTCTCTTTCGCGCATCTTTACAAAATTCCTTTATTGATGCTGATCAGCTATCGCGGTTCCTTCGGGGAGCGTGATCCGTGGCAAACACAAGGCGGAAATGCTACCGAGCCACTCTTGAGGGCGCTAGGCATCCCCTATTGCTTCCTGGACGCCGCAGAGACCGCCAAAAAACGCATTCGTCACGCCCAGACACTGGCCGAAAGCAGCTTGCAGCCCGTCGCCGTTCTTCTGACACGCGACCTGATGTGGGAGGATTGATGCTGCGCGTGGATTGCCTGCGTTCCATTTACTCCGAACTGGAGAAGTCTCTGGTCGTCACCATCATGGGAGCGGTCGCGGCTGAGTTGCAATCGCTGGGGCATCGCCCAAATTTTTTTTATTTGCAACATGCGATGGGACTTGCCTCTTCCACGGGCTTAGGTCTTGCCCTGTGCATGCCCGATCAAAAAGTCATGGTCCTGGATGGCGACGGCTCGCTGTTGATGAATCTGGGCAGCCTGAGCACCATGGCGCGCTACCGGCCCAGGAATCTCGTGCATATCGTTTTCGATAACGAAAGCCTGCTTTCAGTCGGAGGTTTCCCAACAGCGACAGGGACCGGTACGGACCTGGAAGGAATCGCTCGTGCAGCCGGCATTCCCAGAGTCGCGACGGTGCGCGATCTTGAAAGTTTCAAGGACGCGGTGATTGACGGCGGACAGGCGAACGAGTTGACGACCATCATCGCCAAGGTCGAAGCCACCGGCCCCGCCGCGTATGTCACGAGCCTGACGTTGCTTGAAAATCGCTTTCAATTCTGGCGCCATACTCGGGGACTCAAGAACCCCTAAAACATCGTCTGTCGTTATCGAACCGATGCGCTTGCAGCATGCAAGGCTTGGGAGGACACGAATGTCACTCGTTTTGACGCAGCTACTGGAAGAGCTTCGCGCCGGCCGGCTGCGAGTCGTGGATTTGACCCAGCCCTTGAGTCCGCAGACGCCTTTGCTGCCGCTGCCAAGCCAATGGAACAACTCGCCGGCGTTCAAAATCTGGGAACTATCCCGGTACGACGAGCGCGGTCCTGCGTGGTACTGGAATGCCTTCGAGACCGGTGAACATACGGGCACCCATTTTGATGCGCCAGCGCATTGGATCTCCGGGAAAGACCTGGCGGATAACACGGTGGACCGAATTCCTGCCCAGAAATTTGTGGGACCTGCTTGTGTAATCAACGTCCGCGAGGAGGTGGCGAGAAACCCGAACTATCTGGTTACCGCCGAGCGCGTGCGAAAGTGGGAAGAACAATACGGACGCATCCCGGCTGGTGCCTGGGTGCTGCTACGCACGGATTGGTCGAAGCGGACGGACCCCAAGGAATACATCAATCTAAAGGAAAATGGGCCACACACTCCTGGATTGGCGAAAGAAACCAGCCTTCTGCTCGCCAAGGAGCGCGACGTGCTGGGTGTTGGCGTAGAGACGTTCGGTACCGATGCCGGCCAGGCTGCCACCTTTGATCCTCCGTTCCCCAACCACTATCTAATGCACGGGAGCGGCAAGTTTGGATTGGCCAGTCTTTGCAACCTGGATCAACTTCCGCCGATTGGCGCAATCGTCATTGCCGCGCCGCTGAAGATCGTCGGCGGCTCCGGGAGCCCTGTGCGGGTGATTGCGATCGTGCCTTAGCGATCCTGCCTTAGCCGAAAAAAATGTGGGTTAGCTATTCGCACGCACCGGATCCAACCTCGAATCCAGCGCTCAGGCGGGGTTCTGAGCCGGCCAGCCCAGCTCCACAGGAACGGGGCAGGCCGGTCGTGAATCAGGCGGAAGCCGGGTAAGCCTAATGGCTGGCCACGTGTTTTTCGTCGGTGAGGCGGATGCGCTCGGCACTCTGGACATAGGCCATGTCGGAGAGGATCACTTTGTCTCCCTCTTTGAGCCCGTCAAGGATTTCTATAGTATTCGTCGACGCGCGGCCGAGTTTGACGTGGGTTCGCACAGCTTCCGCGCCATTGTCGGTGATCTTAAAGAGGTCGGTGCTGCCGTTGGCGACGCCCGTCACGGGGCGTCCGATATAGAGAACGTTGTCCAGCTTTCCGATGTTCATGGTGGCGCTGACTTCGAGACCCGCTGTGATTTCCTGGGGCACAGCGTCGAGAGCGATGTCCACCGTGCGCGTATCGTTCGATTGCGGGCCAATGCTGGTAATGTGCCCATTGCCGATAAGGCCATTCTTCGAACCGAGCGCGGCGTATTGGCCTAATTTCAAGTTGGCCGCCAAGGATGCCGGAACGGTCACGCGAGCGATGAGGTTCGTGGAACCTTCATCGCGAACGAGAGTTCCCATGCCGCGAACCTGGAGCGGCATCGAGCCTCTCTTTACTTTGTCGACCCAAATAGTGGAGATGTCCACGTTGGGCTCCTCGGCGGACGCGCCGGTGGTAATTCCGCCGGAAATACCGCCGCTAATGCCGTTTGCAACGCCATGGGAAACGCCTCCTGCGACGCCGCCCGAAGTACCATGCGCGACGCCACCGGAAAAGCCGCTGATGCCGCCCGCCACGCCCTGCGCTTTGAGCGGGAAAGCCCACGCAGCGAGAGCGATGACGAAGGCGAGGCAGGACGAAATGAGTACTAACGAAACGGTCAGTCTTCTTTGGGACATACGAACCTCCTTGAGCATGAGCGAGACTCGCTCGACGAGCTGGCGTTCGGCGAGAAAGGGCGGGGCCGGAATGGCCGCGAAAGATGTGCGGCCATTCGTGAACTCGAGCAGGGCTTCGAGATAGGATTTGCGCGCGTTGGTGAGCCGGACGACTTCGAGGTCCACGAACTGCTCGCGCGCGAGACGCACGCGCGAAATGAGCCAGGCGATGGCGGGATGGAACCAGAAGAGGGCTCGAAGAGCCTCTTCGCTAAGATGATGAGCCCAATCATGGCGGCGGACGTGAAGCAGCTCGTGACAGGCAATCGCAGATTGGAAGCGCAGCTCCAAGGACCGGAAACGCTCCGGAAGAAGTACGAGAGGAGCCACAAAGCCAAAGGTGACGGGCGAATCCACTTGGGAGGAAAGGCGAAACTCCGCGGGGGCACACACGAGCACGCGCATGGCTTGAAGGACGGCCGCGGATTCCTCGGTAGTTTCGATTGGCCGAGAGGATTGGCGAAGGCGGTGCAGTTTTAGGAGCCCGAGCGCGAGCATCGCGAGGTGCAGACCGATGCCGGCGAGAATTACGATGCCAACTATCGGCGCGAGCCTTTGCAGGCTAGGAAGATGCCAGTGCGCAGCGGCGGGGCTCGACGGTGATGGAAGCGGAATGGCAAAGTCAGCGGAAATGACTGTCGCCGCGATGGTTGGTGGGCGATGCCACGGCTGTATCAATGGAAGCAGCAAACTGACGAGGAGGAGCAACCGCCAATACGCGAGAAGAACGCGGGGCTGGCGGAGCTGGAGCACGCGCATGAGAAGTCCGGCGGCCAGGACGAGGAGGGCGACCTGCAGGCTCCAGAAAACCAAATTGGAAAACCACAGCGGCATGTCCATGAGCGGCTCCTTTGGTACGCGCAGTATTTGGCCTGAACTCTCATTCGCTTTCCTCGACCATGCGGACAATTTTTTGTAAATCTTTTTCGCGCAAGCGGCGCGATTTGACGAGGTGGACGAGAAGAGGCTCGGCAGAGCCATTGAAAACGCGATCGATGAATTCGCGGATCATGCCACCGATAATTTGATTTTGGGGATGCGCGGGGCGGTAAAGGAAGGCGCGATCCTGGCGGCGCTTTTTGAGATAGCCCTTGGTTTCGAGGATTTTCATCATGGTCATGACGCTGGTGTAAGCGATTTTGCGGCGCTCGAGGAGCGCTTCGTAGACGTCGCGGACCGTGGCTGCGCCGCGCTGCCAGACGAGCTTCATGATTTCGAGTTCCTGGGGAGTCAGCGTGCTGTTCTTCGGTCGCATACCTGATTGTTAGTACTAATTAATTCGTACGTCAAGCGAAAAGTTCGCGCGAAAGGCGCGGGGCTAAAGGCAGAAAGCAGAAGGCAGAAAAGAGCCTCGGGAGGCGGGGCTGCCAAGATGACTTCCCTGTTGCGTTTGTGCGATTCTTTGTCCTCATCGAATCTAAGCCAAGAGGCGGCCCGCCTCCAAAGGCGGCCCCTACAACGGACCAGAAGGCGGGGACGATGCTGAAGAAATTTAAGGATTTGTCGGAGAAGGAGATTCTGGCGATTGCCATTGCCGCGGAAGACGAAGACGGGCGCATCTACGGCGAATTTGCGGACGCGTTGCGAGAGGAGTATCCCTCGACGGCGCAGATGTTCGAAGGCATGCGGCAAGAAGAAGTGGAACACCGCGACCGGCTGATCGCTACGTTCCGGAAGCGCTTTGGAGAGCACATTCCGCTGATCCGCCGGGAAAACGTGAAGGGATTCCTCCAGAGAAAGCCGGTGTGGCTGGTGCGGCCGCTGGGCGTGAAAGTGGCGCGCAAGCAGGCCGAAGTGATGGAGCTGGAGGCGCAGCGCTTCTATCACAAAGCGGCGACGCGGACGAGCGACGCGTCGACGCGGGAGTTGCTCTATCAGCTTGCGGACGAAGAAAGGAAGCATACGCAAACCGCAGGCGAACTGGAGGAGAAACACTTAACGGCCAACGCAAAAGCTCAGGAAGACGAATCGCACCGCAAGCTTTTCCTGTTGCAAGTGGTGCAGCCGGGACTCGCGGGCCTGATGGACGGCTCGGTTTCGACGCTGGCCCCCATTTTTGCGGCGGCGTTTGCCACAAAGCACAGTTGGGATGCGTTTCTGGTCGGGCTGGCGGCTTCGATTGGAGCGGGGATTTCCATGGCGTTTTCTGAAGGGCTATCCGACGACGGTTCGCTGACAGGACGCGGGTCGCCGTGGCTGCGTGGCGCAGTGACCGGCTTGATGACTACAGCGGGAGGAATTGGGCACACGCTGCCGTTCCTGATTTCCAGTTTTCGCGTGGCGACACTCGTTGCGGTGATCGTCGTGGCGGTGGAACTCTGCGTCATCAGCTTTGTGCGGCACAAATATATGGACACGCCGTTCTTGCAAGCGACGTTTCAGGTGGTGGTCGGCGGCGTTTTGGTGTTTTTGACCGGGTGGCTGATTGGCAGTTCATGAGACGAAAAATAGAAAAAGGAAAATGGAAAAGGGAAAATAGGCCACACGCACAAGGCTTAAGTTCGCAGCGCTAGCTTCTTGAGCCGCAGCACTATGGCTTCGGGGCAACGATGGTCTGAGGCCCGTTCCACTTTTTTCTAACTTCTATTTTCCATTTTCGATTTTAGTTGGGTTGGCCAGGAGCTTCACCATGTCGAAGAGAAAGCTTTGGCCTTCGTAGAACGAGTCGATGAGGATGCGCTCGTCGCGGCCGTGGAAGCGGACGTCGTCGCGGTCGATGAAGATCCCTTGAATGCCGTAAGTGGGAATTCCGGCGACGCGGAGCGAGCGCCCGTCGGTGGCGCCCATGACCATGTTGGGGACGACGGCAACACCCTGCCAATGCGATTCGGTGGCGCGGCGCGCGGCGTCCATCACATCAGGCCGCAGCGGAGAGACAGGGCCGGGAGAGGGCTGGCCCAACGGTTTGACGGAAACCTGATCGTCAGCGACGACTTTGCGCAGAGTGTTCGCGACGTTATCGGCTGAATCTTCGGGCAGAACGCGGCAATTCACGGTGGCGGCAGCAAGCTGCGGCAGCGCGTTCATGGCGTGGCCGCCTTCCAAAAGTGTAGCCACGCAAGTTGTGCGGAGAGTGGCGTTGAACGCTGCCGAAGACGCAGCGACGTGCTGCATGGCTTCCTGCGATCCCTGTGCGACCGCTGCGAGATCCTGTTTGAGAGGACCGTTCTCAAGATTGGCCATTTGCTGAAAGTAGGCTTTCGTGACTTCGTTGGTTTTGAGCGGGAAGCCGAATTGAGAGAGACGCTCGAGAGCACCAGCGAGATGATAGATGGCATTGTCGGCGACAGGCAGCGAGCTGTGGCCGCCTTTGTTGCGCACTTCAAAACGAAAATTGACGACATATTTTTCGGCGACCTGAAGATAGTTGGCGACGCGCTTGCCGTTGATCATTTCGCCCCATCCGCCTTCGTTGAGAGCAAATTCGGCGTTGATTAAATCGCGATGATTGGCGATGAGCCAGTCCACGCCGTTGAAGGGGCCGCCGCCTTCTTCATCGGCGGTGAGCGCGACGATGATGTCGCGATCGGGCTTGAAGCCTTCCTTTTTGTATTGAATCAAGTTGGCAATCCAGATGGCGGCTTGCGCTTTGTCGTCCCCGGTGCCGCGGCCGTAGAAATATCCGTCGCGCTCGTTGAGCTGGAAGGGATCCATGCTCCAGTCCTCGCGCTTGGCTTCCACGACGTCGGTGTGGGCGAGCAGAAGAATGGGCCTCAGCTTGCCGGTCCCGCGATAACGCACAACAAGGTTGGATTTGCGGGGATTTGCGCCGCCGAGAAAGATGTCGGAATCAGGGAATCCGGCAGCTTTGAGGCGCGTTGCGGCAGCTTCGGCGACAGGAGTTGTCGAGCCGGTAGTGAAAGCAGATTGGATTTCGATGAATTCCTTGTAAATGTCATGGGCGAGCTTTTTTTCGGCGTCGGGCCGGGTGCCCTGAGCGTTTAGTGAAGTTGAACCGAGCGCTGAAACGGCAAGACATAGCAGAGACAGAAAATAATTCGAATTAGGCATGCGGCATTCTTCCACGAAGCTCGCGAAGATACAACGAGAGGGAGAATCTCAGTCGGAATGTGCCGCCGACGGAGAAGGCGCTGGCAGGGGGCGCTGCGCCTTGAACAACGAGCGGAGGAAGGACTGGAGGCGGTCCATATAAATGTAGACGACAGGCGTGGTGAAGAGCGTGAGCATCTGGCTGAGGATGAGGCCACCTACGATGGTGATGCCGAGAGGCTGGCGCAGTTCAGCGCCAACGCCAGCACCGAGAGCTAGCGGCATCGCTCCAAGGAGAGCGGCCATGGTAGTCATCAGAATGGGCCGGAAACGCAACAGCGCGGCTTTATAAATCGCCTCGACGGGCGACTTGTTCTCTTCTCTTTCTACTTGAACCGCGAAATCGATCATGAGGATGGCGTTTTTCTTGACGATACCAATGAGTAGAATGATTCCGATGAGCGCGATGATGTTCAGATCCGACTTGATGACTTGAATCGCGAGAAGCGCGCCGATGCCCGCGGAGGGAATCGTGGAGAGAATCGTGATGGGATGGATGAAGCTCTCGTACAAAATGCCGAGAACAATATAGACGGCAGCGAGAGCGGTAAGGATAAGCACAGGCTGATTGGACAGGGAATCCTGAAAGGCCTGAGCGGTGCCCTGGAAGGTGGCGTGCACGGTGTTGGGAACTTTCAGTTCGCGGCGGGCGGCTTCAATGTGCTCAACGGCGGGACCGAGTGAAGCGCCGGGAGCCAGGTTGAACGAGAGAGTAATCGCCGGGAAAACTCCCTGGTGGTTGACGGAAAGCGCGGTGTTGGACGGCTCGTAATGGGCAAAAGCGCTGAGGGGAACGATCTTGCCGGATTTGGATGGAACATAAATGGATTTCAGGGCCTCGGGGGATTGCTGAAACTCCGGAGCGACTTCCATCACCACGTGGTATTGATTCAGCCCTTTATAGATGTTGGAGACCTGGCGCTGGCCGAACGAGTCGCCGAGAGTGTTGTCGATGTCCTGAACGTCCACGCCGAGGCGTGAAGCGGTGTCGCGGTCGATCACCAGCGAAGTCTGCAATCCGCGCATTTGCTGATCGGAATTAACATCGCGCAGCTCGGGAATCTGCGCTATACGCCGCTGGATCATGGGCGCCCAGTGCGTCAGATCGGATAGGTTGTCTGCCTGCAAAGTGTATTGGTATTGAGCGCCGCCCATGCGCCCGCCGACGCTGAGATCCTGCGTAGCTTGCAAGTACAAGGCGGCGCCCGGAATTTTGGAAGTAGCCCTGCGAATCCGCGCGATGACCTGGTCAATGCTGATTTTGCGTTGGCTGAGAGGCTTGAGCTGACCGAACATGCGAGCAGTGCTGCCGCCACTGCCGCCGCCGGTGAAGGAAGTGACGGTGTCCACAGCAGGATCTTTCAGAACGATGTCAGTAAATTCGCGCATCTTCTGCGACATGGAGGCAAACGACAAATCCTGGTCGCCCTGAATCATGCCCGTGAAGCGGCCGGTGTCTTGCTGCGGGAAGAAGCCTTTGGGGGTCTTATAAAAGAGATAGCCATTGACCACAATTGTGCCGAGGGTGGCCAGCAAAATCAGGAATTGATGGCGAAGAACCCAGCGAAGGGAAACATCGTAGGTTCGCAAAAGACGATTGAAGGCGTTTTCTGAAAAGCGGTAGAGGCGATTATGCTGTCCGGTTTCGCGTTTGAGGAAGCGAGCACACA
Source organism: Candidatus Acidiferrum sp. (assembly GCA_035280065.1). Classification (GTDB taxonomy): domain Bacteria; phylum Acidobacteriota; class Terriglobia; order Acidiferrales; family UBA7541; genus Acidiferrum. Next base: position 24,407 of record DATEGO010000001.1, read on the forward strand.
TCATCGGCGTGGTGGTAAGAGAAACGAAAAGCGAAACGCCAATCGCCGCACTGAGGACCACGGCAAATTCGCGGAAGAGGCGGCCAACGATACCGCCCATCATCAGGATGGGGATAAAAACGGCGACGAGCGAAGTGCTCATGGAAAGAACGGTAAAGCCGATTTCGCTAGCGCCCTTCATCGTGGCGGTGAAGGGAGTCATGCCGTTTTCGATGTGACGGGTGATGTTTTCAATGACGACGATGGCATCGTCGACGACGAAGCCGGTGCAGATGGTGAGAGCCATGAGGGAAAGATTGTCAAGGCTGTAGTGACATAGGTACATCACGCCGAAAGTGCCAATCAAAGAGAGCGGCACGGCCACGCTGGGGATGATGGTGGCCCAAACGTTTCGCAGAAACGCGAAGACTACGAAAATGACGAGGATGATGGAAATGACCAGCGCGATTTCAACGTCGCGAACGGAGGTGCGAATGGTAGTTGTGCGGTCCACGGCCACCTGAAGGTGTAAAGAGGGCGAGATGGAAGCGCGAAGCAATGGGAGGACAGCCATGATCCGGTCGACGGTTTCGATCATGTTGGCGCCGGGCTGGCGGAAGATGGCCATGAGGACGCCGGGCTTGCCGCCGGAGAGGCCCAGGTTTCGCGAGTCTTCGACGGAATCGACGACTTGCGCGATGTCGCGCAAACGCACCGGCGCGCCCTGATGGCCGGCAACAATCAGAGGTTGATATTCGTAGGCTTTGAAGAGTTGGTCCGATGCGGAGACTGACCACATTTGACGAGAGTCGGACAGCGCGCCCTTGGCGAGGTTCGCGTTGGCGGATTGCAGGGATTTGCGAATCTGCTCGAGGCTAACTCCGTAGCTATTGAGCTGGTACGGATTGACTTCGACACGCACGGCGGGGCGCGCGCTTCCCCAAGTGAATACCTGGCCGACGCCTTCGACCTGTGCGAGCTTCTGCGCGAGGATGGAATCGGCAGCATCGTAAATCTGCGCGGGAGGAATGTTATCCGAAGTCAGCGAGAGCATTAGGATGGGAGAGTCAGCAGGATTGACCTTGCGATAGTTGGGCTGGCTGGGAATGTCGGCAGGAAGCTGGCTGCGAGCGGCGTTAATGGCGGCCTGCACGTCGCGCGCGGCAGCGTTGATGTCGCGGTTGAGATCGAATTGCAGAGTAATGTTCGTGTTACCGAGGCCGCTCGAAGAGGTCATTTGCGTGACGCCGGCGATGCGGCCGAATTGGCGTTCGAGAGGGGTGGCAACAGCGGAGGCCATTGTCTCCGGACTGGCGCCAGGCAAGCCCGCGCCGACGGAGATGGTTGGAAAATCGACCTGAGGAAGCGGCGCGACCGGTAAAAACCGGAAGGCAACGACGCCGGAGAGAAGAATGGCGACGGTGATCAGCGACGTGGCCACAGGCCGTCGGATAAAAGGCGCGGAGAAATTGGAAGAAAAGTGCTCCATTTAATCGCCGGGCGAGGGTTCCTCTATCGGATTGCCAATGTGAATTTGAAAGCGGCGGCCGAGCCAGTCGAACGCCAGGTAAACCACCGGCGTCGTGTAGAGCGTCAACAACTGGCTGAGAATCAATCCGCCAACGATGGTGATGCCAAGAGGACGACGCAACTCCGAGCCGACGCCGGTTCCGAGCGCGAGCGGGAGGCCGCCAAGGAGCGCCGCCATGGTGGTCATCATGATGGGGCGGAAACGCAGCAGGCAGGCCTCGTAGATGGCGTCGAGCGGCGACTTCCCTTCCTTGCGTTCGGCTTCGAGCGCAAAATCAATCATCATGATGGCGTTCTTCTTGACGATGCCAATGAGCAGGATGATGCCGATCAATGCGACGACGCTGAATTCCGTGCGGTACAGCAGCAACGCAAGAATCGCACCGACACCCGCCGAAGGAAGCGTGGAGAGAATCGTAATCGGATGAATGTAGCTTTCATACAAAACGCCAAGAACGATGTACACGGTCACGAGAGCGGCGAGAATCAGCAAAGGTTCATTCGAGAGGGAGCGGAGGAACGCCGCGGCAGTTCCCTGGAAAGAGGCCTGGATGCTGGGCGGCATGTTCAATTCCTGCTTCACGGCATTAATGGCGTTGACGGCATCTCCCAAGGCGGCGTCCGGCGCGAGATTAAAGGAAACAGTGACGACGGGAAACTGGCCCTGGTGATTTAAGGCGAGCGCTGTGCCCGCCGGGTCGAAATGCGTAAAGGCGCTGAGCGGCACCTGCGTGCCGTTAGAGGACTTGACGTAAATGTTTTTCAGCGAGTCGGGATCCTGCTGAAATTGCGGGTCGACCTCGAGGACCACGTGGTATTGATTCAATTGGGTGAAGATGGTCGAGACCTGGCGCTGACCGTAGGCGTCATAGAGCGTGTTATCAATGTCCGCGGGAAGAATGCCGAGGCGCGAGGCGGTGTCGCGGTCAATGGTGAGAGAGGCGAGCAGGCCTTGGTTCAAATGGTCGCTGGCGACGTCGCGCAACTCCGGAAGAGCCTTGAGTTTATCCAAGAAGCGAGGAGTCCAGTAGGCCAGTTCTTTAGCGTCCACGTCTTCAAGGCTGTACTGGAATTGCGTGCGGCTGACGCGATCTTCGACGGACAAATCCTGAACGGGCTGAAGAAAGAGGGAGATGCCGTCGACTTTGGCAAGCTCGGGCTGGAGACCGCGAATCACGTCCGAAGCGCTGATTTTGCGGTCGGCAAGAGGCTTGAGATTGATCTGGATGCGTCCAGTGTTGAGAGTGGTGTTGGTGCCGTCAATACCGATGAACGAGGAGAGGCTCTCGACGGCAGGGTCCTTCAGAATCACGTCAGACAACGCCTGCTGGCGCTGTGTCATCGCCGAAAAGGAAACGTCCTGCGGAGCTTCGGAGACGCCAAGGATGACACCAGTGTCCTGAACAGGAAAAAACCCCTTGGGCACATAAATGTACAGAAGAATCGTGCCCACCAACGTGGCGGCAGTAACGACGAGCGTAGTGCCTTGGAAGCGAAGGACGAATTTCAGAGTTCGGCCATATAACGCGATGACAGCATTAAAAGCGTCTTCGGATTTGCGGTAGAACCAGCTCTCTTCCTCTTTTTTCTGATGGCGAAGGAGTTTCGCGCACATCATCGGCGTGAGAGTGAGTGAAACAAAGGCTGAAACCAGAATGGTGACCGCTAGGGTGACGGCAAATTCGCGGAACAGCCGGCCCACAATGTCGCCCATGAAGAGCAGAGGAATGAGGACGGCAATCAGTGAAACGGTCAGGGACACGATTGTGAAGCCGATTTGTTCCGAGCCTTTCAGCGCGGCTTGCAAAGGGGAATCACCCGCCTCGATAAAGCGACTGATGTTTTCAATCATGACGATGGCGTCGTCAACGACAAAGCCGGTAGAAATAGTGAGCGCCATCAGGGAGAGATTGTTGAGGCTGTAGCCGAGCAGATACATCACGCCAAAAGTGCCAATCAAAGATAGAGGCACCGCAATGCTGGGGATTACCGTCGCGCGGAAACTGCGCAGGAAAAGGAAAATCACCATCACGACCAGGGCGACGGTGAGCACCAAGGTAAATTGCACATCTTCCACCGAAGCACGAATCGTGGTGGTGCGGTCGGTGAGGATGTCCACTTTGACAGCTGCGGGAAGCGCAGCCTGCAGCTGCGGCAGAAGTTTTTTGACACGGTCGACCACGGCGATGATGTTTGCGCCGGGCTGCCGCTGAATATTGAGAATCACGGCGGGATTCTGATTGGCCCAAGCGGCCTGGCGGGCGTTTTCCACGCCGTCGATGACATTCGCAACGTCGCTGAGGCGAACGGGGGCGCCATTGCGATATGCGATAACGAGCGGCCGGTAGCCATCGCTCGAAAGCAACTGATCGTTTGCGCCAATGGTGAAGGCTTGATGCAAGCCATCAAAAGTGCCCTTAGCCATGTCCACATTGGCCTGGCCGAGGGCAGTGCGCAGGTCCTCAAGACTCAGACCATAAGACGCAAGCGCTGTTGGATTGGCCCGAATGCGAACGGCAGGGCGCTGCCCGCCGCTGATGCTGACAAGGCCGACACCGGAAAGCTGAGAAATCTTCTGGGCGAAGGTCGTGTCCGTGAGGTCCTCCACTTTAGGAAGCGGGAGACTGGTGGAAGAAAGCGCGAGCGTGAGGATGGGCGCGTCCGCTGGGTTAATTTTGCTGTAAATCGGCGGATTGGGCAGGCCTTGCGGGAGAAGATTCGTTGCACCGTTGATGGCCGCCTGAACTTCCTGCTCGGCAACGTCAATGTTGAGGTCCAGGTCGAATTGCAGCGTAAGGACCGAGCAGCCAAAGGAACTCGTGGACATCATCTGGTTCAGGCCGGGAATTTGGCCTAACTGGCGCTCGAGTGGCGCAGTGACCGACGACGCCATTACTTCCGGGCTGGCACCGGGATAAAACGTTTGCACTTGAATGGTCGGGTAATCGACCTGGGGAAGAGCGGAGACCGGCAACTGCCGATAGGCCACCCAGCCGACCAGAACGACGCCAACCATCAGCAACGTGGTGGCGACCGGCCGCAGAATGAACGGCCGTGACGGACTCATCGCCGGGAACCTCCGGGCTGCGCGCGGGGTGGTTTGGAGGCAGGAGAAGCGTTGGGATTTGCGGGCGCTCCGGGAGCAACGGTGGTGGTTGCTGCGCGGGCGCCTCCGTTGGCGTTGCCTCCGCCGGCTGCGCTCGGTGTGACTTTGCTGCCGTCCTGAAGCTTGTCCTGGCCGTCAATGACAACCACATCGCCGGCATTGATGCCACCGCTCAATCCAACGCTGCTGGCGGTGTTCAGCGCAATGGTAACTGGGCGAATTTTAACAGTGTTATCGCCGCCAACGGCATAGACATAGGTTCCCTGAGGGCCGCGCTGGATGGCCGACGCGGGAACGATCGTGAGATTGCGCATCCTGTCCACGAGCAGATGGACGTTCACAAATTGGTTTGGAAAGAGCCCATCGTCGGAATTGTTGAAGACAGATTTCAGTTTGTATGTGCCAGTGGTGGGATCGATCTCGTTATCAATGGTGAGAAGCTTGCCGGTGGCAATTTTTTGCGTGTCGTCGCGATCGTAAGCCTCGACGTTCAACTGAACCCCGGCGCGAAGTTTGGCGTTGACCTGGGGAAGCTGGTCTTGAGGCAGGCTGAAGAGCACGGCGATGGGCTGAAGCTGGGTGATGACCACGATGCCATTCTGATCGGTGGCGTGCACGATGTTTCCCGGGTCAACGAGACGGAGCCCTACGCGGCCGCTGATGGGAGCGGTAATCCGGGAATAGGTGAGCTGGAGTTTGGCGTTGTCCACCTGGCTTTGGTCTGACTTAATAGCGCCATCGAACTGGCCAACGAGCGCGGCTTGGGTATCAAGCTGTTGCTGCGGAATGACGCCTTCTTTGAAAAGGAGTTTGAAGCGCTCCAGATTCGCTTCGGCGTCCTTGCGTTGCGCTTGGTCTTTAGCGAGCTGGCCCTGGGCCTGTTCCAGCTGAACCTCAAAGGGGCGAGGGTCGATTTGGACAAGGAGGTCGCCCTCGTGTACGTACTGGCCTTCGCGGAAAGCGACGCTGATGAGTTGCCCGTCGACGCGACTGTGAACGGTCACGGTGTTGAAGGCAGTTACAGTGCCCAGACCGTTGAAGTAGACGGGAAGATCACCATGCTGCGCGGCAGCAACGACGACGGGAACGGAGAAAGCGCCCATGCCTGGACCGCCGCGGCCTCGGCTAGCCGCTGCGGGAGCAGAAGGATTCGCGGCTTCGCTGGGAGTGCGCGATGCGCGAAAATACCAGACGCCAACGACAATGGCGGCAATGACCAGCACCCAGAGCCACCAAAGACTCTTCGACGGCTTATCCGCCGACGCGTCAGTCGTCACGCGACCGCCATGTTCGGGTAGGTCCATTGAATCGAGCTGCCCCATTCATCTGCTCCTAACAGGTACAAAAATGCACTACGTTCGCGCGAGCAAGCCTCCAAAAAGGCTACGTGGCTAGACTCCTAGGGCTGCTGCAACGAGGGACATAAACTACCGGAAAGGTCAGTCTATGCCTACATAAGACGGCTTGGCGAGAACAAAGGTTACGTGGGTAGGAGTGTGGGAAATCCCCTTGTTGCTTCCTGAGCTCATGGGCCAGCGGGGTTGAAATTGCGACCTGCACAATTGGCGTGAAAACCGCTAGACTAGGAACGAACCATGAGCTCGTTCGGAACAATCTATGGCAATCCTGAAAGAGACAGGAGAACGGGTATGTTCAAGGGCGTGGTCCTGGGCATCGTGATTGGAATCCTGCTGCTTGTGGGGTGCATGTACTTTTATTTTTCGTTGGGTTTTGCGCCGGTTGCGACCGCGGCGCACCCTATGCCGCTCGAAAGGAAGATGGCGAAAATCGCGCTTCACGCCTACTTGGATAAGCAGCAGCATCCGCAGCCGATGGTTCCCGCGGATGAAGGAAACTTGATTGCGGGGGCGAAGGTTTACAAAGAGCAATGCTTCACGTGCCACGGGCTGCCGGGCGAGCCCAAGTCGGCCGTTTCCAAAGGAATGTTCCCTGCGCCGCCGCAACTCTTTCAAGGGGTGGGCGTAACAGACGATGAGCCGTGGGAAAGCTACTGGAAAGTGGAGAATGGCATTCGAATGACGGGCATGCCGGGATTCAAGGGCCAGGTCGGCGAGAAGGAAATCTGGCAGGTGACGATGCTGGTGAAAAACGCGGACAAGATTACGGAACCGGTCAAGAAAGAACTGCTGGCAGGAAACTCGACGCCGATGTCCATGGCTATGGACAATATGGGAAGCGCGCCGGCAAAAGAGACGAAGCCAGCCAAGCAAAGCAAGCCGCCGAAGAAATAGTTTTAAGTCTTAAGTTGAAAGGTCCTAAGTAAAGGCTGGGTTCGGGTTGCGCTACCGGTTGGTTTAAAGAGGAGGTGTCACTCTTCCATGCGTCCGAGGCGCCATTCATCTCGATTTAAAGACCAATGCGCACCACAGACGCTCAATCGGCGAGTCCGGGAGTTTCGCGCGTCTGGCGCAATTCGGGAAACCACCACGCCCAAAGACCTGTCACCAGGATTGCCCCCACGCCACCTAGCACTACCGCGGGAACGGCTCCAAACCAGTGCGCCGTGACACCTGATTCGAATTGACCGAGTTCGTTGGAAGCGCCAATGAAGACAGAATCCACGGCGTTGACGCGGCCGCGCATTTCATCAGGCGTACCCAATTGGATGAGCAACTGGCGAACCATGACGCTTACCATGTCGGTAGCGCCGACCAGGAAGAGCGCGACGAGCGATAGATAAAGGTTTCGCGATAGGCCGAAAAATACTGTGGACAGGCCGAATCCGGCGACGCACCATAACATTCTCGTACCAGCATGGCGCCCCAAGGGCTTGTGGGCAAGCAAAATGGCCATGACCGCGGCGCCGGCCGCGGGAGCGCTGCGAAGGAGTCCGAGGCCCCAAGGGCCAGTCAGAAGGATTTCCTTTGCATAAACAGGCAGCAGAGCGACGGCGCCTCCGAGTAGAACGGCGAATAAGTCCAGGGAAATTGAGCCGAGAACCACTCTCTCGCGCCAAATGTAGTGCAAACCAGCCAGAGTCGTTTTCCAGCTCAAAGGCTCGGGAGCGCGCTCGACGGACTCCACTTTGATTTTGAGAGTGCACGCCGCGGCGGCGAGCGCCGTGAAAAAAGAGAGCGCGTAAACCGCGGCGGGTCCCCCGGAAACGGCGTATACGATTCCTCCGATCGAAGGACTCAGAATCACCGTGCCTTGAAAGAAAACGGAGTGCCAGGCTAATGCATTCTGGAAATCCTTGGCGGGAACCAATTGGGGAAGAAGCGCGCGAGTCGCCGGGGCGCTGAAGGCACGAGCGACTCCCAAGAAGAGAAGAACGCCGTAAATAGGATAGGGCGAACGGAAGCCGCGCAGCGTGAGAAATAACAAAGCGCCCGAGCAAGCCGCGGAGGCTACGTAACACGCAACGATCAGTTTGCGGCGCTCGTAGCGATCGGCGGCGTGGCCGGAGACCAGGAATAGCAAAATGCCGGGAAGGAACTGCGCCAGCCCTACTAAACCGAGGGCGAGAGGGCGCTTGGTGATTTCATAGACCTCCCATCCCACGGCGACGGATTGCATTTCGCCGGAAAGGACAACAAAGAAACGTGCCAATTCAAAAAGAACAAAACTTGGGTGGGTAAAAGCGATTCGGCCGGCGGCATTGGAAGTGTCGGAGGCTGCCATCCAAACTACTTTGCCACAAAAAAGAAAGTTCTAAGTTGTGAGTTTTAAGTTCAACGTAAAAAAGAAAGCGGTGGAAAAGAGGAAGCTGACCGCAAAATCTGGAATGGCGGCCTACTTCGCTCGCCGGATCCGCGCCAACACTTTGCGTCCCACGATTTCAGCAACGTTCCATTTTCGATTTTCTATTTTCGATCCTAGTGGCAAACGCCGGTGCCCGAGTCGGTGAAGGTCTTCCCTTCTTCGGGAATGAATTGCCAGTCGTAGCCGTTGGGCTTCAAGGTGAGCTTGAGGACGCCGAAGGCGGTGGCGTCGCGAACTTCGCTGTTGGGCTTGGGTGCACCAAAAGGGCGATGATTCTTTCCGCCAGTGCCGACGACGAACTCGCGGATGCCACGCACCGGATCGGGTGAGCCGTCAGGAGTTTGTGGAGCGAAGCGCTCGTAATCGTGGTCGTGGCCGTTGATGACAACGTCTGCGTTGGCCTCATAGAGAGCATCCCAAAGAGGTTTGATTTCGAGATCGTTGCCGTGAGCGCCGCCTGAACTGAAGAGCGGTTTGTGCCAATAGCCGAGCGTGCAAGCGACCGGGTGCGCGGCGAGATCGGCGCGAAGCCACTTTTCTTGAGGCGAACCCGCCTCGCAGCCACCTACGTCTTTGCACTCGCTGTTCAGAACGATGATGTGCCAGGAGGCGAGGTCGTAGCTGTAGTAGCCGGTCTTGGGATCGCCTCCGGCAGGGCCAAAATAGTCAAAGTAAGGCGTCGCGCCGGCGGCGTGAAATTCATGATTGCCGGGCGCAGGCCGCGTGCGGGATTTCGCGCGGCCCCAGGTTTTGTCGTAGCAGACGAAGTTTTCCTTGCTGCCGTCGGGATACGCGAGGTCGCCCACGACGAAAACCGTGCCGGGGACCTTGTCTAGCAATTTAGCGGTGGCTTCTGCGCCGGCGAGGTCTTTGCAATCAGCGATGTCGCCGGCACCGACTAATACGGCTGTTTGCCCATCTCTCGTGGGCGGTGAAGCAAAACGATGCGCGTTCCCAGCAGAGGAAAAGAGAAAAAGTGCTATGAGAAATGCAAGGGCACTTCCGCGTCCGTTTTCGCTCATCATTTAGCGGGCCCTTATTCCCTTTCACCTACTCTCGTGTAGCGGCGACCAGCGAACGCCGGCCGCAATCGTGGGCCGGTAGTATTCGCGCTGGACCATGTATTGCGGACTGCCGTTATAGAAGCCGAAAACTTCGTTGTTGATGTTGAGGCCGTACATGACGAAGTTCAGGCCTCGCGCGAGACGCACGCTGCCTTGGGCGTCGAACTGAAGATGCGGATAGAAGTAGTTATCGCCGAAGGGGCCAGTAGTGCCATCGCCGTAGCCGGCAATGTTCTCCGCGTTGTAGGACAGTCCGATGCGGACAGACAGGCGGCCGCGGTCGTAAGTGGGACTAACATTCCATGTATGTGGGGCATTCCGAACCAGACGCGGGTGATCCGTACGGCCGGGAATTCCGCTGGTGCGTGACGCCGTGTAACCATAGTTGGCGGAGAAACCAAGTCCACGCAGTGCACCGGGCATGAACGACAAATGCTGGAGATATGCCGCTTCGAAGCCATTGAGCCAAGCGCTTCCCGCGTTAATGGGTAGACTACCCCTGCAAGCCACCTGCGAGCAATCCGTCGTGCCAAATGTTCCGCTAGTGACTGGAAAGGTGGTCGAAGCGAGGGGGTCTGTCAGGTTCTTGTAGAAGTAACCAGCCTCAATCATCCCAAAGGGGTTGATGTAGTGCTCGATGAGGACGTCGACGTTGTCCGCGCTCTCTGGTTTGAGGCTAGGATTGCCAAAGGAAATCAGGACAGGACTGGCGCTGGAGTCCACAGTTTGAGCCTGGGCGATTTCCTGTGGGTCTGGCCTCGACAGTCCGCGGCTATAGACGGTGCGCAAATAGGTATCTTTGCCCAAAGAGAACCGGAGAGAGGCACTTGGCAAAACCTTCAGGTAAGAACCACTGAAGGTGTGAATGGTTCCAAGGAACTGGCCGTCCGTATCCACATCCGGGGCAGCAGTACTGAGGTTTGTTCCTTCGAAGCGCACGCCGGCCACCAAACGGACCCTATTGAAGTCGATGGTATTCATCACATATCCGGCGCTGACCTTTTCAATCAGTTCGAATTGGCTAGAAACGTCGTGAGTGGGAGGGTTGTAGTTTCCAGGATTAGCAGCCAGGTCTGCCTTGAACGCGTTGTACACGGCGCTAAAGCTTGGGTTCGGTCCGAGCTTGTACGCGCCGCTGTAATAATCGCTATTCGAGAAGCTGTTGGAGAAATCCGACAATAGGATAGTAGTACCGTTGCCATTTGGCTTGATCGTGTCTGTTGAAGTATTCGCGAACTTGTGCGCGTTGCGGAACTTTCCGCCGATTTCGATGGTGGCCAGTCGCGAACCGATGTGATACCGCTTGGCGACCGCTCCGGTGGCCTGCAGATTCAGCTGTGCTGTTAGACCATTGTTGATTTGCACGCGGGTGAGAGGCATGGTGTTCTGATTCGTGTAGGCCTCGGTGAAACACGCGGGCGTCCACTGAGGGAGATACAGGCTTGTTGTATTCTGCGGGTCGAATTGGCAAGCGCTGGAGGACAAGTTGGAGTCGAAACGCGTAGTGCGATCGCCGACCTGGCCAACCTGGCTTGAGCGAGAGCCCGAGACATCCCAGGAATACCAAGTCCTGGACAATACATGGTAGCCGCCAAGCAGAAGACTGCCAATGGCGTAATCCGGCCGCCGGATTTGGTCGTTGAAAGAAGGCGTCCCGCCACATGGCGCAAAGGTCAAGTTGGTAACGGGATCCACCGGACAGCCGTTTGATCCTTGAAGTTGAATGCCGGGCGTGTTGTCGGTGAGCGAGTACACCCAACGATCGCCATAGTTGTGGAAATCCGAGTAGAGGCCGCGCATATAGAGGTTGGAACCATCCGCAATCTTATAGTTCGCGCTTCCAGCCAAGCCCCAGCGGCTCCGGTAGTAGCGATATTCGCGAACGTCGATGCCTTCAAAATAGCGAGCAGTCGTCCCTCCAGGAAAAGTAGCGACATCAGGAACAGGCTCAATGTCATCAATACCACGGCCATTCCAATCGTAAGAACCGCCGATGAGCGCGCCCCATTTTTTGTTTGCACCAAACCGCCGGCCCACTGTGCCGGTGCTCTCCACAAGGCCGCGGCCACCAAGAATTGGAGTGTATCCTCCCATGCCGCTGAAATTCATCGTGGGGCGCTCGCCAGCAGTCTTGGTGACCAGATTCACAGAGCCGCCGATCCCGTCGCCATCCATGTTGGCTTGCAACGTTTTGTTGATTTCGACGGACTCGACGATATCCGCTGGAATGGCGTCAAATTTGATCTGGCGAACGCCGCCTTCGGGGGAAGGAACATTGATGCCGTCAATTGTCGTGTTGGTGAGGCGCGGCTCGGTGCCACGAACTTGTACGTATTTCCCTTCGCCTTCGTCGCGCTCAATGGTAACGCTCGGCAATCTACCGAGGGCGTCGGCCATGTTGGCATTTGGCAGGCTGCGAATCACCTCATCCGGCAAGACCTGAACAATGTTATCGGCAGTGCGCTCGCGGTTCACCGCTTCGACTTCAGCGGCGGGACGCTCTGCACTTACGAGAACTTCCAAGTTTTGGGAGGCGACTGCCAGCTTCGCTTCCACAAAAGCAACCTGGCTTGCCGCGACCGTAATGCTCTTGGTGAACGGGGTGAATCCAACATAGCTGACGGTCAGTGTGTAACTTCCCGGAGCAAGACCGGTTACAAGGAATTGGCCCTGCACATCGGATACCGCCTCAACTGCGCCTGGATCTACGGTGATCTTCGCCCCCTGCAATATCCCGCCGCCAGAATCGGTCACTTTGCCGGAAATTGCTCCGCTCTGTGCATGGCCAGAGGGCACAAGCACACACAAAGCCGCAAGGGCGAGGAGAAAACGCAAAAAAGTTCGCATAGTAACTCCTTAGTCTTCAACTAGATTGCGAGTCTCTGGCGCGAACGGTTCGGGTCCCGAGCCTTCAAAATTCCCACTTGTGATTCCTGAGAACACCCCGAACTGCCAGCGATGCTGAGTAAACGCCTGCTTTGTGAACGTCAGATGACAGGAGGATTAGAAAGACGTGAAAGGAAGGGTGCCGCCATCCACTTGCAAGTATGATAACTCATATATTATATAATTACTTCATACTTATGTAACTTTCCGCGGCCGCAGGTAGAACTGGATTGCGGGAGTAAACATCAGTGAAAGAACCATGGAGCTGAGCAGTCCGCCAATGACCCCGATGGCCAGCGGCTTCAGCATTTCGGAGCCGGAACCGATGCCAAATGCCAAGGGAGCCATGCCAGCGATGGTGGCAATTGCGGTCATGGCAATAGGACGCAGGCGGCGGCGTCCCGCCTGAATCATGGTTTCTTCGGCGGAGAAGCCAAGCTCGCGGAAACGCTGCTCGGCGTCGAGAAGCAAAATCCCGTTTTTTGCCACGATGCCGATGACCATGATCATTCCCATAAACGAAGCGACGTTGAACGTGGTGCGCGTCACGAGCAGGGCGAGGAAACCGCCGAAAGTGGAGAGCAGCGCGGAAGCGAGAATCGCCGCTGGCGCGGAGAAGGTGCGAAATTCAAACAACAAAACGGCGAAGAGCAACACCAAAGCCAGGACGAAGACCATCAGTAGATCGCGGAAGGATTTCATTTGCTCCGCGTAAGTGCCGCCGTATTCGACGCGAATGGAAGGTGGCAGATGTACCGCGTCGACGGCTTTTTTGACGGCGGCGATGCCCGAACCCAGGTCCACGCCTTCGAAGCGGCCGGTTATTTGCACTACGCGCTGAAGATTCTCGCGGCGGATTTCGGTCTCGCCGGGATCCATGGAGATCGTGGCAAGCGACCCGAGTGTCGCCGTTCGTCCCGTGGAACTGGTCAGCAACGTGTCGCTCATGCGCGCCAAAGAACTCCGATTCTGCTCGGGCATTCGCACACGGATGGTGTAGGCGCGGTCGTTGATGACTACCGGCGTGGCCGCGGGCTCACCCTCGAGAATTGCAGCAGCATCCAGAGAGACTTCTTCCGGGGTGAAACCCGCGCGCGAAGCGACCGTGGGATTGATTTGAAACGTGGTCGCCGGACCACTGATGGTGTTCTCGATCCCATTCAACACATCCACAACGCCCTTCACTTTTTGAATGGCGTCAGCGACTCGCGGCGCGGAATCCGCCAGGAGCTTGGGATCCTGGGAGAAAAGCTTGATGACAATCGGCTCGGGCTGGCTGGTCAAGTCGCCAATCATATCCTGCAGCACCTGCACGAACTCGACTTTAGTGGCTGGCTCGGTCTGCTCAATCTCCGAACGAATGTCATTCATGATGTCGTCAATGTCGCGCTTGCGGTCGTGTTTGAGCTTTACGGTGAAGTCGCCACGGTTCGCTTCGGTAACGGCGGATAGGCCCAGCTCCATGCCGGTACGGCGCGAGGTGTTTTCCACTTCGGGCTGAGACTTCACGATTTCTTCGATGTGCAACAGGATGCGGTTGGACTCGGCAAGCGAGCTACCTGAGGGCGTCCAGTAATCGAGGATGAAGCCGCCCTCGTCCATTTCGGGGAGTAGGTCGGTTCCCAAGAAGTTGTAGCAAACGTAGGAAGCAACAACGATCACGGCCGAGCCAATCAGAATAAGCAGCGGCCGCTCAAGGACGGCGCGCAAAGCCGTCGCGTAAAACTCAACGATGCGCCCGAACAGACCGGAGAACTGCGCTTCCTCGGCCGCCAGCAGCGCGGCTGCGTCCGTGGCGACGGGGCGTAGGCCTTCGGCGGGCTCAGCCTCTTTGCGCCGCACAAAATACTGGCTCAGCGTGGGAGTCCAGGTGAGAGCGAGGAGGAGCGAGGTGAAGAGAGAAACCGTCATGGTGACGGCCAGCGCGCGAAAGAATGTGCCGGTGACGCCGGTGATGGAGACAAGAGGAAGGAAAACGACGATGGGCGTAATCGTCGAACCGATCAGAGGAACGGTCATTTCTTTCAGCGCGCTTTGAATAGCTTCGAGGCGTCCCTGGCCAGCGTCTCGGTGAAGCACGATGTTTTCGAGGACAACGATGGCATCGTCGATGACCAATCCCACGGCCGCTGCAAGGCCGCCTAGGGTCATGAGGTTGAAAGTCTCGCCGGTGAGTTTCAACACGATGAAAGTGATGAGCAACGTGGCGGGAATAACCAGGCCTGCAACCAACGATGTGCCCCAATCGCGAAGAAAAAGAACCAGGATGATGGAAGAGAGCACGAGTCCAAGCAAAACTGCATCGCGCACGCTGGCGATGGATTCGCGCACAATGGTGGACTGGTCGTAGAACGGCTCGATGTGCACGCCCGGAGGCAGCGTGGGACCAATCTCTTGGATTTGGGCATGGACTTCGTTGGCTACGTCGAGGGTGTTGCCGTCGGGCTGGCGATTCACGTTGAGCAGAACCGCGGCCTTGCCGTTCGCGGTAACAATGGTGTAGACGGGCGCAACGGAAGGTGAGATTTTCGCAATGTCGCCCAGGCGAATTGGTACTTGCGCCGGCGAAGTCTTCACCACGATCTGCCCAATTTGCTCCGGCGTCCGCACCTGTCCGCTAACCAGGCCGAGCACCAATTGATGTTCGTTTTCGATAAGTCCTGGCGAGTCGATGAGGTTTGTCTTGCGAATTGCCTCTAAAATGTCGCCTACGGTGATCCCAGAGGCCAGCAGTCTTGCTGGGTCCGGTGTCACCTGAAATTCCGGAACTCGCCCGCCTTGCACGATGACGGTGGCTACTCCATCCAAGCGGTTCACGCGCGGCTTGATATCGTAGGTCGCGATTTCCCAGAGCTTGTCTGGCGGAACGGTGTCGGACGTCAAGCTGTAGCCAATGATGGGAAACACGGCGAAGGTGAGGCGATGCGTTTGCACTTTGGCGGTGGGCGGCAGTTCGGACTGCATGCGCGCCACGACGGCATCCACGCGCTGGAGCGTCAGAATCATGTCGCTGCTCCAGTCGAAGAACAAATCGACTTCGGCTTCTCCGCGGCTGGTTGTCGAAGTGACTTTTTGCAGGCCGGGAACGCTGTTTACGGCTTCCTCTAGCGGGCGCGTGATGGTGACCAGCATTTGGTCAATGGGCATGACGCCGTTGTCCACACCGATGACGATGCGGGGAAAATCGGTGTTGGGAAAAACCGCTACGGGAATGCTGAAGGCGAGGTACGCGCCAACGAGGGTGAGCGTCACGATTAAGAAAAGAATGGGACGCGACAGACGGTGGAACCAGGGGGCTGGCGGTTTCCCAGCATCGCTTTGTGCCGCTCGAGGCTCGGGCTGAAGGCGCGGCGCTTCTGGCCGAAAATCCATCGGCGTTTACTCCTTGCCCTTCTTGGCAGGTTTGGATGCGGCGGCCTTGTCAGTCTTATCGTCTTTCGCAGACTTTTCGTCCTTGTCCTCTTTTGCCCCAGCTTCCTTTTCGTCGGCGCCGGGAGCTTCAATCTTGATTTGCGTGTTGTCGGGCAACGCGTAGCCACCAGAGCTGACGATGGGATCTCCGAGGTTCACGCCACTGGCAATTTGAGAGAATTCTGAGTTATGTACGCCTACTTGAATTGTTTTCACATGCGCGTGGCCGTCGGAGCCGGCAATCACTACATAGTTCGCGCCTTCGTTGTTCCTGAAAACGGCGGGAGTGGGAACGACCAAAGCGTCTTTCACGGTCTTGGCGGTCATGGAGATTTCAACCGTCATGCCTGGCTTCAGCGCCTCGTTCGGCTTGACTGCTTCGACCCACACTTCGATCGTAGTGCTGCCGGGGTCGAGCGCAGGACTCACCAGGGTGACTCGCCCCTTGATAGCTTCGTCGAGGCCGGCGACGGATAGTTCGGCAGGATTTCCGACTTTCAGCACCGCCGCATCCGATTGCGCGATGTGGCATTTGGCGATGAGACGACTCAAGTTCATGACCGTGAGGATAGGCTGATTCGCCGTGGCGAGATCACCAGCATAGAGCGGGCGATCGGTTACCACGCCATCGATAGGGCTGCGGATTTCGGAGTAGCTGAGCTGCGCTTCTGCGGTGCGCATCTGGCCCTCGGCAGTCAGGCGCGAGCCGTGAGCGGACTTTATTGCTTGTTCTTTGCCGAGGCGCTGCAGGTCGGCAAGCTGCTTCTGCGCCACTTCGTTGGCGCCTCGAGCCTGAGCGAGAGCAACGGTGGCGGAGTCCAGGTCGCGCTGCGGAAGAGCGCCCTGCTGGAACAATTCCTTGCGGCTGTCGTAGACGCGCTGCTGGGCGTCGAAAGCGGTCTTGGCGGCGTCGGCATCGAGCTGCGCTTTTTGCAGTTGCTGGGGAATGGTGGCGTCGACGGAAGTCTTGTAGCCAGCGTCCGCTTGCTCGAAGCTGCCACGGCTCGCCTCGGCCTGTCCTGCAAGATCTTTGTTTTCCAAAATGGCTAAAAGCTGGCCTTTCCTTACGCGGTCGCCGCGCCGCACTTTGAATTCCGTGATGGGCGCGGTGATTTTTGGCGCAATGGTGGCTTGTTCGAGGGGATAAATTACGGCTTCGGCGGAAACCGATTGCGAGATGGTGGCACGCTTCGCTGGAGTGACCTGCACGGTGACAACCGGGTCTTTCTCCTTCTGTTCCTTGCTGCAACCGCCGAACAGGAAAAAAGCGGAAGCGAATGCAATCGGGGCAGCAGCCCACCGCACTCGTTTAAAAATTCTAGGATGAGAAATCAGTGTTGTTCGCTTCATGGAGTTGTCAGCACTCCCGTCAAAGTTTGCAGATTTGCCAGCGCCACGCGGTAACGAACGGCTCCGTCCTGGTAGGCGGCGCTGGATTGCGCGTAAGTTGTCTGCGCATCCACGACTTCAAGCACCGTCGCTTCTCCTCCCTTGTAGCGCAGCGTGGTCAATCGCAGGCTTTCTTCCGCCAATTGCGCGGAACGTTCGAGGCCGCCCAGCTCGGTCATGGCGGTCTCCGCTTCGGAGTAGAGCGACTTGATTTCCGCGAGCAGCTTGCGCTGTGCGAACGAAAGCTCCCGCTTCGCCTGATCGCGGCGCAATTCGGCTTGTTTGACGCGGCTTTGCGTCGCGCCCCAGTTCCAAATAGGAATGTTCAACGTGGCCGCAGCGGAAGTGCCGAGATTGGAGACTCCGCCAGGCCCATTTGAGGCAAACTGAGGCGCATCGATTCCATACCAATAATCCACTGTGACGGACGGCAAATAGCCCGCACGTGCGCCGGTTACATCAAATCCGGCGGCACGCGCAATTTCGAGGGCCGCGCGAACGTCCGGATTATCGCGAGCCGCTCGCTGCTGCACTTCCCCGAGAGTTGGCAGTGTTGCCGGCGCGTGAAGGTCTTCACTTACTTCGAAGTTGTCGTTGAAGTCCGGGAAAACAAGCACGGCAAGGTCGAGCCGCGCGTTAAGCAATCCCAATTGCGCTTCTTGCAAAGCGCGGTGGCGCTCAGTCGCTTGCAATTCTGCTTTAATCACGTCGGAATGCGCTACTTCCCCGCCATGCTCCAGCTCCTGTGTCAGCTTCAGGAAGCGGTCGCCCTCGTCCGCAGCTTTTTGCGCGGACAGCACCTTTTGCTGGGACGCTGCGACGGAGTAATAGTCTTGCACCACGGTGACGACTAGCCCGCGCGAGGCAATCTCCGCCCTGGCTTTGGCTGCGGCCGCCAGTGCCGAAGCGCGACGAAAATCCGAAACGTCCGTGAGCCCGATCGATTCGTGAATGTTGGCCTGGCTCAGGTATTCGTGAACGGCATTATTCGCAATGAAAATGGGAGTAGGTGGAGCACTCTTGTTGACTTGCGTGTACCAAGCTTGGTTGTTGTAGGTCACGCTAGGAAGCAATGCGCCAGCCGCTTGAAAACGGTCCTGCCGGGCAATCCCGGAATCCGTCAAGGCCGATTGAAATGCCACACTGTTTTTTCGCGCGCGGGCGAGCGCATCCTGCAGCGTCAACTTCAAGGCCGGCCCCGGCGTCGCAGCACTCTGAGGTGGATTCTGAGCCGCCGCGGACGTGGCCGCCTGAGCGGGTTCCTGGGCCATGCACATCCCCGCGCCGCATAGGCACAAAGCGGCCGCGATCAGCGAAAACACCGCAAAGCGTGCAAGTGGTCTCATGAATCTCGACTCCTATGCCGGATGCGCCGGGACGCAGGGCCGGAGAATTTCAGCCTAGCAATTCCAGGATAAACGCAAGATTAACTAGGAGATACGAAGGGTACGGAATCGGCCGGAAGATAAGCACTGAACGTACTTCCGGTGGAATCGGAGCGTGTTAATTCCAGGCGCCCGTGGTGCGCTTCGGCGATCCATCGCGAAATAGCCAAGCCAAGCCCCGCGCCGCCTCCGTCGCTTTCGGAGTGCGATCGCGCCTTATCGGCGCGGAAAAATCGCTCGAAGATGCGCGGCCGCAATTCCGCCGGGATGCCGCACCCCGTGTCGGCGATGTTTACGGCATATTCCTTACCATTACGTTGGCAAGATACGGTAACGCGCCCAAGATCCGGCGTGTACTTGATCGCGTTATCCAATAAGTTCAGAAGCATGCGCCGTACCAAGGATTCGTCCGCATGAATTGGCGATTCCGAGGCTCCATCGAAGGTAAGCGAAATCTTTTTGGCTTGGGCGAGGGTCCGCGTCGAATGCACGCATTCCGCAACCAATTCATCCAGGTAAAAATCGCTCGGTTTCAGCGCGTATTGTCCGGCGTCCGCGCGCGTTAGTGTAAAGAGGTCTTCGACAATACGCGTCAAGCGTTCCGACTCGTGATGCATCACGTCGAGCGATTCGCGGTACTCTTCAGGTGATCTGGATTGTTGAGAAAGCGCAACTTCCGATTCCCCGCGAAGAATTGCCACCGGCGTCCGCAGTTCATGCGAAGCATCGGCCATGAATCGCCGCTGGCGATCAAACGATTGACTCAAGCGGTCCAACAATAGGTTGAAGGATTGCGCCAGATGTCCGAGTTCGTCTTTTTCGTTTTGGACGGCAAGGCGTTCGTGAAGATTCTCGGCTCCAATGCGCCCTGCTTGGCTGCTCATCGCCACGACTGGCGCGAGGCTTTTGCGTGCCAAAAAATAGCCACCACCGCTTGCGAGCAAAATGGCCAAGGGTATCAACCAGGCAAAAACCGCTCCTGCTTCTTCCATCATCTCCTTTTGTGGATGAAGTGATTGCAGGATGATTAGCGTATAAGTTCTCCCCTTCCCCGAGAAACGCTGCGCGAACGCCCGATAGCCGGCTTCAGTCACGTCAATGTGACCAAAGATGCGGTCAGATTGTAGAGAGGCCACCAGGAAACGCTGAAAAGAAGCTGAAGAAAGAATCTGCTTCCGCGCAGCTTTCGCGGGCGGGTTGGGGGGAAGAGCTTCCTGGGAGCTAAGAATCATTTTTCCCGCTTCATCGGAGATCACATAAATCGTGTCGCGAAAATGGTGCTCCTCGATCGCCTCTCGCCCGGCGGTCATGAACACATCTGGGCCCGTTAGGTCTTCGAGCTCTGCATGCAGGGTAACGAGGAAAGAGTTCGACAGTTCCACCAGACTCACATCCGTGCGGCGCACGGCGCTTCGCCAGAAAATGAAATAGGCAACTCCACAAAGGACCACGATCACCAGGGCAAGCACGCCCGTGTACCAGAGCGTCAACCGTGTCCGAATCGAATCAAGCATGGCTCTTCCGAGCTGAAGGAGTCGTTTTGGTTCGCGGCCGTTGAGAAGCAGCCTCATCCCCAGCTTCCCCGTCGGGCAGGTCAGCTTCCGTACCTAGAACATAGCCGACGCCGCGCCGCGTGTGGACCAGCGGGTTTGCTGAATTCGCGTCAATCTTGCGCCGCAGCCGGTTGATATAAACCTCGATCAAATTGGAAAACGGGTCAAAACTTTCGTCCCACACGTGCTCCGCGATTTCCGCTCGGCGCACCACGCGCCCTGCGTTGCGGGCGAGGTATTCGAGCAGTGCGTATTCCTTAGCCGTCAGAACGATTTGACGGCTGGCGCGCTTGGCGGTCTGCGCACCCGTGTCGAGCACGAGGTCGGCGATGGAGATTTTTTCGGGGCGCAACTCTCCGGAGCGCCGCAGCAGGGCTCGTAACCGCGCTAGCAATTCGCGAAATTCGAATGGCTTTGTAAGATAGTCGTCGGCGCCGTGATCCAAACCAGCGATGCGATCCTCCACGGCATCTCGGGCGGTCAGCATCAGAATCGGCATGCGCTGGCCCGATTTGCGCAGTTCCCGGCACACGGCAAAGCCATCCGGCGCCGGAATCATCACGTCGAGAATCACCAAATCGTAGGTGTTCACCGCGGCCTGATAGAGGGCTTCTTCACCCGTGCCCGTCACGTCAACGGCGTACGCCTGTTCGCGCAGGCCTTTCGCGACAAACCGTGCAATCCGTGGGTCGTCTTCCACCAGGAGAAGCCGCATGAGAGCATCATACGGCAGAAGGAAGGAAAAGAAGCAAGCAGCGCTCAACCCGACACGGCGGTTTTCGAAGCGACAGCGGGGCTCGTGTGCTCGTTCAGAATGATTGGTGACACTCGGTAGAGTGTCAGGATGAGCCAAATCAGATGGGATGAGTTTTCCGAAGCGCGCCAGCTGGCGCGCTTCGGAAAGAAGCTGAGTCGGGCGGCACAGGCGCGACTTCAGTGG
>DATEGO010000002.1:0-4589 GCA_035280065.1 Candidatus Acidiferrum sp.
TTGCCGACGATACGTCCAGAATGTGTTGGGCGCGAACGGCACTTCTACTCGGTGCAGCTTTACAAGAAATAGGTGGTAATATCCCCGACCAATATGACAGCGAGCGGCCCAACTTCTCACTATGCGCTGGGCAGCACCGACGCGGAGCACCAGCGCCTGATTCGACAGGCTGGGTGGCTCTCTGCTCACACCGAGCGGCTATTCCGGGAGGCCGGCATTGGCCCACGTCAACGTGTCCTGGATCTCGGCTCTGGTGTTGGAGACGTGGCTCTGATAGCCGCATTGCTCGTTGGTCCCGCCGGAGAGGTGGTAGGGATTGAGCGCGACCCCCGCTCGATCACCCGAGCCCGAGCGCGGGCGGCAGAGGCCGGCCTCAGCAATGTGAGCTTCACCCAATCCGATGTGAACCAAATCCCAATTGACAAACGCTTTGACGCTGCCGTGGGGCGCTACATCCTTATGTTTCTTCCGGATCCCATTGGCGTGTTGCGTTCGCTGTCTCGGTTGGTTCGTCCGGGTGGAGTCCTCGCCTTCCAGGAACCTTCTTGGGGATCCTTTCTCTTGATGTGCGCACACTTGCCGCTTTGGCGTGCGGGCTTTGCTCTCATGGTTGAGACCTTCCAACGTTCGGGAACAAATACAGAGATAGGCCCCGACCTTTCGCGAGTTTTTCAGGAGGCCGGTTTGCCAGCTCCGTTTACGCAGACGGATACGCTGGTCGGTGCAGAGCAATGGCTGCCCGATTGTCTTCACAGTCTGCGTCCCCAAATGGTGCAGTTCAATCTCGCCCTAGAGCCGCTCGGTGATTTCGATACTCTCTCGGACAGGCTTCAGGCTGAAGTTAGGGCATTGAAAACCGGGACACCATTGCCAGCCCTCGTCAGCGCTTGGTCCCGCAAGCCAGCAAACGAGGTATCCCGCTAATAGTTCTACTTGCTCATCATGGTAGGTCCCTTTTGGCGTGCGCTCGTGTTGGAAGCAGTAACACGAGTGTCGCCGACACGAGCATGGAGGCGCCCGCAAGGGCCAACCCAGCGTAGAGGCTTCCCGTTATTTCGCTGATCGCTCCAATCGCGTACGGCCCGACAAACCCAGCGAGGTTCCCCACGGAATTAATCAAGGCGAGGCCGGTCGCCGCTGATACTCCCGTCAGAAACTCGCTTGGCAGTGCCCAGAATGGACCCATAAATCCGTATGCGCCAATCGCCACGAGAGACAACAGCGCCACGGAAAACAAAGGTGAACGAGTTGTGCCCAGCAGCAGGAGACCAACTCCCGCCATGGTGGCCAGAATTGCAACGTGGTATCGCCGCTCGAGTGAGCGGTCAGAGCTACGAGAAGCAAAGACCATCCCTGCTAGACCCATCACGCTCGGAATCATCACCAAGTATCCCACCGCACTGTTGGAATATCCGCCCGACAGGGATTTCACAAACTGAGGGGCCCAAAAATTGAGCGTGTATAGACCAATTAGCATCCCGAAATAAATCGAGACTAGACACCATACGCGCCCGCTCGTCACTGCTTGCAGCGCGGAGTATTGACGCTGCTGCAGTTTTTGTTTCTCTTCGCGCGCTAATTCCGTTCTGATCCATACCTTTTCATCTGCTGCCAGGAACTTGGCTTCCTCAGGGCGGCTTGGCAGAAAAAAGTACGTGAGCAAACCGCAGGCTATGGCTGGCACTCCTTCTAATATCAAGAGCCACCGCCAACTGCTCAGTCCAAACCAGTGCACGTGGTCCAGAATGATTCCCGAAATCGGAGCGCCCAAAAGACTGGCTACGGGCATTCCGGACAAATACAGACCGACCGCTTGCGCCTGTTCTCGCTCGCGGAACCAGTAAGTGAGATATAGGAGCATCCCTGGCGCAAAGCCTGCTTCTGCGAGCCCCAGCAGGAAGCGCACGAAATACAACTGGTGCACGCTTTGCGCGAAGCCGGTTAACGCGGCAACGACTCCCCAAGTAATCAGGATTCGGGCGATCCAGATCCGTGCGCCAATTCTGTGCAACAGCAGATTGCTCGGGATCTCGAAGAGAAAATAACCGATGAAGAAAATGCCGGTGAGCAATCCGAACTGTTGGCCGGTGATGGCCAACTCACGGTTCATCGTCAACGCTGCAAAACCAATGTTGATGCGGTCGAGAAACGCAACGATGTAGAGAAGCCAAATGAAAGGAAGAATCCTCATTTTCAGCTTCCGGATCGTTCTGGCCTCGATAGCCACTTCACCGACGCCGGATTGGTTCAGCGTGGTCATAACAGTTAATCAGCTGCCTCCGAACAGTCCGGGAACTCTATTGTCTTAAAGATGTGGAGGTCAAGGTTCGAGTCCGCCAAGGCCCATGCACACCCGCGGCGCCACGTAATTGGACTGAGGGTACCGAGCACATCCCTCGCGGCCGTTTCATGCATTGTTCCCGAGTGACGGGCAAACCTGAAGTTATCGATCCCAGATTCTCAGTTTCTTGTTTGCCGACGATCCGCCATCCTGAGAGGACCCGCCTGTCGGGAGAGAACAGTATGGCAAGTTCGGGCATATCATATACTGAAGCGAGTAAACACAACGGGTTGTCGGCCCGGCGGCGAAGACTTCGCTTTAGGCCGTCCGTGACAGCTTGTATCCGCGTCGGTCTAGGCAAGAATTAGGCCGCATTGGGGGACCGATGAAGCGCACGTGGACGATCATAGGGGTAGGCGACGTCCCGCGCAGCTTCAAATGGTACCAGGCGCTGTTCGGTCAACCGGCTACCCTTCCCGCCCATGACTACTTTGGGCAAATCCTCGATTCAGATGGGACTGTCTTGCTTTGCCTCCACCAATGGGGCGCCCACGAGCATCCCTCATTGATGAGCCCCGATCACGGAACACCCGGCAACGGCCTCCTATTGTTCTTCCGTGTCGATGATTTCGACCTGGCGCTGCAAAGGGCACGCTCTCTCGTCAGCCGGCTCGAAGAGGAGCCACACCTCAATTCGAACACTCGAACGAATGAGTTCTCGCTCCGAGATCCGGACGGATACTACGTTACGATCAGTGCGCTCTCTGGGGGCTAAAATGCGAACAATCTGAAACGCCGGCTGCAGCAGATCATCACATGAAATTAGTGGGCCACTGAGACGGACCGACCCGGAGACCACCGGCGCTCGCCCTGACCGAGCACAAGGAGTATAGAGACATGAAGCCAAAGAACACGATCTGCCTCTGGTTCGACAAGGACGCGCTTGAGGCGGCGCGATTTTACGCCGCCACCTTCCCGGATAGTAGAGTGACCGCCGTTCACAATGCGCCCGGTGACTATCCGAGCAGCAAGAAGAGCGATGTGCTGACGGTGGAGTTCACCGTCCTTCGCATTCCCTGTCTCGGTCTCAACGGCGGCCCGGCGTTCAGGCACAGCGAGGCCTTTTCCTTCCAGATCGCGACAGAAAATCAGGAAGAGACGGATCGTTACTGGAACGCGATCGTCCGCAATGGCGGCGTGGAAAGCCAGTGCGGTTGGTGCAAGGACCGCTGGGGCCTTTCCTGGCAGATCACCCCGCGCGCGCTAACCGAGGCGCTTGCGGCTGGCGGCGGTGAGGCAAAGCGCGCCTTCGATGCGATGATGACGATGAATAAGATCGACGTCGCCACGATCGAGGGGGCGCGTCGAGGCTGACGTGAACGCGACGGTACCTTGCTATTATTGCTGAATCGCCTGAATCACGCAGACCGGAAGTTGGCGGATTCACTCGATAACGTATGTACCTGTCTCCCGGAGTGTAAGTCCATGCCCTGCAACAATTGCTCTCCTCCGTCTAAAGCTAATTCGTCCGCAACAACAATGGGTTCACGGAGTCTACTGAAACGGGAGGAAGAACAATGCCCGCCACAAGAGAGATGATCGAGCCTACCCGCGCGACAAAATCCACTACCAAGATGCCTTCACCCGAAGAACGAATCAGGCGACGCGCCTACGAAATCTACGTCCGCCGAGGTAATCAACCCGGTTCGGAACTGGACGACTGGCTGCAAGCCGAAAAAGAATTCCTTCAAAATGAAGCCATCGACGAAGAGGCCGCTGAGATATTCGGTCCGCACGGTGGATGAGTTTCGCACGGCTTCTGTTTCGAGTTCCTGGCGCACGCTATCGGCAATGCGAACCGGGAAGACCGCGCACGATCGCGGCTTTGGTCGTTAATAACTCCAGTGGCACCGCCTGTCAGCCCTGCCGAGCATATAATGGTCGCTCGTCATACTTTCCACCCAAATCGATTCGCGCCTCGCAAGATACGAATCCAACTTTTCAACTGCGGCGACCATTTCGTCTACTAGGCCGTTTAGCTCGCGTACTTTCGATTCCGGGATCTCTCCGTATCCGCGCATATGGTGTGCACTCTTGAAAGGCGATTCTGACAAAAGCGAGCGAGGTGCAAGCGTTATATCCAACCGTTATAACGCCGATATCACGTCCGGCGTAACGGGTGCCGTCAGCGCCTGGGACGGCACATCCCCTCAGCGGGGCTGGGCTCTGTTGAAGAAATAGAAGAACACCATCACGCTGAGGCTTGCAAATGCGTAAACGAGGGACCGCAGAAGCGCCATCGCCGGAA
>DATEGO010000003.1:0-24495 GCA_035280065.1 Candidatus Acidiferrum sp.
CTTCTTTGGATTGATCCGCGGGCGGATTTCCCGCCTCTTGATTCCGCCACGGATCACCGAAACGATGTAGCTGCGCCAGCCTTCTAAGGCCTTGCGGGCTCGCTCGCGGAGCACTGGATTTCCGTCATCGGTATCAATCGCTGTGTTGAGCAGCGGGCAGCCGCCGGGAATGATTCCGCGGCGCTCCACAAAATTCGCAACCAACTGCTTCAACCTGTCCACCGTGTTCGAGATCGTATGCAGATCATGGATCCGCGCACCTAAAGTTTCCTGCCAAGCATAATCGAATGCTTCGGCCGCGAGTTGCTCCTTGCTTTCGAAGTGCCGGTAGATCCCGCCTTTTTCGAGTCCAGTTGCCTTCATCAGATCAGACAGGGCAGCCCCGTCGTACCCCCGCTGATTGAAGATCGGCGCGGCTTTGCGAATGATTTCCTGCCTGGTTTGTTCACCCTTGCGCATTTCTATACTCCTGCGACCGACTGGTCGCTAACTCCAGTCTACCAGAAATTAGATGCAACCGAACGGTCTCTTTAGCAATCCAAACACAGCGAGACACCTTCAATCGAAAGGAGCGGCGGCCATGGGTAAGCTAGCGCACAAGAATATCCTTATCACCGGCGGCAGCAGCGGGATCGGGCTGGCTGCAGCGCAGGAATTCGATAGAGAGGGCGCGCGCGTCGCGATTTGCGGGTTGAACGAGGGATCGCTGCAGGCGGCTAAGAAGACGCTTGGAGCCGGAAGTCTCGCCGTTCGCGCGGACGTCGGCAATCTCTCCGACCTCGACACAATGTTCGCCGCGATTAAGCGGGAGTTCGGGCACCTGGACGGCGTCTTCGTAAATGCGGGTTACAGCGAGTTCCTGATGTTCGAAGACGTCACAGAGCAAAGCTTCGACAAGGTGATAGCCGTCAATTTCAAAGGGGCTTACTTCACGATTCAAAAAGCCTTGCCGTTACTCCGTCCAGGCTCGTCGGTAATCATCAATGCGTCCGTTGGCGCGCGCAAGGGGTGGCCGACGACCTCGACCGTCTCGACCTCCAAGGCCGCGGTCGTTCATCTCGCTCGAATCCTCAGCGCCGAACTCGTGGGCCGCGGTATTCGCGTGAATACCCTCAGCCCGGGCCCGACGGACACGTCGATGTTCGGTCGCTTCCCAGGCGAAGAGCAGGGCGAGGCGGTTAAGGACGTCCTCCGAACCAACAATCCAAGCAAGCGGATGGCCAACCCGCTGGAAATCGCGAAGCTGGCAGTTTACCTCGCGTCGGACGATTCTGCGTACGTCGTAGGGGCAGACTTCTTGATTGACGGCGGGGTCACGGCCATTTCGGGCGTGGGCACCTGAATCTCGTTTCAAAGAGTCGCGGCCGTTGCTGTTTCTGATCTGGCAAGGGACGGCTCGGACCGCCAATCCCAGCCATGCCCAAAAAGCCGTCGGCCGAGACGGTCAGTGCCATGACCGTTATCCGACCTTGGAGCGTCGGTATCAAGGTCACCCTAGTCGCAACGTTCAAATCACGAAAGGTCAAATATGACTTTTGAAAAATCACTCATAGATTCAGCACTTAGGAATTGGCGGTCGAACGTTGATCTCGCGGGCAAACTCTTTGGAAATTTGTCACAAGAGCAACTGCTGCAGGAAGTTGCTCCTGGAAAAAACCGGTTGATTTACCTGTGGGGTCACCTCACAGCGTCTAATGACGCTCTCATTCCGCTTCTCGGCTTCCGATCCCGGACTCATCCTGAGCTTGACTTGATGTTCGTGTCGAACCCAGATCGGACTGTTCAGAACATCTTGTTGGGCGAGGATTTGAAAATTATTTGGCAAGAGACCGGTCAGATTCTTTGGACAGGATTCTCGAAGTTGTCGGCCGCCGAGTGGCTGCAGAAGCATAGTGCTGTGTCTGAAGAGGATTTCTCGCGGGAGCCGCATCGCAATCGGTTCACCGTTCTCCTCAGCAGAACAGCGCATATCGCCTATCACTTGGGCCAGGCAAAGCTCTCGGAGCGAGTGCAAACGTAGAGCCGACAGATTCCCCTCTGGTGTAGCTGATTTCACAAACGAGGCCATAGAGTTCTTGTGAGCTGATGTCGCGGGCGGTAGCGGAGAGTCGTTCGGGGCCAGCCACTCCAAGGCATCGGGATTTACAGCACGGAAGCGCACTCTCCCCGGAATGAACGATCAACCGGAGTCCTAGTAGAAGTTCTCGACGAGCATGATATCGCTGCGGTAGTCGTCGAGCTCAGGATACAGAATATAGCGGCCGTCTGGCGAGACGGACAGTCCCGGGAACGCGCCGCCACCGCTAATCTTGAATACCGGTCGTCCTTTCCTGGCGGAGAAGTCGAAGTAGTTGAGAGTCAGAATATCGTCACTCGGAAAGAAGTAAACACCACCTGGGACAATGTCCCAGCTCGCCACGAAAGCCAGCACAGGCATGCCTTCCACCCGCGATTCGGTTCCCGTGGGATTGAGCGACGCCATGTGGAGAGTGAAACTAGAGCCACTGTTCGCAGCGAAGTAAAGGGTCTGCCCATCAAGAGACTCCCGTGGCCAATAGCCGCGGGCGTTGGTCAGCACTTCGGACTTACCACCTTGCGGCGGAATGCGATAAATCCTTTCTCCTGTCGCATCATCGCTGCCACCTGCGAAGTAGATCCACTTGCGGTCATGAGACCAGCTGGGTGCGAATGCTCCCGGCGTATTAGTGATCAATTTCCTGGGCGCCTTCTCGAATAGGTCAACGATATACACATCCGGGGTAATAGAACGACATGGCTGGAGACTGACCCAGGCGTCGGCTTGAGCGGCACGGAAGTCCGCTTGAACCCCGTGGAGGCCCCTGAGGCGCAAGTGCACTCAAGCTACAGGCCCGCGGGACCCGCTTCGCACCGCGAGGTGGCGGTGCAACCCGCGAATTTCCGCTCAGGAACCGAGCCTGTAAGCCGGATCCGTGAAAGGCGTGAGCTTCACTGAATAGGACGAAAATGGACGCTAGAACAGTTCTGCCTGCTCCCCGGATGCGGCTCGCGAAGTCGATTCAGTTGATCGGGAGCTGTATATTTTTCTCGGCAAAATTATATGCGGCTCCCGACGGCACTCCTTCAGCTCTGCCGGCCGTGCTACCAGAGGCACTTCGGGTCGTTGTGGCTGCATTGCTCTGTGCATTGTCGGTTCTGATTGCGGCCTTCCCATGTACGGCTCAACTTACCATCGTTAATCCTAAGCAACTGGAAGTGCCTCAAGCGAAAGCAAACATTTTGCTGAACACTGCTTGCAGGGTTGTCGCGAAAAAATTCCGCGTAAGCGATCCATCGAGTCTGAGATTTTCACTAGTGTTGGTGCTTGGAGAACGCGAGGAGCACTACACGGTTGACGAAAAGAAGCTCGAATACAAGCTGTACATGAGGGAGTGGGATGAAACCAAATTTGTCGCGCTGGCGATGCGGTTTTGCGTGCAGCGGCTCCCGACGCGCGAGCAGGAGGCGCGGCTGTTGAAAGAAATTCTGCACCGTTCAGACAAAATTAGCCCGGGGCCCGCGAACGAGCTGCGGCGGGATGCTGCTGCGAGCTTGCTACCTCCTCCTAGAAACACAGGTTCCGATTGCCTTTCGGCTGCTCGCGAGCAACCGTGCCGGAACCCAAATTCTGCGCCGCCTTAAAGTTCTCCTTATGGGCATGCGGGAAACGCAAGAGTCTGTTATCGTGCCCGCCTGTGCATATTCGATGGTTTGTCAATCTGCGAAGCGGCCATTACTCTCGGAATCCCGCAAGGAACAGTGAAGGCTCGGCTTTTTCGTGCTCATAAGCTGATAACTGCTCACCTACGCAAGGCTGTTCATTGTCGATGTGTATCCGAGCGCTGAGCCGAAACCTCGCAAAATGCCGCCGACCACTTAAACGGGAAGTGTGTCGAAAACCGGCTGCAGTGGAAACTTTGACACTCCGGCGGCATTAAGTTGTTCCAAAGTATTGACCCGACCCCCTTTTTGAGACGCATTCTGAGTTGAATCCGGGAGCAGCTTCATTCTGTCAGCGAGAGCCCAAACAACCCACACTCCGGGCTCCTCAGCCAGCAGAACTCTTTTCGTTCTCTTCATTTTGGTAATGGGGCAGGTGTTCCATCCGACCACTTGCCCACGGGAACAATAAACAAGCTGAATGGTTCTGGAGGCCCCTTCTGTCCAAGTATGACTGGGGAGTTGGGCACATCTGCGCCCCAATCCGCACGGTCCACGAGTGGGACGTAGAACATCAAGTGCGCCAGGTTGCCGCCGCCATCAGTGAGACACGCTCCCTTCGACATCATGTAGCACATCGCGCCGGCTTCCAAAGCTGGTAGTTCCTTCTTGGCATACGCTTCCTTCGTCCACTCCATGATTTCAGCTTTGGACTTTCCGGCCAATACGACCTCTGTCCTTTTGTAAGTGATGGGCAGGATGGAGCGCGCAGCCTGAGGGTTGAAACAAAGCGGCCCGCGAATTTTTGGATTCCAGAACGCAGAGCTGTCAATAGCACCGCTGGTCTGCAGCGGCGACATCCATGCTCGTTCTACGACGCACACGAAACCGTTCCTCCCTTCGACGCCGGTTTCATAACCGTGCCGCCCG
The DNA here is from genome assembly GCA_035280065.1 of Candidatus Acidiferrum sp. Lineage (GTDB taxonomy): Bacteria > Acidobacteriota > Terriglobia > Acidiferrales > UBA7541 > Acidiferrum. The sequence goes on from DATEGO010000003.1 coordinate 4,609, forward strand.
AGAACGAGAATCGTTGCATCGCGCGAGATGGAATCCGGTGCCGCGCTTCGCGCCAATGCGATCTCAGCATCGCGGTCCATGAGGTATTGCTCGAGTGGCGCCATCGCGGAATGCGACGATTTGCTATCTTGCGCTTGCGTTGGCAATGGCCCTACCAAAGTAGCGGCGAATGCGAAAATTAGGCAACCAACCGTAGTGATTCGTTTTCGGCTCATCGCTTCCTCCAGAACTCAACACGTTCTCTACTTTAGCGTCGTCTGCTTGTTTTACCGATAGGAAAGCGCCACTCGTACGGCTCATTGGGCCCAGTCTACGTGATTTGATTTTAAACAACATGGGGGTTCGGCGCTGGTCATCCCCTTCCGTGATCATTTGCCAGGTGGGTGAGTCCTGGGTCGCGACCCGAGGCCGTCAACGAGAGCACAAACAACGTTTCTGTCCGCTGAAGAATGATTTATTGGCGGTACAATCAAAGAACCTGAAGCTCCTCGACCGCGATGTCACTCAAAGCCGGTGACTATTCAGGGAACGCTCGTTGCGCATGATTGATCCACAGGCCCATGATTCCGGCACCCAGAAACATTCCTGCGAGAATCAGGCCGATAACACCGAGAACGATCCAGATGCGAAGCCTAGAAAATCTAGGGACCGCGATGATCGGAGAGGTTGCTTCAGTCCCCTCCGCGAGCTTTTCGTTTTTGAACGGCTGCAAGTCTCCCGGCAGGTTGAAGACTTCCGGCCGCACCAGGAGGCAGTAGCCTTTCCTGGGAATCGTCTCGATATACGTGGGATTGTCTGAAGAATCGCCGAGCGCCCCCCGCAGTTTGTTGACGGTTGTGTTTACGTTGGCGTCGTAATTGACGTGCGTATCCGCCGGCCACAGGCGCCCGCGCAAATCTTCGCGCGTTATGATTTCGCCGGGCCTTTCCAGCAGCGTGAGTAGTGCCTGATAGACTTTGCCCTGCAACTTGATGCGGGTCCCGTCCCGGCTTAGTTCCTGCCTTCGTTGATCGACGCGGAATGGCCCAAAGGAAAGATACCGCCCGGAAGAAAGGGGCCCCCGTTCAGGGCTAGAGTCTCCTTGCGGTTCTCCCCTTGGAATAATGGGGCTGCGGCAAGCAGCTTTGCTGTTGCTTGCGGTGTTACTCGAATCTGCGGACAGCCCGATGCGAACTCGTGCGAACCAATTTGATGCATCCACGAATCGGATCCTTCCCTAAGAGGTCAATGCGCCCGCGGGCTTACTTTTTTGTCACAAATCATTCCCGCTAAAAACAAGTGTGTAAGTCCTTCCATCCCTGTTATTCCCTCCTGACAAAGCTTGACGCGATCTGCGCGTAGATCTCTTCGAACTCCTTGGAAGGCTTCCCGGGAAAAGGCCTCCAAGGAAGAGACCCGGCAGCCGAGATAACCTTGCCGAGTCGATCATTTAGTGCTTGTGAAGGCAGCACGTTGGATACCGGAATGGCGATCAAATGAGTGTCCTTATTTTCTAACGATTTACGTGAGGTGCTTTTGAGTAACTTGTGAGTTTGCGGATTCAGTTTGATTTACTTCGTACCGCATTCTTCGCGGACTGCTTCCCTCATGGGCCATTTCGTCACGGCAATTTGTTGAGACACACCGAATGGAAGCTACTCACTGTCAACTCCAGGATTTTGTAGACTCGCTTCTGTGCTTGCGGCTGTCAAACGCTATGCTTTCCATCAGCCAAGCGGTTGATCCGCGGGTGGGCAATGCCTTTCAGGTGTGCTCCGCCTGCACGCTGAATTGATTACTCGAGTGGCAAACCTCGCGGCGGTGCGGTTCAGGGAAAGGACGCTGCAAAAGTGTGGCAGGCCCGTGGAAGAAAAAAAAGGTCGAAGCAGGATTCAGCCTGTTCAGGTCCTATTTGTGTGTGCTCGTCCCAGTATCTTGTGGAATCAGACCTCTCGTATATACCGGGGTAATGATTCCGGATAAGATTCAACCCATGATGCCCAGTCGGCAAAGACTCACGGCAATCGCGATTGCCTACCTTTGGTCGATTTCCGTGTGGCTGGCGTTTGCGCCTCTGCTGGCGGGGCAGGACAAGCTTCGCTTATTGGAGCGCGGCTTACACACGCCCTATTGGGACATAGTGCTTGTGCATAGCGCGTGGTTATTGACATCCGCACTTTTGACGCCGCCGATTTTCTGGATCGTGCTCCGGTACCCGCTCTCTAAGGAAGCCGGACTCAGACGCGTCTTCGCGTACGTTGTTGGAGCTGTTTGCTACGTGATTGTGTCGGTATGCCTCCGATGGTTATTGCTGCCCGATTGGAACACCGACACACAACAATTCACAGCTCGCTCACTGCACGGCTTGCGCAGCGATGCTTATCTCTTCGCATTCCAAATCTGGGATTATTTCGTGATTAATATAGGCGCACATGCTTATAGGTATTTCACGCGGGTTCGCGACCAGGAGCTTGAGCGTGCGGAGCTCCAACAAGCCCTCGCCGCAAGCGAACTCCAGGCGCTGAAGAGCCAGCTCCACCCACATTTTCTGTTCAATACGCTGCAGGGAATCTCGGCTTTGACGGATACGGACAATCGCCGGGCCAAGGCGATGGTACTTAAGCTTTCCAATCTGCTCCGCACGGCCCTCCGGCATGACAGCGTCGATCTGGTCACGCTCGAGGAAGAGTTGAAGTTTGTCGAAGACTACCTTGGGCTTGAAAAGATACGTTTGGAAGACCGGCTTGAGCTGCGTTGGAATATACAGCCCGAGACTCGTGAAATGCTCGTACCCCAGCTCATCATGCAGCCTTTGGTAGAGAACGCAATCGTTCATGGGGTTGCCTGCCGGCGCGAGGGGGGCTGGATCGAAATTTCGTCGCGCCGAGAGGGAAACATTTTGGAAGTTCGCATTCGCAATTGTGTCGGAGCAAAGCAGCAAGAAGGGATTGGTCTCGGTCTGCGGAATACCAGAGCGCGATTGAAACATCTGTACTCGGACGAGGCGAGTTGCTCCTTCGACGCGGATGGGAGCGGCGCGGCCGCCGCGACCCTTCTCTTGCCGGCAATCGGCTCGCAGAGCCAAGCAGAGAAGGCGCAGGGGCTTCACGCTCACATCGCTGATGGGCGGAATTGATGCGTGTCTTGATAGTAGACGACGAACCGCTTTCACGGAGCGCACTGGCCAACGCACTGCGCGCGAGGAACGACATCGAAGGCTTTGATTCGGCCAGAGATGCCATCGAAGCGTTCGAAATGCTTGAAAAGAGACCCTACGATGTTCTCCTGCTTGATATTCAGATGCCCGAATTGTCGGGCATCGATCTTGCCGAGCGCTTGAATAGAAGGAACACACCAATCCCCTCGATTGTGTTTGTGACAGCGCATCACGAGCACGCGGTTGCGGCGTTTGAAAAGCACGCTGTGGATTATGTCCTGAAGCCCTTTTCAACCAGCCGAATCAACGAAGCCCTGGACGTGGCAATCCGCAGAACCGAGGGCGAGCGAGTGTCTCGCTTGATGAAAGTCTTACCTCAATTAGAGGCGTTGATTTCGAAATCCGCAAAGATCGCCATTAAGACCAAGGGAAGAATACTATTCGTCGATCCGAAGGACGTGCTGATTGTCGAGGCTCAAGGCAACTACGTGCTGCTGCAGCGACAGTCCGGGTCCTACCTCCTTCGCGAGTCGATCTCGGCGATCGCGGAAAAGCTCAAGCCGTATGGATTCATCAGGATTCATCGGTCGGTGTTGGTGAATGGCTCGTTCGTTGAAGAAATTCAGCCGTGGAGCACAGGAGAATACGTGCTCCGCATCAAGGGCGGCAAAGAGTACACGGTGTCTCGCACGTATAAGAATAACTTGAAGTCTCTTGCTCGCTTCTGGGTTGGTACCGAAAGTTTTGTCGGAGAGTAGCAGCGCATGTCCAAGAATTGCAATCGATCAGATTGTGTAAAGACTTATCATCAGGCTCTTTTCATTTCTCCTTCTTAACAACCTCACGAGGATTCTTATCATCCCGCAGCCAACAAACTTCGAATGCCTCAGCCGATCTCCCGCCGTCTACTTCTAAGAATCAATCTGAGCAACAGCTTCGGGCCGAAGCCACACGCACTGCTTCATTTTCTCTGCGGTGAGTTCATCACCCCACCATGATTTGTGTGTGTCGGGCGGGTTAGCGAAGGGCGTTTTGGGCGAGACAAGATGACGGATTTTCTCAAAGACCTGCGGAGCACAACCGGCCAGGCACGTCGTCGGAAAAATGATTGACGAAGTTCGCCGCTGCAGCAGCGCCGCAAATTGAAACTGAAAACTTGGGCGACAGAGACTTCGCCGGCAGCAACGCGCGGGTGTTCTCTGCATACCTGAATCTGAATCTAAATTGGATAAGTCCTCCAGAAGTATCGAACTTTAGATTCTTCCCCTTCGAATTTGACCCGTAAGTCATAGAAAAAACGCAACCTTAGTAGCCCAGCACATTGGAACGCAACCTGCAACCGCAACGCAAAGCTCAACCGGAATGTGCTGTCTGGAAACGGTTTGCTTCAAGGGTTCCGCGCATAGAGCTACAGGTCGTAGGGGTTGTTCATTCAAAACGTTGAGATGGTTCCGTCGAATGGAGGGCAACAAAATGAATTGTGAAAGAACTTTGAGTATGGGCGGCTTCCGATCCGCAGTGAGCAAGGTTGCCGCAAGACGCGAGAAGCCAGGTCGCGTTTGGATAGCGCTTCTCGCTTTTGTCGTCGCAATGCTGACCCTGCCTGGTTTCGCGGACGCACAAAGGCTTGATGGGACATTGCGTATTACGGTTTCTGATTCGACCGGCGCAGGGATCCTCGATGCCAAGGTTACTGTCACCAACGAGGCCACTGGCGTTTCGACAGCAGCGACAGCCTCAAGTGTCGGAACCTATGTTTTTCCAAATCTGCTCGTTGGTTCGTACACCGTAACCGCGGAAAAGTCCGGGTTTAAGAAGGCAGTGAACAAGGGTGTGCAGGTGGAATCGAACCAGGTGGCTGAAGTTGCCGCAACGCTGGAAGTCGGGGACGCCACGGCCGTCGTCGAGGTTACGGCGGGAGCCGAATTGGTGAAAACGGAGACCTCGGAACTTGGTGCAACGTTCAGTGACCACGCGGTTCACGATCTTCCCCTAAATACACTGGGCGGCGACGTCAAGGAGTTTGCGGTTTTTGCTCCGGGAACGACGACGCAACAGGGCGGCGTGCTCGGCTCGGGCGGTTCGATCGGTGGAACGAGGCCGCGATTCAATGGTTTTTCGATCGACGGCGTGGACGACAACAAGGTGAACGTGAATGGTCCCACTCAGCCGGTCATTCAAGAATCGGTGGCGGAATTCACGCTGATCACCAATCAATTCGGCGCCGAGTACGGTCATTCGGCCGGCGGGCAATTCAATATTGTTACAAAGTCAGGGACGAACAGCTGGCATGGCGCCGGATGGGGTTACAACCGCAACCGTGATTTTGACGCCGCAACCAACCAGGAAATAGCCGCGGCCTCCAGCCTGGCAACTCCGCCCGCCGATGTGAAAAATCGTTTTGACTACAACCGCTTTGGCGCAAGCGCCGGTGGCCCGATTAGAAAGGACAAGCTTTTTATTTACGGAGCCTATGAATTCCAGAACGAGGGTCTGGGCGCGCAGGGCGCGACAGTGATCACTCCAACGGCGACCGGGATGTCGCAGTTGATGGCGCTCAACCCTGACTCGGCAGTTGTGGCCGTCTTGAATCAATTCCCGATAGCTCCAGTGAACGACAAAGGCACCGTGCCTGTGAGCCTGAATGGTGGCGCCACACAGAACATCCCCGTTGGCAGGTTTGCGGGAGTTGCTCCGAGCTGGGCCCGAGAGCACGACTTTACAATCAATGGCGATCTGAACCTCGGCAAGCACCAAGTGCGCGCGCGTGTTCTTTATGACCGGCAACGCTTGCCGCAGGTGAACCCTATTCAGCCGCAAAGCCAGTTTACCGGCACGCAGACGGATGACGCCCGGAAGTACATTCTCACGGACGCATGGACAATCAGCAGCCGGGTAATTAACGACTTCCGGCTGTCCTTTTCGAGGGCAAGCGGGCCAAACGACTTGACCCCCAGTCAGTTCACGAATTTCCCGAACGTGGAAATCGATCCTTTTGGAAGCAATCTCGGACCCTTCAGTCTCGCTCCACAGGGGTATGTGCAGAACATCTATCAGGCCGTGGAGAATGTAAGTTACATTCGAGGAAAGCACACGTTTAAGTTGGGCGTTGAAGGGCGAGACTACATCACGGAAAACACTTCTTTGCCAAGGGCGCGCGGCGAATGGGATTATAAATCCCTGAATACGTTAATCAATGACCTCGTGCCCGATGGCAGCAATGGAGCGCTCCGGGGGGCAGGAACAGGCACTTCGGCGCTGAACAATTCGGCGGTCTACTGGTTCGTGCAAGACGATTGGAAGCTGATGCCGCGGCTCACATTGAATCTTGGGTTGCGGTACGAATGGTCGGGAGTGCCGCGCGACGAAGCGAAGCAAGCGTTGAACGCGATTGCGAATGATCCAGCGGTTGGATTGATCTTCCGCAAGCCAAATTCCGACAAGAACAATTTTGGCCCGCACGTTGGCTTTGCCTGGGATCCCACGGGCCACGGCAAATGGTCCATTCGCGGAGGCGGGCAGATTGCTTATGACGTAATTCCTCTCAACTTTGCAGTCAACAGCCTGCCGCCGGAATTGCAGTCGGAACAGAATCCGACGCTGACGTGCGCGCTATCGGGTGCTCCCGCGTGGTGCACCTCCAACGGCGGCAAGCCAGGCCCCGGCTTTCTTGCGGGAGGCGGACTTCTGCAGGTGAACGTGCCTCCCACATCGGCAGTCGACGCACGAGCCGCGACGCAGGCCTTAATCCTGGACATGGTGGACCCGAAAGTGATCACCTGGTCGCTCGGCGTCCAGCACGAACTGCTCAGAGACAGCAGCGTCGAAGTGCGTTACGTGGGTACGCGAAGCCTGGAGTTGCCAGTCCAGAAACGGCTCAACTCCGCTTCAGCGTTTGATCCCAACGTTCCAGGCGGGGGCATCGCTCCGCTGCCAACCTACCTGAATGCGTCTGCGGTTCCCGCGACCGTGGCGGCTCCCGCCAGCACGCTTAAGAATTTCAGTGACTTCCTGGCGAACGGCCTGAACCAACCTTTGGCGACAGAGGGGTTTTTCGGGAATCTCACCACCAATCCGCCGATTGGAACAGGGATTTATCATGCCGGTTCGGTGGATTTCATGCACCGGTTTGCGAAGGGATTGTATCTCCGGACGAATTATACGTTCTCCAAAAACATCGACAATTCCACGAACGAGTTGTTCAGCAGCCGAGTGAACCCCAGGCGAGCGCAAGACGGATTTAATTTTGCCGCGGAACGCGGCCGCTCCGCTCTGGACCTGCCGCAGAAGTTTGCCATCACCTGGGTGTACGATTTCCCGAATGTTCGCTCGGAAAACCGCTTCGTACGCGGTCTGGCGCACAACTGGGAGTGGAGCGGCACCTACCTGGCGCAATCCGGTCAGCCAGTGACTCCACTATCCAATGTGGACGCCAACGCGAACGGCGATGGCGCGGGCGACCGGACCATTATTAACCCGGCGGGCCTCGGCCTGACCGCCACAACCGTTCAGCCGGTTTGCAACGACGGCGCGGGCGGAGCCACCCGGATTGTCACATCGACGAGCGCAGCGTGCGCCGCAGGCAACGTGGTTGGTTATGTCCCGCTGAACTCGAATGCCCGCTTTGTGCAGGCGGGCCTGGGTGCCTTGGCGAACGCCGGGCGCGACACGGTCAGCACTCCCGGACTCAACATCTGGAACATGTCGCTGTTCAAGACCATGAAGTTCACAGAACGCGCATCGCTGCAGTTCCGCTTCCAGACCTTCGATACGTTTAACCACCAGAATTACAGCATCGGCTTGCCGTCGAACAACGGTACGCTCGATCAGAACACGAATACCAACCCCCTGAACACGAGCTACATTTTCGTAACCTCACCCCAGTTCCTCAACAAGTTCATCTTCAACGGTGGCAGCCGCAACCTGGAGCTGGGCTTGAGGTTCTCCTGGTAGCGACGTGCATTCCAACAACCGGCCGCGAGGGAGCTTTTCGACGCTCCCTCGTTTTTGTCTGGAGCAGCCGCGCTGCGCCGGTAGGCTTCAAGCTGACCAGGATGTGGGTCCGGGAGATCCACACGCGCGATATTTTTGGCTGGTCGACACAATTGCTGGCATGCATAAATCGACGCGGCTTCCTCGGCGGTTCAAGAAGAATTCGGCTAGCGTATTCCACTGTGTTCGACTGCCGCCAGCTCTGAAGGTCAAATGGGTTCAAGACAGGGGCAGGCCGCGTCGTTCATCGTTGATTCGAGGATGCTTCAGGTCTCGAAGGTTGTCCGGCACGAAAAGGCACAACGGTTGATTGCCTGAGATGAACTCCTGATCTGACGAAGCGATGCAATGAGAATTATTACCAGACGGGCCTTTATGGAGATGGCGATCGCTCTGGGTGCGACTGGCGCTTGGGCCAGCCCCTTTACAACTCGATCCAACACTTCATGGCATGAGCGCCGTGATCTCTATCCTGAGGGCGTCGCCTCCGGGGATCCCGAAAGTGACAGCGTTCTGTTGTGGACACGTCGCTCGCCGAAGGATGACAAGTCTGGAACGACCTTAAACGTGGAGGTCGCAGAAGATGAGTCTTTCAGCCGCGTCGTCGCGGATGTCAGAACGCCAATCTCAGAGTCTTCAGACTGGACCTGCCGAGTGCTGGTTGGCGGATTAAAGCCGGCGAGAATTTACTGGTACCGGTTCACGGATGCACAAGGCAATGGCAGTCGCGTCGGGCGTACGATCACGGCACCAACCGATGACGACACCAGGACTGTGCGGTTTGCATTCGTCTCTTGCCAGAACGCAAACCAGGGCGCACAAAACGCTTACCGGCGAATGATTTTCGAGGATGAACGTGCCGCAGAACAAGATCGCCTGGAGTTCGTGCTCCATTTGGGAGATTTCATCTACGAAATAGTCTGGTACCCGGAAGACCGACCCCAGGGAATGTATGACCGGCATTTGCGGGACATCGTCCGTTACGTGCACGGCGAAAAGATTGCGGACTTCCACATCCCGACCGATATAAGCGACTACCGCGCCATATACCGCAGCTATCTCCATGATCCGGACCTCCAGGACGCCCGCGCGCGCTGGCCGTTTGTTTGCATGTGGGACAACCATGAGTTCAGCTGGATAGGCTGGCAGAGCCTGCAGCGATTTGAAGGTGCGAATCGTCCTGCGCAGACGCGCAAAGTGGCCGCCAACCAAGCGTTCTTCGAATACCAGCCAGCGCGGCTGTACAAACCCAGCGGGCCATCTCTTGAGCAGTTTGATCCGCCGCGAGTCATTGATGCGCCGATCACGCGCTTTGACGGGCATGGTCTCGGTCAGGAACCAAATAATCTGGCAGCCATCCACAGCCTTCGGGGATATCGGACGATGCACTGGGGACGCAACGTAGAACTGATCATCACGGACCAGCGAAGCTACCGGTCCGAGGAACCCACGTATCGAGCAGAAGCTCAGGCTTTTACGAGCGGAGACTTCCCAGGATTTGTGCCACAAGAGGTCCTCGAAATACTCGACGCAGGAAATACTTATAACGGTGGCCGTCCTCCGGCAACCATCAAATTTGGAGACAGGGACGTTGCAAATTTCCGGAAGGATCAGCCATCGACCACCGTTCTCGGAGCAGAACAGAAGGCGTGGTTTCTGGAACGTTTGCGGAAATCGAAGGCGATATGGAAAATCTGGGCCAACACCATCGCTACGCTTGATATGCGCGCAGATCCGCAAAACCTGCCGACAGGTTTGGCCCTGACGTGGCCCGGTGTTGGTTATGCAGGTTTCGAGGCTAACTTTGGCGCCGGCGACTTCAGTACAGCGTACGTCGAGCGCGCTGAGATTTACGATTTTGTGCGGCGCAATGGAATCACAGGGTTCGCGACAATTGCCGGAGACCGCCATAGTTTTTGGGCCGGCTTGTCGGCCAAAGCCCTCCCTCCCCAAAAGTTCGAGCCAGTTGGCATTGCCTTCGTGACGGGTTCCATCTCAGCACCCGCCATGATTGAAGCCTTGGAACATGCGCTTCCGAAGGATCATCCCTCGCGATCGCTATACGTGGGACAAGGTCCGGCGGACATTCGCCCTCAACCGACCCTCAATCTACTGCTTCGGCATGGCGTCAGGTCGTGTTTGGAATATGCAAAAAGTGGCGACATCACCAAGGCTCGGGCTTTGTCTAATCCTTACTTATCCCCTCACGCTTCATTCATAGATATGGGTGGCCACGGGTACGCAGCAGTCCGCGTTACGAGCGACAGGTTTGAAACTGAGTTTGTATGCATTCCCCGCCCTATCGAACGTAGCGAGAGGGCCGATGGTGGCCCTCTCTTATATCGCACAAGACATGCTGCCACCCTCTGGCGGAAGGGAGAAGCGCCCAAGCTACAAACCCAGATTCTTGAGGGTGATCCGCGATTTTCGGTGTGAGAAAAGAGAAAGTGCAACGCTAAGGTTTACGCACGATGGGGTACAAAGTGAATAGGCAGCAACGAGGCGGCACTCTCCATGTTTTTTTTCCAGTGTCATGAATCAGTTCGAATTGTCGGGAGAAAAATGACAGGGAGTACGAAGGTTCCTAAGCGCGTGATTTGAGGCGAGAGGGGCTCTTGAGGAGAAAGGAACTCACCATCGTGTTGTTCGGGGCAATCCCCTTGCTTAGTGTCGTCGGTCGGACCGAGAATCAGGCATCGAAAGCACCGCAGTGGCACACGCTGAAGACGGAAGCTTACCCTAAGAAACGGGACGACATCGTATTCGCCGACCCTCTCACGGGTTTTTATGGTACTGGCAAGGGCAATCTCTATCGTACGCAAGATGGCGGAGAAACGTGGGATTTAATCTGGTCGAAACCTGGCACGTTCATCCGCTCCTTGGGGTTCATCGGCAAGAGGCACGGCTTCCTGGGCAACCTCGGCGCAGGCCGCGCAGACATTACCGATACGATCCCGCTTTATGAGACGAAGGACGGCGGAGTGACCTGGGAGGCAGCCAAAATCACTTCAAGCGTCATACCGGGCGTTTGCTCAATTGATATCCTGAAGTCGCACTCGATCCACGAGGGCGATGTCTCTGAACGCTGCTATATCCACGCTGCTGGCAGAGCAAACGGTCCTGCCAAACTTGTCCGGTCCGAAGATGGCGGAGAGACCTGGGCGCCAATCGACCTGTCTGATCGAGCCGGCATGATACTCGATGTAAAGTTCGTTGACCCAAACATCGGCTTTGTCTTCGCGGGCACAAATGGCGACCTCGCCCAATCAAATGCGCTGATCCTGAAAACAACCGACGGAGGCCGAAGCTGGCGGCAAGTCTACCGTTCGGCTCGGCCGTACGAAATTATCTGGAAGGGTTCCTTCGCAAACAACTTCATAGGTTACGCAACGATTCAGAACAACGACCCGGCAAATGTGCAGCAGCGTGTGGCGAAGACCGTTGACGGTGGTGAGCATTGGAAGGAGATTCCGCTCATCAGGAGAAAAGGCGCAGAGGAATTGGGGATAGGCTTTGTCTCTCCTGACAAAGGCTGGGTGGGAACGAATGTGGGAGGCTTCGAGACAAGTGATGGTGGCAAAAGCTGGGCACCTTCAACGCTCTCGACAAAGGCCAATAAGGTTCGCACACGGGCAGCCGATGGCACACCCATGATTTACGCCATCGGAAGCGAAGTACAGATCTATCAGTAGCTCGCGAACTGCTTACGTCAGCGCCTCTATGGCAGCGAATTCACACGGAGTCACCATGACTCCCGTAAGTGACCGTGAGGCTTCGGCCGCAGTGCGTTCTGTGATCAATGGTTAGTAGGAACAGGAAATCGTGCGGGGTGAACACTTGGCGGAAGTCAATATTCCCAACGTGAACATAAAAGGCAGGCTAACCAAATTCATCGAGCTGAGAGGAACCTGGATGGGCATGAACCGTCAAAAGCCTCTCACCTTGAAAAAGACTCTCGCCGCTCTGTTTGCTATGCTTGCCGTCCTTTGTCTACTCTTCATGATTGCCCTTGCGAATGAGCCTTCGCATGTAATCCCTCTCCCTACTGCAAAGAGCTTCAAGGTTCCTGTCCCCGGCTTCATCGCGCGTACCAACAGCTATCCCGCAGCCATTGCGCTCAGTTCCGATGGTCGTTACGCCGCATTGCTGAATCAAGGGTACGGCATACAAGAAAGCGGAGTGCGCCAGTCGATCGCCATCCTCGATCTCACGAGCAACAATTTGCGCGATTTCCCTGATGATCGCTTGCGGGGCGACGATAAAGCGACTCTGCAGAGTTACTTTATCGGACTCGGATTTTCGACCGATAGCAAGCACCTCTATGCATCAATGGCGTCGGGTTCGCAGAACGGCATCGCCGTGTACAAATTTGAACGCGGCGAAGTCCTGCCAGAACGTTTCATCAAAATCCCTGCGCAGCGCATACCGCGCGGAAAAACAGTCACCCTGGACGTGCGTAGCAACCCCGTGGGAACTGCACCGGCCTATCCCGCCGGCTTTGCTGTGTTGAATTCGGCGGAGGGCGACCGGCTGCTCGTAGCAAACAATCTTTCTGACAATGTGGTCTTGCTCGACGTTGCCTCCGAGCGAATTGTGAAGTCATTCGATGTCAGTACCAGCAGACTCGTTCCTGCCGCTTATCCTTACACCGTCATAGCCAACCGCGCCGGCACCAAGGCGTGGACCAGCTTGTGGAATAGTTCGGCGGTGGCCGAATTGGATCTTAAGAAAGGAAAAGTTACGCGCCGGATTGAGCTCTGGCGTCCTTCTGATTTCGTTGAACCGGGCAGTCACCCGACGGCCATGCTCCTGAATCGCAGCGAAGATACAATTTATGTGGCGATGGCCAACGCAGCAGACGCCAAGGCTGATGGCGTGGCAGCGGTGGACTTGAACAGCGGTATGTCGCAGCGGTGTTATCGGGTGGCCTTCGGCAGGAACGAGGGGGTTGGGGCTGCGTCCATCGCGATTGCTCTGTCTGCGGACGAGAAACGTCTTTACGCTGCGGCTGCGTCGCTCAATGCTGTCGCGGTGTTCGAAACCAAACCAAATACCAAGTCCGCAGATGCGACTGCTGTGGAATTGCCCCTCGGTTTTATCCCAACCGAGTGGTATCCGAGCGCCTTGGCACTTGCAGGAGATGATTTACTCATTGCCAGCGCCAAGGGTGAAAGCAGCGGACCGAACAACATGAAATCTGCGTTTCTGACGCGCCTACATCCCAGCCCTCACCCTTACATCGCCACACTGATCGGAGGGGGACTCCAGCGTGTGGCTCTTAGCGAGATTGAGACTAATCTAACCGCCTTTACTAGACAGGTGGAAGACAATAATCTTGTCCACTCCCGGGTTGAAGAGATGAAGTTTGCCAGGGGGCAGAATCCCATCCGGCATGTCATTTATATTCTCAAAGAGAACCGCACCTATGATCAGATCTTCGGCGACCTGGGGGTGGGCGACGGCGATCCATCGCTGACAGTGTTCGGCGCCGACGTTACCCCCAACCAGCACAAACTGGCCCTGCAGTTCGGAGTACTGGACAACTTTTATGATAGTGGAGACGTTTCCGCCAACGGGCATCTTTGGTCCGACGCTTCCGCCACGTCCGACTACATCGAAAAGATTTGGCCCATTGTTTATCGCAGCAGCGAGCGTCCGCAGAACCCAGGAAACAGTCTCAATCAGGGCCTTCCCGTCTTGGACGATCCAGGCACCGGCTTTCTCTGGGACAATCTCGCAAAGCACAACTTTACTTACCGCATCTATGGAGAAATGCTTGACGCCGTTTGGTGTAGAGATGAAAAAGCAACTTCGCCAAGAGAAGGCACACCCTCGCCGATTTCGACCGCTTGTCCGTCTGCTGAAGTAAAGCCGGGAGAGCCGTTGCCGGCGACTCTCAGCAACCCCAATGGCGGCCCCAGCCCATGGCCATGGTCAATTCCCAGGTTAAAAGCCGTCCGTCCGACAAAAAAAGCGCAGCGAGATCACATCGACCCTTTATATGTGGATTTTGCCATTGACTATCCCGATCAGCTCCGTGCCGACGAGTTTCTTCGCGAGTTTAACGAGTTTGTGGGTGCCCGTGGTAGCGCAAAGGAGCTGCCGCAGTTTATCGAGTTGTGGCTACCGAACGATCACACTGGTGGGACACGCGTAGGTAAGCCTTCGCCACGGGCTTCGGTCGCCGACAACGATCTCGCCGTCGGCAGAGTCGTCGATGCGGTGTCGCACAGCCCCTACTGGGATGACACTGGTATCTTCGTGGTCGAGGACGACGCCCAAGATGGAGCCGACCATATCGATGCACATCGCTCCATCGCATTGGTGATCAGCAAGTATTCGCCTCGTTCTGGCACGCCTTTTGTCGACCATCATTTCTACACTACGGCGGGCATGATCCACACCATGGAGGAGTTGCTTGGGCTTCCTCCGATGAACCTGTTCGATGCGCACGCACCGGTCATGGCGGCGTCATTCTCCGGACCTGGAACACAGCCACTCTTTCAAGCCGACGATAAGAATCTGCGCAATTCGCTTCTTTACGAAATGAATGACAAGTATGCTCCAGGCGCAAGCCAATCAGCCAAAATGAATTTTGAGCGCCCCGATTCTGTGGATGCACAGGAGTTGAACAATATTCTTTGGCAAGACGCCAAAACCAGGAAGCCAACGCCCAGAGGGAACTAATTCGAACCAATCGGCTGCGAGTCACTATTTGATGACACCCGATAGGCCCGAGAGGATGGCGCACATAGCGTTATACGTAGTCAAGATGAGTCAGGAGCGAACCAATCACATGAAATCAAAATTCTGTGCAACAAGTGTCAATTTGCCGCGAACCACCGGCACTCTCTTGCTGGTCCTGACGTTAGTGGCGTTGGTTTGCGATCTGTGGGCAGCAGATTCAACCCAGCGTCATATTCAATTCCCGTCAGGATATCGTGGCTGGGTTCACGTAAAGAGCGCGATTATTGATCGGGACTCTCCTATTTTCGAGACCGAAGGGGGTCTCCATCACGTCTACGCGAATAAACAGGCGCGCGCAGGGCTCGAAAGCGGAACCTTCGCGGATGGGTCGATTCTTGTTTATGACCTTCTCTCAGTATCCGAGAAAGGGGGTATAGGTGCTGAGGGCCCAAGGAGACGCGTGGACGTAATGACAAAAGATAGTAAGAGGTACGCAGACTCCGGAGGTTGGGGATTCGCGCGGTTTATGGGTGACGATCATAACCATGAGGTCCTAACCGCAGACGACAGAAAGCAGTGCTTTCAGTGCCACGAGACGCAAAAAGAACACGGTTTTGTCTTTAGCAGTTATCGAAAGTAAGTCAAGTCGTCCCAACCGCCGGAACCGCCGGCCGCAACCATGCGACTAATGGTTAGCACCGGGAGGTAGGGGGTGCTGGTGAGCCCCAGCACGTTTTTCTGCCGCCATCGTCACAACATTGCCCAGAAGCAAAGGTTTGCGTCCGAGCGCGGCTGACCCAATTCCCGCGTCGCTGATTTCCAAAGGGTCGGTTTCGATCCTGAGCCATGCTGAAAGAAGCTGATTGAACCGACCTTCGCCGAGTATGCTTCGCGACCCAGTGCTAGACAAGACGCTTGCCTTAGAGCGAGTCTCCACTGTGCAGAAGAATCGCGCGCGGCGTGTTCCTTGCTTTCGCTTGCAATTGGCTGAGGACCGCGCTTCCGAACTCGAGAATCTTACATTGGCGTAGGGTGCCTCCTTCTTGCGGTTTTCGCGAAGCGGGTGTCAATCGTGTTTCTGCTCGGACGCCGACTCGGCGGCAGTCAGCGCACACGCAGCTTTGCGGCTCGGGATACGTGATGGCGTGACCAAAGGACGCATCTACGCTGTAGAAACGTTCCGGCGCCAGACCGTCGGCGAGGCTCCCGTAATGCGGTGAATCCACCTAGTCATGTGGGCCTGGTCGGCAAAACCCGTGTCAGCGGCGATTGTGCACAGGCAATCAGAACCTCTAGTGATGCGTAACCACGCCGCCCGCGCCCGCAATTCCGCGCGCAAGACGGATGGTGCAATCTCGTATGCCGCGACAAAACCGCGAGACACGGTCTCGCGTGCCAAACCGTTCACTTCCGCCCATTCCCCAATCTCGGTTGCAGCATTTTTAGCCAAATCTAGCAGGAGCAGATCCGGCCAATCATTTCTTAGCCCAGGTGAAGGTGCACACCTTTTTCGGAGAGTGCGCTGCAGCAGAAGAGTGGCCTCAACAACATCCCCTTCAGCCGTTCTCGCCAGTTCATCAACATCGTCCAAATGAAAGAGCCCTCCAACTCCGCTAACATCCGGCCAGTCCAGCCTTATCAGCGTAACGCCAGCCGAGACCATGCGATTCGCATGACAGTCCAACTCAGGATGGATCAGCACATCTCCTGCTCCGGCGCGGATGCGGCCGTTGTACCCCGATTCTTCAAAGCTGCCAGCTAGAACTACCGTTGCATACGCACGGAGGTGACGATGCCGAGGTAGGCTGAAGCTGTGCGGTAAAGTTTCTATTCCCGGTGTGATGCCGCGGAAGTGCGAGTTGTTGATCCGTGCTGACACGTTCGTGAAATCGTAAGCCGAAAATACTGCCACCGGCAACAGCAATCCCTATCGTCGGTTTTGCAGTCAAATGGATTCAAGACAAAGTCAGCGCGCGTGGTTCACCTTAGTTGGATTATGCTTCGGGTTTCCAAGGTTGCTGGTCTTATTCTGCCTGCAGGTGTGTTCGAGCGCTGTAGGCGTGAGATGTCCGATTTGGAAGGAACGCGTATGATTATGGCGGTAATCTTGCGGGGCGGCGCATAAACGTCCTGGCGAGACAGCCGTTGTACTCAGAATTCTCTCCAAGAATGAGAGCCAAGAAAAACAGTTCGCCGAGAAAAGTGGGAGCTGCATGAAAGGTTGGCGTTCCGCTTGACCGTAGTTGTCTAGATGCTTGGCTCGCAAGGTCACAAGTGTCAATCGACGCGGGATCCGAAACGGCGTGTGGGAAGAAATGGGGAGGGGAGCGTGCGGGCAGGAGCAGCGGCGAAAACCGGGCTTCGGATCGTGGCGGTTTGCATTGCGTTTGGGGTGTGCCTTGCAATTGGAGGAGCATTAGCCGGCGTGGCCAAGACGGTGCCGAAGGAGGCGCAGGCACCAACGAGTCCAGGAGGACTCGTCGTGCCGTTCGCGGTGTTCTGTCTGTGTGTCGGGAGTGTGGTTTCGTATCTGGTTCTTCGGTCAGGCTGGCATGGCTTGAGGCTTGCGGGCGTACTTTTCGGGGCGACATACGGGATATCGACAATAGCCACGCAAGTTGAGTCGCTTTTTTTTCTATCAGCGAAGATGCCACGGGCGTTGATTCGGGCGCTCTTCCTGCAAGGGGCGATTGCGATGGCGTTGTTTGCGCCGTTGGCAGTACTGATTCTGGGCGAATGGAAACATGTGCCGGCGGTCATGGAGAAAACCGAAGGACCGCGACACACGGCGGTCGCGATGACGGGGAGAATTGCGCTGCTGGTTGTGGCGTTCGTATTCCTCTACTTGTTCTTCGGCTATTACGTTGCATGGCGGGATCCGGTGCTGCGCGAGTATTACGGAGGGACGGATGCCGCCAACTTTTATGAGGCAGTGAAGAGTAATTGGGAGAAGCAACCACTGCTCTTTGCATTGCAAGTATTCCGGGCGTTGCTGTATGTGGCGTGCGTGTATCCGCTTCTGCGCATGCTTCGGGGTTCACGCTGGAAAAGCATCCTGGCGATCACAGCATTCCTGGCGTCGTGGACTACGGCCCTGCTCTTACCCAATCCATTGATGCCGGCGACCGTGGCGCGAAGTCATTTGTGGGAAACCCTGGGGTTCAATTTGACATTTGGCGTACTGATGGGATGGCTGCTCGGGAAACGCGACGCCTAGATATAGCGCGCGAAATTCCACGTTCGGCAATTGTCGCCCGAACTTGCACAAACTGTATCCGAACCAAATCCTTACTGCCGCGATTTACTGTGAAAACCGACGCAGGTTAAGAAGACCGAAAGACGACTTGCTCTGCGCGAGTCACATGTAACCTAGCGAAGCCGCCTGGCGAGGAACTCACCTTCGATCGTCCAGGCTTTGCCATCCGGCGCAAGCGCTTCTCCGATCCAGTGGAAGGAGTCGGGCGTAACTTCGGTGAACCGCCAGCGAGTTGGAGTGCCGTCCGGACGGGCACCTACTTGCACAATGTCCTTGCCGCTTGAGCGACCAATCTGTTGTTCGCGGTACCCCGTGACGGGATTGATCCACGATATGCGCCAAGCCTGAATCGATGGGTCCCAAACACGAAGGGTCGTGCCGTACATGTTGTTGGTTTTGTCCAGGTCTGGCCGGCGGTCTGAGCATCGCGGCATGATCCAAACGTCCTGAATGGCGCGGCCCTCCAGGACCCAGCCGAAATGAGCTTCGCCTTTGATGTGTTTCGCAGAAACGTCCACGGCCTTGTAATAGAGGGCTTCGAGTTCCCAGCTTCCGACAAGCCATCCGTACACATCCGCTGACTCTGGGACTTCTGGTGAGCGGCCCCGAGCTATTAACAGATCAGTAAATCTAGTTCCAGTTGCCTGCATTTTTGCTGCCTCCTGTGAGATCTCCATGCTCGGGCGCAGGTCTCTCCGCCAACAATGGCGGAAAGAGGCTTTGCGCCGCAGCTAAAACGGAAAAGAACGCGACAACCCGGATCAACGGGCTTGTGGGCATGCGAAAAATCATCTGATCTTCTAACCGCAACCTATCGGAGCAACGGAGGACCGGTTCTTGCCGAGACAAAGCTGTCGCAGTTCCTCTGTTTGCTACAATTCTTATAGGGCGTTCAGGGAGACGAATTCTTGGCGAAAGTTGCGGTCGAATTGGAGCGGGTTTCGGGGTGGCAAGCCATGAACGCCGCTCGTGGCAGGACCATTGCTCGCAAATTGGCCGAAGGTGAGGGCTGGTCGGTAGACGATGTCCTTTGTACGCGCGGTCCGCAAGATCGCCCTTTCGAAGAGACGCACTCCCGAGCGTGCATCGCCGTCGTTGTGGCAGGCAGTTTTCAATACCGTTCCTCTGCTGGCCGCGAGCTGATGACACCGGGTTCCATTCTGCTCGGCAACGCAGGTCAGCGTTTTGAATGCGGACACGAGCACGGAACCGGAGACCGCTGTCTTTCGTTTCATTACGCTTGGAATCATTTTGAGGAGCTCGCGGCCGCTGCCGGAGTCTGCGACGCCAGACCGGTTTTCCACGTGCCTCGCCTGCCGCCGCTTCGCGCGTTGTCTCCGCTGGTGGCCCAAGCCAGCGCTGCTTTGACGGGATCTGTGGAAGTGTCGTGGGAGGAGCTGAGCGTCAAACTGACTGCTCAGACGATACGACTTGTGGCTGGCCTCTCCACTGAACCAAAGGATGCGCCACCCGCTGCGCTGGCGCGAGTGACCCGAGTCGTGAGAATGATCGAGCGCTACCCCGAGAGCTCTCACAAGCTCAAGGACCTTGCACGAGAGGCAGGCCTTAGCACTTTCCACTTTCTTCGCACATTTGAGAGCCTCACGGGTGCGACGCCGCACCAGTACCTACTTCGGGTGCGGCTGCGCCGGGCGGCAATTCGTGTGAGCACTGAGCCCACCAAAATCCTCGATATAGCTTTGGATTGCGGCTTCGGTGACGTCTCAAATTTCATCCGCACCTTTCGCGCCGAGTTTGGTGTCAGCCCGCGTATGTACCGCCCACGGACACGCCGCAATCCATACTAAGCTGATTG
>DATEGO010000004.1:0-101963 GCA_035280065.1 Candidatus Acidiferrum sp.
GAGGTCGACTATGTCATCGACAAGATGGTGCAAGTCGTCACCAAGCTGCGCGAGCTTTCGCCGCTTTACGAAATGGCCAAAGAGGGAATCGACATCTCAAAAATGAAATGGCAAACCGCCTAGAAGAAGGTTGAAAACAAAATGGCTGCAAATGAGGGAACAATTCGCATTCACCGCTCCATCGGAGGCACCGGCGCGGCCTTCCGCGTTAGCTTCGTGCCTTACGATGCGGAGGAGGAAACTGGGGGAGAGCGCTCATTCCGCGAACTTCAGCAGGTGCGCGCTTTCTTGAAAATGCTTGGCCTCGGAGCGGAGTACATTAAGGATGCTCTTCGTCAGCTTACCGCGGGCCGTTCGGCTTCCGTGCCGAACGTTTCGCTCACGGACAAGGCTGTGAAGAGCGCCGCCTTTGAAAGTGTCGAAAACCTGGCAAGGAGCAATGGGTAATGGCATACAGCGAAAAAGTAGTGGATCACTACAACAATCCTCGCAACGTCGGCAGCCTCCCGAAGGAAGATCCCAACGTCGGGACCGGCCTCGTCGGCGCGCCGGAGTGCGGCGACGTAATGAAGCTGCAGATGAAAATCAATCCGGAGACGCAGGTCATTGAAGAAGCCAAGTTCAAGACCTTTGGCTGCGGGTCGGCCATCGCCAGCTCCTCGCTCGCTACGGAATGGGTGAAGGGCAAGACGGTGGACGAGGCCCTGGCCATCAAGAACACGGACATCGTGCGCGAGCTGTCGCTTCCGCCGGTCAAGATTCACTGTTCCGTGCTCGCCGAAGACGCCATCAAGGCCGCCATTGGCGACTGGAAGAAGAAGCACGGCGTCGAATTGCCGGTCACCGAAAAGGCCTCGCACTAACGTAGCTGCCCGCGTTTGGTTGAGGAGCCATTCTTGGTGAGTTCTGGCCTGCGCCGCGTTTGTGGTGGCGGAGCATGCCGCGGCCGGCCAAGTTTGAGGCAGAACGCCGGGGATTGAATAGTGCTAACTCCTTTAGAATGAACACTTGCAAGACGCCTCGTGAGTGTTGATTCTAAAAAACTTGTGGGAAAGCTAAGTGCTTTAGAATGAACACTTACACAAAACCAGGGGAGGGGGTCGCCGCCGCCCCAGCAATCCACCTCACCGAGCGCGCGGCGAAACAGATTCGCGAACTGCTCGAAAAGGAAGGCGTGTCGCCCGAGGTTGGCGGACTGCGCGTGGGCGTGCAGGGAGGCGGCTGCTCGGGCATGTCCTACGCAATGCGACTGGACACGCAACCGCGCGACCGCGACAAGATTTTTGAGGAGTTCGGCGCGCGAATTTTCGTGGACCCGAAAAGCTTTCTGTATTTGAATGGCACGACGCTGGAGTACGAAGAGACGCTGATGCGCCAGGGATTTGTTTTTCAGAATCCCAACGCGGCGCGCAACTGCGGCTGCGGCAGCTCGTTCACGGCGTAATCGCCAGAACTCTGAAATGGAACTGGCTGGCGGCCATTCGCCAGCCATTTTTGTTTGTGCTTTGCATTGAATTTTGAAGAGCGTTTCATGGGCGCAGCGCCAACATCTTCTACGAAACCAGTTGAGTCGCAGGATTACTTTGCCATCTTCGGCTTGCCGCGAAAGCTGTGGATTGAAATGGGCGAGCTGGAGCACAAGTTCCTGCAGATGAGCTGGAAGCTGCATCCGGACAATTTCGTGAATGCGAGCGAGCAGGAGCGCGAGCTTTCGCTCAAGCGCAGTTCGGAATTGAACGACGCGTACCGGACTTTGCGCGATCCGATTGCGCGCGTCGAACATTTGCTCGCTATCGAGGGCGAGCGCAAAGAGGGCGAAAAGAAGCAACAGGCGCCGCCGGAACTGCTCGAGGAAGTGTTCGAGCTGAACGAATCGCTCGATGAATTGCGGGAAGCGAAAGCCTCCGGCGAGGATTTGGCCGGACTGAAAGCGCGGCTGGAATTCGCGGAAACGAACTTTCAAGGCAAGCTTGGCGAAGTTGACGGCGAGCTTCAGGCTGCGGCCCGGGATTGGGATGCAGCGCTCAGCAGTGATTCCGCAGCGCGGAGGAAAGTAATGGCGAAGCTCAATGAGTTGCTGAATCGCCGCTCCTACATTCGCAACTTGGTGAACAACGTCGCCAAGGAGCTGGCGGAGGCCTGATTTAGGAAATGGGACGCATTGTTGGAATCGATCTGGGGACGACGAACAGCCTGGTTGCATACACGGATGAGCAATCGGGACAGCCGAAGTGTATTCCTGGCCCCTACGGATCGACGCTGAGCCCTTCGGTGGTAAGCATTGATGCAGACGGCAGCCTCATCGTGGGAGAGCCGGCGAAGCGGAGGTTGCTCACGCAACCTGAGCGCACGATTTATTCGGTGAAGCGACTGATGGGGCGAGGGCCTGCGGATGTTCAGGACGAATTGAAGCTGTTTCCTTTTCGCATCGATCCGGCGAGCAAGAACGTGATTCGCGTGCGGCTTGGCGAAAAAGTCTTTACGCCACCGGAGATTTCCGCGTTCATTCTCCGCGAATTGAAGAATTGGGCTGAAGCGTTTTTCGGCGAAACCGTGGACCGCGCGGTCATCACGGTTCCAGCATATTTCAATGACGCCCAGCGGCAGGCTACCAAAGATGCCGGCAAAATCGCGGGACTGGAAGTTTTGCGTCTCGTGAACGAGCCTACGGCCGCGGCACTAGCTTACGGGCTACACGAAAAACAGCGCGGACGCGT
The DNA here is from genome assembly GCA_035280065.1 of Candidatus Acidiferrum sp. Classification (GTDB taxonomy): domain Bacteria; phylum Acidobacteriota; class Terriglobia; order Acidiferrales; family UBA7541; genus Acidiferrum. The sequence goes on from DATEGO010000004.1 coordinate 2,718, forward strand.
GGCGGTTTACGATCTCGGTGGCGGTACGTTCGACATTTCGGTGTTGAAGCTCATCTCCACAGGCGAAGGAGACATTTACCAAGTGCTGTCCACCAACGGCGACACGCACCTCGGCGGCGACGATATCGACAATCTCTTGCAGGCCTTCGTTCACGAGTTAATTCTTCAACGTGATGAAATCGATTTTTCGCCGCATGGGGAATTGGCGCAGGAACTGCGCCAAGCGCTGATCAACGTAAAGCATCAGTTGTCGGAAACGGAGACGGCTACGCTCCGGTTTGCTTTGCCGAATGGAAAAGTCTTCACACACGAATTTACGCAAGGGGCGTTGGAGGCACTGATCAAGCCTGTCGTGGACCGAACGATGGGCCCCGCGAAGCAGGCACTGGCGGATGCGCAACTCAAGCCAACGGACATGGATGAAGTCGTTCTGGTGGGCGGAGCGACGCGCACGCCGCTCATTCGCCGCACGGTCCAGGAATATTTTGACCGCAAGCCGCACACGGAGCTGAATCCGGATGAGGTGGTGGCGCTGGGGGCGGCGGTGCAGGCGAATATTCTAGACCGCGGCGTGAAAAACATGCTGCTGCTCGACGTGACGCCGCTTTCGCTGGGAATCGAAACTTACGGCGGCGCAGTGGCAAAAGTGATTCCGCGGAACTCCACGATTCCCGCGAGCGCGCAGGAACTTTACACGACGGGCGTGGACAATCAGACGGGCATCGACATTCACGTGCTGCAGGGTGAGCGCGAGCTGGCAAAGGACTGCCGGTCGCTGGCGAGGTTCACGCTGAAGGTGCCTCCGGCGCCCGCAGGATTGCCGCGCATCGAAGTAAAATTCCTGATCGACGCGAACGGCATCCTGCAAGTTGGAGCGAAGGACTTGCGCACTGGCGATCAGCATTCGATTGAGGTGCAGCCGAGTTACGGTATCAGCGATACCGAAATCGAGCGGATGCTCGAAGAATCCATTGAGTACGCCGAGCAGGATTTCGCGGAGCGGCAGTTGATCGAGGCGCGTACGGAAGCAGAGTCGATTGTGACGGCGACGGCAAAAGCGCTAGGGAACCCTCAGTCTGCAGGCTTGGGCGCCGAAGAGCGTGCGCGGATTGATGACAGCGTGGCCGCGCTCAAGGAATCTGTTGCAGGGAGCGATTACAAGCTTATCCGCAAGCGCATTGACGAATTGAATCACGCGACCGAGCATCTTGCGGAACTGCTGATGAGCAGCGCGGTTTCTTCGGCGCTCGAAGGGCGCAAGTTGGCGGAAGTCTAAGGGTCCGGGACGAAGAGAGATTCATCGAGCAAAAACCGCTCGATGGCGCGGAGTACCTCGCTTCGCTCGGAATGACAAGAAAAGCGCTAGGCGCCTCGGAGATTGGGGGTATCAATGGGCGGAACGAATCCATATATCGAAGAAGTCAAGTACAAGCCCGCCACGAAGAAATACAAGGTGACATTTCTTCCCAGCGGCAAGACGATTGAGATTGATCCGGAGAAAATCCCGTACGGGCACAACGGCCTGCCGGGCAGCATTCTGGATATTTCCGAAGGTTTTAAATTGGGATTGGATCATGCGTGCGGCGGAGTGTGCGCTTGCTCGACGTGCCACGTGATCGTGCATCAGGGTCTGGAATCGTGCAACGAAGCAACCGACGCGGAACTCGATGAACTGGACGAAGCGCCGGGGATTACGCCGAAGTCGCGGCTCGGCTGCCAGACGGTTCCGGACGGGACGACGGACATCGTTGTGGAAATTCCCGACTGGAACAAGAATTACGCGAAGGAAGCGGATCACTAAAGTGCGCCGGTTTTCAGTAATCAGTTTTCAGTCGTCAGTATTCAGGTCAAAGGACGATTTGTTATTTTGGCGTTTTCCCTAAACTGATTACTGGCCATTGATAACTGAGAACACTTAGGAGCGCTCATGCCGCCGACGTTTAGCTGGGACAATTTGGAAGACATTGCGATTGCGCTTACGGACAAGTATCCGGATACGGATCCGCTCACGGTGCGCTTTACGGACATGCACAAGTGGATCATGGAGCTGACGGGCTTCAGCGGCGATCCGGCCGCGTCCAACGAATCGAAACTGGAAGCCATCCAAATGGCTTGGCACGAGGAGTATCAGGACCGCCAAAGCTGAACTCTTCGGCGCAGTTCCGAAACCGGATGACGCTTAACGGTAGCAGGAACAACTCCAGGATCGCTAAAGCAGAGCAAATCAAAAATAGATAACCGAAAGTGGAAATTTGCAGAATTTCTCATGAAGAAGATACCTTGTTCGCGCTGACGATTTCTCTTATTCTAGATACGATACACACCCTGCAAAGCGTGGCGCTATGGTGCAACGGTTAGCACGCGGCCCTTTCAAGGCCGAAATACGGGTTCGATTCCCGTTAGCGCTACCAAGTTTTACGCAATGAAAGTTTGTTGCAGCAGCCCGGCTTCCATTTGTTACTGGTTCATCGCGTCGCTGGCAGCATGGGCCGTTTTGGCGGTCATTGGAATGCTGTGGTATCCGCTACATGCGTATTCGGCGGCAACTTGCCTGTTCGCCATGGCCGTCGGCTGCTTTGCTAACGCATTCAAGAACCGTACTTATCATTGCGTCCTTACCGGGCCATTGTTTTTGATAGCCGGGATTCTTTTGCTTTTCTCGGACCCGATACACATCAAGGCTAGCCTCATCTGGGCAGGAGTTCTCGTTGGGACCGGAATCGCATTCTTGCTAGAATGGCGCTATTCGAGAAAGTTAGTCACTCCTGCCTAGCTCAAAGGTCGATTTTTGAGTCGCTCTGGCAAGGGTGGGCAACGCATCAGAGCGCCATCAGAACCGGAGGTTGAACTGATAGCGACAATAGCCTCAGGAAGTTGTGGCGCACAAACGGGAATTTAGCAGAGGATAATTGGGGAACGCAACGAGCGGCGCCAGCCCTGAGGAGTGTCCTTGAGCTACGCTGAAAAGCACCTGATTCCGGGGGAGTTCGTTCAGTACGAAACCAAGCTCCATTGGATTGTGATGTTTGGGCATGCGGTCATAGGCATTTTGCTTGCCTTGTTAGCGGCTGCGATTCCTATTCTTTGGGCTTCCCTCGGAACAAAAAAGAAAGGCTCGTCCGTGCCAGGAGCGATTTACCTGGTTGCGCTGATGTTTCTTACTGTCGGCGGAGCATTGTTTCTTACGGGACTCTTGCGCCGCAAAGCCACTGAGATGGCGGTTACCAGTAAGAGAGTCATCGTCAAGACGGGAATTGCGGAGCGCCGGACCGTGGAGATTCTGTTGTCGAGGATTGAAAGTGTGGCGGTGGATGAGCCTGCACTCGGAAGATTGTTGGGATATGGGACGGTGATAGTGCGAGGCACGGGAGGAACTCCCGAAACGTTTGAGAAGATTTATCATCCGCTGGAATTTCGAGAACAGGTACAGCGGCAGATCGCCGGAGACCGAGGGAAAGACGTTGGCAGTGGGTCATTTGGCAGTGGATCATTCTGATGAAAATGCGCCACCGCGGCCGGTTCACTACATTTTGGAGCGCAGTTTCAAGAGGCGTACACTAGGCATGCATGCCTGGGAGGCATAAATGGCAAATCTGATGCGAACTTCCAATCCAGCGCTCAGCGAGAAGGCGTTTCAGGGGCAGGCGGCCTTTGGCGAAGCGATGACGCTTCAGGGCACGGTGAACAAGACCGGCGTGCTGCTGCTTTGCGTGGTGGTCGGCGCGGCGTGGACTTGGGGCATGGCACGCTCCGAAACGCCGGAAGCAGCGATTCCCTGGATGATTGGGGGTATTCTTGGCGGCTTCGTTGTGGCGCTGGTCACCGTTTTCAAAAAAGAATGGTCTCCTGTGACTTCGCTGATTTACTCGCTCCTGGAAGGCCTTGCGCTCGGGGGCATTTCCGCTATGTTTGAACAAAGATACCCGGGGATTGCCATCCAGGCTGTGGGGCTGACCTTCGGGACGCTTTTCGCGATGCTGCTTGCATACAAAACCGGGGTAATACGCGCGACGGAAAAATTCAAGATTGGGGTGGTCGCCGCGACAGGCGGCATCATGCTGCTCTATCTTGTGGACATCGTCCTGCACTTTTTCAGCCGCCCTGTTTCTTTTATTCATGAAGGCACACCCATTGGCATCGCGTTCAGCCTTTTCGTGGTGGTCATTGCCGCGCTCAATCTAGTGCTAGATTTCGATTTGATTGAAACTGGCGTGAGTCATGGAGCGCCGAAATACATGGAGTGGTACGGCGCTTTCGGCCTTATGGTCACGCTCATCTGGCTCTACCTCGAGATTTTGCGGTTATTGGGGAAAGCGCGCCGCCGGTAGGCGCCAAGGCGATTTCCTTTTGGTAGCCGCGTGCGCCTCCGCCGCAGGTGACGACTAGAACGTCAGTCGCAGGCGGGCGGAGACGGCGCGTGGAGAGGCGACGGCGGTTCCGGAAAAGAGGCTGGCAAAGTTGATGACATTGACGCGATCGGCGAGATTCGAGACTTGGACTTGAAAGACCGCGCTGCGTTGTTCCTTCCGATAGAGTTCTGCTCCGCCGGCGATATCCACGGAAAAATTCGGGCGCATGCGACCGCGCACCAGATTCACCTGGCTTAGAATCTCGGGGCCGTATTGCACCGACAGGAAATTCGGATCGGCGCTGCCGATATCGGCGGGTAGGCCGCTGCCGTATTGCGTGCCCAGGGCGAGCCAGACGCGCGCGGGCGCCTGGAAGCGAATGTAGGTGCGGAGTGTGTTGCGCTGGTCCTGGGTGACGGCGAATTTGCTCGTATCTGTGAGTTGGTTGGCTGCGTCGCTCCCCAGAAAAAGGCCGCCGGTGATCGGTCCCTGACCGATTCCGGATTGATTTGCATAGCTTAAATAACCAGAAAACCTTCCCCAGTGCGGCACTTCCAGGCGCAATTCCTCGCCAAAAATCCGCGCCTTTGCGAAGCTGATGGGAAAACTGATACCGGTGTCGAGAAGCACGTCGTCATCCGGATAGTCGTGAAAATCCCTGCGAAAAATGTTCGCATCCAGCCGCAATTTCCCGAGAAGAGCTTTCGTGAAACCGCCCTCGTAATAATTTGCGTGAGCGGGGCGCACTGGAAGCCGCACGACGATGGGATCGATCGATTTGAGCTGTGGCGAGCTGGCGAGGAGAAGATTCTCCATCGCGGGCGTCTGGAACACGCGGTCGTAGGAGACGTGCAGCAGCAGGTTCAGCGACGGAACGTAACGAGAAACGCCAAGGCGCGGGCTCCAACCTGATTCGTGCGCGACAAATCCATAGTGATCGAAGCGCAGGCCTGCTCCTACATTCCAATTGTTGCGGTGCCACTGGTCTTGCACGTACGCTGCCGTCTCGACATCCCAATGTCGGTCTGCAAATTGAAAGGGCGTCTGAGTTCCCGAATCAAACTGAGTGGGATCCGTGATGGTGTATTGCAGCGCTTCGTGAACGGGGCTAAAGAGGCTGTCCACACCTGCTTTCCAGTCGTGATGGCCGCGATACCCGGCGAGATCGGCGCGAAGATAGCCTTCGCGATAACCGCGGTTTTGCGAAACGATCACCGGCGTAGCGGATGCGTTTGAGCGTAGCGCGGCGCTTGCATCGCGGACGCTCCCGGAGAGACTCAGCAAAAGGTCTTGAGAGATGGGATGTTGAAAGTAGATCTGGCCGCTGGTTTCCGTGTCGGCGAGGTCCTGACGTTGCCCGGCATTTTGCTGCACGAGTTCGTTGGGCACGAGAAAACGCACGGCGTTCCGCGTCACGCTGATGCGCAGGCGGTCTCCGCCGGAGAAGTCGCGTTCATAGGAACCGAAGAAGCCAGCGGCGTTTCCTCGGTTGGTAAAGTTTTGCAAAACCGGCGGGTCGAGATAGCGATCGGTGTGAAATCCATCCGCGCTTGCTGAAAAGCGATTCACGCCGCGAACGAAGGAGACTCCTGCGGACCCATCTGCGGTAGTGAAACTGCCGCCACTTGCATCGAGTTGGCCATGCAGCCCAGTCGGAACATCTTTCTGTGTAGTGAGCTCGACGACACCACCAAGCTTCCGGCCGTACTCTGCCGGATAATTCGCAGTGATAACGCGGATGGATTCGACTTCGTCGGTGTCGAAGGTAGGCGCGAAGGCTGGCGAACGATTTTGTGTCAGCGGGAGACCGTCGACGACATACTGGACGTCGTATTCCGAGCCGCGGGGATGGAGGACGCCGTTGGCCTCGAGCAGCCAGCCGGGTTGATCGGCGACCAAATCCAACAAGTCGCGGCCCGGTTGAGAGGCGGCTTGTTCACTGATGGTCTGGCGGCCCACGGTGTAGAGCGTTCCCGTGCGATACGGATCTACGAGCGTGGCCGAGTCGTTGACCTGGACCTGCGTCGTCACCGGTGCGACGCCCATTGTTACCGTGAGGTGGACGGGGACTTCCGAGCGAATCTCGACCAGATCGCTCCAGGGAGCAAAGCCTTCGGAGTGCAGAGTCAATCGATAAACGCCAAAGGGCAAATCCTGGGCCATGTAACGGCCGTCCGCGCCAACCGCGAACGTTCGCCGAAATTGATTGGCTTCGCTGGTCAATTCGCCCGAGGGCGCGAGGGCGGCGCCTTGCGCATCGTGCACTTCCAGGCGCAAATCACCGCGCACGCGCTGGGCTGGCGTTCTTAGGGCGCAAAGAAAAAGGAACGCGAGGGCTCCTCCCAATCTTGGGCTATTTCTTGAGAGCATCCGTAAAGGTAAATCTGTCAAATAGTAGCCGTCTATTACGGTAACACGGCGCCCGTCCTGGCTGAATCAAACCAGCAGGCCACAGTTCGCAAGGCGCCAACACCTTGGATTTACACGACTTCAAGGGAGCCTATGTCCGTGGTTTGGAATGAGACGTATTGATGGTGAGCGGCTTGGCAGTTCTCGCCCCCCTAGTGGAAGATAGAAATCTTGCTCTCGATGCGATGTCATCAGCGAGGGAATGAAGGGAGGTTGATGAAAGTCCCAAAGGCCGCAAAAAAGGAGCTTGGTTCTACGAAGACGGAGCAAGCCTGCATTGTCACGGCCGGATTTCTGACCGGTTCGCGAGTGGTGCCTTCCGAAGAAGTGGACGAGGCGTTTGGGATGCCCGTGGGCAAGCTGCGCAAACGCGCGGGAATCGAGTCGCTCGCATATGCGTCGGAAGGCGAGAGCGAACTGACGCTGGGGGCGAAAGCTGCGGAAGCGGCGCTGCGCGCGGCTTCGTGCGGAGGGCAGGAGCTGGACTGGATTATCGCCACCAGCGAGACGCATCATGACTATCCGGCTCTTGCGGCGCAACTGCACTCCCAGCTTTTGGCGCGGGAGAACTGCGGGGCGCTGGACGTTGGCGGAGGGTGCCTGGGGTTGCTCAACGCCCTTGCCATCGCGCAATCGTTGCTTGGTTCGGGTGCGGCGCGAGCGGTGGCGGTAGTCACGGCGGACGTGCATAGCCGTGTGCTGACGCCAGAGCGCGTCGTGGGGGAGTTTGGCGGGCTCTTCGGCGATGGGGCCAGCGCATTTTTGCTGCGAAGCGAGGGGGGATGGCCGGCGGCGGGATATAGGTATCGGCTTGGTGAATTTCTTTTTGGTTGCGCGGGTCAATACGCGGCGGCGATTCAGGTTGCTGCGAGAATCGGCGGAGGCCTCGACGTGAAGTTCGATGGCGAAGCGCTTTCGCGTGCGGCGATTACGCGTCTGGAAAGAGTCATCACGGCTGTGGAGAAGCGCAGCGGGATTTCGCGCGATTCGATAGGAGGTTTTGCGACTCACCAGCCGAACCCCCGGCTGCTGACGCTTCTCGCGAAGCAATGTGGTGTTTCGCCGGACGCCTTTCCTCCGATTTGCAGGACGTCGGGAAATCTGGGTTCCTCGATGTGCGGTGCGGCGCTTCATGCTGTGCTGCAAGATGCAGCAGGGGTGAAGGCTGGCCAGCGCAAGCCCATCTTCCTTGCTTCGCTGGGGCCGGGCTTGTTGTTTGGTGGAGGCTGGCTTACGCCTGCGTGACACAGACAAAAGGCTCTCCTAGGTTTGCTGACAGACCAGCATTCAAGCGGCGGCAGCGGGAAAGGTAGAGTCTCGAGCATATCAGCGGAAGAGGGCCGCCCTGAAGGCCACACCTACGAAGAACTTGTCATGGCCCAGGCCACGTTCGCGTGGTAAAGCTAACGGTGTAGCTGCTTCCGACCGGCAATCCGGCAATTTGGACGAGATGGTCCCGACAATAGAATTCCCCGCTCCAGCTCACGGTCGGGTCCGTGGTGTTGGTCACCGTGGCTGTGAGCCTCAATTGGTTTTTTGAGACTGACTTTGTTCTAAATTGGGCCCCGAACGCGATGCCCGTGTTTCATTTTGGTATTCGGTCGCCGCGCTTGATAATCTTCTGCGTTTGACTTCCTAGGTTCTCCCGCGAATAATCCTGCGCATGGCTCGCCCGGATGCCGTTCGCCGCGTCAAGACCTACTCGGCCGCCGACGGCTTCGTATATCAGTATTACTTCTTCGAGGGGAACCGCGGGCAACGAGGCGAGAGCGCGGGCGGCGAGTTTACGTATGTCGTTTCCATCGACCGACAATCCGCCTTCCCCTTCAAGATTTTTGTCCACCAATCCGCGCTCGACGGCTGGGCCGCGCAAAACGGCCGCACCCTTTCTAGCTCCGAAGAATATGCATTGGCCAAGATGCGCCTCTTTAACGCCTTCGATGAAGGCGTGGTCAAGGCCAGCCCTCAGGGGGGGCCGCCTCGGGAAGTCATCGTGAACGAAGCCAACCTGGAAGACCTGTTAGGCCAGTTGGGGATTTAGCGCACGCCTTAGCCTGCCGGAAGCGGTACCATCCCAGTGAACCAAACCCGCCACCACGACGTCTGGTAGTTGTACGGGGAACGAGACTCCTCGCTTTCTCCGGGCCGAGTGTGGCGAGCGTTTAGAAGGGATCCTATGCAGGAGCTGGCTCTGGACCAACCAGTCAGCACGGCAAGGAGCGAGTTGGTGCGCGAGGCAGCTCAGGCTGACGCCCGGCGGGAATTCGAAGCGCGCCTCGCCGAGTGCGGCCCGCTGGCTTTTCGCGTTGCTCGAGGAGTTTTGCGCAACACGGCGGATGCGGAAGACGTAGCCCAGGAAGCGCTGCTCCGGGCGTACAAGAGTTTCGACCGGTTGCGCGATCATAGCCGTTTCCGCGGATGGCTGGTACGCATTTCGTTTCGGCTGGCGCTCGACCGCTTGCGCTCGGCGAAACGCCGCGAGCACCGAGATACGTTGTGGGCGAGACCAACGCACCTTCCACCTCCCATCAGCGCGGAAGATGTCGCGGTCGCGAATCAGTTCCAGGTTCACCTCGATCGGGCGCTCGAAGAGTTGCCGGAGAAATTGCGCCTGGTGCTTTTGCTCTCGGCCATGGACGGCTACACGATTGAAGAAATCGCTTCCATGCTCGGCGTCCCGCTCGGAACCGTAAAGTCGCGGATTTTTATCGCCCGAAAGAAATTAGCGGAGAAGTTGCGATGCCATGCGAAAACGATAAAGATGCTTTAATCGAAGTTGCGGCTTCCGGCGCCGCTCCGCAAGGTAATCTGCGCGCACATCTTAACGAGTGTGCCTGCTGCCGCGCAGCATTCAACGAAGAGCAATCTCTATTTGCCGCCATCGATTCGGGACTTCAGACTGCGATTAACGTGGAGGTTTCCCCCTCTCTTCTTCCTCGCGTGCGGGCGTGCCTTGACGAAGCGGCCGAATCGCGGTTCCAATGGGCACGGCTACTGATTTTTGCCTCCGCCACTGCGGCCCTCGCCTTAGTGATTTTTCTGATTACGCGACTTCGTCACGAGTCGCCTGAAAGCCTAGCCGAGCAAGGTTCAGTCGTTGCCCCGATTCGTAAAGCACCTGAAATGAACATGCGTCCCGAAAGGATTGTTCGGTCGGGCACCCAGATTGCTTCTGTGCGTGCAAGTCATCTCCGCTCGGCGGGAGATTCAACCAACGTTCATTCAGCGGCGTCTGGCAATTTGGAAGTCCTCGTTCCGCCCGACGAACGCGAGGGACTGGCAAAGCTTGTGGCCACTCTAAACGAACACAGAGATGCTGCCGCAGCTTTCCTCGCGCAGCGCCCGGAAAAGAAGGATACGCTCGTAATCGTGGATCCCTTGCAGATTTCCGACATCGAGATCAAACCGCTCGATGGCGCGGAAACCGAGACTTCGGATGGTGCGGGCGAGAGACACTAGCGAATGGTTGAGCAAGAAATCGAATCACCGCGGAGGAAAAATGAGACTCAGTTCAGTTCATGTTGCCTCACTTCTATTGCTCGGCATGCTTTCACCGGTCTGCCGCTCGCAGGACAAACCCAAAACGGAGGAAAGGCCAAAGGCTGAAGCCCAGACCACGCCCGTGAAAGTCACCGTGGTGTTCACCGAATTCGAGGGGGACAAGAAAACCAAGAGCCTTCCCTATACGGTCTATATCAACGCGCCCGATGCTTCGGAGCTCAAACCACAATGGGTAAAGATGCGTGTGGGAAGCCGTGTGCCTGTTTACACGGGCGGAAGCTCGGGAAACATGACCTATCTTGATGTGGGCACAAACATTGACGCGCGAGCCGCCCACACACCCGAAGGGCATTTCCTCCTGTATTTAAACTTGGAGCGTTCGTGGGCTGAGGGCTATACGCTCGTCCCTGTGCAGAGGCCGCCGGAGCAAATGGACCCGCATGCGGGGTCTTTCCAGGAGCCAATCATTCGCAATTTCCGGTCAGAACTCGATCTCAAACTGCGCGAGGGCCAGACAGTCGAGAGCACGATGGCAACTGACCCCATAAGCGGTAAGGTGATGAAGGTGGAAGTCAGCCTCTCCGCTGTGAAATAGATGACGTGTTTAGCCTCTTCGTAGCACGCCGCTAAGCGCCGCCCACAATTCAGGATAAAGAAACCGGTAATTCAATTTTTCCAACAGTTGTGCCTTGACGCGCTGGCTGGATAACAGCAGCCCGTCTGCCATTTCACCCAGCCCGAGCCGCAAGACAAACGCCGGGGCAGGGAAGACCGCTGGGCGGTGCAGAACCTTTGCTAGCGCTTTTGTGAAATCAGAGTTTTGGGCGGGTTGCGGGGCCACGAAGTTCACTGCGCCTAGCACGCTGTTGTTTTCAATTGCGAATCGCATTATCCCGACGACGTCCTCCAGCGTGATCCACGACATCCATTGCTTGCCAGAACCGAGTCGTCCTCCCGCTCCCAGCTTGAATGGCAGAAGCATCTTCGCCAGCGCGCCGCCCTGTTGCGCCAGAATAATTCCAAATCGCGCCAGCACGACGCGAATCCCCAGCGCTTCGGCTTTCAACGCTTCCGCTTCCCAGTCTCGCGCCAGTCCTGCCAAAAAATCGGATCCGGGCTTGCTTTCCTCGGTCAATACTTCGTCTCCGCGGTCGCCATAAATTCCAATGGCCGACGCCGACACAAGCACTCTTGGCCGCACGTTCATTTTTGCCAAAGCTTTGACCAGCGCCTGCGTGGTATCAATCCGGCTGGTGCGCAGCAGAGCCTTTCGGTCTTTGGTCCAACGTCCTCCCGCGATCGACGTTCCTGCCAAATTCACGACAGCATCCGGCCCAACACCTGCGCCGCCTAACTCACCCGTTGCAGGGTTCCAGGCCACATCGAATCCCTCTTGGTCGGCAGAGGTTTTCCTGCTCTGTGGACGCATCAACCGGCAGACAGTGTGCCCATCGTTCGCAAGCGCATTGACCAGGGCAGTTCCGACCAAGCCGGTCGAACCCGTAACCAAAATCTTCATAACTTTCTCCAACGCTTTGCTTCGTGAAAGGGACTTACGCCACTCGCTTGCACGCTACGCAACCTCGACCCCACGGTCAAGTCTTTGAATCATTCAAAGCATTTTCTCGTATTGAGAGCACCAAACTCTCAGTCCTCTTGTCACTACAGCGCTATGGTCTTCACGGGTCACAGTCACTTCTTCGACTGGCTGCTTCTGGCGGCTAGCGTTACAATTCTCGTGTGCCTCCCGTTTCACAAACCGTTCGCGTGAAAGTGCTGTTCTTTGGGCGCCTGAAGGATGTTGTCGGCCAGTCCGAAGAATCTCTGGATCTCCACGATGCTTCCACGATCGAGCAGCTCTTTGCCCTTTATTCCCAGCGCATTCCCGAGCTGGCCAAATACCGCTCCTCCGTTGTGGCGTCGCACAACCAAGAATTTGCTTCCTGGGATGCGCCTCTTCGTTCAGGTGACGAAGTCGCTTTCCTACCACCGGTTAGCGGAGGCTAGGCTGAAACCTTGACTCCTCCCCTCACTCACGACGACATCATCGAGCTCCTTCGCGAGCCGATTGATCCTCTTCTCCTAATTCAACATGTCCGCGCTCGAGAAGATGGCGCCATCGTTACGTTCGACGGCTTCGTGCGCAACCAATCGCACAACCGGCCCACACTTTACCTTGACTACGAAGCCTACGAATCCATGGCGGTCAGCAAGATGCGCGAAATCGCGGCGGAACTCCACAAAAAGTATCGCATCCATCACCTAGCGATCGTTCACCGGCTGGGCCGCCTGGAGATCGGCGAAACAAGCGTGTTCATCGCCGTCAGCGCTCCTCACCGCGCGGCTGCTTTTGACGCTTGCCGCTTCGCCATTGATACACTCAAGCGTACCGTGCCCATCTGGAAAAAAGAGTATTTCGAGGACGGCGCCGTCTGGGCTGATGGCGAACTGCCTCCTGCGCCGGTGGCGACGCCACGCGCGGAACCCGCATCTTAGTTCCCAAATGCGCACCCCGACGTCCCACAGCCGCGCTATCTTCCTGGCTCTCGCAGTTTTCCTCGCAAGTGGAATTGCATACACGCAGGACGATCCCAATCGTCCACCTTGGGCGCAGAAGTCCAAGACAAAAGCTAAGTCTTCGTCAAGTTCCACTTCCTGCGCGAGGTGTTCTTCCCCCGCCTCAGGCCCCCCTGACGGTGAGCCTGGCAAAAACGTGCAGCCCACTCCGGCCCCTCCGAAGGAGGGGTCTTCGGAGCCGTCTGTCCAGGGCAACCGCATTCGTGTCAACGTGAATCTGGTTACAGTGCTCGTCAGCGTTCTCGACGAGCACAATCGCCCTGCCCCTGACCTCCCGCGTGAAGCTTTTCGGCTCTTCGATGAGGGCAACGAACAGAAAATCGATATCTTCGAACCTGAGACTTCCCAACCGCTCGACCTGGCCCTGATGATTGATGCCAGCATGAGCGCCCACAAGGAAATCATGTTTGAGCAGGAAGCCGCGGCTCATTTCATCCGCCAGGTCGTCCGTCCCGGCGATCGCTTGGCTGTTTTTTCCTTCGATGAAGATGTGACGCAGCGTCCGCCCGGGTTTTCCGACAATGTCGCCGCTCTTCAGGAGGCGGTCCGCAAAATTCCAAATGGCGCTGGCACTTCCATCTATGACGCTGTCCTTTTGGCCTCCCGCGCGCTGGCGCATCGCGGGGACGACCGCCGACGCGTAATCATCCTGGTCACCGATGCAGGAGAAACTACGAGCCGCTCTGATTTCGAAGCGGCTCGCAGAGAGGCCGTCAGCGGAAATGTGCTGCTTTACACTGTTGTGATCCGTCCCGTGAAAAACGAAAACGGACGCAACACTGCCGGTGAGCACGCTCTCGAAACGATGACGGATACTACCGGCGGGGCCATGTTTTATCCTGATACTGCCCCCGAGCTTACCGCTATCTTCGACCGCATCGACCGCGAGCTCCGCACGCAGTACCGCCTGGCCTACTATCCGAATCCTCGCGGCCCCGCGAACACATATCGCTCAATCGAAGTGAAGGTCACGACTGGCAATTACCAGGTTAGGCATCGTAAGACGTATCTAACCGCTCCTCAATAGAAGCACACTCTCCAGGCGTTCTTTCGCCTCGCATCAAGTAATGGCGCTTTAGCCAACGCAGTACTCTTTGCCTATGGCTTCTTTGCATTTCGAAACGGGAACATGCCCGCTGGGGCCTTGCGTTCCCTACATTCTGAGGACTGTTCGGAGACCATCATGCCCAACATGTTGCGGCCAATAGGAGTCGTGGCGAGTCTTCTTTGGCTCGCGCTTTTTGCGACACCTGGCCACGCCCAAGATCAATCTCAAGATCCAGCTCAAGCTCAACCCCAGCCGTCCCTAGCGGATGTGGCGCGCCAGGCCCGCAGAGACCGGGAAAAAAACGCCGCCAAGCCTAAGACGATAATTACCGACGAGAATATGCCCTCGAGCAAGGGTTTGACCGGACTGGCTGGCGACCTTGGTGGTGGCCCGCAGGGCGGTGTGGATAGCAACGCGATGGCCAAAGCTTTGGCCAAGGTTCAAGAAGCTGAAGCGGGGCTCAAGCAATTAGAGTCTTTAGATCGCGCAACCTTGGCGAAGGCCATCTTGCTGGACAACGACGTGGACTTCCCCAGTCGGCGCGCCTGGGAAGATAAGCTTTACGCTGCCAAAGAACACTTCGTTTCTCATGAGGGCCAGTTAATTGTGGAGTTGAAGCAAATCGTCAACCAAGTGCAATCGTGGCAGAACCAGGGGAAGTTGGACCCCAAAGATCCCCGGGCACAGCAAATGAAGTCCCGGCTGGTGGAAATTGTGCAGGATGCCATCCGCACGGAGCAGGATTATCGCGCCGTGGTGATGGAAGGCTGGGACCTGGCCAAACAGGCAAAGCATTAGGCGGTTTTCTGACCTCCTTGGAAGCGGGCTCACATGGCGACGCAAAACGTTCTAGACAATCGCAATAAGGCGGTGGTGGCATTCCTCGATGGCCGCCGTTTGAAAGGCTACATTTACAATTTCTCTGCCCAAAAGGACACCTTTCGCCTTTTTCTCGAACAAGACCCGGCTCAGCGCGAAGGCACCAACGTCCAAATGAAAGAATTGAAGGCGATATTTTTTGCCAAGGACTTCGTCGGCAATAGCGAATACACGGAATCCCAGGTCCTGACTTCACAGAATGGAGGCCGCAAAGCCGAAGTCACTTTTCGCGATGGCGAAAAACTAGTCGGCACGACCGACGCCTACAATCCCCAGAAGATCGGGTTCTTCCTCGTGCCAGCTGACCCTCGCTCCAACAACCTCCGAATCTTTGTTATAAGCAAAAACGCCACGCAAATTCGCTGGATCTAGCCTTCCTCGTTCCGGACACTGGTCCACAGTTTGTTTTCCAAAACCGGAGCGGTTTGGCATTTCACTTCCGCAAGGTTAAGGTGTTCACCCTAGGTACGATTGCGGTATCCCCTGAATTGTTCCAACTCTACCTAATCCCTACACTTTGCCGAGCTACGCCAGCGAAAGTGCAGAGAGTCATGAGTACAGGAACCAGCCCCTGTCTCCCATGTGTAGCGGTAGGGGTTCTCCGCCCAAATGCGGCCCAGGGTGCTGATCATCTGCGAGCGTGCAGCCGAACGAGACACAATCCGTGTACTCGTGGGAACCATGGGGTGTCAGTGGGCTCTTGCCTCAGGGATTGAGGAAGCTTTGGCTCTGCTTGGCCGAGAGCGAACTTCTGCTGCGTTGCTTGAATTACCGGGCACCATTTCCGATCCCGCCAAATTTGAACAGGGCATGAGGGAACTTCTCATGCGGTTTCCCGGTCGAGTCATCGTTTTAACAGACGGAGCTGCTGGTTCTTTGACCACTGAGTTGATCACTAAGTATTCCATTCCTTACGTGCAACGTGATCGCTTGGCGGTAGATCTCTGGCCACGCCTGGAGTCCATGGTGTATCCGCAACTCGGAAGCCGCCGAATCACCGGAGTGGCTCGGCTCGTTTTGGACACTTTCTTGCAGCCCTTGCCCGCTGGAATCCGACACTTGCAAACTGATACTCGCCAGTTGGTCTACGAAGCCCCGGCACTTACCGCCGATATTTCCTTCGAACGCTCCCCGAACTCCCCCCGCATAACTTTGCTAGGGCAAGTCCTAAGAGCCAAGGATGCGCAAATCCCTCTGAACGGTGTCTCGGTCGTACTCAAGAGCCGGAAGGGCCCACTCAGTGTAAAGATGACAAATGAAGACGGCGAGTTCTCTTTTGAATTCCAGGATGAGCGCAGCGTCTCTCTTGAAATTGAAGTCAGTCCCAATGAATGGGTATTGTTGATTACGCCTCCTTTAGACTGGGCAACGAACGGCAAGAACCAGATAATAAATTAGAAGTACAGTATAACTAATGTTATCAGTCGCGACGGAACACTTTCTGGAAAAAAAGGAAGACTAAAGTATGAGATTGCGATGGCTTTGGGTCCCGTTGGTTATCTTTGGTTTGTGCAGTACTTCGGCCAAAGCTGACAATCGCATTATTGTACGGACCACGCTGGGCTTACAAGGTCTTCAAGCGTTTTGCAACGGCCTGCCGTTGCTGCAAAACTGCACCGTGGTTGGCAGCCTGGACGGCGCAATCGGCCAACTTTTCCTCATTACCACTCCTCTCGACATCACCACCATCCTGAACCTGCTGGGCAACACAGTGGGAATTGTTGACGCGGAAGTAGACCAATTATTGAACCTGGTCGGCGGCCTGAACAAAGTCATCACGCCATATCCTCCGAGTTTATCCGATAGCATGCTGATCACCTATTCCGGTTCTACCGTATGGGACGGCTACGTAAACCAACCCGCCGCAAACATTGTGCGTCTGTCCACAGCTCAAACCACGTTCAACGTGATGGGCAAGGGAATCGTCGCGGATATTGACACCGGCGTCGACCCGAATCACCCTGCGTTAAAGCCAGTGCTGTTGCCGGGCTACGACTTCACGCGAAATCAGCCCGGCGGTTCGGAGATGACCGACTACAGCGGCCCTCCGCCCTCAGGCGGCACATCGAACATCGCGCAGGTAAATCAGTCGACCGCTGCAGTGCTTGACCAGTCGACGGCCGCGGTTCTGGATACCGGGCAATACGCCGCCTTTGGCCACGGAACCATGGTGATGGGAATCATTCACCTGGTCGCGCCGCAGGCGCAGTTGCTGCCCCTGAAAGCTTTTAGTTCTGACGGAACAGGCTATTTGTCCAACATCTTGCATGCCGTTTATTACGGCGTGCAGAGCGGCACCAACGTCATTAACATGAGCTTCGACTTGAAGTCAAATTCGGTCGAGTTTTCCAAGGCCATCAATTATTCCAACCAGAACAATGTAATCTGCGCTTCCTCTGCGGGCAACGATGGTGTGCAGGAGACTGTATATCCCGCGGCTTACCAAACTGACGTGATGGGAGTTGCCTCGACCAGCGACACCGATACACGCTCCTCTTTTTCCAACTTTGGCAACTCCATTGTGTGGGTAGCTGCTCCCGGCGAAGGTATCGTTTCCACGTATCCCTTTAGCACTTATGCAGCGGGATGGGGCACTTCCTTCAGCGCTCCCTTTGTCTCCGGTGCAAGTGCACTTCTGCTGAATCTCGACCAAACTACGAATGAGTCCAAGGCCGCCGCTGCAGTGGCTCACGCGGTCCCAGTTGGCTCTGGCATGGGCAATGGGCGGCTGGATTTAGTGCAAACCTTGCAATCGGTGGCCCCTCCCGCCGGAAACGGGACGGACTTCACCGCTTCGGTTAGTCCAACTGGAGATACCATCAGTGCAGGACAGTCCGCTGACTTCGCGGTTACGATCACGCCAAGCGGTGGGTTCAATAAAGTGGTAACGTTTACTTGCGCCGGTATGCCCACGGGAGCCTCCTGCACGGTGGCGCCATCTTCGATCACTCTGGATGGGACCAGTTCTGCGACTGCTAAGCTCGACGTGATGACAACAAAACGTTCCGGTTTTTTTGTTTGGCCGCGCTTGCACATCCAACCGAAGACCGGCCCTTCGAACGTGACAGCGCTTCTCGGCTGCATTCTTCTTTGGCTCGGATTGATCAGCTCGCGCAGGATTGAGCGGCGCAGGTTGCGGCTCCTTCTGTCCTTTTCGGCGATTCTCCTCGCCGCGCTCTGTGCCTCTTGCGGCGGAGGATACGTTACCACTACTCCCGGCAAAGGCCCACCCGGGGGAACTCCGGCCGGTGCCTATACCATCGTTGTCACGGGAACCTCAGGGAACGTAAGTCACGCCGCCTCTACCCAGCTCACGGTGAACTAAAACCCCACCCCCCGGCCCAGCCCAAATCCCGAAACACCACTCCCTCACCTCCGCACTTGGGCGCTGTGGGAGGGAAAATTATTGCCGGTCTTTCTGAATATTCGCGTCTTTCTTGATGTCCGAGCTGGCTTGCTCGATGCTTCCCTTAAGCAGTTCGGTCTTCACTTCCGACTTCTGTCCGGCCAGAAGAGAGACCTCCGTTTCAAAAGTTTGGTAGCCAGGCAGCGCCACTCGTATGCGATGCTTGCCGGGACTGATTAGCAAAGAATGGAGAGCGCCTCCAAACTCGCTGGCGTGGCCCGCGTAGTTGTCATCCACAAAGACGGCTGCGCGTCCGGGATACACCGTCAGCTTTAACTCGGCGGTGATGGAAGGCGGGCGTGCGCCCCTGAGTAAGGGCATCGCCACGCGAATTCTCTGCACCTGTCCTGGCTCGACGACAATGTCTCTCACGAAATCACTGTAACCTGACTGGCGCGCCGCGATTTGATGTTTGCCGGGCAAGAGCAGCACCTTCTTGTTGCCCTTGAGTTCCTTTACGTATCCAACGTAAGTGCCATCGATCCAAACGCCTGCATCTTTTTCGATATGGCTAGCGCCCTTGAACTTCAGCTCGCCCATGACCTTGCTGTCCTGTGCGGCCAAACGTGGAGGAACAAGCAAGAAGTAAGAAAGAGCAAGAAGAAGGGCCGCGGAAGAAAATCGGAAACTTCTGTACATGAAACCCCCTATTTCCGGGCGGGGAATATATGGTAACTCAGAAGTGGATCAATCTGTCTTTAAAAAGCTTCTTCAATAGCAGATTTTACGGTGTCTCAAATTGAAACCGCTAGTTGCAGTCCCGTCTGGTCAAATTCTCTTTTTTTCTCTTACGTCCGACACCCCGTTCATTCCTACTTTACTTCCGCCAGACTTAAGCAAACCTCGCCTGTGCGTGCCGCGCACGTTTCACCCGCTTCATGCGCATCGCGACGCGCTGACTTAAGCTTCAGCAATCCTCACTGGTCATCATGACGCACCCGTCCCCCCACATTTGTTCCTACGTTGCACCAACCTCTAGGAAAGGTTCGTGTGATAATGGCGGCATGAAAGCCGCCGTTCAGATCGCTTTATCGGCCGTTGTCGGATTCTGCTGTTCACCCGCCTCTCTCATTGCACAAGCTGCGCCGGCTCCCGCGCAACGCCAGCAGCCGGAGTTCATCAGACAAGGCCAGCAATTGATGCGCGAAGGGAAGTTGGAAGAAGCTCTCGCGCTCTATCGCCAGACTCTTCAATCCATGCCCCTATCGCTTCCCGCCAACATCGCCGCCGGCAGCGTGCTCGACCTGCTGGGGAGGAGCGACGAAGCGCGCAAGTATTTTCAGAAGACCATTGAAGTTGCCGAGAAGCCCGAACAGAAAGCTTCCGCGAATCGCGCGATGGCTATGTCTTACGCTTTTGAAGGCAGTTGCAAAAAGACCATCGAGTACGAGCAGAAGGTTCTGGACTACTTTGCCGCCGCGAAGGATTTCTTCCAACAAGGCGAAATCGCCGACGAAGCCGCCCGCGTTTGCATTGACGATGGCGACCTGGATACCGCACTCCACTGGTACAAGGAAGGCCACGACCTTGGAATAAGAGAGCCGGACATCAAGACGGCCCGCCTGGATCTGTGGAATTTCCGCTGGGAGCACGCGCAAGCCCGCGTCGCCGCGCGCCGTGGAAACCTGGCTGAAGCGCAGGACCATGTCAACGCCGCGAAAGCCATCCTCGACAAGGGTACAAATCCCGAACAGGCACAGTTTTTCCCGTATCTCCGTGGCTACGTCGCGTTTTACGGCCAGGATTACAAAACCGCCACAGAAGAATTGTCAAAAGCCAATCAGAACGATCCCTTCATCCAATGTTTGCTCGGCCAGGCTTACGAAAAGCTCGGCGAGAAAGACAAAGCCATCGAGTCTTACCGGAAAGCCGCTGCCTCCACGGCCCACAATCCTCCCGCCGCCTACGCCGTCCCCTTCGCCAAGAAACGCCTTGCCTCTTTAGCCGGATAGTCTAACCGTGCACCATAAACGAGCACTATTCAGGCTGGGTCTCGTCTAAAGCGAATGCGCCGTCGTCATCCCGGCGATGAACAGATCAAAACCATCCTCGCCAGCACCAAATCCTTCGCCACCAGCTACGATGACCTAGACTTCACTCCCCCTCTTCTCTTCACAATCAAAGGTCGCACGTTCATCATTCAGGGCGACCGCGATCCTCTCTATCCCGTCGAACTTTCCGTCGAAATGTTCAAAGCCATTCCGAACTCCCGCCCGTGGATCGTTCCCAACGCTGGCCACGGTGCCGTCCTCGGCCCCCGCTGGCCCGAGTTCATCCAAACCGCCTCCTCCTTCCTGAAAGAATAGCTTTGCAAGCGCTTTCAGAATTTTGTGTATAATTTGGCCCGCTTTCCCACGAGAGCTCTAAGTCTTCTTTTTCTCTGGGATGCTGATCCAATGATTAACCGCTACCACCGTCGCGACATTCTGAAAGGCGTTAGCGCCGTTTGCGCCGCAGGTCTTCTGCGTGTCTCCGAAATCGAAGCCGCGCAGCAAAATCTTCAAGTCGCTGGGCGCAACGTGGAAGTGCAGGTTGCGCCAGTGAGCGCGCACACTTTTCGGCTAAGCGTTCTTCCCTTTGAAGGCGGACAACCGCAATCCGTGAAAGGCGACGGGTCGCTCATGCAAGTATCTTGGGGAACGCCACTGGCAAAGTTCACTGGCGATGAACGCGAACGCACCGTCAAAACCGGCGAACTCAACGTCAAGCTAACTGCGAACCCGCTGCAAGCCGTCGTCCAAAACGCCAAAGGCGACATCGTCCAGCAACTAACGATCGACTCCGGCGGCGTCTCCTTTGCCATCGGCGAATCCGCGCTCTTAGGCCTCGGCGAAGGCGGTCCGCAATTTGATCGCCGCGGCTCCCAAGACGCAATGCGCAGCGGCCAGGGAGGCTACAAGCTCGGCACTCACGGCGGACGCGTTCCCATCCCCTGGCTCATCGGAACCGCGGGCTGGGCGATTTATTTTCATCAGCCTTTCGGCACATTTGACTTCACCGGCACTGAAGGCAAGTTCCTTCCCAAGGACTCCGCGAGCGCTCTTCCCTTCGACATCTTCATCGTGGTCACTCCGGAACCTCGCATCCTCATGGCCGAATACGCCAAACTCACCGGCCACCCCGAGCTGCCTCCGCTCTGGAGTTTTGGCTACCAGCAATCGCATCGAACTCTTGCAAGCCACGATGAAATCATCGCCGAAGCCAAAGCCTTTCGCGAAAAAAAACTTCCTTGCGACACGCTCATCTATCTAGGCACCGGGTTCTGCCCTTCCGGCTGGAACACGGAGAACGGTTCCTTTTCCTGGAACAAGCGCGTCTTCCCCGATCCCAAGCAAGCCATCGACGAACTCCACAACAAAAACTTCCGCTTGGTCCTGCACTCCGTGATTCTCGAGAACAATTTGCAGGGAACGGTTCACGATCCCTGCAACGTCACTCGCTTCGATAAAGAGCAAGTCAGTTGCGCCTGGGACGCGCATCGCAAAACTTTTGCCCTTGGTGTGGACGGCTGGTGGCCCGACGAAGGCGATCCCCTCGGCATCGAGGCGCGTCTCGCCCGCAATCGCATGTACTGGGAAGGGCCGCAGCTCGATCGCCCCAACGAACGCCCCTACGCGTTGCATCGCAACGGCTACGCGGGGATGCAGCGCTACGGTTCCTTCCTCTGGTCCGGAGATGTCTACTCCACCTGGGAAACTCTGAAAACGCACGTTCCCATCGCCATCAACACCGGACTCACCGGAATTCCTTATTGGGGCACGGACATTGGCGGCTTTGTTCCCACGAAAGAATTCAGCGCTGAACTTTACTTGCGGTGGTTCCAGTTCGGCGCGTTCTGCACGCTCTTCCGTTGCCACGGCCGCGCGTGGAAGCTTCGCCTCCCCTGGGGCTGGAACACCGGGGAAATCGGGCCCACCGAAATCAGCGGCTACGGCGGCTCAGCGCTCCCCGATCCCAGTGAACTACACAACGCTCAAGTCGAAACGATCTGCCGCAAATATTTGGAGCTTCGCTATCGTTTGCTGCCGTATCTGTACAGCGCAGTCCGCGAAGCCACTCTCACTGGAATGCCCGTGATGCGCAGCCTTTGGTTGCACTATCCCGATGATCCGCAAGCCGTGCAGCGCAGCGATGAATACTTGTTGGGTCGTGACATCCTCGTTGCTCCCGTCGTTGAGAAAGGCGCTACCTCTCGCCGCCTCTATCTCCCGCGCGGCCATTGGTTCGATTTTTGGACGAACGAGCCCCACAACGGCGGCCGCGAAATCGAGCGTGTGGTGGACCTCGAAACGCTTCCTCTCTTCGTCCGCGAAGGGGCCATTCTTCCTCTCGGCCCCGTCAAAGAATACGTGAACGAAAAAGTCGCAGGCCCGCTCACCATTACCGTTTATCCGGGCGCAGATGGCGACTTTCTTCTCTACGAAGATGACGGGATCTCATTCAATTATCGCAAGGGTGATTGGATGGGGATCCAACTCAAATGGAGTGACGCGCAACGCGCTGTCGCGATGCGCTTAGCCGTAGGCTCTCGCATGCAGCCGCCTCTACGGCGCAAAATCGAAGTCAAGCTCGCCGATTCTGTCAAGAATGTCGAGTTCGATGGCCGCCCTCTCGACGTGCGGTTTCCTTAGAAAAATCGCCCTGCTATCAGTTACTCGATTTGTTTGCCCGCGAAACTGTGGAACTTAACGGCTCGTTTTCGTCCGCCGAAATAGTAGATCAGGCCCCACGTCACGCGCAGATCATACTCCCGGCTAACTTTGACCGAACTGTTGTAGAAAGCGGTATTCAACCCATCGATGTCCACCCGCGCCGCCAGCGATTCCGTAAACCACTTTTCCAATCCCGTGCCAAAAGCCCAGGCCAGGTCGTCCACGGTTCCCTTGAGAAATCCGCCTGTGCTCGGCGTAAGGACCACCACTCCCGATACTCTCGAAGCTCCGCCTAGCACGTGGATCGAAGTTACGAAACCACTCTTCCGGTAGGGATACCAAACCGGCCCGCCTAGAAAGGTCAGCACGCTGTTGGATTGCCCCGTTCCAAAAACGTTGGAAGCGCGGAGGTAGCTCGTTTCGAAAGTCGCGCCAAAGCGGTCGGACGACTGCCCGGTCACGCTCCCATTGATGCCGTTGAACAGGATCTTGTTGTTAGATGAAGAAACTCGCGAGAGCGTCGAGAACCCCACTCGCGCTTCGATAGCCGGAGCCAGCGCAGCGGGCAAAGCAGCCTGTGCGAAAGGTGGGGGACTCGCGGGCCTTACCGGATAGACTGGTGGTGGAACCTCAGGCGGTACAACCGCCAAAGGAGGCGGAGTAGGGAATGCACCTTGTGCCGGAGGCTCCTGAGACTGGATAGGCGGTGGCGGCGCAGGATCTTGTGCGTAGGCTTCCGTGGCCCACAGCAAAAGCAAAGTCACAAATTAAAAACATTTTTTTGCCGCATTTTTGCTTTCCCTCGGGTGAAACGGTGTGCACTCATGAAAGCTATTTAATAGGGATGTTGCACCCGGAACGCTTCTCACACAGATATCTCCTTTTTAGCAAGCCCCGGGCACTGCACTAAGGATGACTTGCTGGCAGCAGGAATCAATCCGGTGAGACCCTGAATGCCACATTCAGGGAAACCCTGAAGCAAGTATTGCTAAAATTCGCGTTCGGCAGGATGACGCCTAATATGAGAGATCTCAGCAGTCCCGCCTGGATCAAAGGGAAAGGCCTGCTCTTCCTCATTTTGGGATTGCTTTCAGCGATTCTGTTGATTCTTGAGCGCCCCACGTTTCGAATGTTCGCTCTGCTGGCACTCGCCGTCTGGTCTTTCTGTCGTTTCTACTATTTTGGGTTTTACGTTTTGGAAAGATACGTAGACCCTGCTTATCGTTTCTCGGGGCTTTTCTCTCTTGCCGCCTACTTGTTGCGCGGCTCGCGCCACAAGTAGTGAATTTCCGATCTTCGATTTCCAATTTGCTACACTTCCCTTACCATGCCCTCGCATCTGCGATGTAATGCAGTTCTCTTTCTCGCAACTCTTTCTTTCTTCCTCTTCCCGCTCCCGCCAGCGCGCCCGCCTTCGGAGTGGAAGAGTCTCGCTCCTGGCATAGACCTCAAGTACGTCACCGCAAACAAGCCGAGCTCCATCGGCGACTCGCGTATCGTCATCCTCCGTATGGATCCGAGCCTGTGGCAGTTGGAAGTTGTAGGCATCACGCAAACCGGTGAATCCGCGGGGCACACTGCGCGTGATTGGTCACATAGCCGCAATTTTTCCGCCGCCATTAATGCGGGAATGTTTGCGACCGACTACAAAACGCACCTCGGCTACATGGGTTCCGGCAGCCATATGAACAACAGACACCGCAACGCCTATCAATCCGTTGCCGCGTTCGAACCGCGCGACTCGCAATCGCTTCCTCGCTTCCGCATTTTTGACCTGGACGCTTCAGGCATTCATTTCGAGGACATTCTGAAGGGCTACACTTCCGTTGTTCAGAATCTGCGTTTGGTCAAGCGCCCCGGCTTGAATCAGTGGAGCCCGCAGGAACGCAAATGGAGCGAAGCGGCACTAGGTGAGGACGATGCGGGACGCATTCTTTTTATTTATTCCCGTTCGCCCTTCTCGATGCACGACCTCAGCGAAGAACTCTTGACCGCTAGCATCGGCATGGTCGCTGCTCAGCATCTTGAAGGTGGCCCGGAAGCCCAGCTTTATGTGCACGTGGGAACCGTGGAAATGGAACTGTGCGGCAGCTACGAAACCTCTTTCAAAGAGAATGACGCAAACTCTGTTGCTTGGCCGGTTCCCAACATAATCGGCGTTCGCCCGCGCCCATCAGCTGCTCATTAGTTTTCCGCGGCGGGCCGCGCGCTATTTGCAGAGACTGGGGTTTAGTTTACCCTGCTTGCCCTGGACGGCGAAGGGAGCCTCGAAGGGCCCAGCCTCTCGATTTTTCATCGATTTCCTGTACAGTCTAACGTCTGCCAACCCGACGCCCGTTGTAGAATACTTGCAGCGAGAGGAACAAATGTGGACGCTTGTACATCCTCAAAAGGGAAAGCCTGCGAAATTTCTTATCTCATTGCTGACCCTCATTTTCTTCTTGTGCCTCTGGAACTCCGCGGCGCGCGCCCGAGCCGCGACGCAAGACTCCGTTGCCAAAGATCCCGCCATCGAACGGGGCCGGAAACAGTTCGCGGAGTCCTGCGGATTCTGCCACGGCGCAGACGCCACCGGCGCGCGTGGACCGGACCTGGTCCGCTCTCCCTTGGTCGCTCATGATGTCAAGGGCGACCAGATTGGCGAAGTGATTCGCCGCGGCCGACCCGACAAAGGCATGCCGCCCCTGGCGAACATGACCGATGAGCAGATAGCGGACATCGCTGCTTTTCTCCACGCGCGCGCCAAAGAGGGGGTGGAGTCCTCCGGCATTCCAAGTTCATACCCTGTTGAAAAGCTGCTCACTGGAAGCGCGGAGGCAGGCAAAGCCTTCTTTGACGGCGCCGGCGGTTGCAAGAACTGTCATTCGCCCGCCGGGGACCTCGCCGGCGTCGCGGGCAAATACTCTCCCATCGAACTTGAAGCCCACATGCTTTATCCCGGCCACCGCAAAGAAGGCCCTCGCTCGACCGCTGTCGTGACGCTTCCCTCCGGCGAGCAAATTAAAGGTCAAGTCGTGCACGCCGACGATTTCGTCATCGGCCTGCGCGATGCCTCGGGGTGGTATCGCTCCTTCTCGCGCGACCGCGTAAAGGTCGAAATCCAGGATCGGCTCGCCGCCCATCGCGGTTTGCTCAACAAATTGACGCAAACGGATGTTCACAATCTCTTCGCGTATCTAGCAAGCTTGAAATAGGGATCAGGGCCCTGCGTCAAAAAATGAGTCAAAAAGAGGAGCTGCAATGTTTTTTCACCTATGCCCAAAAACACGAATCGCGACTCTCGTGCTGTTTCTTGCTTCCGGCTTGACCGCGTCGTTCGCCGCTGCGCAAGGTCTCGATCCCGCGGCCCTTCTCCACCCCGCTACCAACACCTGGCCCACCTATAACGGCGACTATTCCGGCCGTCGCTTTAGCACGCTCGACCAGATCAACGCCTCCAATATCAGCTCTCTTACTCTTGCTTGGATCTATTCTGCCCATCAGGAGCTCAAATCCACTCCCCTCGAAGTAAACGGGATTCTCTACTTCACCTCTCCCGACAACGTTTGGGCCGTGGACGCCCGCTACGGCCGTGAGATTTGGCGCTATTATCGAAAATCGGAAGGCGACCACATTGGCCAGCGCGGCGTGGGCATGTACAAGAACTGGCTCTACTTCACCACTCCCGACGCCCACTTAATTTGTCTCGACGCCAAGGACGGCACTGTTCGTTGGAACGTCGAACTCGCCGATCCGAAACTCGGCTACTTCTCCACCATGGCTCCGCTGGTTGTCCGCGATCACGTCATCGCAGGTATCTCGGGTGATGTTACGGACCTTCGCGGCTACCTCGAATCACTCGACCCCGAAACCGGAGCCATTCAATGGCGCTGGTACACCGAGCCCGATCCCGGTCAGCCCGGCTCCGAAACTTGGCCCAAAGACAGCGATGCCATCCTCCACGGCGGCGGCATGACCTGGATGACCGGAACGTACGATCCCGAGCTCAATCTTCTCTATTGGGGTACCGGCAATCCCAATCCCGTACTCGCGGGCGCGGCCCGGCTTGGCGACAATCTTTACACATGCTCCATCGTCGCCCTCAATCCGGACACGGGAAAGCTTGTCTGGGATTTTCAACCTTCGCCGCACGACGTCCACGACTGGGACGCCGTCGAAACTCCCGTTTTGTTCAATGCTGAGTTCAAAGGCAAACCGCGCAAACTTCTTGCCCAGGCCAGCCGCAATTCCTTCTTCTTTGTCCTCGACCGCGCGACGGGTGAGCATCTGGTGAGCGCTCCGTTCATCGACCAGACTTGGGCCTCCGGCGTCGACTCGAAGGGCCGCCCCATCGCCAAGCCGGACGCGGTTCCCAGTCCGGATGGCGCGCTCGTCGAACCAACCTCGGACGGCGGTACGAATTGGATGGCTCCGAGCTTCGATCCTCAGACCGACCTCTTTTATGTCAATGCGCGCCGCTGCTTTAGCGTCTACTACCTTACGACCAGTGGAAAGGCGGAAGGGTGGGCGGGGCGCGACCGTATTTTGTGGGCAAACTCGACGTTGCGAGCCCTGGACTACCGCACCGGGAGAGTTGTGTGGAATCACGAACTCGGCAACGGCGAAACCATTGCCGGGATCCTGACCACTGCGGGGCATCTCCTCTTCACTGCGGACAACTCGGGCAATTTGCTCGCTCTCGATCCCGCCACCGGCAGAACCCTGTGGCACCTCAACGTGGGCGGGGAACTCGTCGCCTCTCCGATGACCTATGAACTCGACGGCCGCCAATACCTGCTCGTTCCTCTACAAGACAATCTCTACGCCTTTGCGCTTCCTGCGCGCCCAGCAACGCGCAAACCAGCTGCCGCTTCCGGTCAAAGATAGTCTTCAAGCCAGAGGTTTGCCTCGCAGTTGCTAACTACTTGTTACCGAACCCGTTATGGGCCTCGTTCTGGTACGGGGCAAAACCCTTTCGCCATCTGAGGCTACGGTGTCTGCATTCGAGCAAAGACCTCATTCTTGGAACCTCCGCATTCGGTAGCTTAAATAGCGATTGAGCGCCCCCCTCCAAAATGCCAATTGGTCGGATGTCGAAGAGCACGAGCCGGGAGAGCCCCGCATGGGCAAAGATGCTTCAGGATTGGCTTGAAACCGACATTCAGCGCTGCCTGATTCGCGTTACAACAGTCGACCCACTACGCGAACTCACTCGTACCTCAGCGCTTCCATCGGATCAATCGACGACGCGCGCCGCGCCGGAACCAAAGCCGCCAGAGCCGCCGAAAGAACCAACAACGCCGTGGCCGCAATAAAAAGAATTGGGCTCTGTGCGCTGCCTTCCGCCCAGCGCGAAAGGAACTTGCTCAATGCAAGGCTCAGCACTACGCCTCCCGCGAGCCCGCCGAGAACGCTCGTTGACGTAGACGCAAACACCAGCCGCAGCACTTGCGCTCCATTCGCCCCCAGCGCCATGCGAATCCCAAACTCGTTTGTCCTCTGCGCCACACTGTAAGAAACAACGCTGAAGAGTCCCGTAGCCGCGAGCGCCAGAGCCAGGATTGAAAATCCCCCGAACATTCCTGACACCAGCCGCCCATAAGCGTATTCCGGCATGCGTTCAATCCACTGTTGCAGGTCGCGCGTGCGGCCAAACACCTGTTGGTCTGGATCGACGGACTTGACTGCGCCGCGAACACGGTTGAGAGCCGCCAAAGGCTCGGCATGTGTGCGTACAAGAATCTGTGTCCACACGCGCACCGCGAGCGAGAACGGCACAAACACCGCCGGCTTCACCGGATTGCGCAAACCGTCATCACGCGCATCCGCAACCACGCCAATAACCTGCAGCCAACTATTGCTGTCCGGCACGGCCTGGAAGTACGGCGGCTCGCTCTTTAAATCAGGAAAGCGCAACTGCTTGCCAACCGGATTTTCTTGCGGCCAATACTGCCGCGCCAGAGTCTGGTTGACCAGGCACATGCGCGCCCCGCGCATCAATTCGGGATGGTCCCACAGCCGCCCGGCCATCAGCGGAATGTGCAAAACCGAAAAATACTCCGAATCCACAAAATTCAGCCGCGCGCTTTGCTGCTGATCCGAAGGGCGCCCGAAGACTTCAAACGTCGTCTCGTTGCCATTCCAGGGCGGCGTGGCGTTCGTCGAAATGCCCGCCGAAACGACCTCCGGCAACGCCGCGATGTGCTCGCGGAGCTGCTCGAAATAATTCGTGCGGTCCTCCCACGGCACGTGCGCGTTCTGATGCACCGGAATCCCCACGGACATCACATTATGCGGGTCGTAGCCAAGATTCGTGCGCACAATGCGGACAAACCCGTTAATCGCCGCCGCCGCAGAGGTCATCAGGAGCAGCGTCAGCGCAATCTGTCCCATGACCAACATGCTGTGTGCACGCCTGCCGTGTACGCCGCTTGTCGTGCGCCGCGAACCCGATTGCATGAGTTGTGAGACATTAGGCTTCGAGAATTGAAAAGCAGGCGAAATCCCCGCCAATGCACCGGTGAGAATAGCTGCTAGAACGCTGAACCCCAGCACCGGCAAGTTAATCCGAATCACTATTTCATGCGGAAACGAATATTCCGGCAGCCAGCGCACCAGCACGCCGAGCAAGCCGTAGGCGAGAGCGACGCCCCCAATCGCCCCGGCTAGCGAGAGCACCAAAGCTTCCGTCAACAGCTGCCGCTGAATCCTCCATCGGCTCGCGCCAATCGCCGATCGCACCGCCAGTTCCTGCCGCCGCGCCGTGCCCCGAGCAAGCAGCAGAATCGAAACGTTGGCGCATCCGATGATCAGCAACAGGCCCACCGCCCCAAATAGCAAAAACAAAGAATGACCCAGATGCTCCATGAATTGGTCATTAAGACCCTTTACGTGCACTCGAAACTTTTTCGGAAAATGATTCGGAGTTTCCTTGGCAAACTGCTCGAGCAGCGGCTGCAGCTCGGAGTTGGCCGCTTCATGCGTAAATCCCGGCCTCAGGCGAATGGTCGGATCGTAAACGTCGTTGGCGCCGCCAGGGAGCTTCAGCGGAAGGTAAACGTCGGCATCTTGCCATGTGAACCGCGAGGGCATCACGCCCACAATCGTGTAGGTTTTGTGAACCAGCTGAATCTTGCGACTAACTACGCCAGGATCGCCATTGAAATGCCGCTGCCAAAACGAATAACTCAGGACCGCCACCGGCTCCGGGTCTTGCCCTTCCGGCGCATCCGATGGAAGCAAAGTGCGCCCCAGCAGCGCCGGAACGCCAAAATGAATGCCCGCGTTGGCGGTCATGTTGACCGAAGGCACGTCCTCCGGAAGCTCCTCATCCGTCGTGGTGAGGTTCCAGGTCCCAAAGGTCGCAGCTGCGCTCTCCACGCACTTGGCTTGGCTCACCAGCTTCAGTTGAGGCCCGGTCAGCCCAACCCACCAGTCCTCTCCCTTTTCGTTTAGAGCTACCAAATGGATCATGCGGTCCGCATCGCGGTAAGGATAGGGATTGACCAGCAAAGCGTAGATGACGCTAAAAACCGCCGTCGTCGCTCCAATTCCAAGCGCCAGCGAAAGAATGGCTGTAAGCGCCAATCCTGGCCGCTTGCTCCACTCGCGATACGAGAACCGTAGGTCTTGGAAGAGTGTCCGCATCGAACGCTCCTTGAGTTATTCCGCTGCACCGGGAACTTGCCCCGTTCATAAGACGAAGCATAGTGGGCATCAGTCAGGCGCAGCGCTGCACAAATCTAAGCCTTTTCCTATCTTCAGCTTGCTTCTTGTCGTGGCGCCCGCAAGTCCTCGTCCCAAGACCGAACACATTGCGAGCTACCCACCAGCTCTGCTTCACGACGGTTACCTACGAATACGTCAATCCGGTGCTATGGTTCCGTGCGATTCACAGAAAGCAGTGTTAACCACCGATTGCCATGAATCACCCGCGTTCTTTTGCATCGTTCTGCGGATTGTCTTCTCCATCGGTTGCACAGCCTTCTAGCGCCGCAGTTTTTTGCCCCCTACGTCCCTGGTGGTGAGCACGCGACACCGTAGCCGAAGGGCCGCTGGTTCTTCTAAAATTCTTCCCATGTCCAAAAACTATGTCCAAGCTGCCGTTGAGATCGCGCAGGATGCCGGCAAAATCCTTATGGAGGAATTTTCCCGTCCGCTCGACATTCGCTACAAAGGCAATGAGGTCGACATTGTCACCCAGGCCGACAAACGCTCCGAGCAATTCATCGTTTCCCGCATCAACGAGTATTTTCCCGGCCACGCCATTACCGCCGAAGAGGGCACGGGCCAGGACACTGCATCCGAATTTCGCTGGTACGTTGATCCGCTCGACGGCACGACAAATTTTGCCCACCACTATCCCTGTTTCTGTGTCTCTATTGCGCTCGCCCAGCGCGACACGCTTCTCGCCGCAGCGGTTTTCAATCCTTTCTACAACGAGTTGTACACCGCCGCGCGCGGCGAAGGCGCTGCCCTCAACGGCAAGAAAATCGCTGTCTCTAAGGTCGCCACGCTCTCGACGAGTCTGCTCTGCACCGGCTTTCCCACGCGCAATCGCAAACTCAGCCCGAATCTTCAGTATTACGGGGAATTCACGCGGCGCTCGCACGGCGTCCGCCGCGATGGCTCCGCCGCCCTCGATCTCTCCTGCGTCGCATCCGGCCGCTTCGAGGGTTTCTGGGAGTTTGGCCTCAACAAATGGGACGTGGCCGCGGGTGCCCTCCTCATCGAAGAATCCGGCGGCAAAGTCAGCGACTTCGAGGGTCGGCCGTATCAGCTTGGCGGGCCGCTTATTCTTGCCACCAACGGCCTCATCCACGAAGAAATGCGCAAAGTCGCCATGGACATTTCCCGTCGTGCCAAACCTCTTGGGTAGGACTCGGCCCCGGATGCAAGCCAGTCTGCTGTTGCAGGGAGGGTGTAGAAAAGGTAGGCAAGGTCAGCCCTAACCCAGATTTGGAAGAGTTTTTGGGGGGATCCTGCTAACCACAACTTTATAAGGCACTTATGATTTCCTTACGCCGCGCGCCCTAGCATCTCAAGGCAGCAAAAAAGCATCTTCGCGTCCGCCAAGGACGCAACTTCTAGCATCTAAAGCCCGTTGCCAGATTCTCCAGGAGCGAGAAATGCGCGCACTCAACCCCGAGAAAAATGTTTTGTGCCTGTTCTTTGCCGTGGCCCTCTGCGGCAGCCTGCTTCCGAATCGGCTTTTTGCCGATGACAAGGACACATCGAGTCCGCCGGCGAAGTCCCGAACCGCGAAAGCTGCGGCGGCCAACCCCGCCGCAGCCACGCCCGGTGAAGCGAAGACCGGCGCGACAAAGATTGACGCGCCAGCTCCGCTCACTGAGCGCGAACGCATGCTGCTCGACCGCATGGAGCACCTCGAAAAGCGCGTCGCCGAACTTGAGGCCAAGAGCAACCCGTCTGCTGCCGCCGCGGTCGCGCCGAGCGGCACGCAGCATGTTCCGGTGGAATCAACCATTTCGCCGGTTCCTGCAGGCAACGCCGTTTTGACTCCGGCGATGCCAGCGTCGTCAGCAGCCGCGATGGCGGCTGAGAGCAGCGCGAGCGCTTCCTCGGCAAATCCGCCGGCGACTGTCGCGGTCAAGCAGGATGAGACTCCCGCAGGCAAGCCGGCGAAAGCTGCGCCTTTCGCGTTTGCGGATTTTACCTGGCTCAATGGCAATGCGCGCACCAAAGAATCGCCGATGGACACGAAATTCTTTACGCCGGAAATTCGCGCGGACGTGGACTACAACTATAGCTTCAATCATCCGAAAGACGACACCATCAGCGGGTCGAGCGAAGTCTTTCGCCACGGCGAGGTGCAAGTAACTCAGCTCGGAGTCGGGGGCGACTTTCACTATGACAACGTACGCGCCCGGTTGATGACGCAGTTCGGAATGTATTCTCAAACGACGCCGCGGAACGACGCCTCTCCAGCGCGCGGCCAGTGGAATCTCGACAACGCTTACCGGTACATATCGGAAGCTTACGGTGGCTACCACTTCGACGTACTGCACGGAATCAACGTGGACGCGGGAATTTTTATGTCTTACATCGGTCTGTTCAGCTACTACCAATTTGACAACTGGGCGTATCAGCCGTCCTTCGTTTCTTCCAATACGCCCTGGTTTTTCAACGGCGTGCGCGTGCAGATTTTTCCGACAGAGCATTTGAAGATTGAGCCGTGGTTTACGAATGGCTGGCAGTCGTACGGGCGATTCAACTCCCGGCCGGGGTTTGGCATGCAAATCTTGTGGCGGCCAAACGGATGGCTTTCTGTGCTCGGCAATCAATATGCGCTGGGGGAGGAAGCGTTCGGCGTTCCGGGCCGCGTGCGCTACCACAGCGACGACAGCATCGAGATTAAGTACTACGACAGGCCCGAAAACCGTCTTAGCAAAATGGCGTTCTCACTGACGGGCGACATCGGATGCGAGCATGGCGGTGGAGTCGCCTGCATCGGAACGAGGAATGGTCATCCGAAACAAAGTTTCCTCGGCTTCATGTTCTACAACCGCTTCTGGTTCGATCGAGACAAGTATGGCCTGACGCTTGGCGGCGGCCGCATTAACAACCCGGGGCGCTATCTTGTGTTGCTGCCACCGATCAATGGGGCCACCGCTGCGTCCGGTACGCCGTACTTCACAGAGAATCCGGGCGACCCGTTCAAGGCATGGGACAGTTCGGCGACGTTTGACTACATGCCGAAGCAATACGTTACGTTCCGGTGGGAATTCACGCATCGCGCGACGAGTGTACCGTATTGGTCTGGGCCGGGAGGCGTAACGCCGCCGGTTGGCAATACGTTCGGCGCTCCGGGAGCTTTAGTGTGTCTCGATGGCAGCCTTGCCCCCGCGGGAGGTTGCGGCGCCATTGGGTTGTGGACTCCGGACCTGAAAAAAATCGAGAATCGGGTCACCTTGGCGATCCTCGTCAAGTTTTAGGCCACATAGGAATATCACGGCAGCGGCGCGCTGCCGGCGAGTTTTTACGACGGAAGGCGGAATCAACCGGGCTGTCCTCAGGTGTCGAGGTACCACGGCACGTTGATGACGATGATGCGCTGGTTACCGCGGAGCAAAAGGAGCGCCTTCAAGACAGAAGCGCGTTTGTTATGGAACAAATAGTGATGCCAATGGCGCTCCACGAGTTCAGGAATCAGGACAGCAATCTGCTGATGCGGATTTTCACGCTCGGCTTGGAGAACGTAATCAACAACCGGTCGGAGGATTAATCGGTAAGGGGACGGCAAAACGATCAACTCCGCAGCAGCCACTCCGGCTTCCATCGCGGGGCGCTCGACAAAGCGGCACCACTCGTCGCGAAGAATCTCTGAGCCCTCGCCGCAATCGACATGAACGGCCCGGATATGCGGAGAGATTTTCAGAGCGAAGCGCAACGCTTTCTTGACGACGCGATTCCAGCCCTGGA
Source organism: Candidatus Acidiferrum sp. (assembly GCA_035280065.1). Lineage (GTDB taxonomy): Bacteria > Acidobacteriota > Terriglobia > Acidiferrales > UBA7541 > Acidiferrum. The sequence goes on from DATEGO010000004.1 coordinate 36,960, forward strand.
CCGGCAAAATCACGAGCGGAGGCGCCACATCATCCATCTCAAGTGGCGTTGGGCTGCGAACTTCCAGGAAAACAGAGTGGTAGTGGCGGCGCACCAAGCCCATGGCAAGGAGTAATGCCGGGATCAGCAGCACAGTGATCCACGCACCTTCCGCAAATTTCGCCACGAGAACGACGAGCAAAGTGATTCCTGTAGCGAGCGCGCCCAGGCCGTTGATGAGAATGCTTCGCGCAGCACCTTTCCCTCCGACGCGGCGCCAATGGCCCACCATGCCCGCTTGCGAAAGCGTGAAGGCGAGAAACGCACCCACGGCGTAAAGAGGAATCAGGCGATCGGTGATTCCGCCAAAAATGATAAGCAGCAGACCGGCTACAGCCGAGAGAACGAGAATGCCTTGCGTGTAAACAAGTCTGCGACCGCGGGTGGCGAAAGAGTGCGGGAGATAATTATTTTGCGCGATGGCGCGGCAAAGTCGCGGAAAATCCGCGAAAGCGGTGTTCGCCGAAAGCGCCAGAACAATCAGGATGGACGCCATCGCTGTGTAGTAGAAGAGGCCTTTGCCCGCGACGGCGGCAAGCAGGATGGAAAGCACACTTTGATAACCCGCGCGCCCTGGGTCCGTAGCGGAGATGCCGTAGACGCGGACGAGATAGGCGATTCCCGCTAGCAGCACCATCAGAAGAGCAATGATGATGGTGAGAGTGCGGCGTGCCATCGTAACGACTGGTTCGCGAAACGCTTTCACGCCGTTGCTGACGGCTTCGACGCCGGTCATGGCGGTGCAGCCGCTGGCAAACGCCTGGAGGATGATCCACGCGCCCGGCAGAGCCGCGGCCTGCGAAATCGCAGGAGGGGGCTCAACCGGGATTGGATGACCGCCGGAAAGGAACGTCTTGAACAAGCCGATGATGATGGCGGCGAGCAACGTGCCCACGAACAAATACGTTGGCGCCATGAAAACAACGCCGGTATCGCGCATGCCGCGAAGATTGATGAGTGTGATGAGTACGAGAATCCCAAGGCAGATGGGCAAAGTGTGGGATTGCAGGCTTGGCACGGCCGAGACGAGCGCGCCGACGCCGGCGGAAATGCCGACTGCGACGGTCAGCACGTAATCAATCATTAGGGCCGCGGCGGCCAGAAGCCCGGCGGTGACGCCGAGGTTCTGGCGCGCGACGGTGTAGGAGCCGCCGCCGCCGGGATAGGCTGCGATGGTTTGGCGATAAGAAAAATAAACGATGGCGAGCAGGATGATGATGCTCATGCTGATGGGAACCATGTAGGCGATTCCCGCCGCGCCAAGAGGAATCAGCAGTGTGAGAGCGGCTTCCGGGCCGTAAGCCGCGGAGCTGAGCGCGTCCAAGCCAAAAATGGGGATGCCGGCGGAGGTGCCGATGCACTCGGCGCGGGCCTGGTCCGAGGCGAGTGGCTTCCCCAGAAGCAAGTCGAGTAGAGACATGCGGGCATTGTCCTATAACTTGGCGGCGTTATAGAAAACGAATTTGCGAGAGCTCGCCCGTAAGAGTCTCAAGAGAGATTCATCGCGCAAGAAACCGCGCGATGACGAAGAGCACCTCGATTCCGCGGGCCGACGCGTTCCTCTACGAGGGCAAGCAGGAGCGAACGCGGACGAAAGAGTCAGCCTGCTCCTCTCGGAATGACACTCTTGCAAGTCTTGGGCGTGGATGAGAGAAGTCGGGTTCAAAATTCTGACTTATTCGTAACGCAAGGCGACGATGGGATCTACCCTCATGGCGCGGCGGGCGGGAACGTAGCAGGCGAGGAAGGCCACGGCGGTGAGAAGCAAAGCTACGCAAGCGAAGATCAATGGGTCGACTGCGGTGATGCCAAAGAGCAAGCTGGTCATCAGACGCGTGAGGGCCAGGGCTGCTGCGATGCCGAGGAGTTCGCCGGCGAGCGCGAGTTTCGCGGCTTGCAGCACGATGATGCGCAGGATATCCAGGCGCTTCGCGCCAAGGGCGACGCGGATGCCCATTTCGCGCGTTCGCTGTGTGACGGAATAAGAAACGACGCCATAAATTCCTGCGGCGGCGAGCAACAACGCAACGCACGCAAAAACGCCGAGGAGAACGACGTAGAGACGGCGGCGCGCGAGCGATTGCGAAAGGATTTGATTCATGGTCTGAATCTGCGAGACCGGCTGGTCTTTGTCCACTGACCAGATACGGCTCTTCGCCGCGGAAACCATCAGGAGCGGGTCGCCTTCGGCCCGAACGACGATGGAATTGAAGACCAGGCCAAACTGATAGTAGGACCAATAAATCATCGGGCCCACCAGTTCGTCGAGCCCGTTGGTTTTAACGTCGCCGACTACGCCAACGATTTCTCCGGTCAGCGGCGGGCCCCAATCTTTCATGGTGATGCGCTGGCCGAGCGGATTTTCGTTGGGCCAAAACGTGCGAGCGAGAGTTTGGTTGATGACGATGACGCGCGCAGATGAAGCATTGTCGTGCTCAGTGAAAACGCGTCCGGCGATTAGCGGAATACGCATGGTGGAAAAATATTGAGAGTCGGCCACACGGATGTCAGCGTCGGGCTCATCTCCGAGACGAGGGGCGGGGCGGCCCTCGATCACGAACTCCGTGCTCGGGCCTCCGGTGATGGGCAACGCGTTCACCAGTCCGGCAGAGCGCACGCCAGGAAGAGAGCGAATATTTTCCAACATTTGATGAAGAGTGATGGCAGCTTTTGAATCTCTCTCCGGATACTGCACGGGCGAGAGGAAAACCTGAAGTGTAAGGAGATGGTCTGGATTGAAGCCGGGACTCACGCGCAGAACGCGAAGGAGGCTGCCGCCGAGCAAACCAGCGCCGGCAAGCAGGATGGTTGCAAGACCAAACTGCAGGACCGTGAGAGCGTTGCTCGAGATGCGGCGCCTCGCTCCCGCCGTTTCCCAATGGCCTTCTTTGAGAGGATCGTTCAAGTTGAGTTTCGATCCGGCGAGGGCGGGCGCGAGTCCGAAAAACAATCCAGAGAGAATCGAAACGCCGAAGGAGAATGCGAAGACGCGCCAGTCGAGGTGGATTTCGGCGAAGCGCGGCAAGTTTTGATTGCTTTGCGTTCGAATGAAGCTGAGCCCTGCTTCGGCAAAGAGGAGTCCTGATGCTCCGCCGAGGAGCGACATGAAGACGCCTTCGGTCAGCAAAAGCATGACGAGGCGAGAACGGCTGGCCCCGAGCGCAAGGCGGAGCGCAATTTCCTTATTACGAGCCGCTGTGCGCGCGAGCAGGAGGTTTGCCACGTTGGCGCAAGCGATGACGAGGAGCAATGCAACGGCGAAAAGCAGAATGACCAGCGCGGGACGGACCGGCGCAGTGAGACTTCTTTGCAAGGTAACGGCGGTGAGGGACAAGGACGGATCGTCAACGCCCGGATTTCTTGCTTCAATGCTCTTCGCGATGGCGGTAAGCTCACCGTTCGCGCCACCGGTTGATTGACCGTTACGAACATCGGCGAGCACCGTAAGCAAGTGTGCGCGGCGATTGCTTTGAAACTCACCTCCGGGAACGAGCGGGCACCACAATTCGGACCGGCTGGGAAAATCGAAGCCGGGCGGCATTACGCCGATGACGGTGAAAGGTTCCGCGTTTATCATGAGTTTCTGGCCAAGGATGTTTTCTTGAGAAGCAAAGCGGCCCTGCCAGAGCGCGTAACTCAGAGCCACGACGCGGTTGTCCGCACCGGGCTGATCGTCCTCTGGGAGGATGGTCCTTCCAAGCATGGGCGCACTGCCCAGTGAGGTGAAGAAGTTGCCGGAGACGAGAGCGCCAGCAATCTGAGCAGGCTCCGATCCGCCCGTGACGTTGAAAATCCATTCGCGGTAGGCGGCGATATGTTCGATGGTTCTTGCTTCACGCTGGAGATCGAGAAAGGTCGCGTAGGTCACATTTGCGCCAGGAGCGCCGGAATGAGTTTCCTGGACGCGCACCAGGAGGCCGCTGTTTTTGTAGGGAAGAGGCCGCAGGAGGACGCTGTTCACGACGGTGAAGATGTTGGTGGTCGCGCCCATGCCGAGAGCTAATATCAGTACAGCGACGGCCGTGAATCCAGGGTTTTTTCTTAATAAGCGGAGGGAGAAGCGGAGATCCTGGAACAAAGTTTCGAGGAAGGGCAGGCTACGGGCGTCGCGATGTTCTTCTTTGGCCTGTTGTGGGCCACCAAAACGCAGGAGCGCTTGGCGGCGAGCTTCGGCGGGAGAGAAGCCGCGCTGCAGATTTTCGTCGATGGCGAATTGCAGGTGCGAGGAGATTTCGGCGTCAAGGTCACGATCGAGTTGCGCGCGATGAAAGAAAGAGCGCAATCGGTGAAAAGATTGGCGGAACCGGGCAATCATGGTTGGAACTCCCTTGTTTTGACGGTGAATTTTACGGGTAGAACATAATCACTCGTAGCGCAAGGCAATCATGGGATCCAAATGCATGGCGCGCCGTGCGGGGATGTAGCAGGCCGCCAGCGCGACGAATGCGAACAATGCGGCTACTACGATAAATGTTGCCGCGTCTGTGGAGCTGACGCCGTAAATCATGCTGGTCATTAAGTGGGTTAGCGCGAAAGCTGCGATGACACCTGCGAGCAAACCAACGGCAGCGAGGCGAAAGCCTTGAGCTAGAACGAGGCGCAGCACGTCGTTGCTCCGCGCGCCGAGCGCGATGCGGATGCCGATTTCGCGCGTGCGTTGCGTGACGCTGTAAGCCGTGACGCCGTAGATGCCGACCGTTGCGAGGATCACCGCGAATAGCGCGAAGAGCGCAAAAAGCAAGAGGTTTAGCCGTTGGGAGGCGATGGAGAGGGAGCGCACTTCTTCCATGGTGCGAACTCGAGTGACGGCCAAGTCTTTGTCCACGTCCCAAATCGCGCTGCGGACGGACGAGGCAACTGTAAGAGGGTCGCTGGCTGCGCGCACAACCCAATCGCGCAAGATACCTTCCGCATTCGGGAATTGAGTTATAGGGAAATACATCGTCGGCCGAGGAGGAGTCAGAGGATCAAACTCACGGATGTCGCCGACCACGCCTGCGATGGTCAGCCAAGGGTCATCAAGGCTGCCCTGGCGGATACGCTTACCAAGAGGATCTTCGTTCGGCCAATAAGCTTTGCCCATCGCTTCGTTAATGAGAATGACGAGTTGGGTTGCGGGCGTGTCGCTCCATGAAAAATCTCTTCCTTTGCGCAAAGGAATGGCCATCGTCGCGAAGTATCCCGGTGTCACGACGTCATAACCGCCCATGGGGATTTGTCCCGGTGCGACGGGCGGGCGGCCTTCAATAGTGAAGCCTTTGCTTGCACGAACGAATGTCAGCGGAATGAAGGTAACGGCGGCTGCAGAATGCACGCCGGGAAGAGTGTCCATGCGCTCGATCGCTTGCCGATAGAAAGCGGCACGCTGAGGCAAGCTGGAATACTTCTGCCCGCGGGGAATCGCGCGAAAAGTGAGTATCCCTTGAGGTTGAAATCCGAGCGGTGTTTGCTCAATGCGCAGAAAACTTCGTAGAAGAAGACCGGCGCCAATCACGACGACAACGCCGACGGCGGTTTCCAGGACGACGAGAAGGTTGCGAATTCGTAGACGCGATCCGGCGGAGGATTCGCGAGCGCCTGCTTTTAGGGTGTCGTGGACGTTCCCGCGGTCGGTCTGAAGGGCTGGAGCCAAGCCGGCCATGAGTCCGGCAAGAATCGCAATGCCGGCGCTGAAAACAAGAACAGGCGCGTCGAGACTGAACTCCGCGGCGCGCGGGAGGCGAGAAGCGGCCACGAGCCTGAGCGCACTAACTCCCCAACGTGCCAGAAGCAGGCCAAAGGCACAGCCGCATAGCGCTAAAAGAGTGCTTTCGGTAAGTAGCTGACGGAAAAGCCTGACCCGGCTAGCACCGAGCGCCAAGCGAACGGCGATTTCGCGGTGGCGCGCGGATGCTCGTGCGAGGAGCAGGTTTGCGACGTTGGCGCAAACAATCAGAAGGACCAGGCCCACCGCGCCCCAGAGCACGAGGAGAGTGGAACGTACAGCGCCGACGAAGTCCTCTTGAAGAGGCACCAGATTGGCGGTCTGGCCGGTGTTCGACTGCGGGTAAAGCTCCGCGAGATGTTTTGCGATCACAGCCATCTCCGCCTGCGCCTGCTGAAGAGTCACAGCCGGTTTCAGGCGCGCAAACACATCCAGATAATGACTCCCGCGATTGCCCCGTTCGGCTGGGCTGAGGGCGAGGGGAACCCAGAGTTGGTCGTCGGGGTCAGGAAAGTGGAATCCCGGCGGCGCAACGCCAATGACCGCGTAGCCTTCCCCATCGAGAAGAAGCTTTTGTCCCAGGATTTGTGGATTGGAACCAAACTGGCTCTTCCATAAGCCTTCGCTCATCACAACGACGTGGGAAGCGCCAGGGGAATCCTCCTCTGCGGAAAAACTGCGGCCAAGCGCGGGGACGACCTTCAAGGTAGTAAAAAAGTCTGCGGAGACCAATTCGCCCTCGACGCGCAAGGGTTCGCCGGCACCAGTGAGATTGAAGCTCCGATTGCGATAGGCGGCCATGTTTTCGAAAACATTGTTTTGGTTCGTCCAGTCAGAGAGATTTCCAGGGGTGACTTCGTTGCGGGAATTCTGATAGGTCGGCAGGTTCACGTTTTCGTAGACCATAACAAGGCGGTCCGGTTGTGGGTACGGCAGGGCCTTTAGCAGGGCCGCGTAAACTACGGAGAAAATCGAAGCGTTCGCGCCGATGCCGAGGGCCAGGGTGAGCACGGCCACGGACGTGAACCCGGGAGATTTGCGCAGCATGCGCAAGCCAAACCGAAGGTCCTGGAACAGCGTGTCGAGAAAAGGGAGGCCGCGAGCCTCGCGGTGTTGCTCTTTGGATTGTTGAGGGCCGCCAAAACAGAGGAAGGCTTGGCGGCGCGCTTCGGCGGGAGAGAGACCGCGCTGGAGATTTTCTTCGATGGCGAGTTGCAGGTGAGAGGAGATTTCGGCGTCGAGGTCGCGATCGAGTTGCGAGCGACGGAAGAAGGAGCGCAGTCGGCGAAACGATTGGCAGAGCCAGGCGGTCATCTTCAGAACTCCTTCCTGTTGCGTATCACTTTGACAGACAAAAGCGCAATCACCCGTAACGAAGCGCGACCATGGGATCGACGCGCATGGCGCGGCTTGCGGGAATGTAACAGGCGAGGAAGGCGACGAACGCAACGATCAGGGTCACGGCACCGAAGGTGACGGGGTCGGAGGCGCTGACGCCGTAGAGTTCAGTTGAGAGCACGCGCATGACCGCAAAGGCCACAGCGATTCCCAGGGCGATCCCCAGAAAAGAAGTTTGGCCCCCTTCCTTCAGGACGGACCAAAGCACTTCGCGCCTTTGAGCGCCCAGCGCCATGCGAATGCCAATTTCGTGCGTGCGATTTGCGACTAGAAAGGAAAGAACGCCGTAAATGCCAATGCTTCCCAGCGCAAGCGCAAGAGCTGCGAAGACGATGAAAAGCGTCGCGGTGGAACGGGGCGCGGCGACTGCGTCAGAAACTACGGCGCTCATCGTTTTGATTTCGCTGACTGCGGCTTCGGGGTTCGCGCGAGCCACCGCTTCCCGCAGCGTAGTCCCCATTTGAGAGCTGTCCACGCTAGTTCGCATCACGATGGTGAGGTCGGCAGGTATGCGGTGGTCTTCGAGCGTGGCGGAGGAGTTGTACGCAACGTAGGCGACGCCCTTCATCCAAGTGGGAACGGTTCGTTGCAAGTCGTAAGCGCGCACGTCGGCAATGACGCCGACGATGGTGCGCCAGTCTTTGTCGTCGACCAGATGAATGTGTTTGCCGACGGCGTTCTGATTGGGCCAGAAGCGGCGCGCGGTCTCCGCGGTGATGATGGCGACCGGCTCGCCGGAAGCATCGGCATCGGTGAACGCTCTGCCCGCTACGATAGGGATACCCATCACTCGAAGATAGCCGGGTGTGACGACGTGAAGCCAAAACAGAGGAACCAAGTCCTGCCCGGAGGAAGGGGTCTTGTTTTCAACTTCGAGAGAGCGCTTGGCTACTCTGCCGCCGAGCGGGAGAGTATTTACGAGAGCGGCCAAATCGACGCCGGGAGAAGTGCGGAGTTGTTCCAGCAAAGTGCGGTAGAAGGCGAGGCAGCGCTCGGAATCATTGCAGAACGTTTGGTTGGGCGAAATGCGGGCGGTCAGGATGTGTTCAGGGCGAAAGCCGGGATTCACAAGGGACAGCGCCCAGAAACTGCGGATGAGGAGGCCTGCTGCCGTTACGAGCAGTACGGCAAAGGCGATCTCGGCGACGACCAGACCGCTTCGCAGGCGGCGAGAGAGCGGAAGAGTGCCCGCGCGTCCTCCTGAGCGAAGCGTCTCCGTGGGAGCCGTGCGCGAGGATTGGAGCGCCGGTGCTAGTCCGGAAAGAAGGCCGGTCAGAACGGCAAGTCCGCCGGTAAACACGAGAACGCGCCAGTCAATGTGCGCGTCCATTAAGCGCGGAGTGTCTGCGGGAAGCATCGCTTTCAAAGAGGAAAAGCCCTCTATGGCAAGCGTGAGTCCGAGAAGACCGCCGAGGCTGGCGAGCAAGACGCTTTCCGTGAGCAACTGCATCACGATGCGACAGCGGCCTCCGCCGAGAGCGGTGCGGACGGCCATTTCTTTTTCGCGCGTGGCCGAGCGCGCGAGGGTCAAGTTAGCGACGTTGGCGCAGGCGATCAGGACAACCAGGGTTACGGCTCCCAGAAGCATCAACAAGCGCAGGCGGACGTCCGCTACCATGCCGTTTCGCAAAGGAAGCACGCTGACGTCGGCGTTCCAGTCCTTGGGCATGGTCCAGGGAAAGAGGGCGCCCACGCGGGACTGAAACAGGCGAATTTCGGTGCGGGCCTGGTCGAGCGTGACGCCGGGATGGAGCCGGCCAATAACGGACATGTAATCATCGGCCCAATAGAGAATCGTGTCTCGCGGATCGTTGCGCAGCGGCACCCAGATTTGCGTTTTTGAAGAAGGGAAGCGGAAGTCGGGCGGCATTACGCCGATAACCTGGCGGCTAACGCCTTCCAATTGAATCGGGCGGCCAATGATGGCGGGGTCGCTCGCGAACCGTTGTTGCCAGAGCGCATGACTGAGGACGGCGTAATTATCCTGGCCGGGAATGTCCTCGCCTGGAATGAAGGTGCGGCCTAGTTCCGGGCGCGCACCGAGGACGGAGAAAAACTCCCCGGAAACGACGGTGCCTGTCAAGCGAAGAGGCTCACCTTGGCCCGTCAGGTTGAACTCATGGCCCTCGTAATAGGCCGCCACGTCCATGGTGTGCATTTGCTCGCGCATGGCCGCGACGCCGCCCTTGGGATACGTGCCGGTGATGCTGACGAGCTGTTCGGGAGTGGGGTAGGGGAGAGGAACGAGAAGAATCCCATTCACGAGGCTGAAGATGGCCGTGTTTGCGCCAATGCCCAGAGCGAGAGTGAGCACCGCGACCGCAGTAAAGCCAGGCGATTTGCGGAGCATGCGAAAGGCGAAGCGAAGGTCCTGGAGTAGAGTTTCGAGGAATGGGAGGCTGCCGGCGTCTCGGTGGTGTTCTTTAGCTTGCTGCGGGCCGCCGAAACGGAGGAGGGCTTGACGGCGGGCTTCGGCGGGAGAAAGGCCGCGCTGGAGGTTTTCTTCCGTGGCCAGTTGCAGGTGAGAGGAGATTTCGGCGTCGAAGTCGCGATCGAGTTGCGCGCGGCGGAAGAAGGAGCGCAGACGGTGAAATGATTGACGGAGCCAGGTGATCATTTTGCGAAACTCCTTCTCTGTTCGCACATAGTGTTGACCCGCATAGGAACATTCACTCGTAGCGGAGCGCGACCATGGGGTCGACGCGCATGGCGCGGCGCGCAGGAATATAGGACGCGAGCAGGGCGACGGCGGCTAGCAGAGCCGCGACCGCGACGAAGGTCAACGGGTCGCTGGCGCTAATGCCAAAAAGAAGGCTCGACATTAAGCGTGTAATCGCCAGGGATGCGCCAATACCGATGATCAGTCCGAAAGCGGCCATGCGAGCTCCTTCCCCAAGCACTAAACGCAAAATATTGCGGCGCTCCGCACCGAGAGACATGCGAATGCCGATCTCTTGCGTACGCTGCGATACGGAATGCGCGATCAGTCCGTAAATGCCGACAGCCGCCAGCGCTAGCGCCGCCGCCGCAAACACTCCTGCGAGCAGCAGAAGGAAGCGCTTCTCTGAAAGCCATCCGCCCATTTCATCTGCAAATGTGGAGAACTTCACCGGAACGTCCGGAGCGAGATCGTGGAAAATGCCGCGCGCCGCGTTGACAACGGCACCGGTGACAGCATCAGTGCGCACCAGGATCATCGGCAAAGAGTTGCCGCTCAAGCCGCGTTGCACATAATCCACATAGATCATGGGGCTTACAGGGCGGTCAAGCCCATCCGCGCGGACGTCGCCAACGATCCCGACGATCGCGAGCGGCTTCAGATTCCCGTCCATGTTGCCGAATTCGATGACCTGGCCAAGGGGATCCTGATTCGTCCATTGCTCACGCGCCAGGGTTTCGCTGATGACAGCGACATGGAGCGAATCGGGGCCATCCCGTTCATCGAACAAACGTCCGCGCCGCAGGGGGATTCCCGCCGTTCGGAAGTAATCGGAGCTGGTGGGGCAATAGAGCGCCACGCCAACGTTCCTAGGATTTTGCGTAAAGCTTCCCCATTCCTCGAAACTCGCCGGCGGCCGCAGGCCGTTGAGAATCAGGAATTGGCCATCGGCAAAGCCACTGGCGATAGGAAGGCCGCCGGTGAAACCTGCGGATTGAACGCCAGGTATTGCGCGGAGGCGAGACAAGATATTGTCGATCAGTTGCACCTGGCGAAAAGAGGCGTCCGAGGTCGGGAGTCTTATCGGCTGGAATGTGGCGAGGATCAAGTGCTCCCCGTTGACTCCGGGATTGACGGAGATTAAGCGCAGAAAGCTGCGTCCCAACAGTCCCGCCCCGAGGAGCAACATCAGTGTCACGGCAATCTCGCCGGTGACCAGCGCACTGCGCGCCTTCTGGCTTCCGGCGCTATAGCTTCGTGAGCCTGAGCCTAGGGCTTCGTTCAAATCTAATCCACCGCAGCGCCATGCCGCGAACAGCCCCAGTCCGAACGCAACAATCAACGTGGCGATGAGGGTAAATACAAGAACCGTTCCGTTGATGGCAATCCCTTGCTGACGCGGCAAATTTGCGGGAAGGATCGCCGGGAGCAAACGCGTTGTCCAGATCGCGGCCAAGGTTCCCAGCGCTCCGCCGGCGAGCGCAAGCGCCAGAGATTCCGCGAGCAATTGCTGCACGAGCCGTCCGCGTCCTGCGCCGAGAGCAGCACGCACCGCCAATTCCTTCCGTCGCGTTGCTGTGCGAGCCAACAGCAGACCCGCAACGTTCGCACAGGCCACAACAAATAAGAGGATGACAGCGGCGAAGAGCGTGAGCAGGGCTGCACGTACGTTGCCCACCAAGGTATCCGCAAGAGGGACGACGGCGGCATCCACCAGCATATAGCCGCTATTGATATCCCCCTCCTTGCCGTAGAGGCTCTTAATGCGGCGCGCGATGGTGCTCATGTCCGCGCGAGCTTGTTCCAGCGAAAAGCCGTTGCGAAGACGCCCAATGCCTTCGCCGTTGTGCGACGTGCGGCTAGTGGACCATTCGTCGAGCTGCTCGCGGGGGAGCCATGCGGACACGCCTGCGGGAAAATCAAATCCCTGCGGCATCACGCCGACGACCGAATAGACCTGGCCTCCCGTGTTGAGGCGGACATTCGAGAAATCCCCTCTGCTTCCGAGGTATTGCTGCCAGTAGCCGTGGCTCACAATCATGGCAGGAGTGCCGTGAGGGCGCAGTTCATCGGAAGCGAATGCGCGGCCCTGGGCGGGACCGACGCCCATCACCTTGAAAAAATCCTGAGAGACCAGGGCAATGTTCGTGCGCACCGGTTCGCTGCCGCCAGAAATGGACTCCGGTCCTGAAAAAACGACGGCAAGGCCAGCGAGAGTGTGATTTTGTTCGCGGAAATCAAGAAAATTCGGGTCCGCTAAATGTGCTCGGTGGCCTTTTATCTCCTGCTCCCACAAGGTCACGATTTGCTGGGGATTTGGGTAGGGAAGCGGACGAAGCAGCACGGCATCTACTACCGAGAAGATAGCCGTTGAGGCCCCGATGCCGAGGGCGAGTGTGAGGACCGCGATGGCGGTAAAGCTCGGGGACTTGCGCAATACACGGAAGGCGAAGCGGAGGTCCTGGAGCAGGGTTTCGAGGAAGGGCAGGCTGCGAGCTTCGCGATGCTGCTCTTTGGCTTGTTGCGGGCCACCCAAGCGGACCAGGGCTTGTCGGCGGGCTTCGTCGGGCGAGAGGCCGCGCTGAAGATTCTCTTCGGTGGCAAGCTGTACGTGGGAGGCGATCTCAGCGTCGAGGTCGCGATCGAGTTGAGCACGGCGAAAAAAGGAGAAGAGTCGCTGAAACGATTGCAAGAAGCGATCCACCATATGTTGATACTCCCTTCGACTTCTAAACCTCGCTTAGTCGCCAGCTCGGGTCGTCACTCGTAACGAAGCGCGGTCATTGGATCGACGCGAAGCGCGCGGCGCGCAGGAAAATAGGCCGCGACGAGTGCCACAAGAAGCAAGAGTCCGGCGAGCGATGCCAAAACCGGCAGACTCACAGAAAAAATTCCAAAGACAAGAGCAGCCATGACCCGGCCGACGGCCAAAGAAATTGGCAAACCAATTCCCAGACCGACACCGGAGACGATTAGGGCATGGCGGAATACGAGACCGAGCACGTCGCCCGGATTCGCGCCAAGGGCGAAGCGAATGCCGAACTCGTGCGTCCGTTGCGCCACGTTTTCGGACAGGATTCCGTAAACGCCGATGGATGAAAGCAGCAGCGCCACGGATCCAAAGATGGCCATCAACACTCCCATGATGTGAACGAGGGCGATAGAGTCCTGCACTTCGGTCTCGAGCGTTTTCAGCTCGGTGGTGGGAATCTCTGGATCGGCTTGAGAAATTGCAGCCCGCGCGGCCGATGCGTTGCTCGTTGGATTCGAAGCGGCGCGCAGAACAAACCGAAAGGACCTTTGCGAAGCCTGAAGATAAGGCTGGTAGATGACGGGGAAAGTTGCCGGATTCCACCAGTTTTGCCGCGCATCACCGACAACGCCGACAACAGTCATCCAAGACTCGGCCGAATCCGCCGCGCCCAGCTTGATTCGTTGTCCCAGCGCATCACTTGACGGCCAGAAGCGGATCGCCATTGTCCGGCTGATGATGGCGACACGCGCGGCGGTCGCGTTGTCGGCTTCGGTGAAGAATCGTCCCGCAATCAGCGGGATTTTGAGAACGGAGAAATAATCTCCGCTGATGGTTTGCAAATCTGCGGCGGGCGTCTCGCTGACTTGAAGAGCTGGGCGGCCCTGGATAGTAAACAGAGTTTTTTCATTGTCTACATTGCTAGCCGGAAGATTGGAAGTCAGAGCGGCGCCGGAAACTCCCGGCAGGGAAGAGACCCCACGCAAAGCCGTCTGAAAGAAGTTGCTGCGCTTTGCGGCGTCAGGATAAGCGCTCTTCGGCAGGCTGACCTCGAATTTCAGAACCTGGTCGGGCCGAAATCCGCGGTAGGCAAGCGCGAGCCGGTCGAATCCTTGCATGGTCAGCCCTGCGCAGACCAACAAAACCAAGGCTAAAGCGACCTGCACCGAGACGAGTCCATTGCGCAAGCGGCCGCGCGCCGGCCCCGCGGAGCTGCGCCCGGTTTCCTTGAGGACGGCATTCAGATTGATGTGCCGCAAGTGAAGCGCCGTGGCAAAACCAAAAATAAGTCCCAGGAGCAGTGAGAGGAGAATTGTAGAAAAGAGAACTGTGGAATCGACGCGAATGCCATCCCAGCCGGGAACCCATTTGGTCCAGTCAGGCGAAATGCTGTCGCGCAGAATACGCACACTCGAGAAGGACGCCACAATCGCAACAGTGCCTCCTAGAAGCGCGAGAAGCGACATCTCGGCCACCAATAGCCGAGCAAGACGCGAGCGCTTTGCCCCCAGTGCTGTGCGGACCGCAAGCTCTCGTTGCCGGGCAATCATCCGCGCGAAGAGGAGATTCGCGAGGTTGGCGCAAGCTAATAAAAGCGCAAACATAGCGGCGGCTTGGAGCAACAAGAAGAGCGGCAGAGTGTAGAGGTAAAGTTCCTTGCGAAGCTGCAAAACATTCAGCGCGCGGCCTGCATTGGTTTTTGGGTAGAGCTCGGAAAGTCTGCGAGAGAAACTGTTCAGCGCCACACCAGCTTGCGCGACTGTCACGCCAGGTTTCAGACGCGCGAGGGCCGCATGAGACAATTGGAGGCGATCGGATTTCTCCGCCGGAGTCAGCGCTAAGGGCACCCATAATTCCATAGGCACCGGATAGGCGAAGTCCGGCGGCATGATTCCCGCAACCGTGTAGTTGCGTCCGTTAAGGCGGATGGCCTTTCCCAAGAGTTGAGGGTCGCCGGCGAATCGGGACTGCCACAAGCTGTGACCCACGATGACAGATTGATCGGAGCCGGGAGTTTCCTCGTTCGAAGAGAAAAGGCGCCCCTGCGCCGGAGCCGCGCCGAGAATCGCAAAAAAGTTTGCGGACACGCGGCAACCGCGCGCAACGTCCACGCGGCCTTCAGAAGACAGATTGAAATCGGGGCACTGATAAGTGGCGACGTCCTCAAACAACTGTGAGTTGGCGCGAAGATCGTTCACGTCGCCAGGCGAAATCCGCCGAGCGTCGGGCCCCTCGTCAATGCCGCGGTTTTCCCAGAGGAGAACGAGCGAATCCAGATTGTGGAAGCGATAGGGATGCAGCAGCAGAGCGTTCACCATGCTGAAGATGGCAGTGTTCGTGCCAATTCCGAAAGCCAGACTGAGAACCGCGATGGCAGTGAAGCCGGGCGATTTGCGCAGCATGCGAAAGGAGTAGCGGAGGTCCTCAAGCAGCGTTTCGAGGAAAGGCAGGCTGCGAGCTTCACGATGTTCTTCTTTCGCCTGTTGCGAACCGCCGAAATGTAGCAAAGCCTGGCGACGCGCTTCTGTGGGAGAGAATCCGCGCCGTAGATTTTCCTCGATGGCGAGTTCCAGATGAGAAGACATTTCCGCGTCAAAATCGCGATCGAAGTGCGAGCGGCGGAAGAAAGAGTGCATGCGGTGCAGCAATTGTCTGAGCCGATCAGTCATGGCATGCATTCCCTTTCTTGGCGCTTGTTACAATGATGGCGATGAGCATAGTCACTCGTAACGCAAGGCCACGATTGGATCGATCCGGGTTGCTCGCCAAGCCGGCAAGAAACAGGCGATCAATGAAACGATCGTCAAGACCAGAAACGCATAGCCAAAGGCAAACGGGTCGTGCGGGCTCACCTTGTAAAGGAGATACCCAAGCAGCCGTGTCAGACCCAGGGCCAGCGCTGCGCCTAGAAAAATGCCGCCAAACGTCAGCGCAAGGCCGCGAGAAATCACTAACCGGAACAATCCACTGGTTTCCGCTCCAAGAGCCATGCGCAAGCCCAATTCCCGCGTACTCTGCGACACCGTGTACGACATCACCCCGTAGAGCCCGATGGCCGCGAGCACCAAAGCTAACCCGCCAAGAGTCCCGGTTAATGTGACTGCAACTTTTTGAGCCGACGTCGAACGGTCTACCTGCTCTTGAAGCGAGATCACCTCGTAAAGGGCCAGGTTCGAGTCCATAGCCTTCAGTTCTCGCGATAATGCTTCCGCCAAGATCTCAGGCCGCAGCTTCGTCCGAATCGTCAATGCGGCGCTGATGGAAAAATCCTGTCGCCGAGGAACGTAGAAAAACGGCTTGGGCATTTCGCGCATGCTCTGATACTTGGAAGTCTTTGCGACGCCCACGATTTCCAACCACCGGCCTTTGGCCTGAAGGCGCTCGCCGACAGGATTTTTGCCGGGCCAATACCGCGCGGCCATGGTTTCGTTGACGATTGCAACGGGCGCGGCCGTTTCGTTGTCGGATCGAGTGAATTCACGTCCAGATATGAGTGGAATGCCGATGGTAGCGAAATAGCCGGGGCCAACCTGGTTGTAATCGGCGGAGGGCTGCTCTTCCGGCGGCGGCTGATATCCGTCCACTGCAATAGGAGCCGACGAAAAAGTGCCGTAGCCCAGCGGCGTTTGACGCGCCAGGGCAGCCGACTCCACGCCAGGAAGCGCTTGTACGCGGTCGATGAGTTCGTCTTGAAAACTTCTTGCCCGCTCTACATCGTATCCCGATGAAACCAAATTCACCGCCGTGACGAATACGCTGCCAGTGGAAAAACCCGGGCTGTCCGACCGAATCTTTTGCAGGCTCTGCAGAAGCAAACCTGCCCCTACAAGCAAAATGAAGCACAGAGACACCTGAACGACGACCAGGCTGGAGCGAGCCCACGATTTTCCACGGCCCCGAGCGACTCCAGCCATTTCAGACCGCAGTGTGGGGGCAAGATCGATTTTGCTGGTTTGAATTGCAGGAACCAGCGCGAACAGCAGCGTCGCAACCAGGCAGACAGCGGTGCTCAAAGCCATCACGCGCCAGTCCATTTCGCCCGGCAGGTGCATGGCGTTTCCGTTCCGCACCGGCAGGAGCAATACGAGCAAGTGACTGCACCAGCGCGCAATGAGGAGTCCGCCGGTAGCGGCAATCGCTGAAAGAACCAGTCCTTCGATGAGAAGTTGCTGCACCAACCGTCGCCGGCCGGCGCCCACAGCGACGCGTACGGTTATTTCATGCCTTCTTGCGAAAGACCGGACGAGCAGGAGGTTGCCGACATTGGCGCAGGCAATCAACAGTACCAACACCACAACCACGAGCATGGTTTCGAGTGTAGGGAGCAGATTTCCGGCGTTATTGAATGGCGTTTGCCACAAAGGCCAAAGCTGGATGCCGTGGCCGCGGTTGGTTGCCGGATAATCCCCTTCCAAACGCTTCGCTACGGCAGAAACTTCCTGCTGTGCCTGCTCAAGGGTGACGCTGGGCTTCAGACGCCCGTAGGATTCAATCCAGCGCTCACCGCGATCTTCGAGTTTGTAGCCGCCGCCCTCGAACGTGTCTTCCATGGAGGCTGGCACCCAAAACTTCATCGCCCAGCCGACGAATGTTCCGTAAAAGCCTTCGGGGGCGACACCAATGATCGTGTGAATCACGCCGTTCATGCGCTGCGTCTTGCCGATGATCTGCGGGTCACCGCCAAAGCGTTCCTTCCAAAACTGGTAACTAATCACTGTCACGGAATGGGCGTCGCGGCCCACGTCTTCACTAGGTTCAAACGTGCGCCCGAGAATCGGATGAATTCCCAGCGCCGGGAAATAATTCGACGAGACGATACTTCCCGTAACGACTTGGGCGCGTTCGCCAATGCTGAGCGTAGTGCCCATAATCTTGCTGACAAAAAACGCGTCAAACTGCTTGCAGTTCCTTTGCAGATCGAGAAAATCGGGCCACGATAGCCCGGTGCGGTCAGATGAAGTAGTTCCGGTAAGCGCAACCAATCTCTCCTGATTCGCCACCATCGGGTAAGGGCGAAACAGAAGTCCTTCCATCCAACTGAAAACCGCTGCGTTTGCACCGATGCCTAGCGTCAGACAGAAAATCGCCGGGAGAGCGAAGCCAGGACTGCGGCGAAGCATTCGCAATGCAAAGCGAAAATCCTGAAGCAGCGTTTCGAGAAGCGGCAGGCCGCGTGCTTCGCGGTGGCTTTCTTTGGCTTGCTGGGATCCCCCGAAGCGCACGAGGGCCTGACGGCGGGCTTCGTCCGGCGAGAGCCCGCGCTGTAGATTTTCTTCGATGGCGAGTTCGAGATGAGCGGACATTTCTGCATCGAGATTGCGATCTTGTTCGGTCCCGCGAAAGAAGGAACGCAAGCGATAGAGGAATTGAAGAAGCCGGCTGCTCATTTCTCACCGCTTTCTTCAGGAAGCGCCAGCACGCGGCCCATGACTTCCGAGAGCCGCTGCCAATACGCTGCGTCTTCAGAAAGCTGTTTGCGTCCGCGCTTGGTGATGCAATAAAACTTGGCTTTGCGGTTGTTGGTGGACGTGCCCCACTCGGCGGAAATCCATCCGCGCTGCTGCAGGCGGACGAGGGAGGCGTAAATCGTGCCCTGATTCAGCAGGACGGCATTGCCGCTGACCTGCTCAATGCGGCGCGCGATGCCGTAGCCGTGCAATGTACCCATGGCCGCAAGCGTCTGAAGAACCATCAGGTCCAGGGTTCCCTGCAGCAAATCGAGCTTGGATTGGGACATTCACGCTCCTGTGTTATAGCCACAGCAAGATACCATTTTCTATGTGGGAATGCCACAGGAGAATTGACGAACCAACTCGCAGGTTTGTTTCGTGCTTTCAACACAATATTTTTGGTGTGTGGGGGCCGGCGCTTTACTCGTACCGCAGGGCGGTGATTGGGTCGACGCGCGACGCGCGCCACGCAGGGAGCAAACACGCGATGGCGGCCACAGATAACAGGAGGATTGCGACAGCGATAAACACAGTCGCGTCCAAGGGCTGCACTCCGTAAAGCAAGCTGCTAATCATTCTGACGGCGGCTGCAGCCCCTGCGAGTCCAAGGACTAATCCAAAACCCGCAGGCTTCAGACCATCGACTAGCGTGAGGCGCAGCAGTTCGCCTCTCTGTGCGCCAAGCGCAAGACGGATTCCAATTTCGGACGTGCGTTGCCCAACAATGTAAGAAAGCACGCCGAACAGCCCGATAGAAGCAAGCGACAACGACAACACCGCAAAGGCAAGAAGGAGCGCAGCGTCGAAACTCGCGTCCACCGTAGTCTTGCCGATAACCTGATCCATGGTCAGGACATCGGAAACCGCCAATTCGGAATCCAGTTGCTGAACGATTTTCTGGATGGGTAACGCAAACGAGGTTACATCGCGGCTGGACCGAACTGCCAGCGTCGCCCGGTTTGGAACATTTCCCTCATAAAGCGAAGAGTAAATGGGGAAGTACATCATAGGTTGCGGAACTTCAGCAATGACGAAACGAGTATCCCCAACGATACCCACGATTTGGAAAGACCGTTTCCCGAGTGTCAGCAAATGCTTGCCAATGGGGTCCTCACCTGGAAAGTACTCCCGTGCGAGGGAGTCGCTGATAATGACTTCGAGTGGACCGTCCAGCCGCGCCTTGGAGTCGAAGGTTTGCCCACGCAGAAGCGGAATTCCGAGGGCGGCGAAATAACCGGGATCCGCCCAGCGAACCATTGCGTCTTGTTCCTGCCCTTGCGGCAGCTGAGGATGCTCCCCGACCGCAAAACCGCTGTCTCCCGCGTAGCCCGCCCCAGGAACCGCTCTCACTAGTCCGGCAGCTTGAATACCAGGAACGGCACGAACCCGCTCCAGCAAGTTCTCGAAAAAGCTTACACGCTGAATTGGCTGGGAATATTTTGTTTCAGGGAGACTGAAACGCATCGTGAGCGCGTTATCTGTAACGCAGCCGAGATGGGAGGAGCGCAATTGTTTGTAACTCTTCAACAGCAAGCCGGCCCCGATGAGCAGCATCACGGTAAGCCCTACTTCCAAAGAAAGAAGCCATTTGCGAAGCCGAATCCGCCCGAGTCCCGCGCTGTGGGAACGTGATGACTCTTGAAGCGCGCAAAGAACCTGCCCGCCCTCAATGGATGCCGAAGAGGCTGACCCGGCAAGAAAAGCGCAAAGAAAAACTAATCCGGTGACAAAAATTCCAACCACAGCGTCCATGTGGATGCTTTCGGCACGGCTGACGTCCGGGCGTGTCGAAACGAACCATCGAAGTGCTCCATAAGCCATCCAAAGCCCAACCACGCCGCCAGCAGAAGACAGAAGGAAGCTCTCCGTTAGGTGCTCGCCAAGCAGGCGCCATCGACTGCCGCCAAGAGCGGAGCGAATCGCAAGCTCTTTGCGCCGTACCGCGCTGCGCGCGACCAGAAGACTGGCCACGTTCAAGCAAGCGATCAAGAGGACGCAGAGCGTGGCTCCAAGCAGCACGTATAGCGACGTCTTGATATCTCCGACCAAACCTTCGAGAAGAGGACGACTGCTTGCGCCTTTGCTGACAAAAGGATCGTCCATATGCTGGTCGCGGATTTGCCTTGTGATGACGGAAAGCTCCGCGGTTGCCTGGTCTTGCGCCACACCGGGTTTCAGCCGGCCCACAGCTTTAAATTCGTGGTCACCCACAGCCTGCATGTTTTGAGAAGATTCTTCGTGATAAACAGGCGTCCACAGTTGCACACGCTGTTGGGGAAACGTAAACCAAGCAGGCATGACGCCGATCACCGTGTAGCTCCGTGCGTCGAGGCGGATCGTTTGATTCAAGATGGACGAGTCGCCGCCAAAGCGCCTCTTCCATAACGCCCAACTCAGAACCACAGTCCCATTCGCAGAGGGCGAATCATCCTCCGCAGTGAAGCCTCGCCCGAGCGCAGGTTCCACTCCCAGGGTTGGGAATAACTCCCAAGAACATTCAGCGCCCCGAATTTTTTCCGGGAGCTGCCCGGATGTTCCGGACAGATTATACTCAACGCGGGCGGAATAGATCGCTAAGTCAGAAAACCCATGGCTCTGGCTTTTCCACGCCGCAAATATCCCGGCGGCATTTTGGTTGTATTGCCACTTGTCGTCAAGGGTGTGTTCGTAAAGATGAATCAGTCGCGCCGGCTCCTTAAATGGAAGCGGTCTTAAAAGGACCGACCGCACCACTGTGAACATTGCCGTGCTTGCACCAATGCCCAGCGCCAAGGCGATGACCACCGCGCCCGTCGAACCGGGGCTTTTGAGCAGCATGCGTGAGCCAAAACGCAAGTTTAGAAATAGCGCCTCTAGCAGAGGCAAGCCCCGCCGATCCCGATAATTCTCTTTGGTTTGCTCGACGCCACCGAGTTTCATTAGTGCCTCCCGACGCGCCGTTTCCGGCGTCATGCCTCGGCGCAGATTGTCTTCAATATGGAGTTGCAGATGGCTCTCCAGTTCCACTGTGAATTCCGCGTCATGCTGCGGCTTACGGAAGAAACCATGGAACCTCAGAAACCATGCGCGCATCCATCTCATGAGACTTACCCCTTTCTACGCCGGCGTGTCTCCTCCCCCATTTCACTCGCAACGCAGAGCGGTCATAGGGTCTACGCGGGTCGCCCGCTGCGCGGGCATGTAGCAAGCAAGGACCGCAGCAAGCAAGAGCAAGCCGGCGACGCAACCAACAGCGAGAGGATCGATCGCCGTGACTTCGTACAAAACGGACTGCATGGTGCGGCCAACGAAATACGTGCCTCCGAGCCCCAAGACAAGTCCGGTCAGGGCAAGAAGCATTCCTTCTCGCAGTACTTGAATCAGGACTTGGCTGGAGGTTGCGCCGAGAGCCATGCGCAATCCAATCTCCTGCGTTTGCTGAGCTACAGAGAAGGACATGACGCCGTAAATCCCGATGCCAGCCAGAATCAGGGCAATGAAAGCAAAGGCAGCTAGCAGAGCAGTTGCAAAGCGATCGCCCGCCAACGATTCGTCCACGACCTGATCCATGGTTCGCACTCTGTCCAGAGGCAGATCGGAATCCATGGATTGAACGACGGCTGCAGCGCTGTTGGTTGCGCTCGCGGGGTCGCCTGCGGTACGCACGGCAATGCTCGCGTTGGGCCAGGGGCTTTGCCAGAAAGGAACATTGATTTCGGGAAAGCCCTCGCCGCGAATACCTTGGTTGTGCACATCGCGATAAACACCCACAATTTGTCTTTCGATCGTTGGACCCAGACGTGTGGCGCCCGGAATCAACTGCTCCCCAACGACGCTTTCCCTCAGCGGATCGACATTGGGGAGATACTTCTTTACGAAGGTTTCATTGACAATGGCCACTGGCAAGCTTTCTGCCACATCTTGTTCTGTAAAGCTCCGGCCTTTCACGATCTGGATTCCGAACGTTTGGAAATAGGATGGAGTAACCGTAGCAAGTCGTGCGGAGGGACGTGAGGAGGGATCTCCCACCGGCTGTCCTGCAATACTGAAAGGCATCCCCCTATTGGTCCCGACGATGGGCATGCCGGTGGAAGCCGATACAGAGGAGATTCCGGGCAGGGCCGCAATTTTTGGAAGCAGCTCGCGGTAGAAGGCCGCAATCTGGTCGGAATTCGCAAAGCGCTCAGGGCGCACGGGCAAGTAGAACGTCAGCAGGTGGTCCCGCCGGAAACCGAGATCCACACGGGTCAATTTCCAGAAGCTGCGGATCAACAATCCCGCGCCGCTGAGAAGCGTCAGCGCCAAAGCAAATTCCATAATGACTAAACTCCGCCGCAATCCGTGGCGGCCTGCTTGGGAAGGAGTCCGCCCGCCCTCCTTCAAAGCGTCACTCAGGTTCCAGCGCGAACTCTGCCAGGCTGGAGCGCACCCACACAGCACTCCGGAAAGCGCCGTGGCCGCCAACGTGAAAACTAGCACCGACACACTGACGTGAACGTCAGCTTCGGTCGGTATGGAATAGGGTGGAAGGATGACTAAGATCACTCTCAACATCGTGGAGGCTAAGGCTATTCCTAAGCCGCCCCCGATGAATGCGAGAGCGAGACTTTCCGTCATGAATTGCCTAAGCACTTGCCCGGGAGTTGCGCCAAGAGAAGTGCGAACAGCCGCCTCCTTCTGACGAGTCGTGCCGCGCGCGAGGAGTAGGTTGGCGACGTTCATGCACGCGATCAACAAAACAAAACCTACTGCGCCCATTAGAAGCCACAGGTCCTTGATCGTGTCGCGGCTGGTGAAAGCATTTTGCAGGCGCTCCACACTGGCTCCCCAGCCCTTATTGGAAAGCGGATAAACCTCGGCAATGCGCCGGGTCACAGCGTTCATGTCGGCGTTTGCTTGTTCTATTGTCACATCGGGTTTGAGCCGGCCCATCACCGCCAACCAATGAAAATCGTGATTGAGCTGCTCGGGCTTAAAGGCAAGGGGGACGAACACGTGGGATTCAAAACGATCCGGCATCCCGGGAGACAATACCCCTACCACCTTATAGAGTTCGCCATTCAGCCGGATTTCTTGGCCGATGATGTTCGGGTCACTCCCGAAGCGACTTTGCCAGAGCACGTGGGTCATAATCATGCAGTGTTCGTTGCCTACGATGCCTTCTCCCGGCTGAAAGTCCCGCCCGAGTGCAAGGGGAATTCCCTGCAATTTGAAGAACCCCGGTGTTGTGACTCTTGCCAGCGCTGCTTCGGGGTGGCCGTCAATGGAGAGGCTGAAAGTTCCACTGGTCCAGGCAACCAAATCTTGGAAAACAGTGTTCTGTTTCTTCCACACCAAATAATCCCCGGCGGACGCCACGTTCCTGTGGCCGTTCACCTTGGACCACACCATGACGAGCTGGTCCGGATTCGGATAGGGCAGCGGAGAAAGAAGCGACGCATAGACGACGCTGAAGATTGCCGTGTTGGCGCCGATTCCAATTGCGAGCGTGAGCACCGCCACGGCAGTGAACCCGGGACTTTTACGAAGGATGCGAAAAGCGAACCGAAGATCTCGCAGAAAAGATTCAAACAATGGAAGCCCCCGCTGGTGACGGTAGTCTTCCTTGGTTTGTTCAATACCGCCGAGTTTGAGCAGCGCCTCGCGTCGGGCGGCGTCGGGCGTCATGCCTCTCTGCAGATTGTCTTCGATATGGAGCTGCAAATGGCTTTCTAGCTCCGCATCGAATTCCGCGTCGCCCTGCGGTTTTCCGAAGAGGCCGGCGAATCGCTGAAACCATGCGCGAAAAGATTTCCAGATGTGGCTCATGTGGACGGCTCCGGGGCGGACAAGAATCTCGCCAGGATGGTCTGCGCCTGCTGCCAATCCCGCGCCTCGCGTTCCAACTGCTTATGGCCCGCGCGGGTCAGCTTGTAATACTTGGCTTTGCGATTGTTGTCAGAGACTCCCCACTCGGACTCGATCGAGCCTTCTTGCTCGAGCTTCAGCAAAGCGGGGTACACCGTTCCGTAATTGAGCGACAGCACGCCCCCGCTGATCTGCTCAATGCGCCGCGCGATTCCGTAGCCGTGGAGCGGCCCGAGCGTTTCGAGCGTCTTCAAAATCATGAGGGCAAGCGTGCCCTGCCAAACATCTGTCTTGTCGCTCATACTCCTCCTATGGGAAAGCAATATAAAGATATGCTTCCCCTATGGGATGTCAATAGGAAACCGCTGAAGTCGACTACCATTCCGGGCCTGCGAGCTCTGGGACTGTCTCGGGTTGCCCCCCCGCCAAAACAGGCTCAGGGGGCTTGGAGGTGTTTCTGGCGGGCAACCTGTTTCCTTAGAACAGGTTACAGACGCACTTAAAGTAAATCTTTAAATCTGCGCAGCGAAGTAGCTTACGGCTGGCCCAGCCCACTAGCCTAAACGGCCAACTCCACAAACTCGACTTCGAACGGCATCCGGCCCAGATTCAACCGCGCCACAGTGATCGGCAAATGAAACCGGCGCGGTCCCGCACTTCCGGGGTTGACGTAGAGCACCCCGTCGCGTTCGAATTCTCCCGGCTGATGCGAGTGCCCGCTAACGACGACGTGAAATCCTGCTGTGGCGGGATTCAAATCGAGTGCATGCACATCGTGAAGAACATAAAGGAGAGCTGTGCCTGCTTCGGCCGCCGCCGTTTCGGGTAGCGTGCGCGCCCATTCGGAGGTATCCACATTTCCGCGCACGGCAATGACGGGAGCGATCTCCCGCAGTGCCGCAAGAACTTCCTGCTTGCCCACATCTCCGGCATGAAGAATCAGCTCAGAACCACGAAGCGCCGCCAGCGCCTGGGGGCGCAGCAAGCCGTGCGTGTCTGCGATCAGGCCAATCCGCGTCGGCGAAGATTGCACTCGGAAATTCTAATGCCGGAGTCTTTTGGCGCGTCGAAGAATTAGGAGAGGGAAGTCGTTAGTTATGCTTAACTGTTCTTAATTGAAATAGCGAGTTCTGACTATTTACGCTGAGGCTTTGTTGGGAAGCACGCGGCGTAGCGGTTTTGCTCCGGGGATGGGGAACTGCATGTGCCAGAAGTTTGTTTCCGGGGAGAGGAATTCCACGCCGACATACTGCTTGGTGTCGCGGGCGCGATGGATCGATACCACTCGGCATTCCATCGATTGCGCTGTGTGGTCATTGACCAGAATCACCGATTGTCCTACGACGACGATCTCTTCCAGTTGGAACAGAGCCCCATGGCGATTGACGGATTGTGAGGTCGTGCGCGCAGAGAAGCGCTCGCCGGCATCGGTTTTCCCCTGGACCGTGAGCGGGACGGTCAAAGCCACCCTCAACGTCCGACGGCGTTCTTTGACACGAAAATGAAGCAGGGACATTTCTAGCTCGACCTCAAACTTGATTTCAGAGGCTCAACCGCGGCTATCGGGCCACTCTGATTCCGAAGTTACTCGCCTGCAGTGACGTGTCAGCAGCGTGCTAAAACGGAAGCACAGCAAAAGAGAGGTGAATAGCACGAATCTTGCCCACACAGCCCCATATTGCCCGTCGACTTCTGCGCTGACAATGGCGTAACAGTACCACAAAACTCCAAATCCCAACAGTACTCTCGTACTCCCCCGTTTTTTTGCTCGGGGCCCAGGAGTGGACCTATTCATCTAGACAACCCCAATCTTTGTGGGAATGGCCTCCGTAACTCATTGATGCTAAAGAGTTAATTAGCCCGGCGCCTACACATAGGAAAACCGTTCAATTCGCTCCTAAGCGCCGCTCTTTTTGGGTAGTGGCAAACCGCAGGCTTTCGTTTCAGGCTCGTTCGGCTCGTTCCGATTTGGGAACGCTATCTTGGAGCTGCGGTTTTTGGCCGAACCGGAGCTTCACTTCCGCTCCCAAACAGCTTGACCAATTGAAGAGGATTCACGCGCGCACGCTCGACCGTGAGGCCCCAGTGAAGGTGCGGTCCGGTGACCCGTCCCGTGGCGCCCACTTTTCCTAGCACTTCCCCGGATTTTAATTCGTCGCCGGTCTTCACATCGATCTCGGAGAGGTGTCCGTAAAAGGTGTAGATGCCCAAACCATGATCAACAACAACGGTATTGCCGGAAAAAAACAATTCTTGGGCCAGAGTTACGCGTCCATTCTGCGCGGCATGAACGGGAGTCCCCGTCACGGCAGGGAAGTCCACGCCGCTGTGGGGCGAGCCAGGCTGGCCGTTCAGCACTCGGCGCTTGCCAAAATTGCCCCCGTTAGTGACGCCGTCGAGCGGAACGCGAAAATCGCCATCCCATAATTTCTCTGGCGTAACTTGATCGAAGATGGCGCGCAACTTGTCGCGTTCTTCGTTCGCGCGCTGGATTTGCTCGGGGCTCGGTTCGACGAACTGTTTGCCGACTTGCAATCTCTCGGTTGCGAATTTCCCTGTGCGAATGGGAATTTGCAGCGTGCACGTTTCCGGCTTGCCGCTAGCCGTTTGCAAATGGACGACCAGCGGATAGGTGCCTGGCGCTTTTTCCAAGTCCACACCAAGAATTGTCTGGCGAGTGTCGGTGGTGGCAACCTTGGAAGAGTCCGTACTGTCGCCAATGCGGACGACTTGCCAAAACGGAGCATTCTTGGAGTTCCACTCGGCGGTGACCTCCGCCAATGGTTTGCGGCTGCGCACTTCCAGAAGCAGCAGGCCGCCCTGACGCGAAAAAGGCGCGCTCAATTTCAAAGTGACGGCTGGACCGCAAGTTTCTGGGACTTTAGCGTTGGCCAGCACTGGAAATGACAACAAGCTCGGTGCCAAAAAGAGGACCGCTTTTA
Source organism: Candidatus Acidiferrum sp. (assembly GCA_035280065.1). Taxonomy (GTDB): domain Bacteria; phylum Acidobacteriota; class Terriglobia; order Acidiferrales; family UBA7541; genus Acidiferrum. The sequence goes on from DATEGO010000004.1 coordinate 63,730, forward strand.
AAAAGTGCCGGAAAGAGAAAGCGCGGAGCAAATTCAGGCTCCCCGCTTTGGCCGCATCATGTTCACGCGAGCTTCCACCTTCTCGAATTGGGTGCGGCCCAGCTTCGAACCATAAATGGCTTTTTCTGAAAGTAAAAACAGGTCAGGGTTTTTCGCTCTTTCGCGGATTTCTTTCAAGAAGGGGCGGACCTTGGCAAACATGAAGTACAACTCACCGCAAAAAGCTGGTTCGAAGAACAGTTTCTCGCTGATGAGGCCATTCAACACAAGAGTTGTGGCAATGCCCCAGTAGCCTCCCACCTGGCGCAGCCAGTTGTTTTCTTGCGAGCCGAAGTCCATGGCCACTTTCATAAAGTCGTCGGCGCACGCAGGCCAAAACGTTGTGAGCCACCACTGGCGCGCTTTGCGCATTTCGGGTTCGCGCCGGAGATTGTAGAGTTCCAAAACCAGCCGGGCCTGTTCGACGGTGGGCTTTTTGGCCATTTTTCCTCCAGGAATTTCCCCGGTGACATTCTACCTTCGGCCAACCGGTTTGTGCTGGTGGAGTTGAATCCGCAAAGCGGGAAGGTATAGCAAAAGAATCTCCAGCAACCTCGACACCAGTCGCGGAGAATCGAACCTACCCATGAGTGGGGCTGGCCCGCAATTGGAAGCGCTGGATTTTTCCTGTGACCGTCTTGGGAAGCTCGCTGCAAAAACGGATTTCTCGGGGAACCTTGTGCGAAACCAGGCGGGCTTTGACGTGGCTGCGAATTTCCTCCGCCAGTTCGCTGGATCCTTCGCAGCCCGCGCGCAACGTGACGTGGGCGACGGCATAGGTCAGGCCGCGAGCATCCGTCGCGCCCACCACCGCGGCTTCCGCCACGTTAGGATGTCCGAGAAGCGCATTCTCCACTTCTACGGGCGAGACCCACATGCCCGCAACCTTGAGCATGTCGTCGGCGCGGCCACAGTAGCGATAATGACCGTCGGCATCGCGCAAAAACTTGTCGCCGGTGACGACCCAGTCGCCCTGTTTCGTGCGAGCGGTCAATTCAGGAATGCGCCAATACTCCGCGAGCGCGCTGGCGCCGCGCACCCAGAGGTTGCCGATTTCGCCCACGAGCGTCTCGGCGCCAGAGTCATCGACAATCTTTGCGTCATAACTGGGCACAGGAAAGCCGCAGCTTCCCGGTTTGCATTGGCCGGGCCTGCTGGAAATGAACATGTGCAGCATCTCCGTCGAGCCAATGCCGTCCAGAATCTCGAGGCCCGTGGCTCGTTTCCAGCGGTCAAAAATCTCTGCAGGCAGGGTCTCTCCTGCGGAAACGCATTGGCGCACCGATGAGAAATCGATGCGATGACCCGCGGTTTTCGCCTCTCTCAGAAGAGCGGCATAAAAAGTGGGAACCGAGAAAAAAATCGTCGGGCGATATCGGGAAACCATTTCGATGACATGTGCGCCAGTGGGGCGCTTGGGATTCAAAAGAGTGCTCCCGCCAAAGGCGAGCGGAAAATACATGCCATTTCCGAGGCCGTAAGCAAAAAAAAGCTTCGAGGTTGAAAAAGTAACGTCGTCCGCGCGCAATCCAAGGACGTCTTGCGCGTAACTACGCGTGGTGACAAGCATGTCTGCATGCCGATGCACGGCGCCTTTGGGCGTTCCGCCGCTCCCAGACGTGTACAGCATACACGCCGTATCGCTTGAAGAAGTTTCTGCTGTAGCAAGCGCACCGGAAACGGAAGCAATCCAATCGTCCCAAATGGCGCAGGTTAAGCCATGCGTTTCGACTCGACCTTCCGTGACGATGACAATCGGCATTTGTGCTCGTTCGCTGGAGGCGGGGAGGAATGCTTCCAGCGCTTCCGAATGAACGATGGCGGCGTGCGGCTCGCTGTCCTGAATGTAATGGATGAAGTCCGCAGACCGCGCAAAGGGATTCACCGGCACAGCCACAGCGCCGATTTTGGCCACGCCAAAAAACGAGGCGATGAATTCGGCCGAGTCTGGAAGCACGATGAGGACGCGTTCGCCCCGCGATACTCCCAGTTGCAGCAGCGCGTTTCCTACGCGATTTGTGAGCGTCGACAGCTCAGCGTAAGTCACAGCCAAAGGTTCGCCAACAATGGCGATCTTCTGCGGATGCCGCGCGGCAGGGGCATCCACAAAATATGCAGCGATATTGAATTGCTCGGGAATGTCCGCGGGCAGAAATGGATCCGAGGAAATTGCAGTCATATTTCCGTTGCTGCCGGAAGTCCTATTGAACGGAAGCCTTTGCTCCGGTAATGCGAATTTTGTACCAGGCTGTTCCGGCCGGATAGAGGGCATCGTTGATCTCCGAGTTCCTCTGTCCACCGGGCTCGATGCTCGCGTTGATAATGCCTTTGTTGATGAGGATGGCGGTGTTGTTCGCGCCCACATACGTGGTTTCGTACTGGATATTGCTATAAGTATAGGACGCAGATTTGTTCTCAATGCTCACAACCCAGACGGCGGTGGTCCCCGTGCGATCTTTTCCCATCGTAGCGTGCTGGACCTTCAAATCACGAACCGGATCGGCGGGTGCTGTAGGCTGAGCGGCCTGGGCGGCTACGAGCGGGCCCGGCTTGGTTGATTTAGCCTTCGAGACTAACATATAACCGCCAATGCCAATCGCCAGCGCAACCACACCAACGCCGGTCCACATGCCCATGGTTGCAGTTGTTTTTGCTTCTTGAGATCCCTCGAACATACCCTCCCCCTCTCTCTGCCCCGGCAGTCCTTGCAGGACGTACTCGTTTCAGGTGACAGGAAAACAGAGGAGCCGTACTGCAAGTGAAAGTGGCGGTCGCCGGAGAGCGTCCCCCGCCTCGGGGCGAGAGCCGCCCTAGAAATACCACTGATAGCCGTCGAAGTCCATCCCCTCTGCCACCGCGCCACCGCGGTAGTGAGCCGTCTCCGGTAAGTACGTTTCCAGAATCTTCGTCCGAATTGCCGACCATCCATCCAGAATGGATGGAAGTTGTAGTCTTATAACTCCAATTCGGCGATCAACTTCAAGAGGCGAAGAAGTGTCGCTCGTTCTTCCGGAGTCAGTTGACGCCGGACACTCTCATCGGCGGCCGCCCGAGCTTTGATCAAGCGTTCCCTGTACTTGTTTCCTTTGTGGGTCAACTGCACGTGAATTGCTCTGCCCGACTTTGCCTTTCGCTCTGACACTAGTCCTTCCTGAGCCATTGACTTGATGGCCCTGTGCACGACAGTTCGGTCGAAACCTAGAAGCGTGGCGATCTGATTCTGATTGAGAGTAGCGCCGCCCCGAAGTGTAGACAGGATGAAGCCGCGCGTCGCAGAACACTGAGTTTTTCGTTCAAGCCTCTTCCCGCATGAAAAATAAGCCGCGGCGATATGGGCGAGTACCGAATCTTTCAGGATGTCTTCAGGAATCTCTTTCCTTGGAATGAGGTTCATAGAACCGTTACCGTCGCATCGAGAGGTCTCCGCCACTGGGGCGGTTCAACGTAAGCATGCGATTTCTTCCCGATCGCAATCACCATCACAATCTCATGATACCGGGGGGACAACCCGAGATATTTAGAGAGTCTGCGGCCATCAAAGCCTTCCATGGGACATGTGTTGATTCCCAACGCCTCGGCAGCGATCATCAGATTTTCGCAAGCCAGCGATGTGCCCTTCGTGGCCCATTTGAACAATTCCTGGCGCGAAAGGGGCGGCATCCCGAGCGTCTTCCACAAATTCAGCAGCCAGAAAATTCCCCTTTTGACCACGCCGAAAATACCGAACGGCCCTGGCATGAACAGGATCCGGCCAATCTTTGCTGTTCGCTCGTAGTCGCGAATTTTCGCTTCGCTGAACTTGCTCCTGCGCATCCACTCCACCTGGCCTCGCGACGTTGCAGGCATCGCTCCGATGTCTGCGACGGCCACGACCAGCGCCGACGCGGTTTGCGCAGGCATCTGTCCGAGGCAGAGTTTCGCCACCGCCGCCTTTTTTGCCGTAGATCCTACCCAATAGAACCGGTACGGCTGCATGTTGAAGCTGGACGGGGCATGGCGTGCTGCATCGAGGATTTGCTCGCGCAGCCCCCGGGAGATTTCAACCGGCTCAAAGACCTTGACTGCTCTCCTCTGCAATATCGCTTTCAAGATTTCGTTCATAGGGACCTCCATGTTGCCATTACAACATAAAGGTGTTGCATGTGCAACATGCAAAACACCGAAGGCGGTGCGAATGTGCCTGGATCACGGGCAACTCGTCTTAGATAAGCGTTGCCGACAAGCCGGTCAGGGACGATTCGGGTTATAAAGGACTGCGGCGTTAGCGGGAAACGACACTTCTTCCACAAGGACGAGTGTTTGAGGGTGGGTGATTTTGCTGAAGGGAAGGTAACGGTGGTACGAAACCACAGATCTCGAAAGCAGAAGGTGGAGCGACGATGAGAACGGAATTGCTGCGATTCAACGGCGCTGTCGAGTGGGATCCGGCCATTGATGCGTGGATGAAAGAGCATGCAGGTGAATTGGGCGCCATCGCGCATGAATGGTTTGAGGTGATGCGAAAGTGCGGAGACGAAGTCCGGGAGCTTTTCCATGACGGCTGTCCGGTTGCATGTTTGGGAGATGCGCCCTTTGCTTACGTCAATGTTTTCACTTCGCACGTAAACGTGGGGTTTTTTCACGGCGCAGCACTGCCTGATCCGGCTCGCGTGTTGCAAGGTGCCGGCAAATTCATGCGCCATGTAAAGCTGAGGCCGGGAACGGCCGCAAACGCTGCAGCGCTGAGCGGGCTCATCGATGCGGCATACTCGGATATAAAGGCGCGCGTCGAAAACGGCTAGCTCAGAGAAACGACTTGCGAGGCCGATGTGGATGGGAGCGGCCAGATTTAGTAACGATATGCCGCCGCAATGGTGTTGCTGTTTGCGGGCAGACAATGGCCGACTCGGAGGTAATCCCATTTACCTTGCGTAATGGAAAAGTCAATCTTCTCCGATGTCTTCCTTCCAGACTTCGGGATGCTTGTTTACGTACTTCGCGAGCAGATCGATGCATTCTTGCGAGTGGAGATCAATCACCTCGATGCCATTCTCACGCAGCCAATCGATTCCGCCCTGCAAGTTTACGGACTCTCCCACCACGACCGTGCCGATTCCAAACTGGCGGATCAAGCCGCTGCAGTACCAGCAAGGGGCGAGCGTCGTGACCATGATTTTGTCGCGATAAGTTCGTTGGCGGCCGGCTCGGCGAAATGCGTCGGTTTCGCCGTGCGCCGAGGGGTCACCTTCCTGCACACGGCGATTGTGACCCCTACCGAGAAGTGTCCCTTCACGCGTGAAAAGCGCTGCGCCGATGGGAATCCCCCCCTCGGCAAGCCCCGCGCGAGCTTCCGCGAGAGCGGTCTGCAACATCCTCTCGTACTTTTCTCGATTCTTGTTTGTGTCCGCACTCACCGATTGGATCCTCTCCTTTAGTGCACCTTCATGCTGATGTTTGGAGCCTGAGGAAACGCTCGCAGAAACACAAGATGCGTTGGCCAGTAGAGAATCGCTATGCATCCCGCGAGGATAATTATCAGGTGTGACGGCGCAGGGCCCCACGAACGGTGCAGCAAGGGATCCTGGAACGCATAGTTCATGTTGAGTTCGGGAGGCAGAAATCGCGAAAGGGCAAGCACAGCTCCCGTAATCGCTGTTTGCAAGGGCAATGCCCGGCGATCGTAGCCGAGGACTTGCAAAGCCCAAAGCAACACGATCGGCAAGCCGATGTGAAAACACGAGAGCAGCCGCAGCCACAAAGCGTAGTGCGCGTCCCACATATATTCCGTGCCGCCAAGGAGGTGATGGCCGGTCACAATTCGCCAGGAAACGTCGAGAGTCCATAAAACTCCGACAAGCGGCGAAAGGAGCGCCTGGCTGGAGACTAGTAAGGAATTTCGGAACCATAAACCCAGGCAGGCCACCACTACGCTTACATCACACAGATGCAGCATGTTCTGCCAGCCCCACGACCAAGTGTAAAGAGGGAGCCAGATGAGCAGCCAAACGAGTGCGACCCACCGCGCGATAGTAAAGGATTTGGTCTCTTTGGCCATGACCTTCCCAGGATGCCGAATGCGGCAAAGCGTAACACAGGCTCCAAAATGGAGCTTGGAGAGTTCTATCGATGGACAGAGCATAGTCCGCCATGCGAGGAATGGCTCAGGAAGACAAAACAGTCGAGCGTTTGCTAGGTTGGCTGCGAGAGCGCGAAGACGAGATGGCTTCGCTCCTAGCTGATCTCATAGCTGTCCCGACAGAGAATCCTCCAGGCAAGTATTACCGCGAGTTCGCGGAACTACTTGAAAGCCGCGTTGCAAAACTTAGCCTTCGATGCGAGCGCCTTGAATTTTCTTCGAAGCACGGCGCTACCTGTGAAACTCCACCTTGTCTAGCGGTCAGTTACGGACAGGGTGAACGCGTGTTCTATTTTCATGGACACTACGACGTGGTTCCCGCGCAATCCGACGAGCAATTCAAAGCAAGCCGCAAAGATCATTTTCTGTTTGGCCGCGGCGCATGCGACATGAAGGGCGGAATTGTCTCCATGCTTTATGCGATTCTCGCGTTGAGAGAATGTGGCATAGAGGCAGAAGGCAAAGTTCAGCTAATTTTGGTTCCTGACGAGGAAACTGGAGGCGCGCGCGGCTCCGCAATGCTGGCGGAGGAGGGAATTCTCGGCAGAAACGGAGTCGGTATGCTGCTGGCTGAACCGACCAGTGGCGTGATTTGGAATGCCAACCGGGGCGCGATTTCGCTACGCGTTCAGGTAAAGGGAAAGTCCGCGCATGTCGGTCTGCAGCACCAGGGAGAGAATGCCTTCGAACGCATGCACAGCGTGGTAGGGCGTCTCCAGGAGCTGAAACACGAAGTGGAGAAGCGCAGCACGAACTCCAACGTCGGCGCGGGCCAGTCGCGCGATTCCATTCTGATGCTTGGTGGGCAGAGCGGCGGCGGAACAAACTTCAATGTTGTGCCGGAAACCTGCTGGTTCACCATCGACCGGCGCGTCAATCCCGAAGAAAGCGTGATGGGAGAGAAAGCCAGGCTCATCGATGTTCTGAAGGAGTGCCAGCGCCAAGGAATCCCGCTTCAGTGGGAGATCTTGCAGGAAGGGAATTCGGCCTCGACCGACAAAGAGGAATCTACCGGGCGCGCGCTGGCTCAAGCAATCGAAGAAATAACGGGCAAACCCGCTAGCTTTGAGCTGTGCCCGGGCTTGCTGGAAACGCGGTTTTACGCGGGGCGAGGGATACCCAGCTACGCTTATGGTCCCGGGCTACTTTCCGTTGCCCATGGCCCGAACGAATACGTGGATCTGCGGCGAGTTACAGAATGCGCGGCGATCTACGCGCTTACTGCCGCGAAGGTCCTCGAGAAAAGCGCTTAGTTTGTTAAATCGCGAACCTGCCCTTTGCTCATAAATGGCCTACAAAAGGACAGTTGTCCCAAGAATAAACCAATGCCAAGATGTTGACCGGAAAGACTTTAATGCGAACTGTAAATTCCTTTACTCATGCCGCTCCATTCTTGGAGGTCCAGTTGTCCAAAAGTACTATTTGAATTTTTCACAGTTTTCCTCATGCTCTCCGCGTATGCCGAACCTCTACTTCTGCCAGCCACACGCGAAAAACCAGGGCATGCTCAGAGCAGTACTTTCGGTGAATGAATGCGAAGTGGTGGTCAAACAGCACCCGGCGACCTATGTGGGGCAGGATTTTCCTCGTCTTGGCAAGGACCCCAAGGCCACGAGCGATTTTGCCGTGATCCGTTTCCATCCTGAAGAAACCCACGCTCCCTGGCAGCCCGGATACTATAGAGTGGATTCGGACCTCAACAAGTTGAATGAGTCGTTGATGGCCCTGTCTCGTTAATCTCCCACAACTTCGAGTTTCAAGATAAAGATTGGCTCGGAAGGCGAATAGAAGCATTGCTGCGAGCTTCAGTTTCAAACCGCCGCAGGCAGCCACCCTCGCAAAACATCCAGCGAATTTGGCGGCACTTCGCTAAAACTGAGTCCCATTCCCAACTGCACCACAGAATAAGCAACCGTCGCGGACGCCTCGAAAGACTGTGTCATTCAAAATCTTCAGCGCACGGCGGTGTCGCCTGGCAGCCCATTGATGGTATCTACGTAGCATCCCGTGGCGCTGATGTCGCTAAATGCGTGCAGAAAGCCCCGAATCGTTGTTTTCTTCATGAACTTCTGCGCAAGCAATGAAAAGGAATCGAGGAGAACGCCGACGCTCTTATTCCATGGCCTGGGACCTTCCTTGGGACGCGCGCTATGCTATACCTAATTCGATGGTCTGCCCAAAGGCTGTTTGTGAAGGCTTGCCGCTTGCGTGTCATTCCCCGACAAAGCCCGTGACGGAAACAAATTACCCAAAGTACTATCGGAAGAGAGCCTCTCTGGTGAGTGAACGAATGCCTCCCGATGGTGTGCGCCGAAGCAGCCGAATCCCCAAGGAGATTGCTATCCTTTTGACCGGCAGCGATATCGAGGGGAAGGTTTTCTCCGAACAAACGAAAACAGTACTGTTAAGCAGGCATGGAGCGGGCATTGTTTCGTGCTATAAGCTTTCCGCAGAGCAAGAACTGATTCTCCGCCGCCTGGACACGAATAAGGAAACGGAGGTTCGTCTGGTCGGTCAGATTGGCCTTGAGGGCGAAGTCTACACTTACGGAGTGGCCTTCCTGGATTCATCGATTAATTTCTGGGGCATCGAATTCCCAACGCCTTCCGAAGAAGAACAGCAGGCGCGAGTCGTATTGCTAGAGTGCGGCAGTTGCCAGACCTACGAAAAGGTCGAGCAAAGCGATCTGGAATCAGACGTTTATCTGGTCAATGAAGGCATCGTCCGGTACTGCAAGAAGTGCGGCTCCTCGACTTTCTGGAAGCGCGCCCCGGAAGATGCTGAGGAAACTCCTGTTGTTGTGGAAATGCTGCAAAGCCGCGACATGGGCTGGATGAATGACGAGGAAAAGGCGGCTGCCCCGGAACCTGCGCCCGCTCCTGTGGCGGTCGCGGCGCCCGCTGAGCCAGAGCCGCACTCGCGGCGCGAGAACCGGCGCAAGCACGTACGCACGAAGGTAACCTTCAAAGGCTGCGTGCGGAGCTTTGCTCACGGCGACGACATAGTGACTTGCGAAGACGTTTCCCGCGGCGGATTGTGCTTCAAGAGCCGCAAGCCTTATGTCGAGAACTTCAAGATTGAAGTAGCCGCCCCATACGCCCCTGGAATGCAGAACTTTTTTACTCCCGCAGAAATCGTCCACGTGGAGGAATTAAAGGACGAGAAGAAGTTTCGCTGCGGCGTGGTTTATCTGACGGGCGGGAAGCACCGATAAGGCACAAAAAGCCGCGTTCACATTCGTTCTGTGTCAGAGATTCGACGAATCGAAGGGCTTAGGAAACAAATCCCGCATCTGAAGCACTTCTGTTTTTCCTTTAAGATTGGCAAGAATTACCGGCACGTCGCCGCAGAATTCCCAAATCAACTGGCGACATGCGCCGCAGGGCGGCGTCAGCGTGTCCGTATCCGTTACTACAGAAATTGCGTCAAACCCGCGCTCGCCTTCGCTGATGGCTTTAAAAATTGCCACGCGTTCCGCGCATACCGTTAGCCCATAAGTCGCGTTTTCCACATTGCAGCCGCCAAAAATCCTGCCCGAAGTGGCGCGCAAAGCGGCTCCTACGCGAAAGTTCGAATATGGCGCGTGCGCATTCTCTCGCGCTTGCTTTGCCCCGGAAATCAGCTTGTCGTATTCGCTCACGCGCCCTCCTTTCTCTGCAGCGCTCAAGAAGTTTCTATACGATAGATTCGGCAATCCGCGGGATCACGGCCTTCAGCAAACTGATGAATTGGCCTTTTACGCGCTCTGCCGTCTCCAGTACTTCAATATGATTCAGCGGCTGATCCAGAATCCCGGCCGCGGCGTTGGTGACGCAGGAGATGCCGAGTACGCGGAGGCCGCTGTGCCGCGCCACAATCACTTCCGGCACGGTGGACATCCCCACGAGATCGGCCCCGATTGTACGCAGGTAGCGAATCTCTGCCGGAGTCTCATAGCTCGGCCCCGCAAGTCCCGCGTATACTCCTTCGAACATCCCGATACCTAGGCGGTTGCCTTCGCCGACAGCCATCTGGCGAAAACTTTTGTCGTAAGCGTTGGTCATGTCATGAAAGCGCAATCCGAACCGCTCCTCGTTGGGACCCATTAGCGGATTAACGCCCTGCAGATTGATGTGGTCGCTGATGACCACGAGCCGTCCCTGCGTAAACTCCCGCTTGATGCCGCCGGCCGCGTTCGTCAAAATCACCGCTTTCACTCCCATTCGCGCGAAAACGCGAATCGGGAAGACCACCTCTTTGGGCAAATATCCTTCATAAAGATGGACGCGGCCTTGCATCCCCGCGACGGGAATTGCTCCCACTTTCCCAATGACCAGTTGCCCGGCGTGCCCAATGGCCGTCGAACGCGGAAAATAAGGGATCTCTGTGTAAGGGATTTTTGTTGCGCCGATGAACTCGTCGGCGAAGGCGCCCAGTCCCGAGCCCAGAACGAGGGCAATCTGCGGGCGGAGTTTGGTTTTGGAGAAAATCAAATCCGCCGCGAGCCCAGCGCGCTCAAATTCTCCAGGAAGCTCGGCCGCTCTTTCCGCAAAAGTTGCCGGTCTCTTGGTTGCGTTGCTTTTCTTTAGCGCTTTTGGCGGTGCTTTCGCGGTCATGTAAACATTCCAACGATGGCGGCCGACATCAGATTGGCCATGGTGCCGGCAAGCATCGCACGAACGCCGAATTTGGCAAGCTGCGCGCGCTGCTCCGGGGCCAGCGCGCCAATGCCGCCGATCTGAATGCCGATCGAGCTAAAGTTTGCGAATCCACACAGCGCGTACGTTGCGATCGTGAACGTCCTCGCCGAAAGCTGGCCCTGCATCGGCCCCAACTGTGAAAAGGCCACGAACTCGTTGATGACCATGCGCGTGCCCAGCAGGTTCCCGATCTTTGCCGCCTCGTGCCAAGGCACGCCAATCAGCCATGCCACGGGAGCCAGCACCCATCCAAATACGGTTTGCAAACTATCGGGAAACCACGAAATGTGATTATGTCCCCAGCCCATCATCGCATTCACCAGCGCCAGCAAAGCCAGGAAGGTGATAAGCATCGCGCCAACGTTCAGCGCCAGGTGCAGTCCATCGATGGTCCCTCGCGCAATGGCTCCCAGAATGTTGGACTCCTTCTCCGTTGCCGGCATTTGCACTTTGCCTGCCGTCAGCGACTCTTCTGTTTCCGGGACCAGCATTTTGGACATCAGGAGCGTCCCGGGAGCAGTCATAATCACCGCGGTCAGCAGGTTCTTTGCATCCGCCCCGCCAACCTTCATGTACGCGGCCATCATTCCGCCGGAAATGTGCGCCATGCCGCTGGTCATCACGCACATCAATTCGGATTTTGTAAGCTTGTTGAGAAAGGGCCGAATGGTGAGCGGGGCTTCCGTTTGTCCCATGAAGATGCTGGCCGCCACATTCAGCGATTCCGCGCCGCTTGCTCCCATCACGCGTGTCATCAACCAGGCCGCCCCGCGAATGATCAGCTGCATCACCCCGATGTGATACAGCACCGCAAAAAACGCGGCGATGAAAATAATGGTTGGCAACACTTGAAAGGCAAAAATCAAGCCCAGAGAAGAATGGTCTTTGCCTAACTCGCCGAAAACAAATTCAGAACCCGCATAAGAAAAACTCAACAGTTTCTTGGCGCCGTCGCCTGCCACTTGGAAAACGTACCGCCCTGTCTCTGACCGAAGCACAAAAAAGCCGAGCGCCAATTGAAGGCCAAGCCCCCATCCAATGGTCTTGAGCTTGATGGCGCGCCGGTCCGTGGAAAACAGCCACGCCAGTCCGAGAATCACCGCCATGCCGAGGATTCCCGTGAATCTTCCCATTCGTTCTCCTTTTACGTTCGCGTTTTTGTGGCTCCAAGGCCCCGGAATCGCTTGCCCGTTCAGGCACCAATGATGCGGTGCACCAAGGGCGGTTTCTTCAGCGGCGCACTGTCGCTCAACAAGTAGCTGCTGGCAATAAGACTCTTCGCTTCGGCTAATTTGGTGTCGCTATTGTAATGAATCGTCACCAGCTTTTCGTTCCTTTCCACGCGGTCGCCGATGCGTTTGTGGAATTCCAGCCCCACGGCGTGATCAATCTTGTCTTCTTTCTTTTCGCGGCCACCGCCGAGCATGGCCAGCGCCGTCCCCAATTGTTCGCAATTCGTGACGTTGGCGTAGCCAGCTGCTTCCGCTGGGACTTCGGTACGAAACCGCGTTTGCGGCAGCCGCTCCGGCTCGTCCACAACGCGCTCGTCTCCTCCTTGCAAACGAATCCCTTGGCGAAACTTCTCCAGCGCCTTTCCCGTTGCCACCATTTTTTCTGCGAACTTCCTGCCGTCTTCTACGCTCTTTGTCTTCTCGCCCAGAAAAAACATCCAAGCCGAAAGCTCCAGGCTCAGGTCCCTCAAATCCTCTGGCCCCCGGCCTTTCAGCACTTCCACTGATTCCAACACTTCATGAGAATGTCCCGCGAGGCGTCCCAGCGGCTGATCCATGTCTGTGATCAGCGCCACCACTTTCTTGCCCATACGCTTCCCGGTTTCCACCATTACTTCTGCCAGCCTCACGGAATCTTCTTCTTTCTTCATGAACGCGCCCGAGCCGGTTTTTACGTCCAGCACCAGCGCATCGATTCCTTCCGCAAGTTTTTTGCTCATGATGGACGCGCAGATGAGCCCGACATTCTCAACCGTCGACGTCACATCGCGCAGCGCGTAAATCTTCTTGTCCGCCGGCGCAATCTCCGCCGTCTGCCCAATCAAACCCATGCCGCATTCGCGAAGCACACGCCGGAATTCCACGAGCGACAGGTTCACGTTGAAGCCCGGAATCGCTTCCAGCTTGTCCAGCGTTCCGCCCGTGTGTCCCAAGCCGCGGCCGCTGATCATCGGTACGGTAAGCCCACCCGCGGCAACAATAGGCGCGAGGATCAGTGAGGTTTTGTCCCCCACGCCTCCCGTCGAGTGCTTGTCTACTTTCTTTCCTGGAATCTCCGCATGGCTGAGGACTTCGCCGGAATACAACATCACTTCCGTGAGCGCTGCGATTTCCGCGCGGTTCAATCCGCGAATCCAGACGGCCATCAGCCAGGCAGCCATCTGGTAATCGGGAATTTCGCCGCGCGTATACCCTGACACCAGGAAGGTGATTTCTTCGCGGGACAGCTCCCCGCAATCACGTTTCTTGCGGATCAAGTCGACGGCGCGCATGCGTGTGGAAAGCGCTGGCGAGCGTAGCATCCACCCTACGCAGCGTCAATCGAATGCGCCTTCCCTATTTGAGAATCGTTAGAGCGGCTGCCCCACGTCGGGAGGCAAGTTGCTGATTTGGCCGGAGACCACGTGCCATCCACTCGAGCCGTTTAGGTAAACGTGAATCGCGCGCATCTGATGACCCAACTGTTGGCCTTTCGTGGTAAACCTCGACGACCAAAGGCATGTAGCGACGGCCATTTCCTGATAGATCTGAACTTTGATGTCCGACGCCTGGAAGAAATCGTACTTGACGGCGTCCGATTGAATCACTGTAAGCCACTGGGCTTTGTTCACTTGCTGTCCGTGTGAGAGCGTGCCTGCAAAATCGTCGCTGTACACGCGACGAAAGTAAGCGCCATTTTTTAACTGAATGGCCCGCCCTGCCTCTCTCTCGAGGCTGACGATCTCTTGCCTGCGCATCTCGGGGTCATAAGACTGGGTAACGCAGCGCCTGATGCAATCACTGCGCTCTGCCGCCCGCTCGTCTTGCTGGGACGAGCCCTGCCCAATCAGTAGCGCGATACCCACGACCGCAATCGCCGCAAACTTAATCATTGCCCGCTATTCTCCTTCGCCAAGTGCATTTGGCTGATTATAGGAGAAAAGCGAGGCTCCTAAATCTTGGCATTCTACAAAGTGTCGAATTTGCTAGAATCTTGTTCCTCCCCGCAGGCTTCCGCAATGGAGGTATCTATGGATCTCGTCGTTGGTGCAACGGGTCTTGTCGGTCAGCAAATTGCTCTCGGCCTTCGACGTCAGGGCCGCGCGGTACGTGCGTTCGTCCGCGGCGGAACTCACCATGAGAAAGTTGCATCGCTGATTGCAGCAGGGGTCGAAATCGCCGACGCCGATCTCACCAAGCCTGAAACTCTGCCCGCCGCCTGTGAAGGGGTGGAGACCGTCCTCTGCACAGCCACCTCCATGCCTCACGGCAAGGACGACGGCCTGCGCCACGTCGACCACGACGGCGTTCTCGCCTTGATGGATTGCGCAGAGCGCTCCGGCGTGCAGCACTTCATCTACACGTCCTATTCGGGCAACATCCGCGAGGACTCTCCGCTCGAGACTGCCAAGCGCGGTTGCGAGAAGCGTCTCCTCTCCGCAAAACTGCGCTTCACCATTCTCCGGCCCTCTTACTTCATGGAAATGTGGCTCAGTCCGGCGCTTGGCTTCGATCCTGTCAGCGGCCGCGTGCGCATTTATGGGCCGGGCGACGCGAAAATCAGCTACATCTCTTTTCACGATGTTGTCGTCTTTGCATTGGCCGTGGCGGCAAATCCCTCGCACCCGTCCGCAATTCTCGAGATGGGCGGGCCAGAGCCGCTTTCTCAGCTTGAAGCCGTCGCCATCTGCGAGCGGAAGTTGGGCAAGAAGGTCAAATTGGAAAAAGTGCCGCTTGCCGCTCTCGAGGACCAGCACCGTTCTGCCGATCCGCTTCAGAAAACCTTCGCCGCCCTTATGATGGGGTATGCCAAGGGTGACGAAATTCCGGGCAGCCGCGGGACCGCTCACCAATACGGCATCGCGCTCCACTCCGTCTCCGACTACGCCGCGACGTTCCGCAAGGCCGCAAGCGCGTAGCGTTGCGGACCCTCGACAAATCATCTCGGCAAAATCTCGTTGAAATCCCGAACCACGCGCGCGCCGATTCGCTCCGCCTTCGAATGGCCCTCGCGCTCGCACAACAGCGCGTGCATTCCCGCCGCCCACGACGCCTCGATTTCCTTCACGGCATCTGAGACAAACAAAAACTCCCTCGGCTCGAACGAAACCGAAGCAGCAATTCTCCTGTAACTGTCAGCCTCGTTCTTTGCGCCTACGCGAGTGTCAAAGAAAGCCGTGATATATCGCGTCAAATCTCCTGTCGCCACGCTTCCGAACAAAAGCTGCTGCGCCAAAACGCTACCGGAAGAATAAATGCAAATCTTTTTCCCTTGCCGTTTCCATCGTTCAAATGCCATTGGTACATCCGCATACACCTCGCCTCTCAACTCCCCGCTCGCATATCCCTGTTGCCAGATTTTTCCCTGCAGCGCCTTCAGCGGCGGGCATTTGCTGTCCCGCGAAATCAGCCACTGGCCGTAGGCTACACTCGAACGCAGCCGGTCCTCCTCCGAATCGTCACGCCAATTCGGCGGTTTCAATCCGTTCCGATCATCGGTCTCGTGCTGCGTGCCCAAATCCTTCACCAGGGCGCGAATTTCCTCGGCCGTGGCATTCTCGCGAAGAAAACTCTCCAGTTTCCGGCTCGCGCACGGAAAAAGTGTCTTGGTCACGAAATCGATAGGTGTGGTCGTGCCTTCGATATCAAGAAGAATTGCGCGGACTTGCGTTTCGTCGAAAAGCGCCACGAGGCCTATTTTGCCGCAGTTTGTGGCGGAATGTATCTCGGTCCCCAGCAAACCGGCTCATAATTCCGGTCCACGCCGCTGCCCGTGTAGTGCGGCGTCCAGCCGGACTTGTCCTGAAACAATCGAATGGCCCGAATCCGCTTATCTCCGCAAAGGTCAAACCAGTGCATCGTTCTCCGCGGCACGCGCATCAAGTCGCCCGCTTCCACTTCAATCGCCACCACTGGCCCTTGCAGAGGATGAATATGAAATAGCCCGCGCCCCGCGATGATGTACCGCACTTCATCTTCATCATGCGTGTGCTCGATGTTGAACTTCGCCAGCATCGCGTCCAGTCCCGGCGTGTTCGAGTTCACGTCAATCACGTCCGCGGTCGCGTATCCGCCGCGGCGCTTTAATTCTTCAATCTGCGGCGCGTATCCGCTCAGCACTTGCTCCGGCGACGCATTCTCCGGCAAATCCGCGGGAGCCTCCCATCGCTCGTACTCGATGCCGATTCCCGCCAGGTAATCGCGCACCTCAGTGAGCGCGCGTAGCGATCTTTGTTCGTCAGGAATTGTTAAAACAGCCACGGTCACTCTCTCCCGTTCCAGCCGCTTCCCATCACGCTTTCTGTGCCGCGCCGGAGCGCCCCAGAACTTCCATCAAAAATTCCAGAATCTCCACATGCCGCTTAGCTTCCGCCAGGCTTTCTCCCCAAGTATAAAGCCCGTGCTCTTGCAAAAGGAATCCATGAATCCCCGGCGCCTGCTCCACCGTTCGCGAAACGCGGTCGGCCAATTGCACCATGTCCTGTGAATTTTCCAGGATCGGCAGCCACTCGCGATGCTTGTGCGTCGCAACGCCCGCCAATCCCTTCAGCATTTCGTATCCTTCGAGAGCAATTCCGCCGTGGCGAGCGTGCGTCCCGGAGAGCACGGTGCTCCACACCGAATGCGTGTGCAGCACCGCGCTCGCATTTACGCTGCGTACAATCGCCAGGTGCAGCAGCGCTTCCGCCGACGGCCGTCCATCGCCCCGCAACACATTCGCCTGACCGTCAATCTCCAAAAACTGCGCCGGCGTCAGGCCGCTCTTGTCCAAACCCGTCGAAGTGATTGCCAGCCGCAGCGGCTCCCGCGAAACCACGGCGCTAAAATTCCCGCTCGTCCCCAACGCCCATCCCCGCCCATAAAATCCTCTCCCAATTTCCGTCAAGCCCAGTGCCGCCTCGAGAAATTTCCCGGAATCAGTTCGAGTTGGTTTAGAGCCCTGACGAACGCGAATTGCCTTGGGAGGTCTCTTTGCGATTTTCATTGGCCGCCATTATAGCCTCGAAAGTCACAGCAACCCCATATGCGCGAGCCAACCGCCCCGCGAAATAGCCCGAGACTTTCGCTGTCTCATAGCCTGCGAATCCATTTCTTCAACCGTGCCGCTTCCATTTCAATCAATCCGGGGTCATGAAACGTGTGCGCCAGCACCGAAACGCCTTGCGTCGCCGATAAGAGATGCACCGCGAGGCTTCGCGACTCCTCTCCCTTGCCCATCTCCCGGAACTGCTTCTCCATCCAATCCAAAGCCGTCGCAAACAATATCTTCGATTTGCCCGCCGCCGCGCCCCCCAGCTTGCGCAATTCGGAGCACAGAGTCCCAACAGGGCAGCCACTGCGCGCCAATTCCTCGCGGTTTTTAATCTTGATCTGCACGAACGCGCACAGCCGCTCCTGGGGGGAACCCACCCTATCAAACTCCTCCAGCAGCTTCCGGAATCGCGAAACGCGCAGCTCCACAATTGCGTCGCCAATCTCATCCTTCGTCTTGAAGTAGTAGTAGACATTGCCTAGCGGAATCCGGGCCTCCTTTGCAATGTCCACGATCGCCGTGTTCCCGAACCCGAACCGGTAGGTGGCCTTTTCGGCGGCTTGTAGCAGCCTGGCCCGGTTGTCTGCTTTCGTTCTTGCCATCTCCACGTCCAATAGTCAGTTGACTGACTGACACCTCAGGATATAGATTAGCCGCTCACCGCGTCAACAAGGCCCTTGGCAAACGCCGGAAACCGGGAAAAGAGGGAGAGGACCATGAAAAACAACAAACCTGCCGCGTCAGCGCCCAACGTTTGGAGTTGGATGGTTTGTGTCATCGCCTTGGCTTCTTTCGTTGCAGGAGCTCTCCTCACGATTCAACTGACCCGCCCAAACGAAGTTCGGGCCGATGGCAATCGCGTCTTCGAGCTCATGATTTATCACACGGTGCCCGGCAAAGTACCTCCGCTCGAATCAATCTTTCGCGACGTTTCTAAGCTACAGACCAAATACAATCTGAACGTGGTCGGATATTGGGTACCCAACGAGGATCCCGCTTGGAAGAACACATTCATCTACGTTGTCGCTCATCCCAGCCGGGCTGAGGCGGAAGCCAATTGGCACCGGCTTCACACCGATCCGGAGTTTCTGCCTTATCGAAAATCCGCCGAGCCCTTGATTGAGAAGGTCAACGGCGAGTACAACGTCGACGAAATATACATGCGTCCGGCCGATTTTTCCGCGATGAGGTAAATGAAAATGCGGAACTCCATTCCAGGGAATGCGCTAAGGAATGGCGCTCTCCTTTGCTCTCTCTTGTTGGCTCCTAAACCTGCAGCAGCTCAAGGAACTGTTTGGGCTGGAACGTGGGCGACGGCTCCGCAGGCGGCCGTCAAAGGGCCTGTCCAAGCGTTCCACAATCAAACCATCCGCCTCATTGTGCACACCAGCATCGGCGGCAAAAGGTTCCGCATTAGAATCTCGAACACTTTCGGTGACCAGCCGTTGCTCATCGGCTCGGCGCACATCGCCCGACGAGCTTCCGAAGCGGACATTGACCCCGCCGCCGACCGGCCTCTGAAATTTCACGGACATTCGTCCACAACAATTCCTCCCCGATCGATGGTCGTAAGTGACCCCGTCGACCTCGACGTGCCCGCGCTGTCGGATTTGGCCATCAGCCTCTTTTTCCCCGACACTGTCGCGCAGACGACCTCGCACATTCTGGCGAAGCAAACGAACTACGTCTCCGCTGAAACCGGAGACGCGACTGCACAAGCAAAATTTCCCGTCGCCAAGACCATCACCGCCTGGCCTTTCCTCACTGGCGTAGACGTCGCGGCTTCATCTCACGGTGCCAGCATCGTAGCGCTCGGCTCTTCCCTCACCGACGGCGACGGTTCCACAAGAAACACCAATCGCCGTTGGCCCGACGTTCTTGCCGAGCGATTGCAAAAAGCCGGTGGGGAAGCGGCGGAACTCGGCGTGCTCAACGAGGGCATCATCGGCAACCGCCTACTGAGCGACACGCAAAGCCCACGCCAAACTGGTGGTCCGCCTCCGCTAGGACCTGTCTTCGAAGAATTAGGACCAGCCCTGGGCCAATCCGGCGTCGCGCGTTTCGATCGCGATGTTCTGGCGCAAGCCGGCGTGAAATACGTCATCCTCGCTCTCGGCGTCAATGACATGCTCTTCCCTGGTTCTTTCATACCGCACACCGAAAGCGTGGCCACCCAAGACTTGATCACCGGCAATCGCCAGCTCATCGCGCGCGCTCACAAAAAGGGAATCCGCGTCATCGGCACAACGATTCCTCCCTTTGAGTACGCCCTCTTCCGCGATCCTTCCTACGATCGTTTCTACAGTCCCGAAAACGAGAAGATCCGCGAGGAAGTAAACGCCTGGATTCGCACCGGCGGCGAATTCGATGGCGTCATCGATTTCGACGAAGCCGTCCGCGATCCAAACCGCCCCACACAAATCTTGCCCGCTTACGACAGCGGCGACCACCTCCACGTCAACAACGCCGGCAACGTCGCCCAAGGCAGCATCATCTCCCTCGCGTTGTTCCACAGCCACTAGCCGAGAAAGCAAAGTGAGATCGAGTCCGAGGGCGTTGGGCAATTAACAGCGACTCGTTTTCGAGTGCGGTTTACCCTGAGCGAAGCTAAGGACGGCTTGCCGCCGCTTTCTTGTTGTCGCAACCCTCTGTATTCTGCGAGACTCAGCGGGATCTCGGGCTGCTCACCTCAGCGGCCTTGTACCTTCACTGCTAACTTGAAATAGATTCGTAGTTGTTTCATCTTCAGTGGGCGGCAAGTGAGGCTGCCATATGGATTTCTCTTCCTCGCGACAATGGATTGACGCGCTGTGGCTCCTTTTCGGTGTCTATTGGCTGGCATCCGCGCTCGAACGGAAGAAAACCAAGCAGCGGGAATCCATCCTTCAACGCTTTGTATACACGCTTCCGCTCGCCGTGGGTTTTTATCTGCTCTATCAACCGCAACCGCTCAATAGCTGGTTCCGAACCCGTTTTCTCCCTACCGGTCCGTTCGGCGAATGGCTTGGCGTTGTGCTGACTGCAGCGGGAATTGGCGTCGCGTTTTGGGCGCGCTGGCATCTCGGCACCAATTGGAGCGGCACCGTCACGCTCAAAGAAGGCCACGAACTCATTCGGACGGGACCCTATCGCTCGATTCGCCATCCGATTTACACGGGAATTCTGCTGGCGCTCTTTGGAACTGCCATCACATTCGGCGAAGTCCGCGCGCTGCTCGCCGTGGCTATTGCTTGGCTTTCATTCTATGTAAAGGCTCGCCGCGAAGAATCCTTTCTCAGCCAGGAATTCGGCCCCGGTTTTGCCGAGCACAAACAACACACTGGAATGTTTCTGCCAAGATTCTCCTGACGGCACGATTGGGGGTGCTCACTGCCGAAGCGGTTCACCGGCGGCCGGCGGATTTGGCGGTACGCGCGGCGAGGCGCTGGCGCGCGTAATCGCTCCAGGGGCTGGCCGGATCGAGTTGCAGGTAGGCTTGCCAGTGTTCGCGGGCTTCGTCGAAGGCGCCCAGCTTCTCGCAGACCAGCGCCAGGTTGTATCGCGCATCAGGATGGCTCGTGTCGAGCCGCACCGCCAGGCGCAAATGTTGACGCGCCTCTTCGAGTTGCCCCATTTCTTCCAGCACGCTGCCCAAATTGAAATGGGCTAAGCCGCTCTGCGCATCGCATTCAATCGCGCGGCGGTAACACTCGGCAGCCTTCTCGAAATTTCCTTGTTCGTAGTAGAGCGTGCCGCAATTGATGAGCGCGTCCGTTCGCTGCGGATCTTGCCGCAACGCATGTTCGTACGCATCGATGGCTTCCGCCCACGTTTTGCGGTTCGCGCGGTCCGCTTCGTAATCGAGCGCCAGGGCGAACCACTCATCCGCGCCGCGCTCGGAAATCACATGGACTTCTTCATCCAGTTGGCGCGTCTCGAAATTCATCACGAACTGGCCGGTTACCGGTTCGAGCCGCGCGCCTTCGCGTTCAACGATAACGTCTTTTCCATCGGAGAGCACGCGCAGTTCGGTGAGCGGCGCTTGCACCTGAGAAAGCTTTTCGCGTAGCGCGGCCAGCGCGCGCCTCAACCGGCTGGCAGGAATTCCTTGCTCGATCAGTTGCTTTACGGTGCGCAGCGCGATGAGATCGCGGAAATCATAGAAGCGGTTGCCCTGATCGTTGCGCGCGGAAACCAGTTCGAGGCGGTCCCAGTAGTCCAGTTGTTTTGGAGACAGACCTAGGATGCGTTGGACTTCGTCGTCGCTGAATCGGTCCGTGGCTCCCATGAAATGTAAGTGTACTGCTTTCTAGCCGACGGCTTTCTTCCCCCTCTTCGGAACGGCCACCGGACCCGCTGCTGCCGCGGGCTCGACCGCGCGCACCGGCGGCTTCTTCGCTGGCGCTTGCCGCTCGGCGAGGCTCTTCTTCAGCGCTTCCATCAAGTCAATCACCGGCGCCATGTGCGGCTGTTGCACTTCCGTTACTTCCTGGCCCTTGAGCTTGGCGGCGATCATCGCGCGCACGTTGTCCTGATAGGTGTCCTTATATTTTTGCGGATCGAACGGCACCGCAAGATTCTCGATCAGTTGCTGCGCCAGCTTCTTTTCCTGGTCCTTGATCTCGACCTTGTCCGTCGAAGACGATTCCGCCGCGCGAATTTCGTTCGAGTAGAACATCGTGTGCAGCATCATGCCCTTGTTGCTGGGCCGCACCACCACGATATGCTCGCGCTGGTGCATGGTCAGCTTCGCGATGGCCGCGTAGCCGGACTCCTGCATTGCGCTCATCAAGAGCTGGTAGGCCTTCGCGCCGCCTTCATCGGGCGCAAGATAATAGGACGCGTCGAAATAGACCGGATCCACTTCGCCCATCTTCACGAATTCGAGAATCTCCGCGACGCGCGCCGAGGCCGGCTCGATCTTTTCGAGTTCCTTTTCGTCGAAGAGCACGTACTGATCTTTTTCGTACTCGTAGCCCTTTACCACTTCCGAGCGCTCGATGATGCGGTTGTGCGTCGGGCAGAACAAGGGCTGCTTGACGCGTGTGTGGCACTCCTTGTGGAGCTGGTTGAAGCTGATGCGCTCGCTGCGCGCCGCTGTGGTCAGCCGCACGGGAATCGAAATCAAACCAAAGGTGAGGTGTCCCTTCCAGACCGTTGAAGCCATGCAGAAACTCCTTCGCGAAAGTTTCCAGGGTCGCTTGATGAGCCAAGTGCAAAGAGTAGTTTGCCACCAAGGGCGAATGCAAGTCGAATCGTTGCGGGCAGTTACGGAAAGCCAACTGCGCGCGGAGGGATCGAAGTGGCGAGTGGCCCTCGCGGCCCGGGGTAAACGAAGGGAGCGTCCCCAGGATGACCATCCTCGTCGGATAGTCAGTTGCAACGGAAGAAAATTTCGGCAGGATGGGCGATGTGCGAGAGTTTTCTAAGTTATTTAGATCGTGCGGGATAGGAAGGCCTGACGAGAATCAAAACCCCTTGGAAGTCGAAAGGGTGCGGCGCCCTGTTACTTCAGGCTCGGTCTGTGGCCCACCTGCCTGCGGCGAACGCTTCCCGCCAGGAAATACTTTCAGGGAAAAATCAGCAGCGAGCTTCGCCCTTTATGCGAAGCTCGCCGCGGCCAGACCTTGCCTGGCGCCCAGGATGGAGCATCAACCTACTGGTGATCTTCAATTGTGCGCGTAACCAGTGTCGGCGTCGTGGGAGTGTTAAACAGCAACCCCTTCACAGACACCGTGTTGCCGACGGTGGGCTGCCCCTGATTCGGGAAGTCCTCAAAGTTCATATTAAGGAGGGTTATAACCGTGATGGTATTTACAGGAGGAGTTGCGCCAGTGAAAAGCGGCGAGAGCCCCGACAACGTGAAAGAACCGTTGTTCGAGTTGATGCTCGCCACCTGGCCGGTGATTTGCGAAGGCCACAGGCGTACGAGGTCGGTCGTGATGGCGACGACTCCATTGGCGGAACTCGCCATTCCCTGCCGAACCTGCACATCCTGACCTACCATCAGGTCCGCGGAACTGGAGAAGCTGAAGCCAAACCTGCTGAAGCCCCCATCCTCGCCCATCTCTTCCATGCCGATCTGGAAGGCTGCGTTGGGTGCGATGGTCACCACAACCGGGGCTCCTTCTGAGATGCCATTGACCGCCGGCTCTTCCTTGAAGACAACCATATGGAACTGCGTGCTGCTGTCCACACTGGTGATGGTTCCTTTGATGGCCTGTTGGCTTGCGTTTTCAATGAATTCCACGCGCTTAGCCAGCATCGAGCCCATGCCGTTTTCGCTCAAGTTGACTTCCACAATTTGACCCATCTGCAGACAGGTGAAGTCCGGCGGATTGACCGTGCATCCGGCGCGCCCGAAATCCTCGAAGACGGTGTTACTGTCCACAGTCACCATAAAGGACTGGCCGTTTCTCCGATCGACCAGCGTGAACTGATTGGTTCCCAGCGCCGTAATCTGGCCGTCCAGTTCATCTAGATCCTCCATCTCCTGGTCTTCATCGGAATCCTGACGCTGCCGGAAGTGCGCAATGGTGACCGAAGGATTGATGGAAAGATCGCTCTGTACGGAAGAGTTCAAGTTCAAATCCAATTTGATTCCTACGACCGAGTTCATAGCAATGGTGACCGGGAAGGGCGCACCGGACAGAGTGACCATTGAGGTTGAAAAATTCGGCGTCAACTGACAAACGGAGTTGTTCGCGCAAGAGCCGATGGCCGCTCCGGAATGATTCACGATAGTCATTTCGGCGTTCGCGAGGGTCAAGGTCATGCTGCTGTACGTGTCCGGAGAGATCTTTGCCAGGCTCAGGAAAGCCGTATCCGTTTGCAAATGGCCAAACTCGATTTCCACGGGATTGGTTAGTACGGAGACGGCAGGTTTAGTGGAATCGGAGGGCTGCAGGCTCGCCCCCGTGATCGATGCCTCAAAAAACAGAACGGCTACACCGTTTGGCGGCGTATCGCCGATCGTCAGGCTCATAGGAACACCATTGGTCACATGGACCGGACTCATTGAACCACTACAGGCAAAGAGCAATCCGAGGGTGAAGAGAACTACAAGGGGAAAGAGCATGCGCTTCATCGAAGACCGTCCATGAACAAGACCGAACACGGATTCACGCCCGGGGGGCTGAGGGCAGCGTCCAAGCCGTCTATTCACTAAGTATATCTTGAGAGGAAAAGGGTTGCCTGAAATGCGCGGTGAATCTGATGCCGTATCGACCATTTTTTGTTTCGCGCGGTGCTATCAGAGTCCGGGGACGTTTGGAGTCCCGAAGGCCTCGCGGGCGTTTGCGCGGGTTTCTAAGTTCTTTGGATCGTGCGGGATAGGAACGCCTGACAGAGTCAAACCTCGCTTAAGCCTCGACTAGGTTCGGGTAGACGCCGCCGGAGTGCGCGGAACCTGGCACCAGACACCCTATCTCCACGACTGTGCGCTGCGAGAATCGAAAAGTTACGAAGTTCGCCAGCAAGTCCGAAAGTCCATTAGCGTCAGTCTTCAATGTGGGCTTCGGCGGTGTCAGGCTACAACGTGTATCGCAGCCCTACGAGCGGCAGCGGCTATGTAAAGATTAATTCATCGCTGGTCAGCGGCCTGACATACGCCGACTCCAATGTGACTGGCAGGACGACCTATTACTACGTAGCGACCGACAGCCGTAGACTCGAGTGGTAAGGAAAGCCCGTACTCAAACCAGGCTTCGGCTGCGATACCGTAGCGAGCCGTCCGCAAACCGCTAGGTTGAGAGCTCTTCTGGACTTGACTGCAAAAGGAATGCAGTTTTTTCCTAATCTTTGGACGCGGCTTTTTCGCTGTATAGTCTCGATTCGCACCGAATTGTCTCCGGCCCACAGCGTTTCGCGGACGCTCTTCCTCTGCAACTCGTGACAGTTCCATCGAAAAGTGTTCCCACGCATCCTACCTACATTGGGAAAGGAGGCTGTGTGGCAACTGGAGAAAAGGCTGTTTCAGAAAGCGGCCCTATAAGGAACGCGGACGGTTATCACACAAACTCGAAAACCCACGGCAGCCGCCACGAGTCCATCCGCTTTTCGAGTGGCGGCCTTTTTGTAGGAATCTTTTCTAGGTAATGCATCGAGGTAATCCATCTATGAAACATTTCATTTGCGGTTTCTGCGCAGTGCTCGTGCTTCCTTTCGGCTCGGTTGGCGTGGCGTCCGCTCAACATTGGGGAAGGCACACTGGTCCTGAACCAATGGGCGCCGGTGCGGACCAAAAGGCCGAATCGGCAAAGACACACACCGGAAAGGCACAGCTTGAAAAGCCCACGCCGCTCTATACGTCTCCCAAGTCCGTAGGGTGGTGGCACAAAAGCCCTGGACCCATGGGTGCGGGTGCGGACCAGCGCTTTTACTTTAAATGGACATGGCCACACATCCGAAAGGCAGAGCTTGAAAAGCCCACGCCGCTCTATACGTCTCCCAAGTCCGTAGGATGGTGGTGGTACAAAGGCCCTGGCCCCATGGGTGCGGGTGCGGACCAGCGCTTTTACTTTAAATGGACATGGCCACACAGCTGAAAGGCAGAGGTTGAAAAGCCCACGCCGCTCTACACTTCCCCGAAGTCAGTAGGCTGGTGGCGCAAAAGTCCTGGGGCCGCAGGTGTAGGTGCGGGCAGCTAGGTTGGGAAATCGAAATTGGAAAATGGAAAAATGGGGAAAAAGAACACGCCGGAAGCATTGAACCGGCCGGATGGTCATTTTGATACGAGATGCAAAGGATGAGGGAAGGGCTAGACTGCAATGAGTAGGAGAATCGAAATTGGAAAACTGAAAATAAAAAACCAAAAACGAAAGATTCTAAAGGACTTGGAGTGACGCGATTCGACTTACCGACAACGGGGAAAGTTCGCACGAAAGTAGCTGCGGAGCACAAAATCGTCGGCGGTTCATCATTTTGCATTTTTAATGCAACGAATCCGGGGTCACCTGCACCATTTATGAATGAGATTGAAAGAATGCCTTGAATCTGACAAAAGAGGCGCTGTGGGCCTTCAAATCTCAATCCGTGAGTCCGACGATGTCACCATACTCGACCTTCGAGGAAGATCGACCGTCGACGCTGGTGAGAGCGAGCTGTTGAACAGCCAGCTACAAAAATTAGTCGCCAATGGTGCGCGCAAATTGTTGTTGAACCTTGCAGACCTGACTCAGGTGGATAGTTCGGGAATCAGCGTCATCGTCGGAACGTGCGTTTCCCTCAGGCGCCAAGGCGGCGACCTGAGAGTGCTGCACCCGGGAGGCCTCGTGCTCGAGGTATTCAAGGTACTGCGCCTGCTAGAATCGATCCCAAGCTTTGAGGATGAGGCTCAGGCCCTGGCCAGCTTCCAATCGCGAGGATATGTCGCCTCATCATCGTAGAGGCGTTCGTCCATGACAGACCCGTGCAGCTGCGCAGATGCAGTTCAGCAAAAGACGGCGCTCGTGGTGGCATCCGGCAGCGGCATCGATGAACTACTTACAAGCGTCCTGACCACTGACGGCTGGAGCATTCAGCGCGCCGTTGACAATCAACACGCTCTCTCCCTGGCAATTACCGCGCCATTCGACTTGATCGTCACCGGACGGAAAATGCTGGGCCCGGAAGATGTTGAGCTTCTTCACAAAATCAGGAGCGCTCGCGCTCGCGTCCGCTTGATAATCCTCACCGATAGATTTACTCCAGGAGACGTCATTTCTGCCATGCGCGAGCGAGCCTTCAGTTATTTCTCGTCTCCGTTCGATGCTCGTGAGCTTACCGAAATGGTGCGTGCCGCCATGGCCTCGCCGTGCTGGGATGATGGTATCGAAGTAATGTCGGCGACGCCCGCTTGGGTTCGCCTGGCAGCTCGCTGTGATCTCCCCACCGCAGATCGCCTGGTCCAATTCCTTCGGGGCGTTCGAGATCCCGAGATTCCCGACGGAATCATCTCCGCGTTCAGAGAGGTCCTTTTGAACGCCATGGAGTATGGCGGGCATTTCGACCCCAGCCAACATGTGGAGATCTCGTTCCTTCGTGCCCGACGCGTGGTTGCATGCCGCGTCAAGGATCCCGGCCAGGGCTTCTCGCTCGAAGAGGTTCGGCACGCCGCCATCAACAACCCAGTCGAAGATCTTTTAAGCCACGTTGCCGTTCGAGAGGCGCAAGGTCTTAGGCCGGGCGGCTTCGGGCTTCTGTTGGCAAAGAAACTTGTCGACGAACTCTTTTACAGCGAGCAAGGCAACGAGGTGCTGCTGGTCAAGTATGTTGATCCGGCTATTCCACAAGCGTAGTTCTCTGGTTAGCCGATGGGCCATGGGCAAAACCTGGACGCAAACGCAATGCCGCATCCCTGGCGGGCGGACTTTCATCTAATATTTCGGTGAAGTCTCTGCCTGTTTGGTGAGATCCCAAAGGAGGAACTATGTCATCCACTCTCTCTAGGCTTCGTTTTCCCCTGTCTTTGCTCGCCCTCTGCTTTATCGCGACCTCTCTGGGCGCCCAGGGTTCGACAAACGTTATTACCGGCACTCTCGAAAAAGTCGATTCTGGCGCGAAGACCGTGGCGGTAAAAACCGCGGACGGCACCGTTGAAACGGTGAAATTCACAGATACGACAACGGTTCACGGTCTTAAAGGCGCCGGGAAAGGAGCTGACCTCGCAGGGAAAGAAGGGGGCCATGTAATCGTCCACACGGTTGGGGAGGGCGCCGACAAGACCGCTCATTCGGTCGAATGGGTTGGAGCTAAAACCGTGCATGCAACTGAGGGTACCGTGGAGGAAGTCGGAAAAGGTTCCAAGACCGTTGCCGTAAAGGGCGCCGACGGTACTAAAGAAACCTTCAAAGTTGCAGATGAGGCAGTGGTTGATACCGGCAAGGGTGTCGCTCGTTACTCGACGCAAGGTGCCAAGAAGGGCGAACATGTGACCGTGTATTACACCGAAGAAGCAGGGAAGAAAATCGCTCACGTGTTCAAGCACTTGTAGGGGAGCGAGTGCCGTATAGACCGCACCTGTCTCCGACCCCGCACGGCGTATACTTAGGTTTTGAGGGGTGCAAGGAGGCGATGCGATGGCCCTGATAGTTCCTTCTGGCTCACTCCATAAAAAGACGTGGATTGCGGTTGTGTGCGCGCTCGCTTTTGCCTGGATGCAGGCTCCGGTTGCGTTAGCTCAACATGGTGCTCCCGTTGGTGGCGGTCACGTTGGAGGCGGCCATGCTGGTGCGGGGCAGCGTCCCGCCGGGGGACCCGTTAGCGCACCGCATGCCATTCCGCCGCGCGTAGCCCCTCCGCCGGCTCCGCCAATTTCGCGCCCGCCTTTGATTGGGCAATGGGCCGGTCTTGGGCAACGCGTGGGACTTGGCCGACACGGAAGGTTTGCGCCAGGTCCGATTTTCATCGGCGGCCCGATTTTTCATCGCGCACCATTTTTCCGGTTGCGGCTCTTCTATCCTAATTGGTGGACGAGTTGCGGTTCTGCCTGGGTCTGGGGATTCGGCTGCGGCGATTGGCGCCCGCCCGAATGCATCCCAACAAATTATGTGACGATCTACGAGAGCCCCGTGTACGTGTATTACGAAGGAGGCGACCAACTCGTCGAACTCTTCTTGAAAGACGGGACGGTGTATAGCGTGACCGACTATTGGTTCGTGAACGATCAGGTCCATTTCACTGCGCTCGAAGAAGACGGCGCGAAATCCGCCGAGCAAGTGATTGGACTGGACGAGCTGGACTTGCAGAAAACAATTGACGTAAATACGCGTCGGGGATTTCGCGTCGTGCGGCGTGACGAACCCATGGAACAGTATTTGCGCGATCATCCTGAAGCGAACGCACCGCTCCTCGAGCCCCCGCCAAAGAATTAGACGACCCGCCGAAAACGGACAGATGATCATTGCGCGGCCCAACTCATCGGGTTCTGTAGCGTTGAAATCAATCCGGGATTCCTCGACTGCGCGGGCCGACGCATTCGTAGGAGCGAACGCTGAGGAAAGAGTCGGCCTGCTTCGCGCGGAATGACAGCGATAGGAGGAATCGCACGGCGAATCAGATCAGTTTGCAAGGCGTCTAGAAATGGAAGACGAAGCCGGTGGAGATGCGGGCTTGGTTGTGGAAGCCGAGGCCGGAATGGAAACCGATGTAGTCGAGCTGAATGGGCCGGATTCGCACACGTTCGGTTACATCCACATCAACGCCGCCTCCGAGGTCGATGGCGAAAGCGTTGGCGGAATGCACGGGGAAGGAAAAGTTGCCGGATATTCCGCTACCGCTGGACTGATGCGCTCCGCCGGCCAAAACATGTACAAAGGGGGAGATTCGTCCCGGAAGGAAAACACGCGGACCGAACAGGTACGTGTGGGTGTGCAAGCTGCCGCCGCCGGAACTGCCCGGGAGCGATCCGTAATACCCGCCGAAATCCGCTTCGATCGCGATCTCTTTGGCAGGTTTGTACTCGAAACTTCCTTCCCAGCCGTTCAGGCTCGGGTGGCTGGAAACAGTTATCGTGGGACAGGGCGGGCCGGGGCACAGGAGCACTCCTGTTTCCGATACTGATGCGCGGAAATAGGAGTAGCCGCCGAACACCTCGAATTTGTCTTGCGCGGGCAACGGAGCTGAAGAAAACAGAACCAGGGACAGAACGAGCGCAATATCGAGAGCCGGCCGGACTGCCTTCACGTTTCACCTCGGGCTTGGATTGGATGTCAGGTTTGTGGGATGCGCGGGTGAGCGACGAAAGTTGCAAGTGATAGGCGGTGGAAGGGCTACGCCTAAGTCGGGTCAGCAACCCAGGCAAAGGGAGAAGCAGGATGCCACTGCCCGGTAAAATCGAGACCGCGGCTTCGTCGGTTCCGGGATTCGATTGCGATGCCGTTCTGTCGCCGGAGTTGGCGCAGCAGTTTTTCTCGCAAGGATACAAATTCTGTCTTCGCTATCTCGCGCACGCCCAGGCCTCTATGAACTTATCTGCGCAAGAAGCCGCGGACATTCTCAATGCCGGACTTGCGCTGATGCCCGTCCAACATGTCCGCCTGCCAGGATGGTCCCCGGATCAAGTGCTTGGACAAGAGGATGGCCAAGAAGCCGCTACCATTGCCCAAGCCAATGGTTTTCCGGCGGGTGTGAGCATCTGGTGTGACCTGGAAGCGGTCAGTCCTGCGGCACAAGAGCAGAACGTGATCGCGTACTGCCGGGCGTGGCACGAAGCGGTACGTGGGACGGGGTTTTCACCGGGATTGTATGTTGGCGGTGGGACGCTCTTGACGGGGCAACAGCTCTTCGATTTGCCATTTCAGCACTACTGGCGTTCCGCCAGCGATGTGCCGGATATACCGAGCCGCGGCTATCAGCTTATCCAGTTCCGCCCCACGATTCGGCTCAATGGGATTCCGGTCGATCTGGATGTGACCTTGCCTGACGACCGAGGAGATTCAGCGAGGTGGATACGGGCAGGGTAGAATGCGGGCATGGGGAAGCTGGAAGAGTATAGACGGAAGAGGAAGTTTGACCGGACGCCGGAGCCGGCGGGCGCGCCTGATGTTAATGAAGTGCGGGAGGCTGAGCCCACGGCGGCGGCCGCGCCGCGGCGCGCGGGCAAGCTGACGACAGGAGCAACGCCAGCCCCCGCAGGTAAGCGCACGCGGTTGCCGAAGCCGATGCCGAAGCTGCGGCTGGAGCCGAGTCGGCACGGGGAACACGGCAACATCTTCGTGGTGCAGAAACATTCGGCGACGCGGCTGCACTATGACTTCCGGCTGGCGATTGATGGAACGCTAAAATCGTGGGCCGTGCCGAAGGGGCCTTCGCAGAGCCAGGCGGACAAGCGTCTGGCGGTGCAAACCGAAGATCATCCGCTGGAGTACGGCGGCTTCGAGGGGAAAATTCCTGAGGGGAACTACGGCGCCGGAACGGTGATGGTGTGGGACCGCGGAACGTTTGTGGTGGAAGGCGATCCCGGCAAGGCGCAAGGGCCGGTGCCCGACGCGCTGCAGCAATTGGAGCGCGGAGAAATCAAGTTCAACTTGAACGGCGAGAAGCTGCATGGCGGTTTCGTGCTGGTGAAGATCAAGCGCAGTGAAAAGGGCAACGAGTGGCTCCTGATCAAACACAAAGACGCGACGGAAGATCTGAAGTGGAATATTGAGGAGCACGATGAGTCGGCATTAACGGGGAGAAGCCTCGCGGAGATTGCGGAGCAGGCGCCGCCGAAGCGGAGCCCGTTTCCGATCGAGGCAAGGGGAGTGCACGGCGCACACAAGAGCGCGAGGCCGTCGCGTGTCGAGCCGATGCTGGCGACGCTGGTGGAACAGGCGTTCTCGGATCCCAACTGGCTATTTGAAATTAAATGGGATGGCGTGCGCGCGATGGCGTGGATTGCGGACGGCGCGCTGACGCTGCGCTCGCGAAACAACATTGACATTACTGCGCGATATCCAGAACTGGCTGCGCTTCCTAAGAGGTTCGCCGGGCGCGAAGCAATTCTCGATGGAGAAATTGTGGCGCTGGATGCGCAGGGGCGCGGCGACTTTCAGCGCTTGCAGGAGCGCATGCACGTTCGCGCGCCGGGGGAAAAGCAGATCCGCGAAGTGCCGGTGGTTTATTTTGTCTTCGACCTGGTTTATTGCGATGGATATGACTTGCGCGAGGCACCATTGCTGGAACGCAAGCAGCTTTTGCAGCGGATGCTGCACGCGACGGAGAGATTCCGATACGCAGACCATCAGCCCGAACACGGAAAAGAGTTGTATGAGCTGGCGAAGGAGAACGGCCTGGAAGGAATTGTGGCGAAGCGCGCCGACAGCCGTTATGTGAGCGATCGCAGCACGAGTTGGGCGAAGCTGAAAGTGAGCCAGACGCTCGACGCGGTTGTTGGGGGCTGGACGGAAGCGCGGACGGAGGCGATTCCGTTTGGTTCGTTGCTGCTGGGATTATATGAAGGGAAGCGGCTGCGGTTTATCGGGCACGTGGGCAGCGGATTTGATGCGAAGAAACACGCGGAGCTGAGCAGCAGATTCAAAGAGTTGCGTGTGACGCCTTCTCCGTTTGAGAGCGTGCCGGAGACCAATGAAAAGCCTTTTTGGGCGAAGCCGGAATTGGTCGCGCGCGTGAAGTTTGGCGGATGGACGCAAGAAAAATATTTGCGGCATCCGGTGTTTATCGGGCTGCGCGACGATGCGAAGGCCGAAGAATGCAAATGGGAGAGCGAAGTGCCTGTCGCGACGCCGGCGGTCGTGCGAGCGCCGGAAGTGGTCGGGAAAGTGATCAGCAATGAGGCTGACATTGAAGCGGAATTATTCAAGGGCCGCGCGGAAACCATCAACATGGAGCTGGATGGGAAGCGACTGCGGTTCAGCAATCTGAACAAAGTGTATTTTCCGGAATCGGGCTACACGAAGCGGGATTTGTTGGCCTACTACTACCGTATGGCGGATCATATTTTGCCGTTTTTGCGCGGGCGGGCGCTGGTGCTGCGGCGTTATCCCGACGGAATTCAGGGGCAGGCGTTTTTTCAAAAAGATTTGGTCGAGGGCGTCCCGGAATGGTTTAAAACGGCGCCGATTGATTCCGAGGAGCGAGGGAAGCAGATTCATTACGCGACGGCGGATGATCGCGCTTCGCTTTTGTTTTTGACAGGACTCGGCTGCATTGATCACAATCCGTGGACCAGCCGTTTGGATGATCTCGACCATCCGGACTATTTCTTTTTCGATTTGGATCCGTCGGACGGGACGGATTTTTCCGTGGTAGTGACGATCGCGGCGGCGCTGCACGAAAAGCTGGAAGAGTTGGGGATTGTGAGCTTTCTAAAAACTTCGGGCGCGACGGGATTTCACATTTTTATTCCTGTGGAGCCGCTTTACACGTATGAACAGTTGCGGACGTTTGGGGAAATCATTGCGCGCACGGTGACGGCGCAGCATCCGAATCTGGTGACGAATGAACGGTCGGTAGCGAAACGACCAGCGGGGCGCGTGTTGATCGATGTGCAGCAAAATGCGATGGGGCGGCCGCTGGCGTGTGCGTATTCCGTGCGGGCGTTTCCCAAGGCGCCGGTTTCTACGCCGGTGTTGCCGCGCGAGTTGAAGTCTGGTCTGAAGCCGGAGAATCTGAATATCAAGACGGTCTTTGCGGGGCTGAAGGAGAGGGGCGATCTGTGGAGGGATTTTTGGAAGAGCCAGCAAAGAATTGAAGGAGCGATCGAGGCATTGAGCAGCCGAATGGCGAATAAATAGGTTTAACGCAGCATAAAGGCGTTGGAGGTGTGTGATTCCTGGAACTGGACAGCTTCGCGTGGGGACTTCGGGATATTCATACAAGCAGTGGAAAGGGAATTTCTATCCCGAGAAACTACCGGACAAGGAGATGCTGCGCTATTACGGGACGCAATTCTCGACGGTGGAGATCAATCACAGTTTTTATCGGATGCCAACAGAGAATTTACTGATGAATTGGGCGAAGAGCGTTCCGGAAGGATTCCGGTTTGCGTTGAAGGCGAACCAGCAGATCACGCATATTCAGCGGTTGCGCGGAAGCGAGAGCACTCTGAAAAGATTTCTGGAAGTGGCCAGCGTGCTCCAAGAGGGAGATCATCTCGGGCCCATTCTCGTGCAGTTGCCGCCTTCGTTCAAGTTTGACAAGCCGCTGCTGGAGGAGTTTCTGGCGATGCGGCCGCCGGCATTTCTGTTTGCGTTCGAGGTGCGCCACGCATCGTGGTATACGGACGAAACGTATGAGGTGCTGCGCAAGCACCAGACGGCGCTGTGCATTGCGGAGACGGAAAAGCAAGAGCCTCCGGAAGTGCTGACCGCGCACTTCACCTACGTGCGGCTGCGCTTGGAGAACTACACGCCCAAGCAACTGGCTGCGTGGAGAAAACGATTTGATGACTGGATGGGCCAGGAGGTAGACGTATACGCCTATTGCAAACACGAAGACGAAGGAAAAGCTCCGGCTTACGCCCAGAGGATTCTGGGAGTCGATGGCTCCGACGGCAAAAATAGGAGCGAAGCGCTTTGAGAAGTGGAGATGCGGTTGCCTGCATAACTCCAGAGGTTATGTTTGAAACGATCCTGCGCACATCGTCGAGCGGTGTTCCCGTGTCCCTCGGGACGCCAGTCGCGTCGAGAAGGATGTCCGCTTTCGGTTTCCAATCCTCGACATAGAACTTAAGCGACTTTTCCTGCTCCCGATAGATCAGCTCATGCCGCCCAACGAACTCAATTGAATAACCATCGTCAGAAACCACCTTTCGATTGCCGACCTTATGCAACATTGACCATTCCTTCGGTTATGGGATCACGTGAAGTACGAGCGCGAAATCTTGCTGTTTGCTTTAATCCATGTGGCGCGTACGTTGTGTAACCCATGTCCCCGGGCCGGAGCATCCGATGGTTGGAGACACCAGGTTTCCTAAGTCCACCGATAAAGTAGTGAAGCCGACGATCTTGACGTGGGGCCGCTTGCTACGCAGGACCGACACCGTCACCAGGCTATCCTGTAGCGGCGGCGTCAGACGGAGGAGTATTAGGTCGCAGCGAAACCTCCATCGCCTTGTGGATCACAGACAGATCGTTGTCTACCGCAGTTTTGACAGGTGCGGCAACTGCGCCGATTCGGAAGTAGGCCACTTGCCTGGTAAGCACGCGTTACCGGACGAGTTCGTACTCGGACCCGGAGGTATTTCAGGATGTGGCGCGAGCAGTTGACGCTCCAGGTCGTCGGATGTTCTACCCCCAGCACGACAGCGAGCGCGGCGCCGCGGCGCAATCGACTACCAGCCGGATTTCGCTTCGTTCGACCGATGGAACGGACGTGGTCGCAATGGCGACTCGGCAAGCATGCAGTCATGCAAAGAATTGGCCGATAATAATCGACAACTTGTTTGGAACCGGTTACCTGGGATGCTCCGAACAGTTTGCTGCACGGGGTTTAGACAATGCAGCGTCAACCGAAGGGCCGGTCTAGCGTTTCTCCACGGCGTTCGAAGCGCTGATCTGGCTTTGTGCCGTGCGAAAAGCGTCGAAATCTGCCCAGATGTGCTGAATACTTTTGTCGTCAAAGATTTTGGTCGCGGGTGCGTTGCTTTTCGACGAATAGATCTCGAGTTTCACCTCACCGCAGTCCGGACTCACAGCCTCGGGCCTATACGCATATACGCCCTTATAGGTAGAGTCTTCCATTCTTACCGCACGATTCCGAATAGAGACGGTGAGCGGAACGCGACCGGGGTGAATCGGCTCCACTTCCTTCCCACCGCAAAACAGCTTCATCTTCTGGAAATCGGACTTGAACTTCAATTTAGCGGCAGCGTTCATGTTGAACGAGCGGCCTAGCGCGGAGCCGAAACTTTCCTTAGGCTGCGGAGCGACGTAAATCGTGAGAACCGCCGGATGCGCACCGGCTTCCTCTTCCCAAGCTTTTGGAGTATCCGAGTCATGTTGGTTCTCGGTTGGGTTTTGTTGCTTCTTGTTGCGTTGCTTCTGCGTACGCTCCGCTCGCAGCCTTTGTTCTTCCTGCTCGCGATAGTCGAACGGTGGTGTGGAAAGGGCGATGTTGAAGTCCCCTGCAGACGAATAGTACGGCCGCGGATCGAATTTTTCCGGCTGCAATGCGCTCTTGAGCCCTTCGATAGGGTACGGCGTCAACGGCTCCACGGGAAGAAGCGTGCC
Organism: Candidatus Acidiferrum sp.; assembly: GCA_035280065.1. Classification (GTDB taxonomy): domain Bacteria; phylum Acidobacteriota; class Terriglobia; order Acidiferrales; family UBA7541; genus Acidiferrum. The sequence continues at coordinate 99,438 of DATEGO010000004.1, forward strand.
AGATGGCGCGGGACCCACTGCTTTGGCACGATTCTGTTCGAGCAATCGAAGCGCCTCCTCGACGCGCACGATCCCGGATACGCCTCCGCCTCCCTCAGTCCCGAACGTGGTGAGTCCAATAACCTGGCCGGCTCCGTTAAACAGCGGACCACCCGAACTGCCTGGACTGATGCGAATATCCGACATGATCGTGTGCGCCTCGACCTTGCTGACGATTCCGGTAGTGATGATTTTGTCCAAGGTCAGGGGGCTGCCGATGGTAAACACGCGTTCGCCCTCCTGTACGGGCGCCCCGTCCTTTCCGTGGTAGAGCGGCGCCACGGCAGCATTTCGGAGGGCCGCCATGTTCACCCAAAGGAGCGCGACATCTCTTTCGGGATCAGCAGCAACCAGTTTGGCGGCAACCTTGTGCTCGCGGTCAAACTGCACGGCGAGGTATTGCGAGTCACTTACCACGTGTTGGTTGGTCAGAACCAGTCCCTTGGCGTCAGCGAAAAACCCGGTACCGTGACCGGATTCGCTCTTCACTGTAACGACGGTGTTTTTCAGGCGTTTGAAGAGTTCTGTAAGGTCACCTGGTCCTTTCGACGACGATGCAGCTGGAGTGGAGATCTCTTGAATTTTGGCGTTGTCGTTGGTCAGATCGACATTTTGCTCGGCACCCGAAAACGTGACCCGTACATCCCAGCTAAACCGTTTGCCACCCAATTCCGCAGGCTTGGCTGTGGTAACAATATACTTGCCTGGCAGAAGCTGTGTCTCAACGCTGCCATCCAGACCAGTCTTGACCTCCACCGTCTTCGCGGCACCCTTGAAGGACACTACGAAAAAGGGCACTGGCTTTTGATTGAGGTCTTGGTCAACCAGGATCACGCGGACATGCACCTTAACTGAGTTTGGCGAGGCCCAAGCGGGCAGGGCCGATATGCACAGAGCAATAACGAGCAGAACGCGGTTCATGGCTACCTTTCCGGGGCACAATGTTCTACTGACTTCACGATTGTGAATGGACCTTTTAGAGGGAGACAACAAGAGGCGGGCGGCTTCACCCCGAATTGGTTAATTGGCCAAAGGTACAGGCGTGCTTTACGTTCCGGAAACCCTCTTGAAGGAATCACTGTAACTCGTTGATTCCACGTAGGCGGACCAGAGGGTTCCAAACCACTGATTTCGGCGTGGGGTTGTCTTTTTCGTTCAAGATAACGAAAACATCCCTGCGCGACAATGGCCAGCGCGCCATCTAGCCGCTCTTCGGCTCGACTCCCAAGTAACTGAGAAAATTGCGCAGAAGTTCGCGCTTCAGCGTCTGGTCATCTTTCGGAATCACCACTTGCCAGCATCTCAAATCGTGGTCCACCAAAATCAGTTCGATCAGCGTGCTGATGAGCATGACCAGCGCAAAAGCCACCGCTACTTGCGGGTCGCGGTGGCGAATCTCCCTACGATGAACGAGAAACAACTCCATAAGGTACTGGAAAGTTTGCATTTCCCGCTTAGCGACCCTCTTGTAGAAAGCCGTCTCGTTGCGCGCCTGCACGAATTGCCGCACCGCGCGCAATAGTCCCGCGCTGGCACGGTAGCTGATCAGCATGCTGGTGATCAGCTGCTCGGCAAACACGCCCAGCGGAATCTGGCGGGCCATCTCCGGCGTCAAGGCCACGCGCAATCTTTCGTCCTGACGCTCCAGGATGCCGAGGATCACCGTTTCTAGCAATGTATCCTTATCAGGAAAGCGGCGGTAGACGGCTCCCGGCGTCAGTCCTGCGTGCTGAGCAATGCGGGGAATCGTGGTTCCCTCGACTCCATGTTGGCCAAGCACTTCCGCGGCGGCTTTCAGCAGCTTGCGCAGGGATTCGCGGCTGCGGGCCTGCTGCGGAGCGAGTGAATTCTTGCCCATGGCCCTCCTTTATATCAGGTCAGAAAGATTTTGCTTGACAAGGGGCTAAATGTAAATGTAAATTTGCATTTACGTTTAGCTTCGAGTCAGCGAGCTCGGACCCATGTACCCTTTTGGGGCTGGTCCTCCCTTCCGCTGACGGGAGAGATTCCGATGGCTTCCACAACCGCTTCCGCCGCTTCCTTTCCTGTGCCAGCCGTCGAGCATCCGATCAAAAACGCGAACTACCGCCTGTGGCTCATCGGCGGAACGATTTCCTTCCTGGGAGATCAGTTCTACCTGGTGGCTTTGCCGTGGCTCGTCTTGCAGCAGACAGGCTCCGCGGTCGCCATGGGTGCCATCATGATGGCCAGCGCAGTTCCGCGCGCGGTTTTGATGCTTATGGGCGGCGCCGTCAGCGACCGCATGTCCGCGCGCAAAATCATGATGGCCACCGCTACGGCGCGGACGATCTGTGTCACCGTGATTGGCCTGCTCGTCTGGCTGCGCGTTTTGCAGACCTGGGAGCTATATGCTCTCGCGTTTGCCTTCGGCGTAGCCGATGCATTCGCTGCTCCGGCGCAATCGGCGTACATGCCCTCGCTCGTTAAGCGCGAGCAGCTCGTGGCGGCGTCCTCTGTCAGCCAAAG
>DATEGO010000005.1:0-33367 GCA_035280065.1 Candidatus Acidiferrum sp.
ACCGCTTCTCCCTTTCAATGGACCTTCACTCGCAAAGATCTGACCGCCCTCCTCGCTAAAATCGAAAACAAACGGCTCGCTCCAGCGGCATGACGCCCATCCAAATACGTCACCGTAATTCCGAACGGGAGCACTTAGCTAAGCTAGGCGCCGCATCGCGAAGCCAAAAAGCTGTAGCAGTACGGGATGACTTTCCGCTTCGGCTTGCTCCTGGCCTGTTTATATTGCGGTCACCGCGTTGCCGCCAATTGAGGCGCGCGGGAAAGCTTTTGAAATTCTTCATCGCTCAATTGCAGACACGCTGCGGCAACGTTCTCATCGAGATGATTGACCGACGATGTCCCCGGAATGGGCAGCACGATGGGGGACCGTTTTAGCAGCCAGGCAATCGCTACCTGGTGCGGGGTGGCTTGACGCGCTTTCGCGATTTGGTCGAGGATCTGGCCCGCAACTCGGCCGGCTCCCAGCGGGAACCACGGGATGAAGGCGATTCCACTGCGCTCGCAATAATCCACCACATAATCCCACTCGCGATCGGCAAAGCTGTAGCGGTTTTGAACGGAAACGATGGGAACAATCCGGCGTGCCCGCTCAATATGCTCCTGGGTCACATTCGACAATGCGACGAATCGGATCTTCCCCTCGCTCTTGAGTTGCGCCAACGTTCCCACCGAATCCTCGAGAGATACGACTGGATCCGGGTGGTGCAATTGATAAACGTCAATACGCTCCAGTCGCAGCCTCTTTAAACTGCCCTCGACAGCCTTTCGCAGATGCGCGGGAGTGGCATCGTGGGTCCACTGGTTTGGTCCCGGGCGGTTCCAGCCCCCCTTCGTCGCGATCACGAGATTCTTTGGATAAGGAAACAATGCTTCCGCGATGAGCTCTTCACTCACATTGGGGCCGTAAGAATCCGCCGTATCAATGAAATTCACGCCAAGCTCTGCCGCTCGTCGCAGAACTGCGATCGCCTCGGTGCGGTTTTTCGGAGGGCCCCAGATGCCTTCTCCTGTCAGACGCATAGCGCCGAAACCAAGCCGATGGACGGAAACTTCTCCGCCAAGCGAAACACTTCCCGCCAGGCTTGCAGATGCTTTCTTTACGCTCATAATCTTCTCCACAATTCTCAGTGACTTTCGTTATCTTACATTGTTCGTTTGATGCGAAAAGCAGAAGCGTAAGCACAGACACTCTTAATCAAAACGCACGATGCCAGTCTGGGCAGGCTCCTCTGGGGCTCACTATATCTGGACGACGGCGGCCACATCGAACTTCGAGTAGTACTTCTTCACGTCACCGGCGCCGTACTTTTTGCGGAATTTCTCGACGACAGACGCCACCTGTTTGGCGTTAGTGATGGGGGCAATATTCAATGTTGCCTCTGCGCCACCGGCATCAATTCGAATCGACGGGTTCTTCAATACGTTTTTGTACCACTGCGTATCCGACCCAGACACGGGCACCAGATAGAGTTTCTCGTCGTCTAACACGAACCAGACCGGGTTTGTGATAGCGCGTCCGGACTTTCTCCCGGTCACTGTAATGTTGATTTCGCGATATCGCAAAAGGCGATCTCTCAAATCATCTTCGCGGGCTGGCATACGCCCTCCTGCGGTTGCGCTTGGTTCTCTGCCTAGGAGAATTCACTTTACTGCCTGTCAAAAACGACGACATTGTTCACCGTGCGTCCTTGCTCATCCTTACCTTTGAGAGAGCATGTACGCGTCTTTCCATCCGTGGAAACCCTGCAGGTTATCTTCATTGTGACCTGGTCGGCCTTTTTTTGAATCATTTGGGGCGTATGAGAATCAATCCATTTGACCGATACCGTGTCAGCCCAGTGAACTCCAATCAACGGGTAGTCTTTTCCGTCGAATTTCGCGTTGAACTCGATATGCACTGGAGTCCCATCAGCCGCAGTTCCGTTGGCATCAACCTTGTAGCTGTTCTCGTCTAATTCAATGGTCTCTGTTAGATTCCTCAGCCCCGGGCCGGGGCTATATTTCGACTTGGCCGAATTTAACTTCCATGTTCCAGAGTGTTGTTCTGCTGCTCCCGTGGAGGCAAAGACAGCGAGCGCGGCGGCCAGCGCTGTCACCGTAAGAATAATCTTCATGACTTCGAGAAAACCTCTTTTGCGACCGTCAAGGCATTCACGGCGGTGGGCCAGCCGGAATAAAACGCCAGGTGCGTGATTTCCTCAATCAATTCCTGTTTTTTAACCCCATTTTCCAGGGCCCTCTGCAGATGAAACCGCAACTGGTCAGTGCGATTCAGAGCAATGAGCGCCGCCACCGTGGCGAGACTGCGGTCACGCTTGGAAAGCTCTTTGCGCTCCCAGATGTCTCCGAAGAGCACCTTGTCAGCTAACTCGGCAAACTTGGGAGCGAAGTCACCCCAGGCCTGTTGTGCTGCGGAAGGTTGTGTACTCATGTTTGTAGCTCCTCTCAGTGAGATCTCTCGAACCCCTTCGATGATATTGCTCACAAAGTGTGAATCTCGCCAGCCTTTTAATCGCTCAGCGCCCCACTAGTTTTTGCAATGCTTCCGGGTACCGCGCGCCCTGCACCGCAATCTTGGATGCGGCGGTTTCCAGTTGTCGGAGATCCTCTGGCGTAAGTTCGACGGATGCGGCTCCGAGGTTCTCTTCAAGACGGTGCAGCTTCGTTGTACCCGGAATTGGAACGATCCACGGCTTCTGCGCCAGCAGCCAAGCAAGCGCGATCTGCGCCGGGGTCACCTTTTTTTGTTGCGCGAAAGTGCTAATCAGGTCAACTAGCGCCTGATTCGCTTTGCGGTTTTCCGCCGTAAATCGTGGAACGATGTTGCGGAAATCCGTTTTGTCGAACTGCGTGTCTTCGCTGATTTTGCCGGTGAGAAAACCCTTTCCCAGCGGACTGAAGGGAACGAACCCGATCCCGAGTTCCTCGAGCGTCGGTATCACTTCCGGTTCCACCTCTCGGAACCACAACGAATATTCGCTCTGGAGCGCCGCAACATTCTGCACTGCGTGCGCGCGGCGAATCGTCTTCACGCCCGCTTCCGAGAGTCCGAAGTGTTTCACCTTGCCTTGCTGAATGAGGTCTTTCACGGCTCCCGCAACGTCTTCAATTGGCACATCCGGATCAACGCGGTGCTGGTAGAACAAATCGATGACGTCAGTCTTGAGGCGTTTCAGCGAAGCTTCGGCCACGTCCTTGATGTGCGCAGGCCGGCTGTCCAGCCCTGCTTGCTTCCCGTTCTCAATCTTGAAACCGAACTTCGTAGCAATCACTACCTGCCTACGAAACGGGGCAAGCGCCTCGCCCACAAGCCCTTCATTCGTGTGTGGGCCGTACACTTCGGCGGTATCAAAGAACGTCACGCCGCGTTCGACCGCGGCCTGAATCAGCGAGATCCCCTCTTTTTTATCAATGGCCGGACCGTAGCCAAAGCTCATTCCCATGCAGCCGAGACCAATGGCCGAAACTTCCAGATTGCTCTTTCCAAGTATGCGCTTTTGCATAGTTTCTCCTTCAAGCCGCCACTATTCGCTGATGCAATTCATCGGTGTTTCGGTACAAAGATGCGGACCGGGCGGCTCGACAACGAAAAGTGTAGCCCGATAGCTCTTGGGAGGTTGCTTACTTTGACGAACTCCTTGCCTGATTCTTCGAGGCTCCCTCACCGCCAACTCAAGAAGCGCGGTCGCCGAATCGAAGAAGAGCGATTTGGCGCTAAACAATCTGGCGGCCAACCATCGTAGTTTTGTAAACTCAATAACGCGAAAATCTTGAACAAAGAGTCCCCGAATGAAGTTCGTTCCACGCTCCCCCCAGTCGCAGCTGATTCGTTCGCCCGCAAATGGCCTGTTGTGCGCGCTACTTCTGGTGGCTTTTTTCATTCCCGCTGCCGCGCTTGCCAACGACGAGTATTACCGCCACACTTTTTTCGACAATAGCCTCACTTCGGATTCCTATTTCTACAGTTCCGCTGCCGCATTTGCTCCAAGCCGGCTGGAACAAAAAAACTCCAGGTTGCCGGTCGAGACAGCCTCGTTTCTAACTCCCCCCAATGCGTTGCGGCTCGAATGGCAATCCCTTGAAGGAGGGAATTGGCAGGCCGCAATCCATCTGGTGAGCTTCCGCAACCGCTTTCCCGAACTGCGCGGTAACATTTTATATATTTGGTGTTTTGCTCCGGAAGCCATTGCCGCCGCCGATCTTCCACGCATCGTTCTGTCGAATACTTCGGAAGGCCTTCGCGTCGCGCAATACCCGGGAAGCTTTACGGAAGCGCTGCCACTCGGGCAATTTTCCGGGGATATTCCCGCAGGCCGCTGGGTTCAGGTTCAGATTCCTTTTTCCGCCTTTCGAACCACTGCGATTTACGTGTTCCATTCCGCACACTTGCAAAACATCACCTTTCTGCAGGGCCGCGCCGACGGTACGCGCCATGTACTGTTCCTTGATGAAATTCGGGTGGACAACAACGTTGCAACCTCCCCCGTTCTCATGGCTGCGCCTCAAAATATTCGCTCCACCGGCTACGACCGTCATATTGACATTCAATGGGATCCCGTTTCGAACTCAGACCTGGCCCGCTACGTGATTTATCGCTCCTTTGACGGCAAGGACTTCCGGCCTATCGCCATCCAACTGCCAAACATTCACCGCTTCACCGATTTTCTCGGCAAGAGCGGAGTAACGGCGCAATACAAAGTGGCGGCATCCAACATTCGCTATCAGGAGTGGCCGCTCTCCGCAGCCACCACGGCCTCGACTCGTGCTTTCACTGACGACGAATTGCTCACCATGGTGCAGGAAGCTTCCTTTCGCTATTACTGGGAAGGCGCCAATCCAGCCTCTGGCATGGCTCGCGAGAGCATTCCCGGCGATGACCGTATTGTCGCCACCGGCGCCAGCGGCTTTGGCATCGCCGCGCTCGTTGTGGGAGCCGACCGCGGGTTTATCACGCGCCGGCAAGCGGTCGAACGCCTGACTAAGATTGTCGGATTCCTGCAACACGCGCCCCGCTTTCACGGGGCGTGGGCGCACTTCATGAATGGCTACACCGGCCAAGTGATGCCCGCCTTTGGAGCCTTCGATGATGGAGCCGACCTCGTGGAGACATCCTTCTTGATGGAAGGGCTCTTGGCGGCTCGCGCCTATTTTCACGGCTCGAACCCTGAAGAGACGGCCCTCTATCAGCGAATCACTAAGCTTTGGGAGAGCGTCGAATGGAATTGGTTTCGCGAGACGCTGCAAAGCCATTTCTTGTATTGGCATTGGTCTCCGCTCTGGACCTGGCGCATCCAGCATCCGCTGATTGGGTTCAATGAAGTAATGATCACCTATCTTCTGGCGATGGCCTCGCCGACACACGCCGTTCCCGCGAGCTATTACTATTCCGGCTGGGCCAGCCAGGACCCCAGGGCTGTTGCTTATCGCGAAGGCTGGTCTGGAACGAAAGATGGGAATCATTATTCGAACGGAAACACCTACTACGGCATAAAACTCGACGTCGGGGTGGGAATGGGAGGCCCTCTCTTTTTTACGCAGTACTCCTATTTCGCTTTCGATCCTCATAGCTTGCAGGATCGTTTTACTTCGTCCTACTTTGAAAATAACCGGAACATTGCTTTGATCAACCGCGCTTATTGCATCGCCAATCCCAAGCACTTTCCAGGCTACGGCCCGGATGCCTGGGGACTGACGGCGAGCGACGGCCCCTTCGGTTATGTTCCTCATGCTCCCGACAACGCCAGTGATCGAGGCACTCTTACTCCCACCGGTGCACTCGCGTCGTTCCCTTATACGCCAGAGGCATCCATGGCGGCGCTCAAGCACTATTACCGCGATCTCGGCGCGCAGTTGTGGGGCATCTATGGGTTGCGCGACGCTTACGATCCGGGCCAAGATTGGGTCTCTGACATTTTCATGGGATTAAACCAAGCTCCAGTTACTGTCATGATTGAGAACTACCGAAGCGGTCTGGTCTGGAAAAGTTTCATGTCCAATCCCGAAATCGGTGAGATGCTTAAGAAACTCGAAGTGGAAACACGGAAGCAATAAGAGGAAAAGAACCATGGCGGGACAAGACCTGCAACGCCGCGAAATGCTTCGCGTCATGGCCACCGCTGCGGCTGCGTCCAAGTTTCCGGGATTCGCGAAATGGGCGTTCATCTGTTCGCACGACGCTGCTGCTGTTGAGCGAATCCGGCCCGAGAGCTATCAGCCCCTTTTCTTTTCTCCCTCCGAATACGCGACAGTGCAACGCCTCACCGAAATTATCATTCCCAGCGACACGACTCCCGGGGCGAAAGAGGCGGGCGTCGCCGAATTTGTGGACTTCATGGTCGCCCACGACACCGAACAGCAATATCCCATGCGCTTGGGAATCGGTTGGCTGAACGCGCACAGCGAACGTCTGTTCGGCAAAACATTCATGGCGCTTTCTGAAGCGCAGCAACTGTCTGTTCTTGAGCCGCTCGCCTACAAATTAAAATATCGCGATGGCCAGGAAGATGGCCGCAAATTCTTCTCGGCCATTAAAGAACTCACGGTTATGGGCTTTTACACTACGGAAATTGGCTACAAGGAAATCGACAATCCGGCGCTGAGGTTCTACGCCAAGTCGCCCGCCTGCCCCCATGCCGACGACCCTGAACACAAACATTTGCCTCCGCCCAAATGGTGAGCCGCTATGCCAAAGCAAATTTATGACGTTATCGTGATTGGAAGCGGTGCCGGCGGCGGAATGGCCATCAAAACTCTGTGCGAAGGGGGCCTTAAGGTCTGCTGCATCAACGCTGGTCGCAGGCTCGATCCCGCCAAGGATTTTCGACGCCATCGCAAACCGTGGCAGATGAAGTTCCACGGCTTCGGGGATCCCGCGAAACGTTCCGAGTCGGTTGGTTACATGGACAGCGAATGGGTGCCGGGAGTGTGGGAGCACGAAATCCGGTATACCACGGCTCCCGGGACGGAGTGGACCTGGCCACGCTGCTGGGCCGTCGGCGGAAAGACGAATTTTTGGGGAAGGTCCTCCGCCCGCTTTGGCGACATCGATTTCCGCGCCGCTTCTCTCGACGGGTACGACGTGGATTGGCCGCTCACTTACACGGAGATCGCTCCTTACTATTCTCGCGTTGAGCGCATGATTGGAGTCTCCAGCTCGGTCCAGAACCGGCCGAGCAATCCCGATGGTGAGTATTTGCCGCCGTTCAATTTTCGCTGCCTCGACCACATCTTACAAAAGGGCGCGGAAAAAATTGGCGTCCCGTATCTTCATGATCGCATCGCCCAGCTCACAGTAGAACACGCGGGACACCCGGCTTGCCACTATTGCGGGGCCTGCACCACCGGGTGCGACACCGGTTCGTTTTTCTCCACGCCCTGGCGCTTCTTACCCCTCGCGGAAGCTACCAAGAATCTCGAGTTGCGCACCGACGCGCTGGCAAAAAACATTCTTGTCGACGAAAACGGAATCGCCAATGGCGTTGCTTATGTCGACCGCAAGACGAAGCAGGAAGTGGAAGTTTATGGCCGCGCGGTCATTGTGGCCGCCACCAATGTCGAGACCGCGCGCATTTGGCTCAATTCAAAGTCACGTCATTGGCCCACAGGCATTGCCAATGCCAGCGGCCAGTTGGGCCGCAATCTCTGCGACCACCTTTATGGAGAATCTGCCTACGGCTATTTGCCGCAGCTCCTCGGTCAACCCAGTTTCCCGGACAGCGTCGGCGATAACACCATCGTTTGGATGCCGCGCTGGCAAAATTTGAAAGATTCGCATGAAGAAAAATTCATTCGCGGCTACTCCGTCTATCCAGGCGGCGGCTGCGGCGAATACCCGTGGTACGCAACGCGCGCGGAAGGCTTTGGCTCTTCTTATAAGCGCGAAGTCAAGCGCCGCTATCCCACTCCGGTCAGCTTCACCATCCAAGCCCCCACTTTGCGTTTGGACACCAACTTCGTGGACATCGATCCGGAAGCAAAAGATGCCTATGGCATTCCCTGCGCGCGCATTCATTTTCAGTGGGACGAAAACGTCCTGAAAATGTGGGACCACTCGAAGCAGGTTTGCGCCGATTTGCTGCGTGCGGCGGGAGGAGAGCTCGAAGGCACGGGCGATTCACCAAATGTTCCAGGCTGGAGCCTCCACGATACGGGCACTTGCCGGATGGGGCATGACCCAAAGAAATTCGTCACCAATGCTTTCGGCCAGGCTCACGAGGTCCCGAATTTGTATGCTTGCGACGCCAGCGTGTTCCTCAACTGCACGGACAAGACCACCACCATTAGCATTTTGGCTTTTACCCTGCGTTCTTGCGAGCACTTACTCGAAGAATTCCGCCGCGGAGCCATCAAGCCCGCCTGAGCCCGAGTAACTGTTGCTATCAGCGCTGCATCTAGGTAGCATTGAAATATGATAGTTCGCAGCTGGAAGAACAACGCCATGTGCATCTGTTGTATGGGCTGTACGCGTGTGTTTTCTGGCGCGAGAGGCTGAGTCCTTAGGAATTTCACCAAGCCTCAAGGCTTTTCAAGCCCACCGCCAGAAGAAATGGCAGGTGGGTTTTTCATTTTGGGTTTCGTTGCTTCGCGCTTCAACGAGTTTCATAGTTTTCATAGCTAAGGACCAAAGGAGAAGAAAATGTCAGAGTACAAGCACCCCGAAGTTCTGGTTTCCACCGACTGGGCGGCCAAGAATCTCACCGCTCCCGACACTCGTTTCGTCGAAGTGGACGTGGACACCACCGCCTACGACCAAGGCCACATCGCCGGCGCCGTGAGCTGGAACTGGCAAACGCAGCTCCAGGACGGCATCCGCCGCGACTTGATTGACAAAACCGCCCTCGAAAAGCTTCTCGGTGCTTCCGGGATCTCGAACGACACGGCCATCATTCTCTACGGCGACAACAATAACTGGTTTGCGGCGTACGCCTTTTGGCAGCTCAAGCTCTACGGCCACAAGGAGGTGCGGCTGATCAACGGCGGCCGCAAGAAATGGCTCGAAGAGAAGCGCCCAATCACCAAGGAGGCTCCCACCATCAATCCATCCGCGTATCGCGTTTCTGCCACCGATGCGTCCATTCGCGCGTTCAAGGAGGACGTTTCTGCCGTCCTGGATGGCCGCAAACCCGGCCAGCTCGTCGACGTTCGTTCCGTGGATGAATTCACCGGCAAGATCATCGCGCCTCCGGGCATGACCGAAACCGCTCAGCGCGCCGGGCACATTCCGCAAGCGGCGAATATTCCCTGGGCGCAGGCGTCGAACGAAGACGGCACCTTCAAGTCGTTCGACGATTTGAAAAAGCTCTACGAAGCTAAGGGTATCAACGGCAAGGACGAAGTCATCGCCTATTGCCGCATCGGGGAACGCAGCTCTCACACTTGGTTCGCACTGAAATATTTGCTGGGCTTCGAAAGAGTCCGCAACTACGACGGCTCGTGGACCGAATGGGGCAATCTTGTAGGAGCGCCGATCGTGAACGAAACGCGCTCCTCGCAATCCATCGTGGCCGGCTCCGCGCGCTAGGCTCGTCAACGTAGGGCGCGGCCTTCGAGCAATTCCGGGCCGCGTAGCGAAACGCGTTTGTGAGTCGCGGTTCTAAAAGTCGGGTGTTAGCGCGCCAGGCGAAGCCACCGAGTTTGTTGGGCCGAGCTAGGGTACTGGGCGGCGGGGGCCAATTCTCCCCGGCCTTCACCGCTCTGGTGGAAACCGAACTTGGCGCACAGGCGAACAGTGAACGGGCGCCCGATTCAAAATTCGAACCCAGAAAAAAGCGACCTTCGGACCAGGAGACAAAGAAAGTCGGACTGGAATACAAATAGGGAGCCAAACGCAAACAAATCGTGCTTGCTTCCTTCTTACTAAAAACTTAAACCTAACAACGAACAACTCTCCTGTGGCGCGGTCGCCAAGTGGTAAGGCAAGGGTCTGCAAAACCCTTATCGGCGGTTCGATTCCGCCCCGCGCCTCCACTCACCGCCCTATCTCGTTATGTGCGATCTGGCTCGCGAAGTTCAGCCCTGATTCTGCGTTGCCGATTTAGGGGCACGATCCCCTCGCAAAGTTCTGTGGCCCTTGTAGGCGGCAATGTGTATAATCCGCGGCGGTCGGCGAGTTTTCGTCCTGTGAAGTGGCTGCCCCGCGAGTGGCCGAGAGTTCTATCCGTGCCTTTTCCCGAAAACCAAACCCGACCGAAGACTGAAGCTCGCCTAAGAATCCATCACTTCCGCGCCGGGAGGGATGCCCGCTCAACCCGAAAACCAAATCGCGTCCTAACAACGGAAACGGTTTATTGGTTTTTCAGCAGCGAACGCACGCGGGATTCTTCGGAAATTGGCAGCGCATCGCCATGGCCCAAGCAGGTGTAGGCATTGACCTTCTGGCCTCCCATTGTGGTGGGAGGCGCGCCAGTGGACTGGTCGCGGTTCAGACAAAAGATGCCTCTTTGATTTTTCGCGAACTTAGGAGAACTCACCCAGGCGACGTCATTGCGATTGGGAAATCGCACGATGACTGTGTTGCCTTTCACTTTTCCGCCCTTCAGCACCGACTCGACTTGCACGACGGCTTCGTGCCAGTCGGGATCGTGTTCGGTCACGCGCGAGGGCGCGCCGGATTTCGGCTTGGGGACGTTCCATTTGCGAACGTTCGTAACGCGTCCAACGACGACAAAATCCGAAGCCTTCATGCGGTCCACCAGCTCTTGATCGCTAATTTCGTCTTTTCCTTGTCCGGAAGGTTTCCCCGTGCTCGCCACATTCACCGGTTCAGTGGCAGTACCGAGCTCATGCCCCAATTCTTTCACCGCAACACCCGCACCAAAAATCCAGCCATCGGTGTAAAACGTGGCGTGCGTGCCTTCCTGAAAGGCGGACGCATCCTTCACTTCCACCGTTACGCTGTCGCCTTTCTTGAGCGACACCGCCGCGGGCTTCTTTTCGACGGAATCCACTCTCACAACAATGGTTTGCGCCGACTTGGGCACATCAGCAAACGAAGTGGCCGCTAGTTGGCTGACTGTTCCTGAAAAAATGATGCTCGATTTTGTTGTGAGCGCAGCCCGGTCCGTGGCTTGCGGCGTTGCAGCATTCGTGCAGCCACACAATACCAGTAATAAGCCCGCTCCGACGAATATGGATGAAGTCTTCATAAGTGCCTCCTTCTTCTGCACCTTCGCGTGTCTTTCTTGCGTGCCTTTTTTCTGCGTCTCCATGCAAGCGCGGCTCACGGGATCACCGGAACACTAAAATAGAATGGATCAATGGAAATCGGCACGGAGTTGCCTGAGCCATCATTGAGCGTTTTAGAGCTGAAGTCCGCCGCCCGCTGAAAGGTCACGCCCTGAGGGAAATTCGCAAAGTCCGGCGTGTTGTTGGCGCAAAAAACGCCGCGAAATTCGCTGCCCGCAGAAAGCAAGTAATCATAGTCCCCGAGATACGGCAGGAACTGTCCCACCGGTTGATCCGCGGGAACGGTAGCCAGAACAAAATCTCTCGCAGTGCCAAAGCCGTCATGCGATTGCACGAGATGTGTGACCCAGCGCCCGCCAACCAATTGCTGATAAAGAAATCCCACAACGCCATTGTTCGCGACCGCAAGCGCGACGTTCGTTGCGTTATGGATCGTTGTGCCTGGCAAGTCTGTCTTGGACCACGTCACCCCGCGGTCCGTCGAGCTTCGCACGTGGAGAGCGTAGATGTCTCCTTTACTTCCCTTATCGGCCCAGCTCACGTAGACGGTCCCGCTGTGATTCGGGTCCACGGCAATGGAAAGCGTCGAACCGATACGTTCCTGCCCCAAGGCCGGTGCGTTCGACCACGGAATGGAAACTCCCTTCGCCACGACGCGCCCTGGAAGTTTGTCGGAGGGATCTTTCAACACTTTAAAAGGACTGGCTCCGGTGGCCGCCGCGTCGTCGCGCACGACGACGATGTCGCTGGTCGCGGTTTTGCCGTTAAATTTGCGCCAGCCAAAAAACGCTGCGTACACCGTGCCGTCGCTGGCCACCGCGGGACGGACGGACGGCCCATCCTGCCCGGCAGTATTTCGCGTTTCGATAGGAATCGATTTGTAGGTCGCGCCCCCATCCACGGATACATCAATCGTCGCCGTGCGGCCATTGGCTTGATTGAAATCATTGACGCCGACATAGATGCGGTCGCCGCTGGCGACGCCGAGTGCGCGCACGAACGGCTGGTCCACATTGCCGCGTGTGGATTGCACGTTCATGGTGGTGCTGAGTGAAACATCGTTCGACTCTGATTCATCGAGAATAATTCCCGTGGCGCAGGCCAGCGTGCCCGCGTGCAAATCGCCGCGCGGGTGATTCTCGCCGGTGGCCATGGCGTGGGTGATGTCGCAGGTCATGCGCTGCACGGGAGTAATCGCGTTGAGCGCCCACGTTTTTCCCCCGTCCATAGAAACATAAACCGGCGCGTTGCCGGTCATCGAAAACGGATTGGGCGTGAATGCCGACGCGACCATCACTTGCGGATTCTGGTTCTGGATTGCCAGGAACGGCTCGCTATCTTGATTGCTTTCGCCGCTGAGGCTGGCGGGAATCAGGTTAACGACCTTAATGGCCGGTGGAGCAGGGGACTGCGCCCGTGCCAGGACGTGCGCCGAGGTTAACACAACGGCGAGCGCAGGCAGGAAAAGCGTTACGCGAACGGAGGTCAGAAAGCGAAGCCGGGACAAAGCGACAGCCTTCATGAGAGTGGTCTCTCCTGTAGTGGTTTCCCCCGCTGGGCCGCACGTCTGCCCGCGTAGGGTACGGCTGCAGGTGAGCCGGGTCCCGCATGCCAGGCATATTGTCGTGCTAAACAGTCGAAGCTGAATCGTAACATACACCGGAGCCCCGGCTTTCACAATGGCACGCTCGCTTCTGCGCCTCATATCCTTTAGAACGATTGTCGCTTCGTAACTTGCAGGCGGGTCACTCTTAAGGGGGCGGTCAAGGGGGCGGTCAGCCTGCGGAAGGCAATCGCCAAGGGACCTCGTTCAACTTGATCCAAACCGGGCGGCGGCGCGGGCGCGGGCTTTGGCCGCTTCGGCTTCGCGGTTGCGATGGGGAGCGGAGGTCTCCATGGAATGGAGCAAGTGCGATGAAGCGCGGGCGATCTCGTCAATGGCGGCGTTGAACGCGGCTTCGTTGGCTTTCGAAGGATGATGGAAGCCGGTGATTTTGCGGACGAACTGCAGGGAGGCTGCGCGAACTTCTTCCGGCGTAACCGGGGGATTGAAATTAAAGAGCGTTTTGATGTTGCGGCACATGGGGTCTCCGGTTTTCAGTGGTCGAAAGCAGTGATCAGTATACGAGAAGATGCCGCCCTTTGAAGCCCGGCCTCTGCATAAGCCATCGAGTCCGCGAGTTGCTTGTCTTGCCCGCATCGGCGCACGAGATTCGCCTTGACGTGAAGTACTTTGTGGCGTAAAGTTAGCCGGTCCTGTGCTTTGCTTGGTTCGCGGGTTTGTAGGACACGCCTGAGAGGAGGGGGTTGCAATGGAAACGGGAAATCCAGCGCCATCGCCGGAAGTTCGGAAATCAGGGGTGACGTCCGAACGGCCGTCGTCATGGAAAGGGCTGATGGAAGCGGCGCGATTCTGGGAACCGCGGCGGCTGCTCTACAACTTGTTGCTGTTCGCGGTCGTCGTGAGTTGGGTTGTGAAATCGTGGCCGCATTTTCGCCCGGCGATGACTCTGGAGTCGCTGGGGATCATGACGGTGCTGGCGCTGCTGGCGAACGCTTGTTATTGCGCAGCGTACCTTGCGGAGATTTTGATACAGAACGCGACTTCGAGCACGGTATGGAACCGGCAACGGTGGGCGGTTTGGGTCGTGGGGACGCTGTTCGCGATATTGTTTGAAAATTATTGGATCGCGGATGAAATTTATCCGTTTGTGCGGTAACAGAGATCAGTGAACAGAGATCAGTGAACAGAAGGACGTGCTGGTTTGTGAAAGGGCTGCGGTGCGAAAGAAACTCGTGAACTGAGGAGGATTCGTTATTGCCTTCGCAACGCAGGCAGGCTGTCGCTCGGTACGTAGCAGGGCCGGGGGGGCTGGTGACTGCGGTTGAACACGCAAAAGACGCAGCCGATCCCAGTCGCGGCCATGCTCGGAGGCAGTCAAAATGGGAGGGCGCGCGGCCGGCTACGCCAAGCGAGTCTTTGATCGGGCTAGACTCACCAAGTGCCCTGTGAGCCTTAGCGCGCCCGTCCTCTTCGTATAAGGGAAGGAACGGACCTCAAAAGTATAGGGGGTTTACACGGAGTTTATTGGCAGATCTTTCCAGCAGACCGTCTTTTGCCCCTCAATGTTCGTGGGAAGCTCAGAGGCCTGAAGTCAGCGAAAACCAGAAGCGCAAGCTTTCTCATGGGGCAATCCCAGCCCACGGCAGCTCTCCAGCCTAACTTCCGTTCCCAGTTTTTGTTGGCGTTCGATGTCGGAGCTAAAGTTTCGACCGCAACAACTATTTATGAGACAGCTTTTAGTCGGAGTGCAAGGCCTGCATGACGTCCACGCGCGCGGCGCGAGCTGCGGGCATGGCGGAAGCGATGACCGCAGCGGCCAGCAGCACAAAAGCGGAAGCGACGACCGGCAAGACGCTGGGCATTTTCAGGTCGGGGATATAGCGCTCGGCAATGCGAGCGAGCCAATACCCGCCGACGGAACCGGCAACCAAACCTAAGGCGGCCATGACTGCGCCTTCCACGATGACTCCCGCCAACAGTAGTTGTGGCGGCGAACCGAGAGCGAGGCGAATACCGAATTCGCGGGTGCGGGCGCTGACGGAAAACGCCAACACTCCGGCAACTCCGACCAGCGCAATCGTGAGGGCTACTGCGGCGAAGATGCCGAAGACGACGGTGTTCAGGCGATCGGGCGTGAGAACTTCGGCACGAATGTCTTCAAGGGTGGCGGCCTTCTCGACGGGCTGCTCGGCGGACATACCGCGAATGACTTGCGTGACGGGCGTCACGAGCGAATACGGATTCGTGCTGGCGTGAACAAAGAGGCGGCCATTGAACATCGGGCCATGGTTAAAGGTGCTGTAAATCGTGAGAGTGGGCTGCGGAACGACGTGTTGATCGTCAATATCGGCGGTGACGCCAATAATGCGCAACTGCTCGCTCTTGAACCCGGGGAGGAACTTCAACACCGGGTCGGTCCAATACACATGGCGGTCGATAGCCTCCTGACCGGGGAACATGCGTTTGGCGAGACTCTCGCTGACAACGGCGATCGGCTCTTTCGATTGAGTGTCGAGGTCGTTGAAATCGCGGCCCGCAAGAACGGGAATGCCGAGCGCAGCAAAGAATCCAGGTGAAATAACCCGGAAATTAGCGTGAGGATCGTTTTCAATGCTGTGTACTTGCCCATCGGCAGAGAATTGCAGGCCGGGACCGAATGCACCGGCGTCGCGCCAAGGAGCAGACATGCCATAGGCGGTCTTGGTCACGCCGGGCAGGGCGTCAACGCGGCGGATAATTTCCTTGTAGAAATCCACGACCTGCTGCGGCTTTTTTTGGTAATTGATAACGGGAACGTTGATGGCGAGGACGCGGCGCGTGTCCATGCCCGTCTGCGCGGTCTGCATGGCAATAAGCGTTTTCAGAAGCATGCTGGCGCCGGCGAGAAGCATGAAGGAGGCCGCAATCTGAACGACGGCGAAGGCGCGCAGGCGGCGGTTGGTGCTGCCGGTGATGCGTACGCTGCCGCTGGCGAGGCCAGGCGATTGCGAAACGTTGGCGCTGGGGAGGCGAGGAACGTAGGCAAGGAGGACGGCGGCGATGATTGCCAGTCCCGCACCAACCCAGAGGACACTCGAGTCGACGGTGAGGTGCAGAGCGCGAACGGAAAACTTCGAGGCGTATTGCGAAAGGATTTCGAGCAGGGGACGAGCGATCATAACGCCGAGCATGGCTCCCGCCACGCAAAGGACGAGGCTTTCGGCCAGCAGCGTGCGCCGCAAAGCGCCGGAGCCGGCCCCGAGGGCTGCCCGGATTGTCAGCTCACCTTCGCGACGAACGGTGCGCGCGAGGATAAGGTTGGCGGCGTTGGAGCAAGCAATGATGAAGACAAGGGCCGAGGCCACGAGAAGAACGAGCAGGATTGGCCGAGCGTCGGAAGTGATCTGATCGCGGAACAACCTTGCGTCCATCTGGAAATTTGCGTTGGTAGGGTAGGCTTCGTGGTGATCTTTCTTCATCGTGGCGTAGACGGATTGCAGCTCGGCGCGAGCCTGTTCGAGAGTGGCACCGGGAGCAAGGCGGCCGAAAAGTTCAGTCATGCGATGGACGCGGCCAGTAACCATGGTGGCGTCAAGGTGATGCGCGCTCGTAACGACATTGGCGATAATTTGTGTATCTGTGGGGTAGGGGAGGGAGGGTTCGAGGACGCCGATAACGGTTGCTGTGCGGGAGTCAAAGCTGTCGAGGCGAATTTGCCTGCCGACGACGTTGGGATCTTTCTTGAGAGCAGTCACCCAGAAAGGGTACGTGAGGACGACGACGCCGGCCGCTTTCGGGCCATCGTCTTGAGGGCCGATGAGGCGGCCGAGAACAGGGTGAAGGCCTACGGTCTCGAAATAATTGCCATCGACGACAGCGGATTGGATTTCGCGCGGTTCCCCCAAACCTATGATGGTCATGCCAACAGTAGAGAAATCGCCGAATTCGCGGAGGGAATGGATGCTGGCTTTGAAGTCCTGGATCTCGGGGACGGACCAGTTGGCTTCACCCGGGGCTAAGCCGGGAGCGGTTTGCTCAATGTAGATGAGACGGCTTTCGTCATCGTTGACAAGCGGACGGAGGAGAACGCCGCGCACCAGGCTGAAAATCGCGGCGTTGGCGCCGATGCCAAGCGCAAGGGTAGCGATGACAGTAAAGGCCAAGCCTTTGGACCGCCCGAGAGAGCGCACAGCAATTCGGAGATCCTGGAGCAGCAGTTGCGGCTTAATCATGGTCCCGCCTCCCTAGTTTTCTTTGTTGTCAGGCTATCTTCGCAAGGTTTGTGCCACGAAATGTGCTTCCCAAACTGTTGAAAAACAAGCCCTTAGGTGCCTTGCCCCTCATCTGGTTCGTCTGTGTGTCCGCTTGTGGGATTGCCGCGTCCTGCAAACGAACATGATTTGCTTGTCCCAAGGCGGTCTCGCTGCAGCATGCTTGATTACCCCCCTGCGATAGCGCCGAGAATGAGCAATGGCTCTTTTCCCGATACAATAGCATCAGGCAACGGAGTGTCCGGCGATTCGTGAGAAAGATCCTCTTCGCACGCAAAGAAGCGCAAGAACGGGCGGCGCTGTTGCGTGATGTGGTCGCGGATGGTTCCCGTAAGCATGGGATACGCTGCCTCGAGCACGTCGAGAACGGAGCGTACCGTGACTTGGCCGACAATTTCGATGGTCACTTCGCGGCCCGCGTGCGCGAGCGTCCGCAGATGCGGCGGAAGTATGACGCGAATCGTGGCTTTGGGTACGTCGGTCATGCGAGCGTCTGCACTTCGACGGACAAGACCGCTGGGAGATCGCGGACGACGGGCGCCCAGTTGTCGCCTGCATCGGGGGAACAGTAGACCTGGCCGCCCGTGGTGCCGAAGTAAATGCCGCATTTGTCGAGCGAGTCCACGGCCATGGCGTCGCGCAGCACGTTGACGTAGCAATGGCTCTGCGGCAGACCCTTGGTGAGCGCCTCCCATTCGTTTCCACCCGTGCGGCTGCGGTAGACGCGAAGTTTTCCTTCGGGCACATAGTGCTCGCCGTCGCTTTTGATGGGAACGACGTAAATGGTTTCGGGTTCGTGGGCGTGAACGTCAATGACGAAGCCGAAGTCGGTGGGCAAATTGCCGCTGACTTCCTTCCAATTGTCGCCGGCGTCGTCACTGCGCATCACGTCCCAGTGTTTTTGCATGAAGAGAACGTTTGGACGCTTCGGGTTCATGGCGACGTGATGGACACAGTGGCCGACTTCGGCGGTGGGATTGGGAATGTATTGCGAGTAGAGGCCTTTGTTGATGGGCTTCCAGGTTTTGCCGCCATCGTCGGTGCGAAACGCGCCAGCGGCAGAAATGGCGATGTACATGCGATCGGGATTGCTCTTATCGAGAATGATTGTGTGCAGGCACATGCCGCCCGCGCCGGGCTGCCATTTCGGGCCGGTGCCGTGGCCGCGAAGGCCAGAGAGTTCTTGCCAGGATTTGCCGCCGTCTTTCGAACGGAAAATTGCCGCGTCTTCTATGCCCGCGTAAACGGTGTCCGCTTCATTGAGCGAAGGCTCGATGTGCCAAACGCGCTTGAACTCCCACGGATGCTGCGTTCCGTCATAAAACTGATGCGTGGTCAGAGGCGCACCGGTTTCGGCGGAAGTGTCGTAGACGAATTTGTTGCTTTCGCCTTTTGGCATGCCCCCCGGGCCGGTGGTCGGTTCGCCTGGAGGCGTGCCTGGCTGAAGCCACGTTTTGCCGCCGTCATCGGAACGCTGAATGATTTGTCCGAACCAGCCGCTGGTTTGCGAGGCGTAGATGCGGTTGGGATTCTTGGGCGAACCCTTCATGTGATAAATCTCCCAGCCGGCAAAATGCGGACCGCTTACGTCCCATTTTTCGCGCTTGCCGTCCGAGGACAGAATGAATGCGCCCTTGCGTGTGCCAACCAAGACTCGTACTCCGCTCATCGGTCATCCTTTCGGAAAAAAGCTTGCTGTTCCTTTTACGCAAAACAACAAACAGAAATTTCTGGCGCGAACGCGGCGAAATTGCGTATTTTATCGCACAGGTTTCCTTCGGCCAAGCGAATTGGCGCCTCGAGTCGCGCGGCGCAGCGTTTTGCGATCCACTTACGGCTGGAGCGGGACCCAAACTTCCATCCCGCCCATTCCGATTTGCGGATTGAACTCTTCACTATAACGCTCGAAGAACGCAGGTGTTTCAGCGTCGGTTGCGGCCGCGGGCTGGTGACCAGATTCAGGGAACCACTTGGAAATGGCGTCACAGGTCTCATGCAGCTTGGAGACGTGGTCGCGATGAGGAAACACGGCGTATTTCGCGGCCGGAAGGCTCACCACAGTAAAATCAGCGGGGAGGCCCGTGAAGCCGGAGACTTCCACGCCCGTCAGATATTCAATGCCTGCGCCATCCGCCGGTTGCCAACAGACACCGTAAGCGGTGCGGCCGACTTGCCCGGAAATTTGGCCGAGGTGTGGAACAAGATGCTGCCACTGGGCCGGAAGATCCTTTATGGTTTCTGCGATGTAACGCCTGCGCAAACCTGAGATGAGGAGAGGTTTTCCGTTTTCGAAGCGAGGCTGTTCGAGTCTTGTTGCGGACGATTGTTTTGTTGCGGCGTGACTCATTTTCATCCCCCAGCTTGTTGTATTGATCACTCGCTGCGACAGTGTGCCCAGTTCACTTGCATAATGCAAGTGAAAAATGATAGCGTGGAAAAAGTGCCGAGAAAGACTTCAAATCCGCAGCGCCGGTCGGGCTGCCCGCTTAACGCTTCGGTCGAGATGCTGGGCGATCGGTGGTCGCTGCTCATCATTCGCGACATGATGTTGCTGGGGCGTCGGACGTTCAAGGAATTCCTGGGTTCTTACGAACGACCGGCGTCGAACATATTGACCGACCGGTTGCGCAGGCTGGAGGCGTACGGAATCATCCGTGCCGAGCAGGATCCGTCCGATGGGAGGAAGCTGATTTACCTGCTCACGCCAAAGGGAATGGACTTAGCCCCGGTTCTAACAGAAATGGTGCTGTGGGCGGGCCAGCATGAGAAAACCGAAAACCGGCCGCTCATCCGGCTTATGCAGAAGGACAAGCAGAAATTTATAGAGGAAATCAGGCGACGTTGGGAGCCGCCAAAGAAATAGATCGCTGAAATCTGAGAAACCAATTCAGTCGTTTGATGTGAAGGAGCTGCTGCTCGCTGAGGTCACGAGTGGCTCTGCGTATTCCTCTTCATCGGAGGCAAAGACCGGCATGGTTGCGGAGGCCACGCGAGCAGTAAGATTGGCAAAATAAAGGTAAGCGAGGACCGCTGCGGGCAGAAGGACCAACGCTCCCTTCCATAGCATCCCAGGAGCATAAGCGCCGCTCACCAAGCCGGCGAAAGCCATGCCGCCCATGAAGTAAGGAAACGCCCACTGGTAACAGCGCAGGCAGACTTGCTTGAAGGGCTGACCTTCCGCCAAGCCGATGACCATGGAAACCAGGCCCGAGTTGACCGGGAAGTAGATGGTGCCCGCGAGAATCACACAAACGACGGCGGAATCCGTGGCGCTGCCTGCGAGAACAAGATGCGCGAACTTGTACGCCAGGCTGCAGCTCAACACCAGCGTTGCAGCGCTGAATGCCACTTGCACCAGCCGTGGGCGCTTTGCGCTGGCCCAGAGAGATTGTACAAGCGCGGCCGCCAGGCTAATGACGGCAACCTGTGAAAAGGGCAGCGCGACCATCCCCAACAGTAAGAAGACAAAGTTAGGGGAGATCGTGCCTTCCATTCTGGGAATCCGGACTTTTAGAGCCGAGGCCAGCGCGGCGAGCCCCAAGTAGATGGCGAACTGCTTCAGGTTTGCAGAAGACCAGGATCCAACAGCGAGCATCACGGGAGCCATTCCGGAGGCAATCACCAGCGTGATGTAGGATTTAGCGATTTTGCTCATCGTAGTAGTTCCTCCCTTAGTAGCTGCCGAGACGAACTACTGCTTGTCCCCGTAGGGACTGTCGTTACCCCAGACCACGGCATTGCTGCCGCAATTGGAGTTACCCCAAACCACAGAGTTACCCCAAACCACAGAATTGCCCCAAACGACTGAATTGCCCCAAACTACCGAATTGCCCCAGACGACGGAATTACCCCAAACCACGGAATTGCCCCAAACCACGGAGTTGTTCCAAATGGTTGAAGAATTTGCGACGATCGTGACTGTGTTCGTCAGAGGGTTATAGCTGGCGGTTGGAGATTTGGCCGAACCATAACTGGACGAAGCTGGGTCCGTGTTGGCAAGGGCCGCTGAAGCATCGACGGCGCCTGCGCCGACAGCGAAGATATCCGCTTCCACGGCATAGGAAACGCCCGTTACCTGGTTTGTGGCTGTCGTATAAGAAGGAAAATTCTTCCACGACGTTTTCATCAGCCGGGCCTTCACCTGGTCGGGAGTCAGCGAAGGGCTCTTCTCCAACATCATGGCGGTCACGCCGCTGACCACGGCAGCCGCCATGCTCGAGCCGCTCAGCCGAAGGTACTGTGGGCTGCCGTATTTGGAGCCGCAATTGTTCAACGAGCCGTTGCAAGGGTAGACGACCAAATCGGGATAAGCGCTGGCCAGTGCGGTGCCGGGAGCCTCGGTGGAGACGATATTGTTGCCAGGCGCGACAAGGTCCGGCTTCACGATGTGGTCGATGGCCGTTGGGCCTTTGGAGCTGTAGCTGGTGACCGTTTGTGCCGACTGTGAGCCCGATCCGTGACCATTGCTTGCACCTACTGTGATTACGTACGGGTCGTTTCCGGGCGCGTTGATAGTGGCGTACCCGTCTGTGTTCGGCCAGTCATTCTCTCCCTGGTTGCCGGCGGACACCACCACGACGATTCCGGCCTGCCAAGCGGATTCCACCGCCTGGCAAAGTGGATCCTGCGCGTAACTCTCGTAGACTGCTCGACCAAGCGAAAGATTGAGAACCCGGATGTTGTAAGTACTTTTCAAATAGATAGCCTTTTGGATGGCATTAATTACTGTGCTATCTGAACCGTTACCGTTGGCATCCAAGGCACGAAGATTGATGATTTTCGCTTGCGGGGCAATCCCTCCATAAACACCGGGATAGTCGGCATTTGTTGAATCGTACCCGTTTCCTGCGATGATTCCGGCCACGTGGGTTCCATGACCGTAGGAGTCGCTAGTGCTGTAATCACCGTAAACGAAGTTCTTGCTATACACGATTCGGGATGGTTGATTCCATCCGCTCAAGTTCAGGTCGTCGACACCATTTACGCCGCTGTCCACGACAGCAACACCGACCCCGCTGCCGTCCCAGCCAGTGGCGATGGCAAGATCCGCGTTCACGGCAGAGACGAACGGGCTGGTAGCGCCCTTCACCGGACGATCCGGCGAAATGTAAACCACGTTCGAGTGAGATGCGAGGTTTGAGAGACTGGCTGCGCTCACAGAAACCACTTGAGCGCGGATCAGAGGCAATTCCGCTTTAGCGGTGAGACCCTCGCTGGCCAATTCCGAAGAGGGCGCTTGGCGATATTGGACGATAACGTTAACGGGCTTTTGAGGATCGATGCCCTTGAGGTCCGGCGCGATCTTGGCTGCGATCAGGGATTGAGGATCCTGGTTATCGCTGGAAGCGGGGCTGCTAGGAGATGGAGTTTGTGCGTTCTGCTTCGCAGTCAAATTCGTTAAGGCATCCGGGGGCGCCGGCGTCATCTGGAGATTGGCCGAAGTGGAACTGCTCCCGCGATATTGGGGGAAAGGCGCGGCGCTTGAACCCGATTGTTTCTCAACCGAGCTGCCCTGTTCAGGAGGCTTGGTCGCGTTCTGCGCGGATTCCAGCGGGGAGGATTCCTCGCGGGCTTCCACCTGCAACGTTGCCGAGTCTTCAGGCGCACTGGAGAAACTGCCCCTGAAACCGAGAGCTGCAGCTAACAGAGATAGGGCAATCAGTGTGCCCCACGTCGTAGTCTTCAGAAAACCTTCGCCGTGTTTAGCTGGATTGCCTTGGCCGGTGCGGTCCATCTTGAGCTCCTGCGAGAATTTGAACTTGAATCGGTGGCCCTGGCCGAACTGGTTAAACCGTGCATTCTGACGAGCGATTCAGAATGGGACAGTTTTAGGGCAGGCGCTCGATGGCGTCGATGGTACAGGGGGGACTGTCTTCTAGTACTAAGGTTTTGTCAGTTTTTTCCGACACTACGGCTGGCGAAAGGTTGGAGACGCGGTCTCTACTGACCTTCCTAATTCCAGAGAACCAGGATCGCTCCCATAACGAGATAGCAAACGAGTTGATAGCCGGTGTTGATGGCAAAGAGTTTCATGCTCTGCTTTGCGAACAGGGCTCCGGTGAATTGCACCGTAGCCACGAAACCGAACCAGATATGGAAGCTGGCCATCATGCCGAAATGGAGGGACTCTGCGCGCATTCCGTGGAGAATGAGGGCGAGCGTGAATGCAGAAATCAGGCTGGCAACAAAGGAGCCGGCATAAGCGGGTCCCGCGCTTTTCCTCATTTCGTCCATTTTTGCCTTGTCGTCGGGGGTGTAGCCCATTTCGCGGGTCCAGGCTTTGGCGAAGAGTAGCGGCGAATACCACAGGAAGCCGAGAATCATCGTGGAAATGGCCGCGACCAAAATGGCGAGCCAATTCAAGCTATGCATGTGCATTGCAAGGATCTCCTTGTGAGTTTTTCGCAGAGGAAAAAGGTGGCGGTATCGTAGACGCAAGCGGACTGGGATGCAAAGGAAAAGAGAAACTGTGAGAGCGACTATGAGTAGGAGAGGGGGAATAAGAGAGAGTCACTTTTGCGACGCAAGCGAGCAATTACCGTTTTGGATGAGAAGAAAAGTGTCCTAAAACATAGGGAACTCAGCAGGGCGAAGATTTCGCCTCTGGAAAGGCGCATGCTGATCGCTCTCCAGCGTCAACCCGGGCGTAAGTCATGCAGACGGGGAGTAGGGCCATCACGGCGGTCCGGGCCGAAATCGGACAAGGAGGAGTGATTCATGAGTGTAAGAATCATCAGTCTTTTGGCTATTGCATCCCTGGTTCTAGCGTTTGCTTTCCTTTCTTCAACGCCTGCGGCGCCTCACAAGGCGAATGCTGCGGCAACTCCGGCAGCCAGCACATTGCCAGCCACGGCAGCCGCTGCAACCCCGGACGAACCGCATCCGCAAATCCGCGAAGCGCTGGGAGCGTTGCGGCGCGCTAAAGAACACATGGAACATGCCGCGCATGACTTCGGCGGCCACCGCGTGGAAGCATTGAGGGCAACAGATGAAGCCATCAAGCAACTGGAGATTTGCTTGAAGTACGACAAGGACTAGTTAGAGGGCGCAGTCTGCGCTCTCAAACGAAACGCTTAGAACAAAAAGCCCAGGCTGGTGAGTCGTCAGCCTGGGCTTTGTTTTCAAATGATTTATGAAAATCAGTGGGCGCGGCGGAACTCGATGAAGTCGCGACCAAAGTAGAGGCGAAAGCTGCCAGCAGTGGACGATGCAGCAAGCTGAAGTGGTATGGGACGCTTCATTTCAGCATCGTGTTGGCTGGCAGCCTCGATGAGATTGTTGGCGGCCAGATCCATTAAAATGAGTTTTCCGCTGACGAAACCAAAACCATAAGCGCCTGGCTTCACTGTTTGCCCGCCGATTTCCAATATGACTTCGCTCAGCAAATAGGCCTGATACTTTTCCTTAATCGCGGTGGAGTATCCGGAGCTGTCCACGAGGCCTGCGAGAACAAAGAGGTCATCGGCAAAGTGCACGCCGCCCGTGTTGCGAAGCTGCGCGGGAGCTACTCGACCGCGGAAAAAGACATACTCCGGGAAAAGTTTGGCAGTGATGTCCGAGGCCTTGAGAACGGTGTCTTGTCCAGCGGGCGGACCGCCGGCTTTGACGGCTGGCGCATTTCGAAGAGAAAAAGGCAAGAGCAACAAGGACAAAAACACAACGACCTTGGCAGAAACTTTCATCACAACTCCTTTCAAGATAACGGCATGGTACAGGATTCGATACGACAAGCAAAGACCACGACGGGGGCCTGCGTCAATCCTGAAAAACAACTACGTCTGGCTTTCGGAAATGACCTAGGGACGGCTTCCGGTGTGATATGTTACGCGCGCTCGCGAATGGTGGAGGGGAGGGTTAAAAATGCTGGACCGGCGAATTTTCATGAAGACCTGCTCGGGGATGGGCTTGGCCGGAACGTTGGTTCCCGGGGTGCTCTGGGCTCAGGCGCAAGCGCAAGGTGCGGCAAAAATCACGAAAGAAATGATCGACAATGCTGCTGCCATCGCGGGCGTGCCGATTGCCGATGAATACAAGGAAATGCTGTTGGCCGAACTAAACGATCACGCGAAGGGCTACGAGGAAATCTACAAGCTGAAGATTCCGAACTCCGTGGATCCCGCGCTGCTTTTCGATCCGGTGCTGCCAGGAATGAAGTTCGAAACCGAGCGGAAGCCGATGCGGATGTCGAAGGCGGCGAATGTGGCGGCGAGCGCGCCGAAGAACCTGGAAGATTTGGCGTTTGCCACAGTGAGAGAGCTTTCGGAACTGGTGCGCACGAAGAAGGTTTCGTCGGTGGCGCTGACGGAAATGTATTTGGGGCGGCTAAAGAAGTACGACCCAACGCTGAAATTTACGGTGACGCTGACGGAAGAGCGCGCGATGGCGCAGGCGAAGAAAGCCGATGCCGAGATTGCCGCGGGGAAATACCGCGGGCCGCTACACGGTTTGCCGTGGGGAGCAAAGGATTTGCTGGCGACGAAAGGATACCGCACGACGTGGGGTGCGGGCGGCTTTGAAAACCAGATGATTGACGAAGACGCGACCGTGGTGAAGCGGCTGGACGATGCGGGAGCGGTCCTGGTAGCGAAACTGACGCTGGGAGCGCTGGCGCTGGGCGACGTGTGGTTTGGTGGAATCACACGGAATCCTTGGAACACCAATCAAGGGTCGAGTGGATCATCTGCGGGACCGGCTTCGGCGACGGCGGCGGGATGCGTGGCATTCAGCATCGGCTCGGAGACGTTGGGCTCGATTTCGTCGCCTTCGACGCGCTGCGGATGCACAGGATTGCGTCCCACCTTTGGGCTGGTGCCGCGAACCGGTGCGATGGCTCTTTCCTGGACCATGGATAAGCTGGGCCCGATCTGCCGGTCCGTGGAAGATTGCGCGCTGGTGCTGGACGCGATTTATGGGCCGGATGGTCACGACCGCACGGTGCACTCAGCGGGTTTTCATTGGAACGCAAATTTGGATTGGCGCAAATCGCGCGTCGGTTATTTGAAGACGGATTTCGAACACAAACCCGAACCGCCACAGGCAGAAGCAAAAGAGGAACCTGCGAAGACTCCCGAAGAACAGAAGAAGCGTGACGAGCAAAAGAAACGGCGTGAGGCTGGGCGGGCGCGCGCGGAGTACGACAGAAAATACAACGACGCCGCTCTCGCGAGACTCCGCGAAATGGGAGTGAACTTGATTCCAGTGGAGCTACCGAAGTTTCCCTACAGCGCGATTACGGTGATGCTGACGGCAGAATCGGCGGCCGCCTTTGACGACCTGACACGCAGCGGCAGGGATAAGCTGCTGACTTCGCAGAAAGATTACGACTGGCCGAACGCGTTTCGAACGGCACGCTTTATACCCGCGGTGGAGTACATTCAGGCGGCGCGCGCTCGCAAACTGGCGATGGAGGCGATGGCAAAAGTGTTTGATAACGTCGACTTGATTGTTGCGCCCACGAACGGTGGCCAGCAACTCGTCCTCACCAACCTGACCGGTCATCCTTCCGTCATTCTGCCGAATGGATTGCGCGGAGAAGACGCGCCGAAATATCCATCCGACGATGCCAGCGATTTCCAAAATGCCGGGGGCCCGGGAACGCCTACAAGCTTGACGTTCCTCGGGAAGCTGTACGGCGAAGGGGAACTACTTGCGTTCGCCCGGGCGTATCAGGAGGCGACGGGTTTCCACCTGCAGCATCCAAAGCTCGCGGTCTAAACGGAATACCTCGGCGGCCGGAAAGAGGTGGATTTGGCTAGCTACCCTTCTGCATAGGGTAGCCCTTGTCAGCCCAGTCAACGGCGAAGCTTGTTGGGAGGACAAGGACGCGAAGTTTCTTGAAGCCCATGCCACTCAAAGTGCTGTACGCGGGCCGAATGTTCGGGCACTTATCCATTGGGCAGCAGCCACAGTAAATGACAAGTTCCCTTGAACGAGGAAGCGAAGCCGCCCAGGCCTTCAATTCCGCAAGGCCTTGTTCCGTGGAAGGGGTGCCGTGAAAAGAAGCGTCTGGCACGTGTCCGCCGGCGTAAAGCGAACGGAAGCCGACAAAGACCACGGTAGGAACCGACACGTACTTGTCCGTGAGCATTTTCGAGAGAATAGCCGGTTGCATTGTTTCCGAGCTGGGCCACGGATCCTCTGCTTTCTTTTCCTGTCCCTGTGTGGCCGGCACAGGAACAGAGACCAGGGCGAAGGCGACCAGGAAGGTCAGCAGAGAAATAGCCAGCGAAGTTCGGCAAGGAATCGTTCGAATCATAGCAACCTCCAACTTTTGACCACTGATCATTTCGATTGTAGGCCGAAGGCAGAGATTGAGGCCAGACGAAAGCGAGTAAGCCGCGCTACTTCTTCTGTTCGGCGCGGGTTCGTTGGAGCTTCATTGCCGTGGTGCGCAGCGTTTCCGGAACGTTCTTGTTGCTCGTGAGCCGCTTCAAATCCTGCGGGTTGAGCATGGGCAGCATGTGCAGAGTGACGTCCAGCGGCGTTTTGGGGTTGTTGATCAGGTTGCGCACGACGACATAATTCTTGCGGAACGCGCGGTTGCCTGCAATGAGCCGCAGTATCTCGTCCGTAAGGCTCGACATGGAGGCGAAGGCCTCGACTTCCTGGTCCGTCAGGCGGGGCGATTGAAGAACAGCGCGCTGAACGACTTTATTGGTGTCGCGGATCAGCGTGCGGCGCGCCTCCGAGCCGCCTTTAATCGCATATTGCACCCGCTGCGAAACGGTCATTTTGGCAATGCGCTGGATCAAGGTTTGGCGGCGGGCAGCGTCCGGTTCCGCTGCCGCCGCCGCCTCGGCCAGGGCCCCTTCATCAATCGGATGGCCCGGCCCGTGAATTTCACGCAGTTGATTCTTCTGTTCAGCTGTCAACGAAGGGGAATGTTCAAGCGCTGCGGCGAGTGCGGGAGAGGCGCTGACGCGGTCGAGTTCCTCCATCAAGGCTTGAGTGGCATCGGCCGAAAGATGACGCGCTATGTGAATGAGATGCTCGGCGCCGCAATTCTTGTTCTGCACCAGAGCGTCGCAGATGCCGGGCTTGTCAGCCAAGTGCCGCGCGGCAAAGGCAAAGAGCGCTGGCTGAGCATTCTCCCGTTTGATGGCCTCCACAAAAGCCACAGGCGCTACCGACAGAGTCGCGTCGCTTGCGCGAGTAGCGATCATTTCGTCGGGATCGTTGGCGAGAACTGCAAGAATCTCCGCCCGATCGGCAGGAGCGAGATGTGCGCCACCGGTGCAAATAGCAAGTTTACGCTCGCGCGTGGCGCGGCCATGCCGAAGGTCCTCCACAACTTCAGGGCTTAGAGTTTCCAACGGGTGCCTTCCTCAAATTCTCCTGACTGAGTACCATTCTACCGAAGGTCCCGGGCGGACCGAGCGGCGGCATGGCTCTGCCGTTCAACTGCAGCAACACCGCCGAGGAATTTGTCGCGCTTACGTCAAACTGCTGTTTCGCCGTGAAATGCAGAGTATCCCCCGCGTAGACTTGGGAGTCCGTAAGCACCTTCCCGTCTACGATGACACGCACATGCGTGCTCGCGGAGGCGGAGACAAAAAGCTCAAGTGGCGCATCGCCGGCGGAGGCGGCGGATTGCTTCGCGGCGCGATACGCGCTCACTTGGCGCCACGTGTATCCCACTGCGTACACAAGCAAAACCAGCAGAAGCGTTACGCCAAGAACCGCGGCGACGGGGATCCATCTGGGGGGAGAGGGAATACGTTCTGTGGGCTTGGGAGCGGCGGTGGGTGTTTTCTCGGCGCGCGCAAGGTCGTATTCGCCCAGTAGGGCTTCTTCAGACAGGCCGAGATAACGCGCAATGGTGCGAACAAAGCCATGGCCGAAAACGCCGCCCGGCAGTTTTCCCCAGTCTTCGTTTTCCAAGGCCTGAAGAAACCGGTTGCTGATCCGCGTGGCTTTGCTAAGCTCGTCGAGGGAGACTTCCCGGAGTTCTCGCTCGCGCTTCAGATGTTCGCCGAACTTTCCCCTGGCCATGGCAAGGACCTGCCCCAGTGAAATAAAGATAGGGCCACGGCGTCAGCGGCGCGCGAGCCCTTGACGGACTATAGGTGGGCGGGAAGGTACTGTCAAATGAACGAGTTGTAGAGTTGTTGAAAGTGAATCTGCGAATCGTCGTCCAAGATGGCGAGATGGCAACGCCTGTACCACAACCATATTGCGTCTTTTTTTAACAGGGGCCTATACTGAGAAGGATTCGCCACTTTTTGGGCGTGCGCGGGGCGGACGAGAGTTTCTTGTATTCTTGGGAAATCAAAGCGGCCAGAGTTTTCGGGCCGAAGACGGCAGTGTGCACTGGACCGAATAGGAAGGGCGCTTGGAAAACCAAAAAGGGCGGTCTTAACGAGGCGTGGAAGAAGTAAAACAGTTTCCGGCTGTAGAGCGGCGGCGGAACGCTGCGACGTCCTCCGAGCGCGAAAAGGGAGAAGTCGCGGTCTTCCAGGAGTTGGGGAAGGCCCTTACGTCGTCTCTGCAGCTTGATCAGGTTCTCCGCACCATCATGGAGAAGATTGACGAGTTCCTGCGTCCGGACAACTGGTCGTTGCTCCTGCTGGATGAAGAGAAACAGGAACTCTATTTTGAACTTGCGGTCGGGAAAGCCTCTCAAGCCCTGAGAGATGTGCGCATCAAAATGGGGCAGGGCATTGCCGGCTGGGTGGCACAGCATGGGGAAACCGTGGTTGTGCCGGATACCTCGAAAGACACACGCTTCTTCTCTAAGGTCGATGAGAAAACCAAGACCGAGACGCAGTCCATTGTGGCTGTGCCGGTTCGTTTTCGCGATACCTGTCTGGGTGTCATCGAACTAATCAATTGCGTAGGACCCGGCGGGTTCGATCCGCGCGACCTGAAGCTGCTTGAAGCCCTTTCGGATTTTGCGGCCATCGCTCTGGAAAACGCCCGCCACGTGAAAAAGATTCACGACCTGACCATCCGGGACGATTGCACGACGCTCTACAACGCGCGGCACATGAGTTTCATCCTAGAAACGGAAATCTACCGCTCGCAACGCTACAACTATGAGTTCTCGCTCGTATTCATTGATCTCGATCATTTCAAAGCGGTGAACGATACTCATGGGCACCTTGTGGGGTCGCGCTTACTGGCGGAAATCGGGAACGCCTTGAAAGCACATTGCCGGTTGATCGATTTTGCGTTCCGTTATGGCGGGGACGAATTCGTGCTGCTGCTGCCGCAAACTTCCAAAGAAAACGCGCTCAACGTTGCGCGGCGCCTGCACAAACTTATCCGGGAAGGCGTGTGGCTTGGGCAGGAGGGCCTGAACATTTGCCTGACGCCCAGCCTCGGCGTGGCTTCTTACCCTGTGGATTCCCGCACGAAGGAAGGCCTGCTCCACCTCGCCGATGAAGCGATGTACCTGGTGAAAAACACCAATCGAGATAGCGTGGCAGCGGCCAACATCGGAATCCTGCCTAACACCGCGACTGCTGAGTCCGCAGGATAATTGTTCTTCGTTTTATTGGTTCGAACTTGCCTCCTTCCATGCTTCCCGCTAGCAGGGCTACGACCGTGGTAGTAGATTGAGCTCAAAATTTGCCGCGACGCGGGGGCAACCGTCGAGTACAATGCTGAGCCGTTCCGGCTCGGTGGCGCGATTCAACGAAAGGAGCCTCGGTTTTATGGGGCGTGCCCAGACACTGGTCAAGCTATGCAAGTGCGGTCACGGCAAGAGCATCCATGCGGGAATCTTTCAGCGCAGGCGAACTGGCCCGGCGAAGTGTAATTATCCCGATTGCCGCTGCTCCAGCTACCGGCCCGTTTCTGCGTCGGAGTCCAAGGTCCGAATCAAAACTTAAGTCTCAGCTTGTGTTCGTCGGTGCCGTTGTTCTCGAGACTCACGAGACGCGGTCGCATTTGTATACAGCCCTCCAAAATTCTGCTTAACTGAAAGCATGAGGAGAAGTGAAGCGGCCAGATACGCGCGCTGGTCGGCAGCAGTGGCTTGCCTGCTGGCGATGCTCACGGCGGGGGTGTACCTGCGCCGCAAATGGGTGGCCCATCGGGAAAAAGAAGAAGCACCGCCGCCCGCGCCTCAGGGAGTTGTCCGGCAAGAGAGTGGACTTACCTTTTCCAAGGGCGTGGGAACCCAAAAGCTCTTTACGGTGGAAGCTTCGAAGGCGACGAACTTCAAGGAGCATGCGGCGAACCTCCTGGAAGACGTCAAGATCACGATTTTTGGAAAGACCGGCGAGCGTCACGACGTCATACACACGCATAGCTGCGAGTACGAAAAAGACGGGCAAAACATCATTTGCCGCGGTGACGTACAGCTTGATCTGCAAAGCGCTGAAGAGGCCGCGCGAGCAGAAAAAAAACACAATAGTGCCGAGCAACCGGTTCACATAGAGACCCGGGGCGTAACTTTTAGCCGCTCGACAGGAATCGCTCAATCCGATCAGCCTGTGAAATTCGTTTTCCCCAACGGACAGGGCGAAGCCGTTGGCGTGGAGTACCACTCTGAAGAAGGAGCAGTGCGGCTGTTGCACGACGTCAATTTTTTGCTGAACGCGGCTGGTGCAGGTCAAAGAGGCAAAAACGCCGTAACTACGACGGCTCATGAGCCCGTTCATGTGACGGCAAAGAGCGCTGATTTTGAACGTGACTCTCGGGTGATGCATCTTCGCGGGCCTGTGGAAGCGCGGACTGCGGCTACGGATTTGCGGGCGGGGGAGATTACTTTGGCCCTGGATCAGACATTCCACGCGGAGAAACTCCTGGCGAATGCGGGTGCGATTGGGAAAAATCCCGAAGTGGAGTCTCAAGGAAAAAATACCCAGACCCATTTGAGCGGGGAGATTCTGACGGCGATGTTCGCCCCGGAAGGATGGTTGACAAAAATGGAAGCCGTCGGCGCTGTCAAGGGTTCCCAGCAAAGCGGAAAAGACACAGACGCCTTTACTGCCGACAATGTTTTCATGGAAATGCGGCCGAAGGTGAATCAGCCCAGGGAATTGAATCTGAAGGGGAACGTGCAGTCGGTCTCAAGAATTGAAAAGACTGGAGAATCCAGGGCGCTGCAGACTAGCGCGCTTCTCATTGAGTTCGCCGAGCACAAAAAAGGCGAGAGCAGCGTGCCCGAGCACGCGGAAACGCTCGGGCGAGGCACACTCGAATGGATCGATCCGGCAACGCAAACAACCGGGTCTGGTTCGACGGCACAAACGGGCCCACCACGGACAAAACTGACCGCAGACAAGCTGGAACTAAAATTCGGCGTGGACGGAAAAGCGAATCAGCTCATCGCTTCCGGCAATGTAGCGACGGAGAGGACCCTTCCCGGGAAACCACAGCAGACGGCTACGGCTCAAAATGGCAATGCACAGCTCCAAGGGGGTGGCTGGTCGCAGATGGAATTGGCAGGAGATGTAAAACTCAACGAGGGTGACCGAAGCGGCCAAGCCGATCGGGCTGTCTTCGTCCGGTCTGCGCAAACCGCTACGCTGACGGGGAGCGCCGTTGTGCGTGACGCGACTACCGAGACGCGCGCACCCCGTATCACCTTGGTGCAAAGCTCGGGTGAAATACATGCGGACGGTGGAGTCCGTTCAACTGATTTCGCGGCGAAAAGCACCGGTCCGCAACTGGCGGCGGTGCCGGCAAACATTTCGGCGGACACGCTGCGCGCAAACTCGAAAACGTCCAGGGGGCTTTATAAGGGGCACGCCCGGCTTTGGCAGGGTGATTCCGTGATGGAAGCTGATGCCATTGAGATTCTGCGCGATTCAAAAGTCCTGAATGCATCCGGAAATGTTCGCGCGGTTTTTCCGCAGAGTTCAGGACAGTCCCCGCCGCAGGCTTTGGCGGTTCGCCAGCCTGCTTCGAGGAAGCCTAAGCTCTGGCACGTTACCGCCGAGACTCTGTCTTATAACGAGTTGGAGAGCTGCGTGCATCTGGAAAAAAATGTCGTAGCGAAATCTACAGACCAGCAGATTCGCGCCCCCCTCATGGACCTGTATTTCGCAACGAGCGAAAAGAGCCCTCCGATTCCGGCGAGCGCCTCGCCTTCCACAACTGCAAAGGCGCAGACCGGCGCACAACAAATCAGCCGCGCAGTTGCGACAGGCGGCGTGATTGTCGAGCAGGGAACGCGGAGAGCCACGGCCGAACGCGGCGAATACTCCGCGGCGGACGGAAAATTCGTCATGACCGGCGGAAATCCCGCGATTTTCGACGCTTCCGAGGGTACGACGACGGGCCGTCAATTGACCTTCTTTTTAGCGGATGATACGATCATCGTGGACTCAGAAAATGGTTCGCGGACGTTGACGAAGCACCGAGTCGAGAAATGACGAGGTATGCTGAAGCTCCAGGCCCTCGAGTTAAGCAAGTCT
>DATEGO010000006.1:0-4897 GCA_035280065.1 Candidatus Acidiferrum sp.
CCCCGTGGTCGGAGAACATTGGAATACAGGATCAGCGAGTTAGGGAGGGCGCGGCTTCGCTGGTTGCGTTCGCCAGGCAGTTCCTGAATCAAGTGGTCCGGCAGACATACATTTTCTGATAGGTGTAGACTTCCGGGAAGCGATGTCAGCTCAGGCTCAGCTTCCTCAGGTCGTTCGCTTAGGCGTTTTCGAAGTGGACGTTCGGTCGGGCGAGTTACGCAAGAGCGGAGTCAGACTAAGGCTTCAAGAGCAACCCTTCCAAATCCTCTGCATGCTCCTGGAGCATCCCGGCGAACTGGTCACGCGGGAAGAACTTCGCAATCGACTCTGGTCGGCGGACACTTTTGTCGACTTCGATCATAGTCTCAATGCCGCCATTAAAAGGTTGCGTGATGCGCTGGGAGAATCGGCGGACGCCCCCGTATTTATTGAAACAATGGCGCGGCGCGGATACCGCTTCATTGCTCCGGTCAACGGTTCTTCTGTTCCAAGCGGAATCGAAGTTGCAGCCACTAGGGAGCGAACTAAATCATCCTTCGCGCGCCAGTGGGCGGCTTTCGCCTTG
The DNA here is from genome assembly GCA_035280065.1 of Candidatus Acidiferrum sp. Taxonomy (GTDB): domain Bacteria; phylum Acidobacteriota; class Terriglobia; order Acidiferrales; family UBA7541; genus Acidiferrum. Next base: position 566 of record DATEGO010000006.1, read on the forward strand.
CTCTCACCGATTTTAATTATCGTTTTGGTTTGGGCAGTCTGGTGGCATTCGTCGCAGCCCATAGAGGTCATGGAACATAAGCTGACCGCGAACTCCTGGGAAAATCCTGTAAGCAGTGCGGCAGTCTCTCCTGATGGCAAAAACATCGCATACGCAGACAACACCGGTATGTACCTGAAGGTGATTCACACTGGTGAAACGCATCCCGTGCCCTTGCCGCCAAACTTCTCTGCCGATGTGGATACTTGGTTTCCGGATGGAGCTCATCTACTCGTCACCCGCAGGGAACAAACCGGGAAGCCAAGTTTGTGGAGTATCTCAATATTCGGAGGCACTCCGCGTAAGCTGGTGGAAGATGCTTGGGAAGCATCATTTTCCCCGGACAGATCTCACATTGCTTTCCTTCGCGGCGGTGAATTACCTTACGCTCCGACGATTGGTCAAGAAGAGTGGGTCATCAACTCCGACGGGACCGATCCGCTCAAGGTTGCATCGGAGAAGCCCAATACTTGGGTAGGACCGCCAACGTGGTCTCCGGACAACAAACGCATTGCTTACGTGAGAACAAATCATGGGTGGGCCGGGGGAACGAGTTCGATTGAGGTGAATGAATGGCAGAAGACACGTGCAGAGAGCATCTTTTCAGACAGCCGCTTGGGCCTGGCACTCCTTTGGCTGCCTGACGGCCACGTGACTTACGCCTTCGATGGGCCCGACCAGGAAGGCTCAGGAGTGTGGATGGTGACGCCTCAACAATCGTCAAACAACTCCACTCATCCGCGCCGGATCACGCAAGGACTTGGGGGCATCACACAATTCACGGGAAGCGCGGACGGGAAAGTATTGGTCCTGCTGAGAAGCAATGAACAGACAAATATTTCCATAGCTACACTGGGGGCAGAAGGCACGCGTTTGCTGGCGAACAAGCGACTCACGTTAGACCAGAATTTTTCACTTCCATTTTCCTGGACACCTGACAGCAAGGCAGTCCTTTTTGTTCGAAATGATAGTCCTCAGATCTTCAAACAGGGCATCGACCAGCCATTAGCGGAGAGTCTGGTGACTAGCCCTTCCGAACACTGGATCAGCCAAGCCAGATTGACTCCCGATGGTTCGGAGATTTTATATATCGTGGTTCCGAAATACGTGGGCCCTGAAACTCCCGCCTCGTCCATTTTTGCCATTCCCATTGGCGGCGGAACTCCTCGCTTAGTCCTCAAAGATATCCGCATTGTGAACGTTCAATGTGCGCGAAGCCCATCGACTCTCTGTCTGTACTCCATCGCCAAAGGAAAGACCTTGGTCACGTTCAGGTTTGACGTACGAAGTGGCAAAAGTGCGGAGCCTCCGCAAGTCGATCCCCTGGCCTTCGGTTGGAGCTTGTCACCTGATGGTTCGCAGGTGTCGCTCTTTGCCGAGAGCCGCGACCAACAAAAAATCCTGCTCCGCTCCACGTCCACCGGTAAAACGCAGGAACTGACCGTAAAGGGTTGGACAGGATTGGCTACCGCCGACTGGTCCGCAGATGGCAAGAGCCTTTTGGTTTCTGCGAAAAGTCATGATGGAGAAAGTGTGTTGCTAAACGTTACGCTCGATGGCAAGGCTTCTGTCTTGCTCAGATCCAGAAATGACATCTTGTGGGCAATTCCAGCACCAAACGGGAAACTCGTGGCCATACCCCAAAGGACCTTTACCAGCAATGCTTGGTTGGTTGAGAACTTTCGATAGCCGATTAGCGCGTACCGTGGATAGTCCTGAAGCGGAAGAGTTTCAGGCTCGTCCGGGCAGGTGCGGTTCGTCCACACAATTAGAACCACGCTCTCGCGATTCTGGCCATAAAAGACGTTGTAGCCAATTTCTCGTAGTCGTGGACGAACTGGGTTAGGAAAAGTAATCCGACGGATATCTCCCAATGCTGGCTTCCTGTAAGAGTTGACAGGTTTCACGACTGGGGATCTGACCCATCCTCTTGAGCATCGGCGGGTAGGTACAAATCCTGGCTTGTGTGTCAGGGGCCCAGTTATGTCCTACACAAGCTTCGGTCCCGTCTTAGATGCTTTTAACGGGACATCTCTCGTGCGGCGAAATCAAAGGAGCAAATTATGAAGATGTGGAACGCACTTGTTTTACTCGTGGTTCTTTCTACTCCTGCGGTTGCTCAGACAGTGGAAGTTAAGGCAAAACCGCTCACCGATGCCGATATCCAACTCATAAGACAGGATGTTCAGGCACAGAAGAACCAGATCATCACCGATACCATGGCCTTTACCGAATCGGAAGCGGCCGCCTTCTGGCCAGTCTACAAGGAATACGCTGCCGCACAGCAAGCCATCGCTGCGAAACGTTGGAACGTGATCGTCGATTATGCGCAGAACATTGACAAGATGGATGACCAGAAAGCCAAAGACCTTAGTCAACGCATGTTTGCCATCGATGACGGAATACAGAGTCTGCGAAAAACGTATTATCCCCGTTTTGAAAAGGCATTGGGAGCAAAGCGCGCCGCGAAGTTCTACCAAGTGGATAACCGTTTGAGCCTAATCGTCAATCTTCAGCTGAGTTCGGAGATACCCCTGATTCCCTAGCTTTGGCTGTTGAGCCCGACAATACCAGTCATGGACACCTCCAGATTGGTAGCGCGATTATAGCCTTCCCGCCTTACTCGATCTCAACGAAATCAAGGTTACTTCTTATTGGGCGTTGAGTGGGCGGAGATGCGAGATACTTCTCGTTTGGCTTCGATACTTTCGGGGAAAGCCTTCAGAAAGCGTGCGTATGTTTCGCGCGCGAGCGCTAACTGGGCATTGGCGGTGTAAAGTTGGGCCAGATGCTGGTAAGGATCTACGAGCCAAGGGTCGATCTGTAATGTCTTCTCAAAATAACTGATCGCGTTATTCGTATCCCCGGCCTGCTCCGCGGCCTCGGCCTTGTCATAATAAATTAAAGATGAGTTGGGTTCGACGGCGAGCGCTTTGTCGAATAGTGCCTCCGCCTCTGCCTCTCGCTTTGTGCCACTGATAATCTGCCCCATCGCCCTCAGCAATACGGGATCGTCCGGGAAATCGTTCCATGCCGAGAGCAACAGTTGGTAAGCACGGCGAGTGAACGGAAATAATTCCAATTGGCTGCCCACCCGTGCATAGGCAAGACCCAAGTTGCGTTCCGCAAACTGGGGCGGTGGATTGTGCCACGGTACCAGCTCATCTTCACTGTTTGCCGGGGTGCTGCCGTTTTCCGAGGACGCGGCACGCAGGCTGGCCAGTTCTTGCGGCGTATAGATGGCGATGCGATGGTCAGTGAAGATGGTGTGCGCGCCCTGGCCTGCTGGCAGGCGTGGCATGTGGCAGCCGAAGCAATTCTGGTTGGGCTTGGGATGCGATGTCAAAAACTCGGTGCCGTGGCAGCGGAGGCAGCGGGCGCGAAAATAGGCCACCGGGTCCTTCGGGAGCGCATGCGGATCGTGGCAGGTGCCGCACCAGAGTTTGTCCCCGCTGCTCCGCGCACATTTACTCAACGCGAGTTGCTGCGACTGGCTGATGATCGCGAGAGCGCCCGGATGCGTTGGGTCTCGCGACGACTGATAAACATAAACCGTAAAGACCTCTTCGAGATTCTGACCAGCATGAAAGTCGGTAAGCTCTTTGCCACGATTCGGAACGGGCACTTCGCCGCCCAAGTGGCACTGCTCGCAAACGCTGGCGCGGGCGCGCGGCGCCAGTCTTGCAGGATTGACAATCGATCCCAACACGGGGTTGCGGAGGTGCTCCGCCGTTGGCCCGTGGCATCGCTGACAAGTGATCGCTTCCACCGCAAACGCCGGGTTGCGGTACGCGTTTAATGTGCCGTGTATTGGAAGTGCCTCGCCGGTATGGCAAAAAAGGCACTGCGGCCGGACAGCCCGGTAGAAATCCGGAGCCTTCAAGTTCTCATACCCGGGCGATATGCCCCATCCGGACTGTGCATAATAGCTCAACGGCGACTCAAACAGGTGATTGCCAACTTCGATGAGATAAGCAAAGGCATGCGCCCCGGATCCGATCGAATAGGCAATCGAGTACTGCGAAGCGAAACCCCCACGCTCCATCCGTTGGGTCATGTGACCAGGCCCAGAACGAACGCTGAAGCGAGTCCCGGAAACGGAGTGGTAGAAGCTGCCGGAAGGTCCCCGTCCAGGCGGTCCCAGCGAACGGCCCATCGGCGTCGCCAGGAAGCCTTGCACTTCACTCGGGTGACAGCGAGCACAGGGGTGCTGCCCAGAAAACGCGGGAAGGGCCCACACGATGACCAAGCTTATGACTGCGAGCAGACGTCTTTTCTTGAACCCGTTTGCTG
>DATEGO010000007.1:0-14737 GCA_035280065.1 Candidatus Acidiferrum sp.
CACAGTTACTTCACAGTTGCACAAGAATGCAGCAATTCTGAAGAAGCTGCAGAAAGTGAGGAAGCCCGGAAGCCTTCGTGAATTAACGAGTTAGACGCACAACCCGGAGTGGCGGAACTGGCAGACGCGCTGGACTCAAAATCCAGTGGTACTTAGTACCGTGTGGGTTCGACCCCCTCCTCCGGGACCATTCATCTCATTGCACTTACGCTACGGCGGCTTGCGTCTGTGTGCTCCCCTCGGAACGCTCGGTGTCAGTAGTGGTGTCAGTAGACTTCGCTGTGAGGCGTCCCGCGGCTTCCTGTAGGTGAGTTGGTGCCAAGTGGGAATAGCGCACGGTCATGGCACGACCGACCAGCGCTCCCTTCGTAACGACGCCACGCCAAGCCGGTGATTGACAGGCAGGGCGACTTGAAGAGTTGGGTTGTCGTGTTGAAGCGACTCGTGCTGGACAAGTGCATCCGAAAAGTCTTTGCGTTTGCGAACAATGGCTATGCGGGGTACGCTCCAGCGACGGTTGAGCAGTTTTGGAAAATATGGAAGGAAGGATGAATAAGCGAAGCCGTCTAAGGATTTTGTGCCCTAATCGTCACTAGACAGACAGTCGGCCCCATGCTTCAATCCCCGGCTAAGTGCGAAACGAGCAATGCTCTCCCCATTCCACATATTTAGGGTCCATAAGGACGGTAGTCGCCGCTGGATGGAGGGGGCCGTAAGTGTGGAATGCGCCAAAGCGCGTGTAAGAGTCCTCGCGGCATCCTCGCCTGGTGAGTATGTCGTCACCAACTTGACGGGTCAGGGGATTTCGGACAAATCACGGCGCAAGCGGATAATGTTTCAGATTGGCTACGACGAAAGAGAACTTAACGTGAGGGCCGAACTGTTCCGGCGCGTAGGTCATGAAGTTATATCGGTCCTCGACAACAAAGCCGCAAAGAAAACTCTGACCTCGATCCAAAATGTAGACGTATTTGTTATCGGCTACTCCGCACCCGAACAAACAAAAAAGGAAATGGTGGATTGGCTGAAAGTGAATTTTCCACGCGCTAAAGTTGTTGCCCTGATTCCGTCCGCCAATCGTCAGTTGCCGCTTGCCGATTACAACCTCGTGCTGAATGATTGGGACCAGTGGCTGTCTTTCTTAGCGGCCACGGCGAGTTGATTCAAAATCAGTTTTCCGAATATGTAGCGGTTGACTTTTTCATCAGGAGAACCGCTAGAGGGGCCGTCTGTGGGCCTTCAAATCTCAATCCGCGAATCAAATGATGTCACCATTTTGGACCTTCATGGAAGAGCGATAATCGGCGTTGACAGCGACCTGCTGAGGGTTCATCTGAAAAAGCTGGTCGCCAAGGGCGTGCGGAAGTTGTTGCTGAACCTGGAGGACATCACGCAATTGGATAGTTCGGGCATCAGTGCTGTAGTCGGGGCGTATGTTTCCCTTAGCCGTCAGGGCGGTAGCCTGAAATTGGTCTGTCCGAGTGGTCGCGTGCAGGATGTGCTGCGGGTTATCCACCTAGCAGACTTTATCCCAACCTTTGAAGACGAGACCCAAGCGTTGAACAGTTTCCGACCTCAGGGTCACGCTGCTAAGCCGTGACCGTAGATTCTAGAATGCAATGTAGACATTGGATTGCAGAGAGAGTAAAGCCTGACAAGTAGCGAGCTGCTGGTGCTATTCTTTCCTCAAAGAGTGTCTAGACGAGGTTATCCCAAGTGTGCGTTGACAGTGAAGAAAAGACAGCAGCGCTTCCGAACCGCCTAACCTGGCGCGGCGAGCGTTTGCACCCAAATTTGTGCAAAATAGACCACTTTCGCTCTCTCCCATCTCCTATCACCCAAGAGCGAGAAGGCGGCAATACTGGGAGATCGACGATAGATGGACCGTCCACCCAGCGCCTGTAGAGTGACCTAAACCCAGGAACCATCAGCCACCGTTTCGACGAATGGGAATAGACTGCTACTAAGTCGGCCCGGTGACCTCTGATGGCGGCTTAGTGTTGACTTCGATTTAGTGCGTGAATCAATCTGCGCGTCGGACCCACCTCGGGTCCCTGGGGAGAGGGGAGGGGGCGGTTCGACTTCGTGAGATGGGTCCTCCGAGAGGAGGGTGTCGCAGGGCAGTTTAGGGAGCGTAGTCCGGTGTCAGTAGTAGTGTCAGTTGAGGTTACAGAACGATGCCCGGTGCTGCGGAGTCGTGCGCGGTCGCCATTGAGAAAGAGGCCGTAAATTGAGCGATTTTTGCTGTGCCGCGTCTTGATGCGCGACGCTGCCCGATGCAATAGACTCAAAATCCAGTGGTACTTAGTACCGCGTGGGTTCGACCCCCCGGGACCATCTTTCAGCTCCAAGACTTCCTTCGACCCGCGCCGTTTACTGTGCCGTTTCGGCTCCTTCTTTGAGCGCCCGCAAGAATTTACACAGCTACCCGTAGTTTTGACGCTTACGCAAAGTGCCTATCCAAGAGTAGTAACTCTAAGGCCTAGCGTTTTCTTCATTTAGATAATTCGGAAGAGGGTTGACAAATTGCAACACGCAATTGGGGAAAAGGCGATCCAGTTGAATGCATCGAGGTTGAGGCTCTATGAGTCTCAGTACTGACCACTTCTAGTTTTCCTATTTTGCGAGTGGTCGCCCCGCCGCAGCATTCTGTCCCACACCGGATTGCCGAAACAATACAACTTCATCGCTCAAGCTCCGGAGGTTCCCATGCTCGCTCCTGATCCACTCTGGCTGCAACGCCATCCCATTTCGCTTTTGCTCGGGTGTCTCGTCATTGCTGCTGCGTTGATTGTTATCGGTTGCGGGGGAGGCCCCTCCCCGATGCAAGCCCTTTCTTCTGGAACAGTGACTGTGTCCCTCAGCGATCCGCCATCATGCGCTGCGCCAACAGGCGCCACGGCCGCGGGTGTGACGGCCGGAACGTTCAGTAACGCGTGGGTTACGATCGTCTCGGTGAAGGCGCACATTAGCGCAACTGCGGACGCCAAATCTTCTGGCTGGCAGGAGTTGGCGCCACAGCTCAATTCCGCTCCCATGCAGGTGGATCTCCTGCATCTACCATCTCAGGGACAGTGTCTGCTCGCACAGCTTGGCTCCGCTGAGCTGCCTGCCGGTGATTATCAGCAAATTCGTTTGATTCTTCTGGCAAACGCCGCCACCAGCATGGCGCCTTCCTCCAATAACTGCGCCCAGCTCGGCAATGTTTTCAATTGCGTCGCGGTCCCCAACCCACAGAACCCGCAGGGCCCTCCTATCCTTCACGAGCTAAAGCTGGCCAGCGAAGCCCAGACGGGCCTGAAGATTCCTCCGGGACAGATGATGGGCGGGCCGCTCCACGTAGCTGCGGGGCAGTCAGTAGACCTAAACATCGATTTCGATGCGTGCTCTTCCATCACTCCGGCATTTACTTTGAAGCCCGCGCTCACCGCAGGGGTGGTGAGTCCCAACATGACCGGGATTTCGGGACAGATTGTGGATAGCGTCACCTCGAAGCCCATTGTCGGAGCCACGGTCACGCTTCAATCGCCCGACATGACAGGCGTGGATCGCATAGGTGCTGCGCCCAAGATGACGGATTCCACCGGGCACTTTCGCTTCTGCCCGCTTCCTGGTCAGGCGTTCGATGTAGTCGTGGATGCGATGACTTCATCGGGCACCGCTTACGACGCCACGGCAATTTTCAACGTCACCGGAGGGACGGATCTCGGAGCGATTCCCTTGGTCGCAGAGACGCCTGCGACTTCCGGTGGTTCCACGGGGCCCGGAACGATTCAAGGCGCCATTACTGCTATCAATGGAACGACAGGCGCGACTATTGATGCGAATGTCAGCGCGCTCCAAACCGTCATGGTCTCGGGCGCCAGCCATACGATCACCGTGCCCTTGTTCGCAAGCTCGAATTCAAGCGTCTCCATTACTTCCAGCACATCCTGCCCGATGGGAGCGCCAAAGGGCGCCTTCTGTGCGAGCTACACTTTGCTTGTTCCCGCAAGCAATCCCGAAGTGGGCACCTTCTCGGCTGGCAAAGTCACCTTAACCGCGCCAGCATCCGGAGATGTTCTGTACACGGTAGAGGCTGACGCCACAAACCCCACGACCAACGCAGCCATGTGCTCGCCGTCTTCTCAAACGACCAGTAAGGACACAGGCACTCCGCCAGCGCCGCTCAAAGTGACGCCCGGCGCAACGACCACGGCCGCCGAAATGGATTTCAGCGGCTGCTCGTAACTTCATGAATCTGCGGCGAGGCTGCCTCGCTCGACGACGGAGCCTCGCTGCGTGCCTCTGTGGTCCCGCTAAAAAACAAAATCTGATACCTCACCATTGAATCGGTTTAATATGCTCTGCGCGGTTCGTCCGGCGGGGCGCCGGACCATGCCCGTTTAACTCTGGATTCCCAGGAGGGCTTTCTTGCGAAGCTCGACCCGCATTTCCTTCTCGACGATTTGTGTTATCGCCGTTTCCTTTGCAATTCCAAATTTCGCGATCGCCGCCGCATCTGAGGGATCAACCAATCGCACTTATCTGCATAAGAATTGGCAGATTCAATCTTCGTGTGATGCGAAAGCCACTGGCGATCACATCTCCACGGCGGGTTTCGACTCTGCTTCGTGGCACAAGGCAGACGTTCCCGCAACGGTGGTCGGAGCGCTAGTCACGGACAAGACCTATCCCGACCCTGATTACGCCACAAATCTCGACTCCTTTCCGGGAATGAGTCATTCGAACAAGAGGCTCTTCGCCAATGAAGACATGCCCGACGACAGCCCTTTCAAATGCTCCTGGTGGTATCGCACGGAATTCTCGTCACCCTCTGACGCAAGCAAAAATACGTGGCTGAATTTTCTCGGCATCAACTATCGGGCGAACATGTGGCTCAATGGCCAAAAAATTGCCGATACGAACGACGTCGCCGGAACCTACCGCGCTTACGAACTCAACATCACCAGGTATCTGAAGCCCGGAACCACAAATGCCCTCGCCCTGGAAGTTTTCGCCCCGGAAAAATACGATCTCGGCATCACCTGGGTGGACTGGAACCCCACACCTCCCGACAAAAACATGGGCATTTGGAAAGAAGTGTTCCTCACCACCAGCGGACCCGTTGCCGTAAGGAATCCCTTCGTCGCCTCGAAGCTCGACTCTGAATACAAGTCTGCCGAATTGACTGTCAGTGCAGAACTGCGCAACGCCTCGCAAGATTCCGTCAAAGGTGTTTTGCACGCGGAATTAGAAGGCATCGCCTTGCAGCAGCCGGTAGAACTTTCCGCCGGCGAATCCAAAATCATCACCTTTTCTCCCGACCAATTTCCCAAGCTCAAACTTGCCCACCCGAAAATCTGGTGGCCCTATCAAATGGGCACGCCAAATCTCAACACCGCAAAGCTGCGCTTCGAAACCGGCAAACAAGTTTCCGACACGGCCAGCGTCAGCTTCGGCATTCGCGAAGTCACTTCCGAACTCACTGACAAGGGCCATCGTCTCTTCAAAGTCAACGGCCGCAAAGTGTTGATTCGCGGTGCGGCCTGGGCACCCGACCTCCTCTTCCGCTGGTCTTCTGCGAAGCTTGACGCCGACCTCGCCTACGTCCGCGATATGCACCTCAACACCATTCGCCTCGAGGGCCGCCTCGACCGCGACGAATTCTTTGACAAGACCGACAAGCTCGGCATCCTCGTCATGCCCGGCTGGACCTGTTGCGACGCCTGGGAGCGCTGGAAGCATTGGGAAGGCGATCAGAATCGCGTTGCCGCCGCTTCCTTGCGCGATCAAATCACGCGACTTCGCAATCATCCGAGCGTTTTTGTTTTCCTGAATGGCAGCGACAATCCGCCGCCACCCGACGTCGAGCAAATGTATTTGGGTATCGAAAAAGAACTAGGCTGGCCGAATCCCGTCGTTTCCTCTGCCTCCGAACAAAAAACCACAATCACTGGAGAGTCGGGCGTCAAAATGACCGGCCCTTATGAATACGTTCCTCCGGTGTACTGGCTTGCGGACACGCAAGCCGGCGGCGCGTACGGCTACAACACCGAAACGAGTCCCGGCCCGGCCATTCCGCTGCGCGAGTCGCTAGAAAAATTCATTCCCAAAGAGCACCTCTGGCCGATGGACGATGTCTGGAACTATCACTCCGGCGGCGAACGCTTTACCAACGTGAATATCTTCACTGACGGCTTGACCAAGCGCTACGGCGAGGCCACTTCGCTCGACGACTACGAGCGCAAAGCCCAGGCCATGACCTACGACGGCGAGCGCGCCATGTTCGAAGCCTATGGCCGCAACAAGTACACCGCCACCGGCGTGATCCAGTGGATGCTCAACAACGCTTGGCCTTCTCTAATCTGGCATCTCTACGACTACTATCTCGTTCCCGCCGGCGGATATTTTGGAACCAAAAAGGGGTGCGAGCTTGTGCATGTTCAATATTCCTACGACGACAATTCGGTCAACGTGGTCAACAACACCTACGAAGCTCTAAAGGGAATGAAAGTCAGCGCGAAAATCTACAACCTCGACGCGAAAGAAAAAGCCTCAAAGAACGCCACGCTCGATCTAGGCGCAGACAGCAGCACCAAAGCTTTTGACCTGCCCACGCCCGCGGGGCTCTCGGCCACTTACTTCGTCAAGCTCGAGCTACACGAAGCCTCAGGCAAACTGGTCAGCGACAATTTCTATTGGCTCTCGACGAAACTAGACACGCTCGACTGGGCCGGAAGAAGCGACACCGTCTACACGCCGCAAAAAGACTTCGGTGACCTGACCGGACTCAACAGCCTGCCCAAAGCAATACTAGCAATCACGAAATCATTGCGTTCGAATGGTTCTACTCAATGGATGACGGTTTCCGTGGTCAACAACGGCGACAGCGTGGCGTTCATGATTCATCCGCGACTTACCCGCGCCAAAGGCGGCGACGACGTGGTCCCCGCTTTCTGGAGCGATAATTATTTTTCGCTGCTGCCCGGCGAGAAAAAATCCGTCACCGTGCAATTCGACAGCTCTTCGCTTGCAGGCGCTACGCCTGAGCTCGTTGTGGACGGCTGGAACCTGCAACCGGTGACGCCATAACCACACGCCGGGCCGGCCCTTGGGCCGCAATCGGACTCTGCCCCAGTGATGCGCTCGCAGCGCGGGCAGCCTGTGGCTCGCGGTTTCCATTTACCAGTTCCACGGGCGCGACGAACCGGTAGCCCAATCGCGGACGAGTCTCGATATATCGCGGACTCTGCGCCCCATCCCCAAGCACACTGCGCAGCTTGTTGACCGCCGTGTTCAAGCTATGGTCGAACGCCACATACGTGTCCGGCCAGAGCTTTTCGCAGAGTGTCTCTCGGTGAACCACCTGTCCGGCATTCTCGATCAACGCCTCGAGGATCTTAAAGGGCTTCTCTTCCAGTTGAATGCGCATCCCGTGCTTGCGAATCTCGCGCAGCTCGAACGAAACTTCAAATGCGCCGAAGCGCAATACCGAGGTCAAGCTCTTCACGTCATTCATAGGCTCTAACCCGGGGAACTCCCTGGCCTCGACCCAGGTTGCCCACCGATCCTTTCTTATCGGCTTAAGTTTTCGACCTAAGCCTCTATTTGCTAAAGCACCTGACGGTGATAAAGACTTGACCTCCTTTCAGTTTATTCCCATCACTCAGGCCGGAACTTAGTCACGGTTGGGTTTTGCGTACTCCGCGCATCGCAAATCACCAGGATTTGACAAATAGGAGACACCGTTCAGACAACTCATTTCGGCTCTTGCTCTAAGCTCTTCCTGGAATGTGACCACACAGCGTTCGAGAGTCCGCGCTACGCGGTCGCCAAAACTATCTTGAGGGGGAAAGTTCAATGGAGCATCCAATTCGGTCGACTTCCCACCAAGGGCAGACGAATCGTCGTTCATTTTTGAAGAGCGGGGCCGTGGCTGCGGGAACAGCGGCTCTAGGGGCTCGACTGCTCACTAGCCCGAGGGCTGTCTCCGCCCAAGAGAAGAGCGGGCGCCTGACACCAGGCGATGCCGCTCTCCTTAGGTTCGCAGCTGCTGCGGAAATCCTCGAGACTGACTTCTGGGTTCAGTACAACGAGTTGGGAGGCGTCCCCAACACCAGCGAAGTCCCCGGAGGAAGCGGAAACAAGCCCTATACCACCGCGCTTCAAGCCCTCGATGGGGACATGCCGCAGTACGTCCATGACAATACCGATGATGAGTTCACCCATCAAAACTTTCTGAACGCATACCTGGTGTCCAAGAGAGCAACTCCCGTCAGCCTTGAGCAATTTCGGACCCTGGCGGGGAGCACTGCCACGGGATCCAGTCGAAAGCTTCGGCTCACGAACCTCACCCAGCTCACCGTAGACACTAGTTGGTGGGTTCGCTACCGAAATGGTGACCACAATCCCGATCTGGAGCCCGGCTTCGTGTTTCAGCAGGCGGTTCCCGACTTAGCCAAAGGGCAGCACACGGCGATTCCCAGGACCGACGCCGACGTCAGCGATCCCAACTTCCTTCAGGCCATCGCGAACACCGCGGGCTTTCACTTCGCGACGATTGAGCAAGGCGGTACCAGCCTCTATCCTGCAATGGCCCAACGCGCCACACATCCCGAAGTTTTGCGAATCCTCATCAGCATTGGCCCCACTGAAACCATGCACTTTCAAACCTGGCAAGACAAGGCCGGCAACGCGCCCATGTTGACCGCCGTGGATCCCGTCACCGCCGTGTCCGTGAGCTTTCCAGATCTGACCCCTGACAGCACGAGCGAGGATCTGAAAGCCAATTTGATCATGCCGGAGCCGTGTCCGTTTATTAGCGCAGACTTGCCACCGTGTTCCGTTATTCGTCCGACCCAAACCAAAGACATTGCCAAGGGTGTGGTCAAGTTTCTGACCGATATGGGCCTCTTCATCGGCCAGCCGCCGGCCTTTTTCGCGTTCATCCAGGAACTCGCCGAAGATGCGGACAACGCTCGGCGCGGCTTCTAGATTCGCGCTTGCATCGCCTACCGCGGCAATACAGTGAAGTCCGCATGAAGGGTCCAAGCCAAATCGGCTCGGACCCTTTTTTCTTTGCAGATGGTGTCCAGGCCTTTCGCGCAACCATTCCATGCCGCCCGGTATCCAATGCAGTAGAATGGGTAGTGGCGTTCCGTGGGGAACGTTCAACTCACTTGGAATTGCGAATCTGCAAATGAGAGAGGGAGGCATGCCTAACTTGAAGCGTATTTTAGCTGCCATCGCAGTGGGATTGCTTTTCGTAAGCGTGGCCGCCGCCGACACTCTAGAACTCAAGAGTGGCAAGGTGATGCAAGGCAAATACCTCGGAGGCACGGCAGCCATTCTCCGTTTTGAAGTGAACGGAGAAGTACAAACTTATAGCACCAATGACATCGTGGCATTGACCTTTACCGGCCGCGGCGGTGGCGCAACCCCGGCGGCCGCACCAGCACCGGCTCCTGCTGCCGCGGCTCCCGCCCCAGCTCCGGCGGCTGCCAGTGTTGGTCCCGGCGGGGAAGTGACCATTCCCGCAGGGCAATCGATTCTAGTCCGTATGATCGACGGCGTAGACTCTTCCAAAAACCATGTAGGCGACATCTTCCGTGCCAGCCTTGAGACCGACTTGAATGTCAATGGCGCGGTTGTCGCTCGCAAGGGAACGGATGTCTATGGCCGGCTGGCGGAATCAAAGAAGAGCGGAAATTTTTCCGGCAAATCCGAATTGCAGCTCGAGCTGACCCGCCTGGTAATTGATGGCCACGACTATCCTCTTGTCAGCAGTGACTACACGCTGCAGGGCAAGGGGCAAGGCTCCTCTACCGCCAAGAAAGTGGGCGTCGGGGCGGTGGCCGGAACCATCATTGGAGCCATTGCCGGCGGCGGAAAAGGCGCGGCAATTGGCGCAGCGGCCGGCGGGGCGACTGGCGCGGGCGTCCAAGTCCTGACTAAGGGCGAGCAGGTCAAAGTTCCCAGCGAAACCGTGCTCGAGTTCCGCCTGCAACAGCCTGCTACCGTAACCGCTACCCAGAGTTAAGCGTGAGGTTTTGTAGGGCCGCCTTTTAGCCTGAGCTAGCGAAGGGCCCAGGCGGCCCGCATCTCGCTCTGGGACTAGCAGCTTGCCCCGCGGCTACCCAGCCGTGCCGCTTCTTTTGCGGGTGCATTTACCTGTATTCCTTGGGTCCCTGAGGCGCATGGCTTGCCTTTTCACCTTCCACCATAGTCGTGCCGAACCTGCCTGCAGCAGGGCGGAAGGTAGTGAGCAACCCTTCACCCAACGCTTCGCGGCCGTCCGATAGAGGTGGGCCTGAAGCTCTATTCTGCCTTCCTTTCTGTCGTCTTGGGCGGCACTTTCCTCGTTTGGCACTATTGCCGGATAGGAACACTTCTCCGCACTTTCTCCCTTGCCACTCCTACTGTTAGCCACTAAGATAACAAGCCTCAAGTTTGGTGAACCGCTCAAGTGGAGAAACCATGCCTAAAGAAAAGCCTCGGGTAAACATCGGGGACGTCATCAAGACCTATCGCAGCCAGCGCGGTTTGTCGCAGGGCGACATCGAGCGCCGCACCGGTTTGTTGCGGTGCTACCTCTCGCGCGTAGAAAACGGCCACACTGTACCGTCGCTCGAAACGCTCGCCAAAATCGCCGAGGCCATGGATATTTCACTCGCCGACTTTTTCCCCGGCACCGAAACGCCCCGCGACCGCGAGACGCAAAAAGCGCTGGGCGAACTCTCTCAGGACGAAATCCGCTTCCTCGCGGAGATCAAAAAGTACAGCAACACCCTTTCCGACGGCGACAAGCGCTTGGTGCTGGCCATGATCCGAAAAATGGCCACTCTGATCCCCCCGGCGGCCGCCGCCAAAAAAATTATCGCCCGCCGCCCCACGGCGTAGAAAGAGCTAAGCATCACTTAGGTCGTTCCGTGCGAAGTCGCCGAGGAAGTACCTGCTAGTACCGCGACGTCTGAATGTCTGACTTGCGCCTCATTACGGCCAGGCTCATTTTGCCCTCCCTCGCATGTAGCTCAAAAGAAAGGGTTTGAGGACGCCAGAAGGAATGCTTCGCATGCCCCGATGGTGATGGCAAAGACCACAAGGTGATCGTAGCCGTCTATTTACTGGGGCATTTGAAACGGATCCCTGAAAATGGGCCGAAAGAGGTTTCACCCGGGGAAGAGAAACTAGTTTCCTCGGACGGTGTTGGGGTTTACAGTACAGATTGATGGCCACGGATAAGACCGTGGGACGGCCAGAGCTTTGGGCCGAATCATGAAACGGAATAAGGCCAACTTCGCTGGACTCACCTCTCCAGGGCAGCAGTCCGAGATGAAATCCATCCTGGACGGGACGTGGCCACCGCTCAAGCCTTTACCGGTTTTCAAGTACGAGACTGGTGAGTATCGCGCCACCATCGACTTCGACAAGAAGCGCGGTGAGTGGGTGTGCCGAAAGACAGCTTTGCCCTCCAACGAGGTTCAGGAGCTGCGCGGTGGATTGAGTGAAATCACCTTGGCATTGCCCCACGGCGAACCAGAAATACTCATCGAAGGCGCGGAACAGCAGGAACCGGAATTCGAGAGGGAAACGAGTCGCCGTCTTCAGGCCATTCGCGAGTGGAGAGAGAGGTACGAGAATGGCGCGCGCTGTTTTGAGCTGCGAGACTTTCTCACGGAACGTCAACGCACCGAACTTGACGACAGCCTCCGCCTGACTCTTACTGCCCGGCAGCTTCAGTTCAACCCGAAGAACGCTGCAAATGTTTTTGACGACCTTTCGGTTGCGGGTGGCAGATTTGCAGCGCTCATTGAACTCGCAAAACGGAAAAAGGCGAACCCGGGAGCCGGCCTACAGGTACAAACCGAAGCGGCTGTACCCGAAGTCGAACCCACCATTGACCACGACGAGCCGTCCCTGGAAATTAGTTCGCCGGAGTCTGGTGGCGTTCTCGATAATACTGACCCTTTTGTTCCGCATCAGGAGGCTGCGGAGCGTTTCACCGAGTCCGGCGATTTCCCGGCTTTGTCGATTAAGAATGTTTTCCCGGAGCAAGACCAAGCCTCCTTGCCAGAACGGATAGAGCACACTGCATCTCAACGATTTGAGATCGAAGCCTCAGAGATTCGGGATGAGGATCCTCCATCCGACGCCGACGATTTCCCGGCTTTGTCGATTAAAAATGTTTTCCCGGAGCAAGACCAAACCCCTTTGGCAGAACGGGTGGCAAACACCGCGTTTCAACCATTTGAAATCGAAGCCTCTGAGATTCTGGATGAGGGTTCTGCATCGCTCGTGGAACATCTTCACCAAGAAGAGGCCCATAGTGCTGCCGAGCCTGACATTCATCACTCTCGTGCATTTGCCTGTTTTGCAGCGCAAGGTCACGCGGGCCAGTCGTTCGCAGACCGCATCGAGGGCTCGTCCTCGCGCTTTCCTGCTCTCAAAATATCCGCATTTCAGGTCAATGTATTCGCAATACTGTTTTTATTTGCTGTGACCTCTTTCACCGTTGGGCTAACCGTGGGCCGCGGCCCGCTCGGCAAACGCCTCCGAGAGGCCCCGAAGTCACTTCTCGCCACGGAAGCCAAACCGCCGATACTGCCTGATGAAGCGGATGAATCAACTTCGCAAACTCCATCTCCGCCAGTAGGAAGTTCGGATGACTCCGCGGGTGCCAATGGGCCGGGTGACGCCACGTCTTCTGAAGAAAAGTCTAGGGCCAGCAAACCCGCTGCAGGTGTGCCCGGATCGGAGAGCGCGGCAGGCTCAGATTCCGTGGAAGCGCGCTCCACGGATGAAGATTCGTCTCCGACAATAGAACCTAAGCCCTCTCCTAAACCCGAACTCAATTCCGGGCACAGTGACGCGGCCGCGCCAGTTGTAGGAAATGTGTTGCCTCCAGCGCGTTCTAAACTCGTACGTCGACCCAAGCCTGTGGGGCGCATAAGTCGTGTGCCGAGAAGTCGCGTCCCATACAGCTTGGCCTCTACGATAGTCGCAGCGCCGCAACTTACGAGAGCCTCCACGATCCTTGTTACCGTGCCGGGCCGGGGAAGCCAACCGTTCAGGGTGAGTTTCCCGGAAAAAACGATCGCCGCCACGTCTTCCTTAGCAATGACCTCGCAGCTTTCGATTCTCGTTTTTCCGGAGCCTGATCCTGGAGCGGCTTATCAATCCGCTCGATTAGAAGCCGGCGCCCTTGTCTCATTCGGTTGGCCTCACTATCCAACGCCGGGGCTACGCCATGGACTGGCTGAAACCATAAGGGTCCGCGCCACCATCGGGCAGCTTGGCCAAGTGGAGGAAGTAAAGTTCCTTGGCGGCTCCGCCTCTCTTCTTCCTGCCACGACGGAGGCCATCCGCCAGTGGCGTTACAGGCCCACTCTGCTGGACAAAAGGCCAGTCCAGGCTCAACAGGACATCACGATTGAGTTTCGGCCGCCAAAATACACGTCGCAAATGTTAACGCGCCATCCACCCCACAACTAGCGGCAGCTCTGCAAAGGTAGAAGTTGGAATCGGCAGGGCACGGTAAATCGTGCCTCTACCGCATAGAGCTAGTTGCTCTGGCCGCGGAGGATGCGGATGGCATCGGTGGTGTCGGGGGCGCCGCGGCCGTTGCCGGCGGCAGAGGACTCGGCGGGTTCTTCGAGAGAGGTGCTTTCTCCGGGGGCGAGGAAGAGGTTGGTCTCGACGGCGTGCTGCTTGGTGTAGAGGTCGTAGTAACGGCCGCCAAGCGCGTAGAGGGTTTCGTGAGTGCCGCGCTCGATGATGCGGCCCGCTTCGACGACGAGGATTTGGTCGGCACGGCGAATCGTGGAAAGGCGGTGGGCGATGACAAATGTGGTGCGGCCCCGCATCAGATACTTCAAACCTTCTTGAATCAGCGCTTCGGATTCGGAGTCGAGGCTCGAAGTGGCTTCGTCGAGGATGAGGATGCGCGGATCGGCGAGGATGGCGCGCGCGATGGAGACGCGCTGCTTCTGTCCGCCGGAAAGCTTTACGCCGCGTTCGCCGACGACGGTGTCGTATTTTTGCTCGAAGGATTCCGCAAACTCGTCCACGCGGGCGATGCGGCAGGCGGCGAGGATTTCTTCTTGCGTGGCGTCCGGTTTGGAGAAGGCCACGTTTTCGCGAATCGTGCCGTCGAAAAGAAACGTTTCCTGCAGCACAACACCGAGCTGCGTGCGGTAGGAACTGAGCTTCGCGGTGGCGAGGTCCACGGCGTCGACGAGCATTTTCCCGCTGGAAGGCACGTAAAACGCGGCGATCAAGCCGATGATGGTGGACTTTCCCGCTCCGGATGGGCCAACGAGCGCGGTGACGGTGCCGGGCTGCGAAGTGAAGCTGATGTCGTGCAGGACTTCCTTGCGCTCTTCATACGCGAAGCTGACATGCTGGGCTTCAACGAGGCCGTTGACCCGGTCTAGCGCGACGGTGCGGCCGGATGCTTCGTCTTCCATTTTTTCGTCGAGGATTTCGCGCGTGCGCTCGAGGCCGGTGATGGCTTCTGTGATTTGCGTGCCGATGGCGACGATTTGGAAAACGGGCGCGATCAAAAATGCCAGGAAGGCGCTGTAGGCAAACCATTGGCCGGGAGTCATGGTTCCGGCAAGCATCTTGTGGCCGCCCAATTCCATCATGAGCACGCTGACAGTGCCGAGGAGCATGGCGCCCGAGAGGCTCATGAGCGAGGTGGCGGTAAGGGTTTTGAGAACGTTGTCGAGCAAGCGCTGGACGCCGCCGGAGAAGA
>DATEGO010000008.1:0-98074 GCA_035280065.1 Candidatus Acidiferrum sp.
CTGCTGGGTGCCATTGGTTGGAATCTCATCACGCTAATCCTTGGCCTTCCCACCAGTTCCTCGCACGCGCTCCTTGGTGGCTATGGCGGCGCCGCCATCGCTCGGACCGGCTTCAAAGCGCTCATCCTCAGCGGCTGGGTCAAGCCGGTCCTTTTCATATTCCTCTCACCAGTCATTGGCATGGTTCTAGCCATGATCCTGACCATCGTCACGAGTTGGATCGTTCAGCGGCAACGCCCGCAGAAAGTCGACCGCTGGTTCCGCAGGCTCCAGCTTATGTCTGCGGCGTTGTTTAGCCTGGGTCACGGCACCAACGACGCGCAAAAAGGTATGGGCATCATTACCATCGCGCTCGTTGCAGGTGGCCTGCTGAAGACCTTTACCGTGCCATTCTGGGTAATCATCTGCTGCCATCTGGCCATGGGTGGCGGCACAATGGCTGGCGGCTGGCGCATTATCAAAACCATGGGTCAGCGCATCACCAAACTTACTCCCTTCGGCGGATTCTCCGCCGAAACCGCCGGTGGACTCACCATCGTCGGCAACGCTATCTTTGGCATCCCGGTAAGTACTACCCACACGATTACTGGCGCGATTGTAGGTGTCGGCGCTGTGCGCCGCCTTTCCGCCGTGCGATGGGGCATCACACGCCGCATCGTCTGGGCCTGGGTCCTTACCATCCCCGGCGCCGCCCTCATGGGCGCCGGAGTCTTCCAGCTTCTCCAGTATGTCCACCTCTAGCGCCCGTGAGATGTTGTTGCCCGAAGAAGAAGTCGCTACAATTCAACAAAATTAGGAATTTGGCGGAGCATAGAGTGGATGCAGCACAATTACCCGGACAACTACACACGAAATGTTATTGTCCATCGTGTGGACGCCAGTTGGTTTTGAGTAAGTGCGCCGACCCATGGGCAGTCTGTTTAATCTGCGAAGACGGTCAGCGCTTTTTTGTTTTGCCTGAGGCCCCGAATGCTGCTGATTCCGCCAGGGCCGCATCCCTACATTTTCCGCAAATCAGTGGCTTGTCTGTTGAGGCCATCGCATCTTTTTGGCTTTCGCAGCCGGTTGCTCGATCGAAACTGAACCAGCAACTCGCGCGAATCCTTCGAGCAATCTTAGAAGCTCGAAGTGTGCTCGATCAGCCGCGTTTTTCGTTCTGTCCTATTTGCGGGAGAACTTTTGAGGGATGCGACCATTCCGATATTTGGGCTAAAGAGCTCCGCTGCCGGAGTGGCCATTCTTGGGCACTACGTGGCTTTAGCCTCTTCGCGATGATTGGCGCCACACGTCTTGAGCTACAAGCAGAGTACACCAACGCTGTGATTAGTCAGCTGATTGCCAACTGGCTTAAGGGAAATTCCTATCTGGAGCCAAACCTACATGAGTCCGTCCGCCGCGTACTGATCAGTTCACCGTTGTGTCCAAGAGACGAACATGCCTGATTAATGCTGCCGGAAAGGTTGGATTCCCAAGTTACCGGCTAGCAGATTGAGCGGGATGGACGCAACCAGGTGCGCAGTTCTTCGTTACACTGTTCTCAATATGGATCCCATGCGTGCCGCCTACGACGAGGTTTACGTCTACACGATTGGCCGTCCTGGATTTGTCCTGCAACACGTTGTGGGCGCGTTCGTTGTACAAACCGCAAATGGAGACACCAAACCAATGGGCGTCGTGTTTGGGTTGGTGGGCCTTTATCTCCATCTCAAAAAACAGTTTTCCGGTCGTCAGGTGCAGGAAGTTCACATGAAGCTCGGACCAAGAAAACGAGAATGGCCAGAGATTAATTTGCCAAAGGATCGGGGGAGCATGACGGTTGTCGATGTACTGGCAGTGCCCGCCGGGGCCGAGCGTGACCAGGCAATCGACAATTGGTGTCGATCCGTTAGGAAGCTTTTTTGTTTTCGTGAAGTGATTTTGCGGATAGGCCTGGCGTCCAGCTTGGGGAGCGCATGACGGTGTCCGTTTCGCCGCAAAAATTTAAGAAATTTATTGCGCGGTTTGCGCAGGCTGTCGTCGCAGCTTTGCTGCTCGCCTATATCGGCGATGCACTGTGGTTTCGGGTGCGGATGATTCATCCGAAGCCAGCCGACCCGCTCGAATCGTTCACCGGGCCGCGCGTGTTGGCCATTCCCGAGAAAGGCAATAAGACCAGCTACGAAATTGACCAGCAGAATCCGGAGCTAACGGTTACCTGCGCGCATTCCTGGTTTCCGCATGCGGGATACAAGCCTTGCTGGTATGTGAAGCCTCGGCTAAATCAGCCAATTCCAATGTAGGTACGGCGCCCGGGCAGTTCAAGAGTCCAATGGTCGAAAAGTCCAAGAGTTCAACAAACAGAGGTGCCTGATTAGCTCTTGGCTGGCTCTTTGGGAGGGATTTCCGCGTAGCCCGGCGCGGCTTCTTTCAAGTTGGGCTCAATGTTCGCTTCGGCGTCGCCAATCGACCAGCGGATTCCTCCGCCGAGCAGATTGAGGAAAAACTCGTTCTTCCAATTGTCCGGGCGGTCGCCGATGGCGGTGTAGAAGACGCGCCCTTGGCCGTGCATGCGCGCCCAGCTGGCGGGATACGGCGGGCGCTGGTAGGGCGCTCCGGTCATGCCATGCGTGTCTAGCGTGAGAATCACGTGCATGTCCGTTGCAAAGTCCTTCAGCGAATACCACTCGTCGTTGAACTTGACGGGCGACGTCACGCCTTCGAGTCCGGGGAATTTCGGATCGTCGACGATTAAATTGGTGTCTTGCAGGCGCGGCGTGCTCCCGTGAATGATGAATTCGCCGCCAAGCATTTTCAGATAGGGGTCTTGCTGGTCGCCATGGGCGATGTAGCGGTTGGAAAGATCTTTCGGGTCCGGCTCGGGGTGAAACGTGTCGCTCGCGGCGTGAACGCCAACGAATCCCATGCCCTTGTGGATCGCGTCCAGCAGCTTCTGCTTGCCTTCGGGGGACATGGGCGGCTTGCCGTCAGTACCGAGCGTGGTCAGATCGCCGGTGGTAAAAAAAACGACGGCGCCGTATTTATGAAATTGCGTGTCGTCGAAAATCCGTCCGTCCTTCGTCACGCCGACGTGGAATCCATGCTTGTCGCCCAGTGCGGTCACCGCGTCGTCCATGATGCTGGGCTTGCCGTCGACGCGCTTCACGACGTCGTGCTCGAAGCCGGAGGATTTTGTGAACACCAGCACGGATTTTTGCGGCGCGGAGCGGAGACATTTCGCCAGCGTCAATCCGGCGCTCGTCACGGCTGCGGCGCGAAGAAATTCTCTGCGTCCTGTTGTCGAATGTATGGATTTAATCATGAGTTTATCCTTATTGGTGGCCTTCGGGATGCGTGCAGCCGTGAAACGCCGCGAATGCATAATCGCCTGTCCAGCCAAGCTCGCGCATGCCCACTTCCGAAGAATAGTACGCGCCGCTGATCCAGCTTTTTAGATTCTCGAAGTGCCTGTAGAGCGCTGGCTGCTTCTTTTCGTCTTCCGATTCCGCAGCCTGCGGATTTTTCGACTTCGTCGAAGCGTCGGTCAGGAAAGCGTTCTTTTGCTCCTCGTCGAGGGCAGGGAAGCTCCTCTTGAACCGCTTTTGAATCTCCGCTTCCAGCGCGGCCAGAGATTCCAAGAATCTGCGCTTATTTTCCGCTTTCTCCACGCTAAGCAGGAGATCGATGAAGCGGCTCACGTGCGCGCGCGTCGAACCTGGGACGATGCTCTCCGCGAGCGCGGTCAAAAGTTCATTTTGCTGCGCACTCAGAAACGCGGGCTTCCAGCTTGCCTGGCCGAGCTGTTCCGCTCGATCAAAGACAGCTTCATTGTGCAGGAGCGCCTCGCTCTTCAAAAGCTCGAAAACGGGATGGGAATCTGACGCCAGTGGCCATGCCGCGCCGGCGCTCATCCCGACAAGCAAACGCTGCACCATCGTGCGCCGGGTCAGCCCACCGGGCTCCCTTGTCGCGCTTTCGATTACTACTAGATTTTTTTCCCCGCCCATCGCTGGATTCTTTTCGTTTTCGCGCCGATGGTATCACTCGCCTTCTATGGTTAACAACCACCAAAGAAATCCTTTGCATTGCTCGATTGACCGAGTGCAGCGTACTTGTTAGCATCCGTTTTTCTAAGAGGGCATGCCACAAAGACAACACCACCGTTATGACGTGATCGTTGTGGGCTCCGGCGCTTCGGGTGGCTGGGCGAGCAAGCGCCTTGCGGAAGCAGGGTTGAAGGTGGCATTGCTCGAAGCGGGCAAGCCTCAATCCGACCAGAATTTCACCGAGCACAAGTCTCCCTTTGAGCTGAAGTATCGCAATATGGCCCCGGAAATCTTGCGCAAGACGCGGCCGATCCAATCCAAGTTCGCTTGCGACGAGTACAACGCCGACTGGTTTGTGAACGATCACGAGGAACCTTACACGACTCCCGCCGATATGCCGTTTGATTGGATGGGCCGCATGCGCGTCACCGGCGGGCGCACGAATGTTTGGGGCCGCCTCTGTCTGCGTTTTAGCGATTGGGACTTTAAGGCTGCGTCACGCGACGGCTACGGTGAAGATTGGCCGCTCAGTTACAAAGACCTCCAGTCTTACTACGACCTCGTCGAGAGATACGTGGGCATCAGCGGCAGCGAGGAAACGCTTGAGCATCTTCCCGACAGTTTTTTTCAGCCGCCGATTCCCCTGACGTGCCAGGAAACGCTTTTCCGAGAACGCGTTCGCGAGAAACTTGGCCGCGTGGTGATGCCGGCGCGCAGCGCGAATTTAACGCGTTCGCTGAACGGCCGCGGCCCTTGCCATTACTGCGGCCCATGCGAGCGCGGCTGCGTGACGCATTCCTACTTTAATTCAGCTTTCACCACGGTAGCCGATGCGCTCGCCTCAGGAAACTGCACGTTGATTTCGAACGCCATGGTTTACAAAGTTCTGGTCGACGCGGCACATAATCGCGCGAACGGCGTTTTGTATATCGACCGCGTTACGCGCGAGCCGCAAGAACTGCTTTCGCGCGTGGTCATTCTCTGCGCACAGGCGCAGGAGTCGGTGCGCATTCTGCTCAATTCCGCCACTAGGGAATATGCGAACGGACTGGCCAATTCGAGCGGCGTGTTGGGACATTACCTCACCGCGCACGTCCGCAGCGCGGGCGGCAGCGCGGAATTTCCTGCCTTGGGGACGAAGCCTTCGGTCTATGGCGGCGGCCCTCACAAGCCCACCGGCATGTACATTGCTCGTTTCCGCAACATACCCAACGCGCCGCCTTACAGGAAATTTCTCCGCGGATATGGCTATGAAAGTGAGTCGTCCACTGATTTCAATTGGTACGCGCCCGGATTCGGCATTGCTTACAAAAAGGCCGTTCGCGTGCCGCGCACTACGATTTCCATCACCGGCTTCGGCGAAGTCCTTCCGCGCTGGGACAATTTTGTAAAGCTTGATCCCAGCGTGAAGGACATTTACGGGATTCCCGTGCTGAAAATCCACATGTCCGATGGGGAAAACGAGCGCGCCATGATTCAGGACATGGGCGATTCTGCCGGAGAAATGCTCGAAGCCGCTGGCGCAAAAAACATTCGCACTTATGCGGATCCGTCGGCCCCGCGCTGGGCGCTGCATGAGGGCGGCATCGCGCGCATGGGGTCAGACCCGAAAGAGTCCATGCTCAATCAGTTTCAGCAAACACACGACATCAAGAATCTGTTTGTCATGGATGCTTCCAGCTTTGCCTCGAATCCCTGCCAGAATCCCACGCTCACCATCATGGCGCTGTGCGTGCGCTCCTGCGATTACCTGATGTCGGAAATGAAGCGGAACGTGCTCTAAGGGCGCGCAGAAGAAGCGCTTTATCCAAAAGAATGGAGGGATCTTTGCTGGCGTACGAGTGAACTAGGCGTTCTTAAGCGCTTCCTTCTTCGCGTCGTCCATCCAGCGCTCAAGGAGCGTGTGCGAAGCTTGGTCGATTTCGAGGAAGCCCACGCCCGCGCCCATGTTCATTTGGGAATAAACGATCTTTCCTTTGCACTGGAAGAACTCTTCACCAGCGGAGATTTTCACCAGCACAAGAGTTCCTTGTGGGAACGGGTTCATCATGTCCAGATAGCAACCGTTCATGCTCAGCTCGCTGACCCGCGAAGCGATGCGCACATCGGCCCGCTGCTCGATCAGTTCCGCGCTTGCGATAAAAGGATACCTCGGACCGCGGCGTCTTTCCTTGTATTCAACGTCCACATCTTCCTCCGGCTGAATAGCTGCCTGGGCCCTCATAGGCAGACATCCGCTTCTCTCAAGAGTACGCCGATTTGCCTGGTGCTTAGATAATGTCGCAGCCAGACGTTCCCCAAGCAGCAACAGCGCCGTCATCCACCTGCAGGGGTCGCCCACGACAGGCAACGACAATCCTTTTATCAGTATTTTCGCCACGGAGGGGGGCAACCTCGTGAGCCATTTCTGATTCAGAGTGGCTAGATTGGCCGGTGCGAGTGAGGTGTCCTCATGAAATCAATCTGGCGACGCTACCTAACACTTCTCGCTTTTTCAATAAGCCTTTTCGGAACGACACGCTCGCTGGCGCAGGAACCAGCAGCCCCGCAGGACAGTTTTGCGAAACCACTCTCTCCCAAAGAACTCAAAAAACGGCAGAAGGACCTCTTCAAGGAGCTAAGCCCTCCCGACAAAGACTGGCTAGAGAAAGATGTTCCAGACATCATCACTCCTGAAGAGCACAGGACGTTTCTGGAACTCTCCACGAATGAAGAGCGCGAGCAGTTCATCGAGATCTTTTGGGACAAGCGTAACCCCGACCCGGAATCATCAATCAACACCGCTAAGGAAGAGCACTATCGCCGCCTGTCGTATGCCGACGAACACTTTTCTTCCGGCATCCCCGGCAGAAAAACCGATCGCGGCCGCCTTCACATCATCTGGGGTCCGCCAGACGAGATTGAATCTCACCCGACGGGTGGCTCATATCAACGTTCCATGGAGCAGGGCGGCGGCGAATCCGAAGCCTATGCCTGGGAAAAATGGCGCTATCGCCATCTGGAAGGGATTGGCGAGAACATCGAAATTGAGTTTGTGGATCCTTCGGGGTCCGGCGAGTATCACATCGCCTACGATCCGTGTGAAAAAGACGCGCTTGCGCACGTTCCGGGCGCCGGGCCGAGCTTATCCGAAATGCTGGGCCGCGCGTCGAGAGCGGATCGGCTTACCAATAGCAACGGCACGACATGTCCCATGCCTTTAGGTGAGATACGCGCAAGCAATAATGAATTCGAGATGCTGGAACGCAATTTCCTCGTACAACGTCCTCCGCAGCATTTCCGCGATTTGGAAGAAAGGGTGCTCACTCACATCGTCGCCAACCAGATCCCGTTCCAGTATCGCGCCGACTTTCTTCGCGCAACTACGAACACAGTTCTTGTTCCCATTACCGTGCAACTGCGCAATCGCGATCTAAGTTTCCAAGGCAAACAGGGTTTGTACTCCGCGGTCCTCGACCTCTACGGCCGAATCACCGACCCCGGCGGCCGTGTCATCCAGACTTTTGACGATGTTATTTCTCGCGATTTCCCGGAGTCGCTCTTCCAAGCGTCACTAGACCGTTCTTCGATCTATCAAAAATCCGTTCCGCTGCGCTCCGGTCTCTATCGCCTGGATCTGGTTATCAAGGACACGCACAACGGCAATGTCGGCACTCTGGGGACTGCGCTTCGCGTGCCTCGCTTTGAACAGGACAAGCTGGACGCCAGCTCTCTGATTCTCGCCGACCAAATTGAGGCTGTCAGCACTGTGCAAATGGCCGTCGGCCAGTTCGTCCTTGGTGCTTACAGAGTTCGGCCGCGGCTGAATCAGGAGTTTTCCGCCTCCGACAGGCTGGGCATTTATCTCCAGCTCTACAACCTCAGGGTTGACGAATCGACTCATAAGACGAAGGTTTCAGTCGCTTATCGGGTTACGCAGACTAAAGATCAAAAAGAAGTTTGGCGCGCGTTTGATGATGCAGATCATCTGCATCAAGGTGGCAAGCAGCTCACGATTGAACGCTTTATCCCGGTGAACACGCTTGCTCCCGGGCGCTACACGATTGAAGTTACCGGCATCGATCTACTTACCAACGAAACGGTCACACGCTCGACGGAGTTTACTGTAAGAGCCGCGCCCGCCAAAGCGCTTGTGCCCCTGCGGCCGTCGCTTTATTGAGGTCCGGCGATACAATCGCGCACATGAAAGATCGTGATCGTGCCAGCGCGCGAACTCGCATGTCATCTCGCTCGGCCGGCGAACGGACGAAGTCGCACGAAAACAGCGACTCCCACCGGATGCGCGCCATAGATCGCTTTCAGGCGCTCCGGCACTCCATAGGTTGTAAACTGCGCGCCAATTGCGGAAGCCAAGTGCGGGACAAGATCAATGTCGCGGTCGAACCCGATTGTGTAAGCTTGAACCTGTCCGATGGGCTGCTCCTGAAAACCGGGACGCAACGGATTCTCTCCGAGAATCAATTCATTGGATCTTTCAGCGCTCTCGATGCGCGTCCACGCATAATTTCTGACGTGGAAACGCGCGGTCGATTCGAAGACATAGCTATTGAAAATAGAGTTGTCTCGCAGGGAGCGAGTGCGTCCCCAAAGCACCGTATTCGCCCAGTTCCCGTCATGAAAGGGACGGTTGTACATGACGGAAGCCGTCATGCGCTCCTGGTTCTCGCCCGGAAAGAGCGCCTCTGGACTGGCAATCCGTGCGTAGGAGTACTGCCCGCTCCAATTCTTGCCCGGTTCCATTGTTAGCCGCGCAGACCACGAATCGATCTTTCCTTGGTCGATGTCCCATCGGAACTCGTCCGGCTCGCGGCCGTGGAAGCCCGAGGCTTCAATTCGCGCTATGCCCTGAGTAAACCCGACGGTGGCCACATCGGCCGCAATGTGTGTGGAATCTTGCTGATGGTGACCGAGCGTGCCGAGGGGATTCTCAGATGCCGAAGCCCGGTGCGCATAGGCAGTCGGCCCAATTGCGGGATCGCCCGTGGGCGCGAAGTAGAAGGACAAAAGACTCTTTTCTCCGACCTTCAGGTCATAAAGCGCCGCCAACTCCATAATGAAATCGTGGGGATGCTGGCCGTCCGCGATAGGGACCCCGAAAGCAGTTTCGCCCTGTTGGAAAAGTAGCGGGTAGCGTCTGCCGCTAACCGCGGCAGGTTCCAGACTCAACATTACGCGAGTCGTGAAAACGCCTGGGCCGAGCCTTCGTTGCGCCATTGCCATGAGCCAGTTTGTTGAGAAAAATTTGTCGCCGCCTCTGGGGCCGGATTGTTGCTCATCGAGAACGAAGACGTTCGCGTGGAACATGAACATCCACGAGCCTTTCTTCGTCATGAGCATTGGCACTGGAGTCGAGACTGGCTGCGCGCTAGTGCCCGAGCCAGTGTGGCTCACAATGTATTGAAGAAAGTTTTCCGGCTGCATGGTCATCGCGCCGCTGTCGTGCATGGCCTGAGTCTTTGTTTCAGGACATCCCGGCATCTTCATGCCCGGCATGCATGCTTGCTGCGGATCAGCTGCCTCTTCGGTGTGGCCATACTGCCGTGTTTCACGTGCGCGTAGCACGCTCGCGCTTGCCGCGAGGGCAATAGCAAAAATCCACTCGTGCCTGAATTTCATACAGAATCCTTTCCTAGTAAACCGCAATCCCCAACTGTCCTCCCGGCCCTTAGGCCGCCGCCTTGTGTGAACTGAGGCGGAGGGATCCGCTTTCAGCTTCCGAACCGAGTTGAGCAGTACCCCTTTGGGCTCGGCTCGCAGGCTCTAGCTACACGCGCGTGCGGAGATACGCGTGCACGAGCAAGTTTTCGTGAAAGATCAGATCAGGAAAGTACAGAGAAGAGACTGCAAGGGAGGTGGAGAGGAATCCCCCGCAATATCAAGAGACCATGCGCCCACTATGGGCTGCGTCGTAGCAACTGCGCTGGAAGCCAAAGGTGGCCGGGAAGCCACGGCGAAACTCCCGTCCCAGGTCTGCGCCTCAGGCAGCGGAGCTCCCGAAATCGCGCAGCAGCTCTTGCCCGAATGCGAAAGGGTAACCGGCGGTTCGTCTGCATGATTCACGTCCATTCGTTCGCAATCTGTCTTTGTTTCGTGAGTTGCGCACTCACTCGCATGCGAATGCACCAGCGCGCAAGCCGAAACCGGCATCGACCCGAGGCCCGCCAAACCGAGCGCCATCAATAAGCTAAGAATTCGACGCATCTCTAGGTAAGTCTAACACGACCTCACAGGTCAGAGGATCAGCGGAATGTCATCATGACCCTTCAGAGCTCTAAACTCCCGGAAACTCGGACTTATTCCTAGTGGGCGGCGGATCCCCCCAGAAACGCTGTCACCGCTGCCAAAAACTCCTCTGTCTTTTCAATCGGCGGCACATGCCCGCATTTGTCGAAGCTCACCAATTTTGCGCCCGCAATGCCCGCGGCGTAGCGCTCCCCCATCGCCATCGGAATCAACTTGTCCTGCTTTCCCCAAAGCACCAGCGTCGGGGTTTTAATCTTTGCCAGGCGATCATCCACTCTTTCGGTTGCAATCATCGGATTCCCCAAAAAGCTTCGCACGGTGTAGCTGTCGTGGACCGACAGCTTGTCCGTGAAAATCCTTCGCAGCGCATCGTCATTCAACCAGCTCGTGTCGTAAAACACCGATTCCATCACCCCGCGCATCGCCGCCAACGAACTCGGGTTCAGGTTCGGAATCGGTGCGTCCTGCTTCAATCCAGCCGCGTCCACTAGCACCAATTTTTCTACCGGCGTCAGATGCAATCCATCTCCCAATTCCACAGCGTACAACGCGGAAATCCACCCGCCCAGTGATTCTCCCACCAGGCTCGCCTTCTCCACTTTCAGTTGCCGCAAAAACTCGTTCAAGAAGTCCACGTAAGTCTGCACGCTGTAATCGAGCAGCGGCTTCTCGGATTTTCCGAATCCGATCTGGTCCGGCACCAGCAGGCGATACTTCTGCGCCAGTGGCTCCAGCACCGGCGTCCAATCCTCTTTGCGGCTTCCCAGACCGTGCACCAGCACCACCACCGGCCCGGAACCGACATCCCAGTAATGAATCGCTTGCCCAAACACCGCGACGGTCTTGTCCGTGGGCTGCGCGGGCGTCTGCCCATGCGCCAGGTCCACGTTGACTACGACTATCGCGAGGATAGAAACGAAGATCGCCAACCATGAATGCTTGAATGAAATCTGGGATTGCCGCGCGTTGAGCATAAACGCGTACTCTCGCTCTCTCCGCATGTTTCCTCCCGCCACTTCCGCGCCCTCTTTAACACACCCGCCCCCCGAATACTACTCTGGCCACCCTGGTCCTCGTTCTCCTAAAGGTCCTAACGCAGGCGCAAGTAAAGACGTAAGAACGTGAGCATGCCCCATCTAGCCTTATTAGGGCCCCATCTTCGATAACGCTCAGTACACGAGCGGAGGGCCCGACGTGGCCTCGCAAGTTCGCAAATTGCTGCCACTTGGGGCGTATCACTGCTTACGCGAATCCCATCGAACCGTCCTCAATCGGTGGCGAGAAAATTGCAAAGGCAATCGTGCCATTGGTGACGGGGTATGACGGGCACATCCGCGGAACAAGAATCCTCGCGGGGTTTTAGCAGTGGCTTCCTGGGCCGTTTCGGTGCCTAATCCCCAGCCCCCAATCCCCTAATCCTTGTTCCACGATTTGTGCTATCTTCTCGCAATGCGCGTGCGAACCATCTTCCTCCGCGGCGCACTTTCCGCCACCCTGCTCGTCAATGCTCTCGGTCTCACCGCCGGCTCCAAAGACAAAGAACCCGCTCCGCATTTCTCCGCCACAACCACCACCGGCGAAAAATTTACCAACGAGTCCATCAAAGGCAAGGTTGCGCTGTTCGAGTTCTGGACCACCTGGTGCGGCTTCTGCGCCGACGAAGCCGCCTTCGTCGACAAGATTGGCAAAGAACTCGCCCCCCAAGGCCTCATTCTTCTCGCCATTGACGTCGGCGAATCAAAGAAAACCGTGAAGAAATACCTCGAGCAGCATCCTCGCGACTGCAAGATCGTGATGATGGAAGACACGAATCTCGCAGCCATGTATCAGGCCAATGCATATCCGATTTACGTGGTGATTGACCGCGACGGCTTTATCGCAGGAACGCAGCGCGGCGCCGGCGGGGAAGAAGCGCTTCGCAGGCTCATCGCCCGCGCCGGCATCGAATCCGAAGAAGACTCGGACGCCGATTCCAAGTCGCTTCAATCTTCAGTCTCTGGTTTTGAGTTTTGAACATGGAGGTTGGAAATCGCAGCCAGTCCGCAGAGGCTCAAAGTCCGTTTTTTTTCACTTAAAACCTATAACTTACAACTTAAAGCTAGGACTCCTCCGCGCCATACCGCGACCGCGTCGCCATCCGCCCTGCCAGCGACATCAACAGCTCGCGCTCTCCTTCATTCATCTTCGCCAGATACTGCCGCAGCCGCTTGAGGTCGTGCATCTGCCGCCCGGAGTTTCCCCATAACTCGCTGTGATGATTCCCGGAAAGCTTTAGCAGTTTGGGCGGCTCTTCGCCATCATAAAGAATCTGATACAAAGGAACCTTCAGCGCGCTGGCCCACTTTTCCAGAGTTTCCACACCTGGAATCGTGTGGCCGTTTTCCACGCGGGATACATAAGGTTGCACCAGCCCTGTGGCCCCCGCGATTTCGACCTGGCTCAGTTTTTTGGCTTCGCGAATTTCCCTCAACTTCTGACCGATCAACATACGGCCAGCCTACAACACCGCGGTGTCAGTAGTAAATTAGGTAACTTCCCTCAAGCCATTATCCCAGGGAGAACTTGCGTCGGCGGAGGGCGAGGATTGTCCCGGTGCAGCACAGAACGCTCGTATTCACCAGTCCTGCCGTAAAGGCGCCGTGAGCGAGGTTTCGCACAGAGTCGTAATCCGTGAGGCAAGAAAGCAGAAGCAAGAGGGCGCGCAACATATTGGTTCCTTTCCTTAATTTCCTTCTTTCGCAGGCTCACCGACGCCAGTCGAACCGCCACTCTGGCGCTGTGCGCGAAGCAGTCGCGCCACTCGGACGATCAGCCTCACCGTGGAGAAAATGGCCGTTACCCATAGTCCGTAGTAGATCCATTGGTTCACAATTTGGGCTGCATGCGCATATCCGCCCGCGGTCCCCGGTGCAGAATCACCCGCGATGACCCAGCTCCCGGCCCGAATAAGGAAATACACAACAGCCAGTCCACCAAAGTGTACAAACACGCTGTAAACGGCGCGAAACAGCGTCCAGTCAGGCCGTGCAAGGTTAATAGTCGCGCGCACGATTTCGAAAACCGTCAGCAGCACGATGGGGAAGTACACTTGGTACCAGATGGGCGCGAGCTTCAGAAATGCCGCCGCCGGGCCGAGAATCAGGAAGGGATAGTTCTGCACTTCGGTCATCCACACCAGCGCAACGGCCGAAGCGATAATGATGGAGACCGACTCGAAGCGAGAAACCTGCTGTCGGCCCTCGATGGGCAGACTGACGTTTCTTCCGGCTCCTATGTCAAGCTGCACAGCGCCGCACTTCCCGCTCAGGTTCCAGCGGTCCGGGTGTTTCGTCAGGTGTCTCTCGATCAGCGAGAAAATCAGCGTCACTACGCCCACCTGAATAAACAATTGCAGCAGGCACGAGGAAAGAATGTCGCCGAAGCGGACCGGTTGCCCGCTAACCCCCAGCGCGAGAAAAATCGTGCCGATAACCACAAACGTAAGCCCAAGGTTAAAAGACAACACTTTGATGTAAAACGGATACAGGACCGGACCGATTAGCTGCCGCCCAAACGCCACGCGGCGATCGTCCTGGTGATAGCGTGCGGCCAGCAGCAGCGGGTTCCCGCGCTCTCTGAGCAATGCTTGCTGTTCCGCTTCCGTCAACGGTCGCCCCAGCTCGCCTTGCTTGTCTTCCATTTCGCTGCGAATGTCTTCCGACAGCTCGCGGATAATGTCTTCGCGCTGCGCGTCCGGTAGCGCCTTTGCCAAAGCCTTCAAGTAGCGATCCACTAGGTCCATAGCGTGCTCCTTATACTCCGCGAATTCTTAAATGCCCCGAGTTGTGCCAGCCTGCCCTTTGATTTTCCGGTTTGCATCTGCCTGTGAACTGCGATAAAGAGGTCTCATAACGTCACCTTCTGAATTCGGTTAAGCCCAGTCGAGCCCGTATCATCTAAGAAATCCGCGAGGGCAGCGGATTGCCGCGCCTGCGAATCCATTGCCGGATTTCCTTCAAGCATTGCCAGCCTTGGATAATCACGGCGATCGACAAGCCGAGCGCGACGGATGCCAACGTGCAAAGAATCGTGATGTTGGCGATTAGCGCCACATTTTCATAGCGCGCGCCGTTGCCCGGATCCGCGACCAAAACAAAGACGTAAGAATTGCTCTTAAAGATGAAACGCAGAATGGTCAGCGCCACGACGTTGCATACGAGGCGCGTCACTGAGGGGAGCCACGTCCATTCCGGACGAACTAGGTTTACTGCCGCCTGCGCCAATCCCGCAATCGCCAGCACGACTACTGGCAGATAGAACCGATGCCACTCGGGCGCAAGCCTCAGCGCTGAAGCAGCGGGTCCGAAGATCAAGTAGGGGTAGTAAGGCACCGCCAGGAGCCAGGCAACGTAAACCGCGCCCGCAATCAATCCAAAAATGGATTGAGAACGTCGTACTTTTTGGGGCGGTGCTGGGGTCGCTGGCATTGAACGGGGATCCCAGCGCTGATTTAATTTATCAATGAGGCGGAACTTGGCTATGAAGAAATCCTGCACCGCAAACACGCAGGTTACCCAGCCAAACACCGGTAGGGCCACATGCGCGAAGGCCAGAAGCCCCTGAAAGAGTTGCCGCACGGGCTCGCCGCCGCTAAGCAGCGCGATGCTGTTCAAGGCGCTGACCCCAAGACCGATCCAAAAAAGGATCTTCAAGACGAACCAGTAAAACGGAAACACGACGGGACCGATCAGGTACTGGACGCGAGTATTTCGAAAGCGGCTAGCCACTATAAAAGGATGGCCGTGCTGTTTGAGAATCGCTGCCTGCTCGCCTTCGTTCAACGGACGGCCAAACTCGGAAGACTTGTCTTCCATTTGCGACAAGATGTTTTCCGAAAGTTCCCGCAGGATGTCGTCTTGCTCTCGGCGCGGTAGGAAGAATTTCACAGCTCGTAAATAACGTTCTAGAAGTTCCATGGCATCACCCTTTAACCATTCCGTCCAAGGAAGAATTGATGCTTTGCCACTCCGCCAGCAGTTGTTTCAGGATCACCTTGCCGTCCGCAGAGAGCCGGTAAAACCGCTTGTTGCGCTTCTCTTCTTCCCGCCATTCGCTGAGCAGCAGCCCCTGGCTCTCGAGCCGGCGCAGCAGCGGGTACAGCGTGCCTTCATCAATCGCCATGCCCTGTTCCTCAAGCGTCTTGCGCAGCGTGTAGCCGTACTGCTCCTTGCGCAGCGCCGCGAGCACGGCCAGCACCAGCGAGCCGCGGCGCAGCTCCAACCGCAGGTTTTCAAACAGATCGTGGTTGTTTGTACCGGGTGTCATATAGTGTACGCCACACACTGTACGATACACAGTATAGGTTGTCAAGCACTTTTTCCAACTTTTTAAGGGGAGGTTATTTCGACTTGGGGGTTTGTAGCGCCGCCCTTCAGGGCGGCATCTGGCGGAGAGCGCCTAGAGCCTCATCGGCGCGATTCCGGCGGCACAAGATTGTTTGCGCGGTAATACACCACCAACTGGCCGAAATGCTCGCTGCTGTGCTCGATGCCGCTGAGCCAGATGTAGGAATTGTGGACCACGTGCCTCCCGGTTTCCCATCCAAACGGCTGCGTCTTGTCCAACCCCACGTCGCCTTGCTCTTCAATCACTTTCGCGCCTGCCGCCACCGCGTCCTCGAGCAGTTTCACCACGTCAGCTTTCGTCTTGTACATGTTTGGTGGTGGGTTGTGCTTGTCCTTCCCGAAGTCCGGCCCGATGTGCGTTCCCGCAACCCTGCTAACGATGTCGTAATCGACTGCGGCAACGTGCACAAGATTTTCCGCAAACGTCCGCTGGTCTTTCTGCACTTTGAAGTCGTACTTGTCTTCGGGAAAATCCTTGGCCATGGCAATCAGCTACTTGCCGGTCTGGTTCCACCACTCCAGCGTCTCCTCCGCCCGCGCACGCACTTGCGCCGGAGCCGGATTCTGCGCCTGGCTTTGGCCGTAGAGTCTTGCTTCCCAGATGTTGACCAAAATCACGCCGAACAAACTGAACGCAACACATGCACGTCCAAACTGT
The DNA here is from genome assembly GCA_035280065.1 of Candidatus Acidiferrum sp. GTDB lineage: Bacteria > Acidobacteriota > Terriglobia > Acidiferrales > UBA7541 > Acidiferrum. Next base: position 16,308 of record DATEGO010000008.1, read on the forward strand.
CGCAAAAACCACCTGGAAGGTCGCTTCATCGCAATCTCTCCTCTCGCTTGACCATCAATCCGACTTCCCGCGGCTCGCCGGCGGTACAATTCCGTTCATCCGCAGGTATTCGACCATCTGTCCGTAGTGGTCGTAGGCGTGAGCGACCCCGAACTCGGCCAAACGAAGGCGAGTGGATTTGCTGTTCCCCGGAGCTTGCAGCATGTTTTCGGTGGTCAGGGTGGCAGCAGCGCGGTGGCCCAGGGCAAAGGAGTCCTTCAGGAATTTGATGATTTCGGGCTTGGACTTCAAATTGGCGGGACCGTTTCCGTCGTTTAAACCTTCGGGGAGCTTCTCGCCGGTGAGCGGCGACCAGATGAACCAATTGGACGCAGCTATGTGCTTCACTTGGACCGCGAAAGAGCGAACACCCTGGTAATTGCTGCCTGGAATGTTGATGGATTCCGGTGTGAAATGGAATTTATCTTCGGGCATTGCCTCGGCAGCGTCGACGACTTGTTTCTCGATGGCGCTGATGTCGCGGTCTACTGTCGAAGCCATGGTCACCGGAGCCTGCTGCGCCCCTGCTGCTTGTTGCGCCAACGCCGATTGCGGCGCCGAAGCCAACCACAAAATCACCCCAGCCACCCACAGCACAAGGCAAAAAACTCTCTTTCGCATACCCAACCTCCTTTAGTTGTCACGAGCTATTGTTCGCACGCCCCACGTCCCGGCTTAGACGCGGCAACCCCTCGCTCGTTTTCGCTATCAGCGTTTTCTTGACATTTCGTCCCACCGCCGTTTGGGTTGTCTTGTGGCGGAGAATTTTCCGAGGCGGTGTCCTCTATTTTGTACCGCTGGCTTCCAGCCGGCGGCCCTTAGACTGTGGCAGCTTGTTTGCCGTAAGTGTTCTTAGCGAAGCACCGCCGCTTTTCCGACGTCCCTGGCCTTCACATGTCGTGATCACGACCTAGACGCTCCAGGCAGCTCCGATCCCCCATTTCTTATTTTCCCTTTTCTCTAACGCCCGCCCGGCGGCTTATCGCCTTCCACTGGCGCGACTCCCGGCTTGGCCTCGCCGGCCGCATTCCCGGTAAGGTTCACGCGCGCCCCCGCTCGAATCAATTCCGTCTCCCCCGGTGCCTGAAAAAACGTGAATCCCGCCCGCCCCTTCCAAGCCTGCGGCCCGCCCAACCGGATTCCGCGCTGCAACGTCACGTCATGAATCCGCGTGACCAGCGCCTCGTATTCTTTCTCTCCCTGCCGATGCCCCGAAAAATTTCCCAGGTCCGTGCTCGCCGCGAAAATCACATCAATCCCGGGAACCGACGCTATCTTCTCGGCGTTTTCCACGCCAATCGGCGTCTCAATCATAATCACCACCACCACGTTGTCGTTCGCAGTCTGCCGATAGTCGCTTCCCCACAGCGCACCATATTGCCCGTTGCCTTGGCTGCGCCGTCCTTCCGGCGGATATTTAGACCACTTCACCGCCGCTTGCGCCTTCTCCACGGTGTCTACTGTCGGAACGATAATCCCCACCGCGCCGATGTCCGTCGCTTTCTGGATATCGCTCTCCGTCGCATCCGGCACGCGAATAAACGGCATCGCCGAAGACCCGCGGCACGCCCAAATCATTTTCGCCACGTCCTCATACGTCAAGGGACTGTGCTGCATCTCGATCCACGTGTAGTCGTATCCGCTGTTGGCTACCGCGCAATAAATGTTCGGATCCGGTGAGAAAACCGTCGCCCCAACCAGCGTTTTGCCTTCGCGCAATTTCTGCTTCGCCGTATTGTAAATCCGCGTAGGTGCCTTCTGTTGCTGCGCTTCTTCCGTGCCTACGACAAAAAAAAGCACGCAAGACGCCGCATAAATCACAGCGAGCGAGCAATTCTTGATTGCCATCGGATTCTCCTTGAGCGGAAGCAATCCCGGTCCGGCGAGAATGATACTACTCCGGCACGGCATTCGCGCCTTAACGAGCAGAAACACGGTGTAAAAATGTATAAATCCGCTTATTTTAGGGTGTGGACATGCGGCCAAGCCTGTGATTCAATCTCCTGTGTCTAGCCGGTAGTTCGGGGTTGCTAACACCTATGTCGCAGCAATTTCGAATCTCCAAGGTGGAAAGCGACGGCACCGTTCGCCTGATCGAACAGGCGGACGACCTCGAACGCGCCCGCGACCGCGTCAAGAAGCTCGGAGCTTTTTCTCCTGGCGAATACGTCATCTCGAACCAGCAATCTGGCGAAAGAACTTCCATCAAGACTCACGTGAAGCAAATCGTCTTTCAAATCGGCTATGACGAAAAAGACTTGAACGCGCGCGCCGAGCTCTTTCGCCGTTGCGGCCACCATGTCATCTCCGTCGTGGACAACCAAGCGGCCAGACAAGCTCTAACCTCGATTCAAAATGTGGACGTGTTTGTTGTTGGCCCCAACACGCGCGAGGAAACACGCAAAGAAATGGTCGACTGGCTGAGAGCGAATTTCCCACAGATAAAAATTGTCGCGCTCATCCCCTCCGCCAGTCACCAAGTGCCGCGTGCGGATTACAACATCGTCCTGAACGACTGGGACGAGTGGCTCTCCCTCCTCGCCGCCGCCGCAAGCTAACCCCGCCCCTGCACCTCGCTCGCTTCTCGTCACTGTCACATTTCGCGCATTCAGGCTTTTTACTCCATTCGACTTTCGGGTTTTTACCTGATTGACTCTCCCTTACGCCGTCACTCTTCCATTTCCTGCCACCACCGCCCCGAACTTCTCTTCCCACTTCAACCGCCCGGTCATTTGCATAACCACGAACAGCGTCAGAATCGCGCCAATCGTTACCGCCAATCCTGTGAATCCTTCAAAGAAAAACGCATACGAAAACAGCACCAGGTAGATGAGCTGCGTGAGCCCCGCGTCCACCACCGCGAATCGCAAATCCACCACCAGCCGCAGATAGCTCACCACCAGCGCAATCGAAACCAGCGACGAAATCACGAACGCCGCATGAATCGAAATATGGTCTGCCAGGTACGCCAGCAGCAGGTGGAACGCAAAGAACGCGCACGCCAGGAAGAAATAGTTCATCGGATGCAAATTGTTCCCGCGCATCGTGGACAGGATAAACACCAGAAAGAAGAAGAAAAACAGCGACACCGGCGCGAAGTAGCTGATGCGCCCCGCCAGCGGCCCCGGCTGCAATTTCTGCGGCATCTTCAGCGCAATGTCGAACCCGGACACCAGATTCTCGTAATTCCACTGCAGCTCCCAGCCGTTTCCGGTCTCGCGTTTCTCGGTCGGCGAAAGGGAATTGTCAGGAAAGTCGAACCCGGAAAAATCCGTCTTCACCAGCAGGTGAAAGTTCCGCGATTGCGAGATTTCCTTTGGCTGTGACGAAACAAGGTTGCTCTGCCCGGTCTGTGGATTCGCCTGCGCCGCGTTCGGCCCCGAAAACGAATAGCGCCAGCTATCCAGCCCCTGCGAACGGTATTCTGCACGCAGCACCGACTTTGCCCCGCCGGCCAGCCGCACGCGCGCCAGCACTTGCGATCCGCTGAATGTCAGCGGCAACGGCATGTCATCCACCTTCAGTTCCACTTTGTCGTACACGGCCTGCTGCGCCGGGAGCGGCAGCGCAATCGCAAACTCCTCTTCGCTCGCCTTGGGATTCTGGAACGTGTAGGCGGCGTCGAGATCCACCTTATATGTGCTGAACCACAGCAGCCCTTTTTGCCGGTAATCCACGTGCAGCGCCGCGGTGATGCGGCTCCCTTCGATTCTCACGGGATCCGAATGCTGATAGGTCTCCTTCCGCGTCCTCCTCTTTCCGTCGTACTCATCTTCAATCGTCTTTGTTTCCTGCCATTCGCGCGTAATCGCCGGAGGCGCCTGCGCCTGCGGCGCTCCCCATGTCGAAGCCACGCGTCCGGAGAGTCCGGACTCCGCGCTCTCACTCCTGGAAAAAATCGAGGTGCCCAGAATCGCCCACGCAAAGGCCGTACACACCCAGATCAGGCAAATCGCCGCAATGCGCTTGAACATGTTGGATAGAAACTCCGATTTCTCCGCCGCCCCTCCAATCTAGCCCTTCCAGTTTGCGTTGTCAAGTACTTTGTAATGAAAAGAACATTGCGCAAATCGCGCTGTCATCCCGAGCGTAACGGGATCCGCTTTTTGGGCGGCTTTTTTTTTGCGGAGGGGTGGCCTTCTGAGGCCGACTGCTCCGTCCCAATGCAGCGCCGGGCTTTAGCCCGGCATCTTCGCGTTGTTGTAGTGGCCGGTCTTTCCCGGTTTTGGCGTCCCCGTCTCACTAGGAAGCCTTGGCGCTTTCGGCCCTGGTGATATGTCACACTATTGCGCAACCGGGCCGGCGCAAAAGGCCTTCGAGCATGAAGTCCATCCTCTTCACTCGAATCGCAACGCCACCATCGGATCCACTTTAGAAGCATGGCGCGCCGGCATCATGCAAGCGATCATAGCCACCAAACTCAATACCAACGCTCCCCCGATCAAAATCACGGGATCCCTCGCGTTTCCTCCGGCCCACCTCGCCAGAATCCTGTTCGTCATCAGCGTTAACGCCAGCCCAGCCGCAATCCCGCTTCCCACACTCACCACTGCCGACACAAACACAATCCTCATCACGTCGCCGGGCTGAGCACCCAGCGCCATGCGAATTCCAAACTCATTCGTGCGCTGCGCCACTACGTAGGACACTACGCTGTACAACCCGACCGCCGCGAGGGCCAGCGCCAGCCATGCCAGGATTCCAAAGATCCACGCCGCCAGATGCTCTTGCTGCCATTCCGGAAGATCGGTGATCCAGGTTTCCAGGTCTCGAACAATGCCGTAGGTCTGCTGGTCCGGATTCACCCGAGCCAACTGTTTCTGCACGACGTGCACCAGCGTTAGCGGGGATACTTCTGACCGCACGAGAATCTGCGTTCCTTGCCACATGCTTAGCGTGTAAGGCACATACACCGCTGGCTTAACGGGGTCACTTAGCCCATCGTTCCGCGCATCATCCACCACACCCACAATCTGCAACCACGACTCGGCTATCTTTGGCGCCGACAGAATCTTCGGCGGACTGTCCTCAATCTTCGGCAATTTCACCGAACTCCCAATCGCATTACCGTTCGCGAAGTACCGTTGCGCCAGCGTCCGGTTGATGACCCCGATATGTGCTCCGTTCTGGTTCTCCGTTTCGCTCCATACCCTGCCTTGCAAAAGTGGAATCTTCAGAACCGCAAAGTACGTCGGACTCACCAGATTCACCGACGTCATCTGTTCTTCCGTCGAGGGCTTTTCCAAAATCTCGAACTGTGTCTTCCCTCCATTCCGCGGCGGCGTGGCGTTGCTCGAAATCGCCGCCATCGTCACTCCCGGCGTCTCGGCGACCTTCGCGCGCATTTGCTCGAAATAGGCCGCGCGCGCCGTCCACGTCGTGAAAGCACCGTCGTGAAGAGGAATTCCCACGGACATCACATTCTGCGGATCGTATCCAAGCGGCTTATGCATCAGCCCCAAAAAAGCCTCCATCGCCGCTCCTGCCCCAGCCAGCAACAACAGTGTCAGCGCAATCTGGCCCGCAATCAACACGTTGTTGGTTCTGCGCCCGGCGACGCTTCCCGCTAGCCGTCTCACGTTCGCCTGCATCAATTGCCCTGCCTGCGTCCGCGAGAGCTGCAGCGCCGGCCACAATCCAAAGAGAATCCCGGTTGCCAGCCCCACTCCCACACTGAAGACGAGCACCGGAATATTAATGCGGATCACGACTTCTGGCGCGAACGCATACGGAGGCAGCAGCACCCGAATGCCCGCCAAAATCCCATAAGAGGCAAGCGCGCCCAGCCCGGCCCCGATTGCCGCCAGCAGCAGCGACTCCGTCAGCAGCTGTCGAGCGATGCGCCCGCGCCCCGCGCCGATGGCCACCCGCACCGCCAATTCGTGTTGCCGGGCCGTGCCGCGCGCCAGCAGCAGAATCGAGACGTTCCCGCACCCGATCGCCAGCAACAGCCCCACGCCGCCAAACAGCAGATACAAAGTTCCGCTGATGCTCTTCACCACCCAATCGTTCAGCCCCTCCACACGCGCTCGGAAGTGCTCGGGAAAATGTTTCGGCATGTCTTTGGCGAACTGGTCCACCAAGGGCTGTAACGCGGCGTCCGCCGCTTCATTCGTCACGCCTTTCCGCAGCCGCAGGTTGATGATGAACGTCAGGCTCGGATCTTGCGTCAGCTTCAGCGGCAGGTACACATCCGCGCTGTACCAGCGAAATCGCGGCGCGCCAACTCCCACAATCAAGTAACTCTTCCGGTCCAGTTGAATCGTCTTTCCAACGACGCCCGGGTCCGAAAGGAAGTGCGTCTGCCAAAACTGGTACGACAGCACAGTTACCGCTTGCGGGTGCTGTCCTTCGATGGCGTCCGACGGCAGAAGTCCGCGGCCCAAGAACGGCGGCACTCCCAAATCCGTGAACCCGTTGGCAATCAGACCGACCGCATTGACATTTTCCGGAATCTCATGTCCGGTCAGAATCATCGCGTGATAATCCATCGCCAGCAGGCTTTCCACCATGCCGAGCTGCCGCACTTCCCGGATCTGCGGCCCATTGAGATTGATCCAATCCCCCTGGCCCGCCTTGCTGTCCATCGTAAGCCGTACAATCCGGTCCGCCGCCACAAACGGATACGGGTTGATCAACGCCGCATAGACGACGCTGAATACCGCTGTAGTCGCTCCGATGCCCAACGCCAATGAGGCCAACGCCGTCAGCGTGAGCGCGGGCGTCTTAACGAGTTGCCTTACGGAATATCGCAGGTCCTGCAGCATCCCCATACTTCACGCCCTGCCTTTGCCCGAATCTTAGCCCACCGCCAGGAGCACGGGAGGATAAATTATTTGATGCTGACTTGGTCGCGTGTGCGACGGTCCTCGTGCAGGAAGTCATGTCCCCGATTCCGATCCAAACAATCCCGATGCGTATTTCGCACAAAACCAACGACTGTTATAAACATAAATATGTTTGAGGAAATACAGAGTGCAACAATCTGGGCACGAAGCAGTCCGTGCCAGACCACTTATGTCCGCCTTTTGGATCCCGACGCATTCGGGACGCGCCCGTTTACCCCGAGAGACCACTAGAGGATCACTCCGCCTGAAAGAATCCTTGAGCGGCCGCCCTGTTTACCCTGAGCCGCGAAGGGAGACCCGAAGGAAGCCACCAGGGGCCCTTTCCACTGATCCTCCCATAGCCTCCTGCTTGCAACAAAGACTGCAAAATCTGCCCCTTTGTTTTCAATAATTTCCAGGGTGCTTCATCCGTAACCCCCTTCCTTTCATGGTTTTGCATTGTTGCGGGGGTGGCATGGGGTGTGCCCCTTCCACCCACTGATTTCTGCGCCTGCCTCCTACGGCCAACGGCCAACGGCAAAACGGATTAAAGCTATACCCCATCCGTACCGTTGCACCCACAGACGCGGAGTGCCACAATGGCCAAGTAGTGGGAAACAAAGCCGCCTCCTTCGGTGTCTAAGGGAAGAAGAGCGGACAGCGGGTCCGGCAAGTGCTCAGCGCGCACTTTGCATCCCGAAGGGCTTTCGGGGAGGACGGACCCGGCAGGCGGTCGATCCTGGGTAGGGATGTAGGGAGACCCGAGCTTCGCGCCGAGGAAATAATTCGGTGCGGAAATGTAGTGGCCGGTCTTTAGACCGGCTCAGCCCCGAGAAGTTCGGGGTTGAAAACCGACTCGGGTCGGAAAGGCCGGCAGTGTCCGATTGGGCTAGTGCCCTAAGTTGGGGCGGCGGTGAAGCCGAACTCGTGCACGAGCTCCAGGCGGGCTCGGAGACGGCATTCGACTGGCTGGTCACCCACTATCACGCGCCGGTTTATAACCTCATCCTCGGCATGTTGGGCGATACTTTGGACGCCGCTGACGGCACACAAGAAGTTTTTCTGAAGGCTTTTCGCGGCATCCGCAAGTTCCGCCAAGGCAGTTCCTTGAAGACCTGGCTTTATCGCATCGCCATTCGCGAAGCGCTCAACCAGAAGCGCTGGTTCAAGCGCCACTTGCAGAAAAATGTTTCGATTGATGTGGAGCCGGAGGAAGGGCAGGCGCCCTTCGAGATTCCGGACAACGGCGGCACGCCCTTCGAGCAGCTCGCCGCGCACGAAATTCAAGACGCGGTGCAAGGCGCGTTGCAGCAGGTGCCGGATGCGTTTCGCAGCGCCGTGATTTTGCGCGACCTCGAGGGCCTCAGTTACGAAGAGGTCGCGGAAGTTTTGGAGTGCAGCGTCGGCACGGTGAAATCCCGGATTCTGCGCGGGCGCCGCGCGCTCAAGGAAATTCTCGAACCGATGTTGAACGAACCCAAGTCGAAAGAACCCAAGACGGAACGAAAGCCCCCCGCGAACGCGAGTGCGCCGGAGACTTCGTTGGGTCACGTTGCGGCTCACGTTCGGCCATTTGTGCAGGGAAGAGTTATTCAACAAGTTGTTCAGGAAAAAGTGGTGATGCCGCAGCCGTCGCCTTACGGCGAAGCCTCTTCGGCTGTGCGGCATGGTGCGGTTGCTTCACAAAGCAAGTCCCCGCGCGAGGCCTACGCGGGAGAGGGGCTCTCATGAAGTGCACCACGGTACGAAAGAATCTGGCTGGTTATTTGGATGACGCTTTGATTGGGCCGGAGCGCGTGCGGGAACGGGCCGCCATCAGCAAGCACTTGGAATTTTGCATCGGCTGCCGCGAAGAGCTGCAGCGCTTCCGCAAGCTGGCCGTGCTGTTGTCGCGCGTGCCAAGGACGATTCCGCCCGCGGATCTCGCCATCCGCATCAAGGTGGCTGCGGCGCAGGCGCAGCAATCGCAGGGCTGGGTCACGCGTTGGCGCAATTTCCGGGACCATGCGGGAATTGTTCTCGAAAACGTGTTTCGTCCGCTGACCCTTCCAGCCACCGGCGGATTTATGGCCGCGATCCTGATTTTTGTCGTGGCCTTGCAGATGATTCTTCCGGGCATCACCGTGCGCGCAGTGGAAAACGATGTGCCCATCAACCTGATGCGTCCCGCGAAGCTCGTTTCACTTTCGGATTATCCGGAAGCTTGGGCGCCGGAAAAGCATGACTTGGAGCTTTCTTCGCCGCATGGGCTTTTGGTGGACGTAACCGTGGATGCCGAAGGCCGCATGACGGATTACCAGATTCTTTCCGGTCCCACGAGTTCGGAGCTGAGCCGGCAGGTGTATCAATTGCTCCTGTTCTCGCGCTTCAGCCCGATGCTGAGCTTCGGCCGGCCCACCGCCGGCGGGCACGTGGTGGTGAGCTTCAGCGCGGTTCGCGTGCGCGGCTGATTTTTCATTGGGATGAGAAATCTTGCGCTGGCCCCAGCCGCGGCGCAACGGCGCGCGAAAGGTTTAGCACGACGAAACACTCGATCCTTTTTGCTCGCCGCAGGAATTTTCGGCTCATGCTTTTCGGCGGCAGCAGTTTTCTTTTTCGTTGCCGCGTCCGCTGGGCAAACGCAGACGCCGCCGCGCAACGAATCCGAACGCGAACTGTTTGAGCTGCTCAACCACGACCGCGTCGAAAATCATCTCTCCGAACTAAAGTGGGACGACACGCTTTTCAAAGCCGCGCGCAAGCATGCTCTGCTGATGCTCGACCTCAACATCATGGAGCATCAGCTTCCCGGCGAGCCCGGATTGGAAGAGCGCATCACCGCTGCCGGCGCACGCTTTACGTTCATCGCGGAGAACATCGCCATCGGGAAAGATTCGGCGACGATCCACAACGGATGGATGCATTCTCCCGGGCACCGCGCAAACATTCTGAGCCCGCGCATCACCTCGGTCGGAATCGCTGTCGTACGGGGAACCGCGGGGCTATTTGCCGTGCAGGATTTCGCGCAGTCGTTTGCGAACGAGAGTTTGGAGCAGCAAGAAAAACAAGTGGCCTCGCTGCTGACCGCGAGAGGTTTGCGCGTGACAGGGACAACGGAAGAAGCGCGAAAAGCTTGCGACGGGCTTGCGGGAACGCCGCCTGGGCGGTCCGGAGCGTTGATTCGGTTTGAGACGGGAAGCCTCAGCGAAATCCCTCCAGACCTGGAAAAGAAGATTCGGGGCGAGCCGTTCCGCAACGTTTCGGTAGGCGCGTGCCGCATTCCTGACGCGGCAGGCTTCGCGCGCTACAAAATTGCGCTCCTGTTCTTCTGAAAAGGGAAAGGGAATAGAAAGTGGAAAATTGACCGAACCGCTGTTCGTTGTCATTTCGAGCAAAGCGGGAGATCTCCTCTTCGGCAAAAGCGAAAAAAGGGATTCCTCGTCGCTTCGCCCCTCGGAATGAACTGGATCGGGCCAGTTTGAAAGAAACAGTTGAAACCGTAAGAGAGACGCAATACACTGTGGGCTCGATGAACGCGCAACTCGCCAACTCATATTACTGGTATCGATTTACGTGGCATCCATCCGGGTGGCGAGGGGCGTCTCTGTAAACGAAATCAGCGGAAAAGTTTTCAGCCCACTCGCCAGCCGAGTGGGTTTTTTTTATTTTGCGGACGAAAATTTTGGAAAAGTTCGGGCAAGGAAATTTTCTGAGAGGCCAGAGAAATGATTATTTCGATGAAACTGCATGCGACACGGGAAGAGATCGACGAAGTGACGAAGCAAGTGGAGCACTTCGGGTATAAGGTGCACTCGATCGAAGGGGAGGAGCGCGTGGTGATCGGCGTGGTGGGCGTGGGCGACGTTACAGCATGTATGGAATCGATTGAGGCGATGCCGCAAGTGGACAACGTGGTACGGATTTCCGCGCCATACAAATTTGTGAGCAAGGAGTTTCGCAAAGAGAAGACGCAAATCCGAGTGAACGGAGTCACGATTGGCGGCGACGAATTTGTGGTGATGGCGGGGCCGTGCTCCGTGGAGTCGGAAAAGCAAATCATGCAATCCGCGGAAGGCGTGGCGAAAGCGGGCGCGAAAATGCTGCGCGGAGGCGCGTTCAAGCCGCGAACTTCGCCGTACGATTTTCAGGGGATGGAAGAAGAAGGATTGAAGCTGTTGCGGAAAGCCAAAGACGCGACGGGGCTGGCGATCATCACGGAAGTGATGACGGACCGCGACGTGGACTTAGTGGCGAAGTACGCAGACGTGATGCAAGTGGGCGCGCGCAACATGCAGAACTTCATGCTGCTGAAAGAGCTGGGAAAATGCGGGCGGCCGGTGCTGTTGAAGCGCGGGTTGAGCAGCACGGTGAAGGAATTGCTGATGTCGGCGGAATACATTACGGCGCACGGAAATCCGGACGTGATTTTGTGCGAGCGGGGAATCCGCACGTTCGAGACGGTGACGCGCAACACGTGCGACATTGCGGCGATTCCCGCGCTGAATGAGTTGACGCATTTGCCGGTGGTTTTGGATCCGAGCCACGCGACGGGGAAACGCAGCCTGGTACCGGCGGTTTCGCGCGCGGGCGTGGCGATTGGCGCGGACGGATTAATCGTGGAAGTGCATCCCGCGCCGGAAAAAGCGATGAGCGACGGCGCGCAATCGCTTGACCTGGCGCAATTCGAAAAAATGATGCGCGAGCTAAAGCCATACGTCACGCTGTGGAGCGAATCGAGAAGAACTCAAGTGGCCGCTGCGGCGCACTAGCGACAGAGACTGCTGCGCATTGAGAGCGGCCAACTCAGTTCGTTGCAAAAAAGAGGAGGCTCCGACGAATCGGAGCCTCCTTGTTTTTGGGATGAGGGGCAGCGCGTGCGAGGTTAGAAGTTGAGTTTCAAGCCAAGTTGAAGGATGCGCGGATCGCGCGTCGAAGTTATCGTGTTATACAGCGTGGAAGTGAAGGTCGTCGAGCCGCAACAAATGGGGTTGGTGTGGTTGAAAGTGTTGAATGTTTCGAAACGGAATTGTCCGTTGAAGCGCTCGGTGAACTTTATGTTTTTGAACAGCGAGAGGTCCGTGCGCCAGAAACCTGGCCCGCGAATGGCGCCGGGCCGTTCTGTGGTTTCGGTGGTTTGAGTTGTGCTCGGCGCCGCGAATGCCGCCGCGTTGAACCAACTGGCAAAGGTGTGCGGAGCCGCTGAGTTGGGGTCGCCAACCTGATTCGGACGGCAGCCCAGCGGCGAAGCGCCCAGAAGGCAGCCAGAACCAGTTGGGTCGTTGCAAGCCGCTCCAGTTCCGAAGCAGGTCCCATTGCCTAAAACAGCTGTGAGGGGAAGCCCAGTCTGGAAAGTTTGAACGCCCGAGAATTGCCAGCCTCCCAAAATATGACCCGCGGCGCCTTGCTGGCTTCGCATCCAAGGAAGTTCCCAAACGAAGTTTGCGGTGAGAACGTGGCGACGATCGGCGACGGTGGGTCCGTAATTGCCGCGGAAGTCTCCGGTGACTTGAGGCAGTGCCGAGCCTCCAGTGCTGCGGTCGGCCGGATCCGTGGTCAGCCCGTGCGACCATGTGTAGGAAACGTTGACGAGGGAGTTGCCCGCAAAACGCTTCTGTAATTGCGTCTGCAGCGAGTGGTAGTTGGAAGTAAAGAGGTCCACAAAGAACAAGCCGGGTCCGTATCCGGTGTAGGGACGCAGCACGTTGAGCCTATTGGAATTCCCGGTGCTGTTAATCGGGCCAGTGATCGCCACAGCGCATCCGCCGGACACCGTGCAAGCAGCGGTGTTTGCGCCGGGACCAGCAAAGCAAGGCGTGGCCGCGGTGCAATTCAAGTAGGACGCCACAGGGGCCTGGTTGATGTCCTCAAACCCAGGAAGATGAATGCCGTTACTGCCATAATAGCCGACATCCGCAAGCCAGGTGCTAGCAAACTGTCGCTGAATGTCCAAGCTCCATTGCTGAGAGTAAGGAGCCTTGTAATCGATAGGCATTCGCGACTGAATGGTGAAAGGAGTTGTGGATGTGGCGGTGGTGGTCGCGCCAACCGGGTTTGACATCGTGGTGCGGTTGACGGAGAGGTTGGTGAGGAAGCCCTGGCTCAAGCCGACGTTGAGTTCAGGATTGCCGAATTCGAGGCCATTGTCAAAGAACATGCCATAGCCGGCGCGGACGGAAGTTTTTCCATCGCCGAAAGGATCCCATGCAATTCCTAGGCGGGGAGCGATGGCGCGGTTAAACTCCTTGCCCACTTTGCTGCCAAACGGTGACTTGGCTCCAGGAAAGCCGTTAAACGTTGGCGGATTAGCGAAGATGAGTCCGTTCAAGGGGTTGTAATTCGGGTTGCAGGCGCTTCCGCTAGGAACGCCGTTCATGAGCGACACATCCATTGCTCCGGTGGAAGTGATGCAAGGAGCTTTTGCCGGATCGTAAAGAGCAGGGTCGAAATTTACGAGACGGCTGCTGCCGTTGGGACCGCTGGCATCGGTTGGCTGGCGGAAGAACGAGTGGCGGATGCCATAGGTAACGGTGACGTTGCGGCGGACGCGCCAAGTGTCCTGGCCGTAGTATTCGAACTGATTGTCAAAAATGTTGGCCGTGACGTCGAGGGAAGCCTGAGAGAAAGTGTTTATTTGGCCAAGTAAGAAATTGGCGTACGCCTGTTCAAAGGAGAAGGGACAGGTACCTCCGGCCGCCGCCGTTCCGACGCACACCGGAGCTCCATTAAATGTAGTTGCAGCAGTGGGTGCGTTTACGGCGTCGAAGGAATACGCGCCGTTGTTACTGCCGGAGAGCTGGTTCTCATGTTTATTGTAGTGGTAATAGATTGCACCGAATTTCAGGGTGTGAGCCCCCATAACCTTGGTCACATTGCCATAGGTAGTGTGATTGGTGTTGTAGTCATTGTAGGGGCCGAAAGTGGTGACGTTTGTGGCCACTCCGGTAGGCCAGGAGATGCTAGGTACGCGGCCAAGCAGGTTCTGGAAGGGGAAAGCGCTGCCAATGGCCGTCTGAACATCCGGTGATTGTGAGAAGTTTTCCGCTCCGATGACGTGGCTGATCAGTGCGCCGTAGGAGTAGCGGTAGCCGGCGTCAATCAAGAACTTGGGATTGGGAGTGAACGTGGCGGCGATATTGTATTGATGCCCCGGCGCGTGTGTCGAGGTCGTGGCGATACCGAGAACGGGCATGCTGGTAAAGAGACCCCCCGCTTCGACGGTGGGATTCGTGTCGTTCAGGTATTTGCCATTGATCGTTAGTTTGGGGCTGAAGACATGATCAATCTTCACCATGTCTTCACGGAAGTTAAAGATATTGCCGAGCGTGGGAAGGTTCCTGAAAGGATTGGTTGCCGTCGGCGCGTTGGGCGTCGGGAATTTGGAGAATATGTCTTTGACGTAGGCCGCCGCGATGGGATCAAAAGAGGTAGAGGGTATGCTGGTGCCATAGGCCTGGCACGCGCCAGGAGAGCCACCGCTGTTTGCCCACTGCGTGCAAACGACATGGTTGAACTGACCATTGGCCATGCCAGCGTACGGAATGGTCGCCGTCGGATTGGAGTAGGTCACGATACGGCGCGCTTCTTCGGAAACGAAGAAGAAAGTTTTGTTGCGCTGCTTGTAGATGCCGGGAATGTAGACGGGGCCGCCGAGAGTTCCGCCAAAGTTGTTGTAGCGCAGCGGGGGGCGGCGTACTTTTGCGCTGTTATTGATGAAACTGTTGGCGTTGAGATCGTCGTTGCGGAAAAACTCGTAAAGACCCCCGTGAAGGTTGCTAGTGCCGGAGCGCGTGATGACGTTAACCTGGGCACCCGCGGAACGGCCGGACTCGGCGTCGTACACGCCACGAACGACGCGGAATTCACTGATGGCGTCGATGCTGGGAAATGAAAGCAGCGTGAGGTTGGAGCCACGGTCGACGTTGTCGGCGCCGTCAACCTGCCAGTTATTTTCCTCGCGGCGATTGCCGTTGATCTGGAAGGTCATTGTGTTTGTCCCGAACGGTGCGGTGGCCCCAGGAAAAATCTGGTCCGAGTTTCCCGAATCGGATGCGCCGGGCACCAAAAGAACCAACTGGGCGTAGTTGCGGCTGTTGAGGGAAAGTTCGCGAAGCTGCACGCCGGAGATGACACCATTGGCGGTGGCACTCTGCGTGTCCACCTGGACGGTGCTGGCTTCCACTGTAACACTCTCGGTGACCGCGCCCACCTCGAGTGTGAGGTTGACGGCCAGCTTGTCGCTCACGTTCAAAACGAGGCCAGCGTGCACTGCCTTCTTGAAGCCTGAAGCTTCCACCGCAACGGAATAACGGCCTACTGGCAAAAGCGCAGCGACGTATTGCCCCTGCTCGTCGGTTGTAACTGTGCGGACGGCAACACTTTGATCGGAATTGGTAACAGTGACCGTAGCATTCGCGACCACGCCACCTTTGGAGTCAGTCACGGTTCCGGAGATTGTGCCTGTGACGTTCTGGCTGAAGGTTGCGCAACTCAGGCCGAGCACGAGCAAGAGCATTCCAAGACACTTGCTTGCCATCGCCCTTATGAAAGACTTCTTTTGTTCCGTTGCCATAGTTGACCCCTTGTTCGAACTGCTCCTTCGCGTACGAAATACTGCTTTTGCATCCACCCCTGTGTTCATGCTTTACCCCCTAAAGAATTGTCGTTGCTGAATTGACCGAGCCGATTTGTAATCTTGTAGCGGTCGCCGCGAAATGTGGACTTGACGTATTCGACGGCTTTCCCACTCTTGATATGAGAAGTGCGTGTAAACAGAAATACAGGGCTTCGCTTGGGAATTCGCAGAAGACGCGACTCCTCGGAATCGGCCAAACCTGCTTCAACCACTTCGTCGGCCTGCACGATGTGTATGCCATAGACTTGTGAAAGAGTGCGATAGAGCGAGTGGCGAGGATCAAACTTTTCAAGCAAGTCCCGGCATAGCTCGTGTGGGAGGCAGGTCGTTTCAACGCCCATAGGAAGTGTGTCTGCAACTCGGACGCGACGTATGCGAATCACCTTTTCTCCGGGCTGGAGGTGCAGAGCTTCGGCGGCTTCCTCGCTGGCTGGAACAACTTCGGAAGAGATGAGTTTGGAATGCGGGCGTGAGCCGCGCGCTTCCATCTCTTCCGTGAAGGATTGGACCTCCCGGAAGTTCTTCTCCAGCTTGATTTCAGAGACGAATGTGCCTTTGCCCCTTTGGCTGTAGGCGACGCCCAGACTGCAAAGGGACTTGAGCGCCTGGCGGGCGGTCATGCGGCTGACGCGTAGGCGCTTGGAGATCAGCTCTTCGGAAGGAAGAGGCTTGCCGGCTTTGAAGCGCCCCGAGCGGATTTCCTTTAGGAGATGCAGGTGGATCTGGAAGTAGAGAGGGACGGCGCTTTGTCGATCGAGGCTCAGAGACTCCACAACTCACCCCAGTTGTCTAGACAACTGGGGTGACCTTATATCCCTGAGAAGCATGGCCTGTCAAGGAGTTTGAAGCAACGAAAGGATGGGTTGGCCGAGCCGAGTGGCGCTTTCGCGGAAGTAGGAAGTTTCGCCGAGACGAACGAAAGCCGCTTTTTGGTTGAGATGGATGGAAGGATGCACGTCGAGCCAACAAGAAGTTGTCTCGCAGGGGAAAAGGTCGGGAATGCGGTAGCTGCCGGAAGCGAACAAACGACGAATAGAGTAGCAGGATTACAACCGTTTGTGCTTGAAAAGTAACGTTTCGTTACATAAGAGGCCGTCTTGGTGGCGGAAATTTTCTTCCTTATGGTTGAAAACAAAAGGTTTAGGGGCACGTCAGACGTGGACTGACAGTTGCGATGAGTCTAGGTATGTCCCCTCGAAGCCTGCCAGAACGCGCGGCAGATTAGTTGGCGCGGAGGTTGAGCGTGGGAAGCACTCAAGGAGGACTCGATGGCCCAGCATCGCAGGATGGCTTGGATACTTGTGTTAGCGGGTGTGCTCTGGCTCGCGCCCCCGAGCGTTAGAGCACAAGAATATGACGGTAAGACCTCGCTGAAGATAACCTCGTTTCCGTCCGGCGCAAACGTGACTGTGGACGGCAAAGATACCGGAAAAGTTACGCCTATGAGGCACAACTTGTCCGAGGGCAAGCACGTCGTCGTGGTGTTCGTGCCGAACTCCGGTTGGATCGCGGAAACGAGAAACGTCAATGTTGTTAAGGGCAGCAACGACCTCGCTGTGACGTTGATGCCGGTTACGAGTGCGGGTTTGGTTGGGCCTCAAGGTCCCCAGGGTAACCCCGGCCCCATGGGTCCTGCCGGGCCTCAGGGACCTGCGGGCCCGCAGGGGCTCCAAGGAACGACCGGTCCTACTGGCGCGGTTGGCCCAATTGGGCCGCAAGGGCCAAAGGGTGACCCTGGCGCAACTGGCGGGGTCGGAGCTACGGGAGCGGCCGGCCCTGCGGGGCCAGTTGGTCCAATGGGGCCTCAAGGGCCGCAGGGGCCGGTGGGGAATGTCGGTCAAACTGGTGCGACTGGCGCGCCGGGACCTGTCGGGCCTGCCGGAGCCGTCGGTCCATCAGGGCCGACTGGACCTACGGGACCAAGCGGACAACAGGGTCCTGTTGGACCTGCAGGGCCGGGTCTTAATGGAAGGCAAGAATTTCAGGCGAGCGGCACTTTTACCGTGCCGGCCGGCGTCAACAGACTGAGTGTAGAACTCTATGGCGCAGGTGGAGGCGGAGCCGTTGTGACCTGCAACGGCGGAGGCGGAGGAGGCGGGGGAGCCTACACAAGCACGATCCTGACGGTCCAAGCGGGCCAAGTCTTGACAATCACCGTGGGTACCAAAGGTCGTGCCGGGACCACGGGGAATCCTCCGGGCGGCAACGGCGGAGACACGCAAGTCCTCGATGCTAACAACAACGTGCTCGCAGTTGGTTATGGCGGCGGCGCGGGTCAGCCCTATCCACCATCCGGGGCAACGTGCGGCATGAATATCCCTGGCGCTGCAGGCGGAGCAGTTGATCCGAATGCCGCAATCAGCCACAGCGGGTCTTCTGCTCCATCCGTCTTTTCTCCGAACGACCTCGGCGCGGTTGGCTATCAGGTTCCCGGCTTTCCTTTCCAGCCGAACGGGCAGTTCGGAGCCGGCGGAGCGGGAGCTTTCTTTCCGCCGGCGCAAGCAGGGCAAGGAGGTTATGCACTGCTTACGTGGTAAGCAAAGTGAGCCGCCGCCGCGCGGGAGTCGCGTAAAGACTTAGCTCGCAGCTGGGATTACATCGGTTGAAGCCGGAAGCAAGAAGATTGCTTCCGGCTTTAGTTTTTTGTGAGCGCTCAAACTTTGAGGGAAATGGACTTGACAGAAAACCACAGAAGAAAGGACAAGAGCCGGAAACCCTGAGTTGGTTCCGGCTCCTGTAAGTCTGTGCCGTGAACTAGCGAGGTTAGTTCGCGATTGTCTTGCGATGCTAGGGCCGATCGTGGCCGTTGCCGTGCGGCTTGCTCTCTTGCCTTTGCTCTTTCTGGTGTTCGCGCTCCTGGCGCTGTTGCAGCTTTTGAGTTTGTTGTTCTTGCCTGCGGTTCATTTGATCCGTTTGCTGCTGCTGGCGGCGCTCGAGTTGGTCCTGGCGTTGCTGATTTGCGTTCTGGCGGCTCAGTCTCTGTTGTTCCTGATCATTTCGCCGCTGCATTTTTTGGCGTTCGACGTCTTGCTGCCGCTGCATTTTGTCGAATTCGTGTTGGTGCCTTTGCTCCAACTTGGAATTGGAGGACGGATTGTCGGAGTGGCGGGTTGAGGGCGGACGGTCGAGTTCACGGCCATTATTTTCGCGCGTCCTGTCTGGGCCATTGTCAAAGTTTCGGTCACGGCGATTCGAATCGCGCGCGTCGGGAGGACGATTTCTGTCGTTGCCTCTGCTGCGGTCTTCGAGTCGGTTACGATCATCATTGCGGCCACGTTCATCACCTCTACCGTGCTCGACGTCGCGACCACGGAAATCTCCGGAGCGCGGAGTTGCGGCGACTTCGGGGCGGCCGTGATTGACTGAGGCCCGGAAGCTGCGATCGCCGCGAGCGGCATCAAAATGACGGTTTTGCTCGGAGGTCATTCGGATGTGGCGGTCGTGTTCGGCGCGGCGCTCATCACGGTCGGGCTGGTAACGGATTCCGCCGGGGCCGCCGTTGAAGCTTGCGCGGTTTACGTTGCGCTCATTGATGACGGTCTTGTTGTAGACGTTGTGGATTACGGTCACGTTGACGTTAGTGACGGAGCGGTTGTAGTAGTAGTTGCCGCCGCGCCAGTAGCCGCCATAGAAGCCGGTGCCGGGGTAGCCAAAACCATAGTTAATTCCGCCGTAGAAGCCGACTCTCGGTCCCCAGTAACCAGCGTGCCAAGCGTAGAAACCTTCGCTCCAACCCCAGTAGCCGGGCGTCCAGAGAAGACCGGGCTCAGGTGCAATCACCCACGTGCCTGGAACCCAAAAATAGTCTTCGTCCTCGTAACTGTAGGCCCAGTAGCCGGGAGCCCAGATGTAGTCCGGGCCGGGACAAATTGGTTGTTCATAAACTGGCAGTGCGGGTGGGCCAATCCGAATCGAGACGCCCACGGCAACTTGAGCCTGAGATGGGGCGGGAATCGCCAGGAATGCGGCTGCAAGAACAAGAACAAAAACATAGCGAGCGATACGCATGATCCTCACCTTTCTGACATTGCTGGGCGTTTTTTGGTTAAGGCGGCGCTTTGCCAGGTTGAGGCCACCCATTGGATAGAACCCCGAGCCCCGGCAAAAGTCGCAGGATGGCACGGTAAGCCCTGTGGAAAGAATAACTTAGCGCGAGCAACGGCGCGCATTTCCTTGCTAGCGGGAGTGTTCAAAAGTTACCTGCTATGATGCTGGCCCTGGGAAGAGGTCTGTGGCATTGTCGCTCGCGCCACAAATGGCGCGGGAGGCGTAAAGAAAAACGAGGTTGGAGTGGATGCAGGGGCAAGGGTGCAGATTCAACCGAGCATTTCGAAAATTCGCGAAGCGCAGAGATTCCTGACGAAGTATTTTCCGCCGACGCGGCTGATGGCGGCCCTATTTCTGAATCAACTCACGGGGAAGAATGTCTATTTGAAATTGGAGACGGAGCTGCCGACGGGATCGTTCAAAGTGCGCGGCGCGCTTTACGCGTTGGCGGAGAGGATGAAGAAATCCAACGTGCAGGAAGTGGTAGCGTCGAGCACCGGAAATCATGGGGCGGCGGTGGCCTACGCGGCGAAAGAGTTTGACATAGCCGCGAAGATTTTTTTGCCGGCGAACGGCAATCCGGTGAAACGCGCGCGAATCGCGGGGCTGGGAGCGGAGATTGTTGTGAGTGGCGGAAGCGATTTGGCATCGGCGTTCGAATTGGCGGCGGAATATGCGAAGCAGCCAGGAATTTATTTTTTGAATGACGCGACGGATGCAGACTTGCCGGCTGGTCCGGCGACGATTGCTTGCGAAATTTTGGAGCAACTGCCGAAGGCGACAGCGGTTCTTGTGCCGATGGGAGATACGGCGCTGATTCGCGGGATTGCTGCGGCGGCGAAGCAGATTGCGCCAACCGTGAGGATTATCGGTGTGCAGGCGGAACGTGCGCCGGCTTATTACTTGTCATGGAAAGAAGGGAAGGTCATTGGCACGGAGACGTGCGACACGATTGCCGACGGGCTGGCGACGCGAACTCCGGAAGCCGCGAATGTGCGCGACGTTAGGAATTTGATTGATGACCTTGTGCTGGTGAGCGAGGAACAGATGCTGCGGGCCATTGAGACGCTGCTAGTGGATGAACACGTGGTTGCGGAGTCTGCGGGAGCGGCGAGCACTGCAGCACTGCTGAAATCGAGCGATGGTTGCGGCGATTGTCCCGTGCTGATTGTCAGTGGCGCAAATATTTCGCGGGAAGTGCTGAAGAGGGCGATTCAGAATGCTAGGCCCTGACGGGACGGCAGCGTTCCGTTGGGGGCGAGCATTCAGAAAGCATTCAAAGAATATTTGGAGTCGAGCGCAATGTCGCGGCGTCGTCCGGTTCCATCTTTTTGGTTGGGCCGGGCGAAGAGCTTTGGAAGAAGTTTCTTCCCAAATATTTGGAGTCGCTCGGCGCGAGCGTGGCGGTGGTTTGCCAGAGGCTACTCCCGCACAAGCACAACGGAATGGAAGCAGGACTGCGATTGCACAAGTGGGGGCTACAGCAGAGGCAACGCGTGTCGAGCACGCATCCGCCGCAAATCCGCAGCAGATTCGCGAAACGCGCTTTGCGATCCAATTCACTTACTCGTTCCTGCACAGGCTTGCGTGCCCGTTAGGAATTTCTCTCGATTTCGCCGCGGCATTGGATAAAATTTCTGCGCCCGACAATGGTTGCCCTGGTTGGTGGAGGTCACTGATGAATCTGTCTTTCCGCTCACGATCTATTTATTTCGCGATCGTTTTTCTTTGCACATGGGTTTTCGGAGTGACGGCCGCAAGCGCCCAGGAGACTTACACGCCGACCCCGGAGAATCTGAAAGCGCGTGCGTGGTTTCAAGACGCAAAGTTTGGCTTATTCATTCATTGGGGCGTGTACAGCGTGTTGGGCGATGGCGAATGGATCATGGAAACGCGGCCCATCAACCGCACGGACTACGCGAAGCTGCCTGCGTTCTTCAATCCGACCAAGTTTGATCCGGCGGCCTGGGTGGCGCTGGCCAAAGCCGCGGGGATGAAATACATCACCATTACCTCGAAGCATCACGACGGATTCGCGATGTTCAACTCCAAGCTGACGGACTGGAACGTCGCGGCGCGTACGCCGTACGGAAAAGACATCATAGGCATGCTGGCGGCGGAGTGCCATAAGCAGGGAATCAAGCTGTTCGTGTATCACTCGCAGCTCGATTGGCATGCCGAGGACTATTTTCCCCGCGGGAGGACGGGACATCGCACGGGGCGGCCGGAGTCTGGGAGCTGGGACGCATATCTGAACTTTATGGACGGGCAATTACGTGAGTTGCTGACGAACTATGGAGAAATCGGCGGCGTGTGGTTCGATGGCATGTGGGACAAGCCCGACGCGGATTGGCATCTTGCGAGGACGTACGGCATGATTCATCAATTGCAGCCTGCGGCGCTGGTCGGCAGCAATCATCACAGAACCCCTTTTCCCGGCGAGGACTTCCAGATGTTCGAGAAGGATTTGCCCGGCGGGCGCACGCAGGGCTTCAACGGGGAGCAGAGCGTGAGCGCGCTGCCGCTCGAGACTTGTGAAACGATCAACAACGCCTGGGGATTTAACATTACTGACGAGCATTACAAGAGCACGGCGCAATTGATTCGCTATCTGGTGCGCGCGGCGGGATTGAACGCGAATTTCCTTTTGAACGTGGGTCCCATGCCCAGCGGCGAAATTCAGCCGGAGTTTGTGCAACACCTGGCCGAAGTCGGGAGGTGGACCAGCAAATATGGAGAGTCGATCTACGGAACGCGAGGAGGTCCGGTGCCGGCGGGGCCTTGGGGTGTAACGACACAGCGCGGTTCGACGGTTTACGTGCACGTGATGGATTGGAACCAGCCGGTGTTGGCCTTGGCAGGCATTCCGCGGACGGTTCGTTCGGCGAAGCTGTTGCGCGACGGAAGCAGCGTAGAGTTCAGCGCGGTCAAAGGTGCATTCGTGCTGAAGCTGCCCGAAGCGCAGCCAGAAGAAGTGGATCGGGTGATCGCGCTGGAGTTGGAACCTGCCAAGTAGCCGCGCAAGGGTGATCCAATCGAATGGACCTGACAAGGGAGAACTCGCCATTGCACCGGCCGCGACCTATTGGGTAGGCTTCGGTTCCGCGACTTTCATCAGAAGGACTTGACCGTTCGAATGAAAACTCCCGCCTGTGGCTGTCTTGGCATCCTTCATTGGACTGTCAGGAAGGAAGTGTGAGATTTCCGTCAAAAGTCCGGTCGAAGCAAGGGTCTTTTCCACGTAATCGCGCTCGAGGTCGATGTCCGGATCGATTTTGTGTGTGACACCATTGTTGCGCTGGTCCCGCTCGAAGCCGATGTCATGAGTTGCAGCTCCTACCCAAAGCATTTCGCCTTTCACTTGGAACGGTGCTTTCCAGATGCGCAGATGATTGCGCGTTTTGACCACGGTGATGGGTTCGGCGTGGGCCCAGCCGTAATCCTGTGGGCGGCCAAATAGGTAGAGCTGGCTCATGGGCATGGTGAGATAGGATTCCTTGGAAATGCTTTCGAGGATGCCATGCAGGATGGTTTCTCTGACGTCGGGATCCACTTTCACCCAGCCCGCAGTGGTGAAGACGTTCTCCATGGCCGTTTGCGAGCCGAGAATCAAAAAATTAACCATGTCGCCGGGATTGCCTTGCTTATCGCTGACGCGTCGGGGAATTTTGCCGAATAGGGCATTATCAATGCCGGGCATGGAACTGACTTGCTTTGCCGCAGCGCGCGCCCTCCCGTTTTCCGGCGAGTAGATTTCCACGCGCACGACGTATGTTCCGGTTCCTGCGTCATCGGTTGCTTCGTTGACTCCCAGCGCGAGACGCCCGGCGATAGGGGCAACTAGATCGCGGTGCGCGCCAACCAAAAAAGGCTGCGAGGCATCTTTATCGCCAATGCGGCCAATCAATGCGCCGCGGCCCGCTTCATTGAAAGGCAGGGCGCGCAAGAGATCCCGGAAACCACGCGCGAGGCCGTCGGGCCCATTGTCTTCGTTCGCATCGCCGTATCGCAGTTTGCCGGTGGCGTTGATCACGAGATGCTCGCCCGGCTTTACGTCGATGCCAGTATCGACCCAAGCCGGGTCGCCCGTGATTTGCACTTCTTGGGATAAGCGTTCCTTGCCAGTGGGAGTTTTGGAATTCCTCTGGTCCGTCCCGGCTTCTTGCCCTGGAGCGGCTTCGCGAACGAGCTGCGCGTGGACAGGATTGCCTGAGAGAGCCGCGATGAGCGCGAGATCTAAAGTAAAGAGAACTGCCTGTCTGAGAAGCCTAGCCATTCCTGCCGTGCCATCCTGTTCGAGACGCGCGCGAGTTTTAGTTCCACGCGACTTTCTACTCTTAGCAGATGCAATTCGCCGGGACAAGCGTTGCACCTCGGCGAGATGGGCAAGGGATCCTGGCAAGTCCCTATTTAGATTTTTCCGTCTCCGAAGGATTCACCAAAAAGTCTAAGAATCAAAATGCGATTCCTTGACGGGAGGTTGGGGCAACGGTAAATTGAAAGGATGCCGCAGCATTGTGAGAGGACATTGACCGGTCCAAGATGTTCCCTTCCATGCTGAGAAATGCCAAAGCGGAAAAGAAGAAGCGACTTGCTCGAACCGGCTGCGGCAGCCACAATGATTAAAAAATGATTAAAGTAAGACGACTCACTGCGCTTTTGGGCCTGTGCGCATCGGCGACATTTCAGACCGCCGCGCAGAGCGCTCCTCAGTCCCAGGCGCAACCACGAACTCAGGCGCCCCCTAAGGCGGAGTTGTCCGCCACATCTTTGCGCGAACAGTCTGCTCCGCAAAACGCGATCACGGTGGACGGCAGCGAGGCCATGTTCACGACTATGTGCGCGTTGCTTGCGGCGGGCTTTGAATCGAACGTCAACTCCGACAATTGGACCGCTTTCCGCGCGCAGATGCGCGAACGGTTGCGCCAGCAAAAAGGGCCGGCCGTGGATGCCATTCGCCAGTTCTATCGCCAGCACGAATTACGCGATCCGGGTGCGACGCTGTCGCGCTATCTTTGGTTTGGATTGGTTTCCGGGCCGGCGCCTGCGTTTCAACCCGTCTTGCGCCGCGACGAATTGCCTCCGGAAGTGATTGCCCTCCCGGGTTTTAGCGAACTCCTCTCAAGTTATTACAAAGAACAAAAAATCGGAGACCTCTGGCGGCAAGTTCAGCCGATCTATAGCCGCGAAATCCAGCGTTTGCAGGAACCACTCACGCAGATCGTTTTCACAACTACCGGGTATCTACGCGAGATTCTCGAGCCCTATAGCATGCGCAAGTTCACCATTGTGGTCGAGCCGTTGGTGGGACGGATCACGAACGTGCGTAATTTCGGCGACCACTATGCGTTGGTGCTGAGCGGGGTAGTGGACGTCCCTCAGGACGTGGTGCGTCACGCCTTTCTGCATTTCATGCTCGATCCGCTGCCATTAATGTATCCGCACGTGATTGCAGTGAAGCGTCCGCTTTATGAAACTGCGGCGAAGGCGCCCCGGCTTGACAGTGACTTGAAAGACGATTTCCCTTCGTATTTTGCGGAATGCACGGTTCGCGCGGTGGAATTGAAGATGAAGAAGATGTCACCCGGGGAAAGGGAAGCCGCGTTGGGGCGCAATGACGCGGACGGATATGTTCTGGTCCGGCCGCTTGTCACAGCACTGGAGGGTTTTGAGAAGTCGGAACCATCCATGAAGCGGTATTTCCCCGATTTAGTGAGGAGCATTGACGAAAGAGCGGAGGCCAAGCGTCTGACGGCAATTCAGTTTGCTCCTGCAGACGCAGCACCGGCCGACGGTGCGACGACGGAAGCGGTAGCGCGCCCGAAAAAAGCCTTGCCGACGACCGTGCCGAACGACGCGGAAGTTATCGCTGCGCTTACCGAGGGCGAGCGCCAAATTGCCGCAAAGGATTCCCGAGCAGCGGAGGCTTCGTTCAAAAAGGTCTTGCTCAAGTATCCGGACCAACCGCGCGCCTGGTTTGGACTTGGCGTGGCCGCTTACATGGATCATGACGCGGCCCGGGCTAAGGAGGTTTTTGGCCGCCTGACGAGCGGAGAGCACGCGGCCACCGGAGACCCGCGAGTGCTGGCGTGGTCGCATGTTTACCTCGCGCGGATTTATGATTACGAAGGGAACTCCTCCGTTGCGAAAACGGAGTACGAGTCGGCGCTGGCTGTGCAAGGCGGCCCGGAGGAAGCACGGCAGGCTGCTCAGAAGGAGCTAGCGGCTGATGCAAACGACAAGCAGGTGGCGCGGCCCTAGATGGAGAATGATTTATGAAAAAGGTTCTCGAGAAGAGAGGGTCTTAGCTATCGGAAATAGATAGAAGTGTATGTTTGCGACGAGTGGAAGACTGTTTGATAGGAGAAATGCATATGAGAAGCACGCGGAATCTGTGTTTAAGAACTCTGACGACTGCCGGGTTGTTGCTTGGGTTATGTTGGGCTCTCATGGCCCAAGGCAGCCAAAGCTCTCAGAGCGGCCAGGGAGGCCAGAGCCAGCCGCCAGCTCAATCGAGTGACAAGTCCAAGACGCCGGACGTTACGCCACTTACGCTTGACAGCGCGCCCCCGCCCGTGAGTGCTGAGGAAGACGCGGCCTTTAAGGCTTTCCAAGCTGTCCCTGTGAACGATGCCAAGCAGAAAATTCAGGCCGGAGAGGCTTTCCTGCAAAAGTATCCGGAAACGCGTTTCAAGTCTGGCGTATACGCGCCGCTGGCCTTTGCCTGCTTGCAAGATGGACAAGTGCAAAAGATGCAGGAATACGGAGAAAAAGAGATCGCATTGGTCCCGAATGACGTGTCCACGCTGGCTCTCTTAGGCCAGACGTTGCCCCGAAGCATCCACTCGGGCACTTCGCAGACCGAAGCCGCCCAGTTACTGGAAAAGGCGGAGAAATACTCGAAGCAAGCGATTGAGATTACGCCAACGATTCCGAAGCCGGAAGGTATGACCGATGAGGCGTTCGCCGCCGCCAAGAATCAAAATCTGGCCATGGCCCATAGCGGTCTGGGGCTCGTTTATATTCGCCGCGGCAAGAATGCGGAAGCCATCACACAGCTGGATGAAGCCGTGAAGGTGGATCCGAACCCCGACCCAGTGAATTACTACCTGCTGGGGATGGCCAACAAGGGCACTGCGCATTTTGACGGTGCGATCACCGCCTTCAACAAATGCGCGGCTATTACGGGGCCGATGCAGGCTACCTGCAAGGCCCAGGTCGACGATACAAAGAAGAAGAGTTCCACGGAATTGAGCGCACCGAAGTAAGTACGGGCGTTCGCGTGCCCGAATGATGCAGGAAATGTGGATTGCCGATACGCTGCTGGAGGAGCGCCTGGGTCACAAGTTCTCGAATCGAGAACTGCTCGATCGGGCGTTGACTCACAGCTCAGCGATACCTGAGCTGCGCGGAGCGGCTACGGATGCTCCGGAGAGTTCAGGGCTGTCAGATAATGAACAGCTGGAATTCCTCGGGGATGCGGTCCTGGAGTTGCTTGCGAGCGAATACCTCCTTGCCGCTTTTCCCGAGTGGTCTGAGGGGCAGCTCTCCAAAAGCCGCGCGCGTATCGTGAACGCTGGCTCACTGGAGTCTGCCGCACGCCGCCTGCGCTTGGGAGAACATCTCCGCTTGGGGCGGGGAGAAGAAAAGACCGGGGGACGCGAAAAGCAAACGCTGCTTGCGGACGCATTTGAGGCCATCGTTGCAGCAGTTTATCTGGATGCCGGGCTCGCTGCGGCCAGGGAGTTGTTGCAGCGGGTTCTGTTCGAGCAAGCGCTTGAAGAACGCGGCGAGCGCATCGCGGAGTCGGATCGCAAATCCGCGCTGCAAGAGTTCCTTCAGGGGCGGGGACAGCTGCCGGCGGAGTATCGTCTCGCAGGAGAGAGCGGGCCCGATCATCAGAAGACTTTCCAGATCGAAGTCTGGGTAAACGGCGAATGTCTGGCAAGAGGTGTTGGCGGCACCAAAAAAGAAGCGGAGCAGAAAGCGGCCAGAAGCGCGCTGGAACAACTCGAACGAACGGGAGTGAAAGGCTGAGAAGGAATGGCTGAAGAAACACTGGCCCCAGTCCGGGAAGTATCGCCGGTGACGCCGGTCGCCAAACCTGAAGAGCCACGGGAAGAGACTACTTTTTCTGAGTACTTGGAATCGCTCCTCGTGACAGTGATTCTGGCCTTGTTTGGCACAACCTTTATTGTGCAGGCCTTCAAGATTCCTTCTGCCTCGATGGAAGGCACTCTGCTGATTGGCGACCATTTGCTGGTCAACAAGTTTATTTTTGGGGGTACCGGCGCGTGGTACGAGAAATTTATGCCCTACCGCCCCCTCGAGCGCGGCGACATCATCGTGTTTAAATTCCCCTACCAGGAACATCAGCACTTCGTGAAGCGCGTCATCGGCTTGCCGGGGGACCGCGTGAAGGTCGTGGACCAATCGGTTTATGTAAACGGCAAACTCTTGAACGAGCCGTACGTTGCGCACGACCCGACCGCCCATTATGATCCGCTGAACTACAACTTTCCCCCGCCGCCGAGCCAGCTGATTGCGTCAGGTCTGCAGCCGGAATGGGCGCACGATATGAAGAAATTCATGAAGGGCGGCGAAATTGTTGTGCCGTCCGGAAAGTATTTCGCGATGGGCGACAATCGTGACCAGAGTTGGGACAGCCGCTTTTGGGGTTTTGTAGACCACGACGCCATTATGGGCCGCCCCTTTTTGATTTATTGGTCGGTCGAGGCGAAAAGCAGCGACTACAGCGGCGAAAGCACTTTCTGGTCGCGGCTCGCGGGAGTATTCGATACTCTCGCGCACTTGCCCGCGCGCACCCGTTGGAGCCGGATGCTCCATACTGTGCACTAGCCGCTCAACGTCGTATCGCAATATAATGCGAGACAGTAGAATCGCGGGAGTTCCGCGATGAAAACTATGAGATTTACATACTGGAAGGACGGAACCTATTACCTAGGATTCCTGAATGCTTGTCCGGATTACGAGACGCAGGGAATATCCTAGGAAGAGCTTGTCAATGATTTATAGAGCTTGCTGACCGACATCGAATCAAGCGAAGTGCCATACATCCGTAAGGTGGAAGAGGTGGTCGTCGCGGAATGAAGCGCCGCGACGTGGTTCGCAAGCTGGAAGAGCTCGGCTGCGTTCTGGTTCGGCATGGAGGAAGCTACGATTGGTACACGAATCCCGCGACCAAGAAATCCCCCCCAGTGCCGCGTCACAACGAAATCCACGAGCAGCTCGCTAAGTCGATCATCAGGAAGCTCAGCAAAGAGTAGAGGAGAAGGCTACCGCTCCGTGATAATAACCGTGGCCCGGGCGTTAGCTACCTTTTTCAGCGGGACTCTCTTAAACTTCCGAACGGCATGAGCATGTTGCGCAAATGGTGGAAGGCTGGCACCGCCGTCGCCGCGGCGATCATTGCCTTGCAGCTTGTCGTTTCCTTTCTTGCGCGTACTGAACGGATGCACGCCTACCTCACCGGCCATCTTGAGCGTGCGTTTGGCCGGCCCGTTCAGGTGGAGACCTTTAACGCGCGCATCTTTCCGAACCTGCAGCTCGCGGCCAACGGCGTCACAGTTGGAGAGGACCCTGCCTTTGGCTACGAGTATTTTCTTCGCGCCGACCAGTTGAGCGCAGGCTTGCGATGGACCGGCCTGCTGCACGGTCACTTTGAATTTGGGACGTTGTCCTTCAGCAGGCCGAGCCTTATCCTGGTCCGCAATTACCAGGGCCAGTGGAACCTTGAACGCTGGCTTCCGCCTGCGAAAACTGCTTCTGCGCAGAACGCAGCCATTTACGGACCGCCCTCCCCGGCGCCTCCTGTAAATCACCTCCAACGAATCGTGTTCGATGATGGACGCATCAATTTCAAGATTCAGGAGGACAAGCTCCCCTTCGCTTTCACGGAAGTCTCGGGAAGTTTCGAGCAAGTTTCTCCAGGCCGCTGGCAGCTGCAACTGGAGGCTCAGCCCTGGCGTAGCGGCGTTCTTCTGCAATCCACCGGGACCATTCGCGTGCGAGGAGATTTGGCGGGAGCTTCGGCTCGCTTGCAGCCGGCGCAAATCACGCTGCACTGGAACGAGGGTTCTCTGGCTGATGTCTTTCGCCTTCTGCATGGCCAGGATTACGGCGTTCGCGGATTTTTCGCTTTGGATGCCACCGCGAAGAGCGACGGACTTGCGCATGATGCTCCGGGTGACTGGACCTATTCCGTCCAGGCGAGAGCGCGGCAGATTCACCGCTGGGATTTAACCGAACGCGCTGACAATCCAGGCTTGAATGTGAACGTCAACGGGCATTGGAACGCGCAAGCGGGCAGCCTGCTTGCGGATCAATTTGCCGTGGAAGGATTACGCTCGAACGTACAGGGGAAATTCCGTTATGTCTCCGAAAGCCCCGCGGCAACTGAATTGCGCTTCGATTCCATCGGTGTTCAAGCCTCCGATCTTCTCGCGTGGTATCGCGCGTTCCATCCGGATGTAGCCGAGGGCATCTCAGCCGATCCCTATTTTACGGGCGGAATGATTTTGCGTGGCTGGCCGCTCTCAGTTGAATCCGCCGCACTTTCCAGCAATGTTGGCACGCTCAAAGTGCCGGGATTTGCTGAGCCGGTCCGAATCGGCCCCGTGAACGGCGGCCTCGAGCGATCCAATCTTGTAATAGGCCCCGTGCGCGTCTCCCTGGGAGGAGATGTCCGCGACGTTATCGCTCCGAAACACCGCCGCGTAGCGCTGGCGATGGAGAACGCCGCAGATTTGACGTTTGCGCAGGACTTGAAGACTCACGCCGGCAACGTCAGCGTCGAAGGAAGCATTTCCAAGGTCGAAGATTTCCTCAAGCTCTCTGCATCTCTGGGCCGGCAGATAAATCACGGCTGGGAGCTCACAGGGCAGGCCGCTGCGACGACGCAGTGGTCTTGGAAAGAGCCTTTCAAGGGACGCTGGAATGGCACGGTCGCGATAAACAGGGGTGCGATGACGCTCGCGGGCCTAAACCAACCCTTGAGTCTTGTGGAAGCCCGCTTGGGTTGGAACGATGGTCAACACGAGGCCCGGCTGCTGAGAGTAGAAGGGTTTGGCGGGAATTGGCAGGGAACTATCGAGCAGACCCGCAAAACGGATGACGATTCAACGCGGAGTTGGAAATTCGATTTGATGGTCGACCACCTAAGTGCTGCAGAGTTGGATCGCTGGGTTGGGCCGCGCGCACGACCGGGCTGGCTTCAGCGGCTGTTGCACTCCTTCTCCGGTGATGCGGCTCCGGCGACGCCCGCCAGCGAGCTCGTGCGGCGCGTTGACGCCGAGGGTCGCCTTCGGATCAGCCGGTTAACCATTGAAAAACTGAAATTGGACAATGTCGCGGCCGAGGGGTCTCTGCGTGATCTCAAGCTAAATGTGCAGGACTCTGCCGCCGAATGGGCTGGAGGCCGCGTGCGGGCCAAAATCAGCGCCAGTTTCCTGCCGCATCCGGTTTATGAAGTCAGCGCGGATCTCGACCGCGTCAGCCTCGCCAAGTTGCCGGGGACCGGACGTCTGGCCGACCGAGTGAATGGGTCAGCCTCCGGGAGCCTACAGTTGAAGACCACGGGCGTCGGCCGCGAAGAGTTGCTTAAAAACCTGGATGGGAATGGTGTTGTGAATCTAAAAAAAGTGGAACTTCGTGGCTGGGACTTGTCGGCCAGCGTTGCCGAAGGCGCCACTCGCGCGGGAGTTTCCCGCTGGCCCGCCGGCGAATGCGCCTTCCTCATTCGCAATCGCAGCGTGGTCCTGCAATGGCTGCAGCTAAATGATCCACGCGAGCAAACTTCTGTGGAAGGCACCCTAAGTTTTGGCTCGGACGCGGAGCTGAGCGTTTCCACGCAAGCGCGGGACAAAACCAAAGTGCAACCTAAGAGAGCCTCCGACAGGGGACATGTGCTAAAAATCTCCGGGCCGCTCGATGGGTTGCGTGTGACCGTGGAAAAAACTCCTGAGCCGCAAGTCGCGAACTGAGTTCTCTGGGTCCTTCGTTCTTGCTGTCTGCGATTTTCATCTGTTTATAAAAGGAGGAGGGGATGAAGCGTCTTGCCATGGGTGTGACCCTGGGTGCTTTTGTTTTTTGCATGAGCGCCAGCGCGCAGAAGCCGTTCACGCTGGAACAAATCCTAAGCGCGCCATTTCCATCGGATCTGACCGCGGCAAAGGGCAGCAACCGTCTGGCCTGGGTTTTCGATCAACAAGGCAAGCGGAACATTTGGGTCGCCGAAGCTCCCCGCTTTGCAGCACGCCAGGTCACAAAATATAACGAAGATGACGGCCAAGAGCTTTCTGCACTGCGCTTCTCCTCTGACGCCAATGCTCTTGTGTACGTCCGCGGCGGCGGCAAAAACGCCGCGAAAGAAGTACCAAATCCCACGAGCAATCCCGCGGGCGCCGAGCAAGCCGTCTGGAGCGTTGTCTGGTCGGGCGGCGACCCCAAGCGCATTGACGCCGGCCATTCGCCGGATATTTCTTCCCGCGGAACCATCGCTTACGTCAAGGATGGCCAGGTGTGGCTCGCTTCCTTGGATGGGTCCGAAAAACCGCAGCAGCTTGTCGTGCGCGGCCAGAATTTCGAACCGTATTGGTCACCGGACGGCAGCAAGCTCGCGTTCGTTTCTGCGCGCGGCGATCATAGTTTCATCGGCATCTACGAACCTGCCGCCAAATCCATTTCATTCATCGCGCCAACCGTCGATTCCGACGGCAGCTTTGTCTGGTCGCTCGACAGCAAGCGCATCGCCTTTGTGCGCCAGCCGGCCGAGAAGCGCGACGCTCCGCAAGGTTACTTCCTTGCTCCGGATAAGCCGCATCCGTGGGCTATTTGGGTTGCCGACCCATCCTCGCGCGCCGCAAAAGAAATCTGGCACAGCAGTACAACGCCCCAAGGCTCATTTCCCTTCATGGCTGAAGACACCGGCGGTGGCGTCCTCAATTGGGCGGCCGGCAATCAAATCGTGATGGCTTCCGAAGAAGACGGCTGGCAGCATTTGTACGCTCTTTCTGCGGATGGTGGCGCGCCCAAACTCCTCACACCCGGCAACTGCGAAGTCGAACAGTGGTCCTTCACCCCCGACAAAAAATCGGTTTTCTTCAATTCCAACTGTGGCGATGTCGACCGCCGCCACATCTGGAGCGTGGATGTAACTGGGAAAGCGCTGCAAAAGCGGACTCTTGGCAAAGGCCTATCCGATATCGAGTGGAGCCCTATCGTTGCCAACAACGGCGCGGATTACTTCTACATCGGGTCGGACGCTAAGCATCCGGCGAGAATCTTTCATTCATTGCTCGCACCCGATTCTGCAACATTCGGTCTGACGCAAGAGACTTGGCCGGCAGACTTTCCGGTAGAGAGTCTCGTCACGCCCCAGCAAGCCATCTTTAAATCTATTGACGGCCTAGAAATACACGGCCAGCTTTTTGTTCCCGCCGGCGCAAAGTCGGGCGACAAACGCCCCGCCCTGATTTTTCTTCATGGTGGCCCGATTCGCCAGATGCTTCTCGGCTGGCACTACATGTACTACTACGCGAATTCCTACGCCATGAATCAGTATCTCGCGAGCCGCGGCTACATTGTTCTCGCGCTCAATTACCGCAGCGGCATCGGCTACGGCCGCGCGTTTCGCGAAGCGCCGGGACGTGCCGGTCGCGGCGCAACCGAATATCAGGATGTCGCCGCGGCCGGCAAATTCCTGCAAGCTCGTGCCGACGTTGATCCCAAGCGCATCGGCCTCTGGGGTGGAAGCTACGGCGGCTATCTCACCGCGCTTGGCCTCGGGCGCAACTCCGATCTCTTCGCCGCCGGCGTCGATTTCCACGGCGTTCACGATTGGCCCACGGACAACTGGGATGGCAAGAACATCCCGCCCGACCTGACAAAACTCGCGCACGATTCTTCTCCCGTCACCGCGGTGGATACCTGGAAGTCTCCCGTTCTCTTCATCCACGGTGACGATGACCGCAACGTCTATTTCACGCAGACCGTGGACCTCACGGCTCGCCTTCGCGAGAAGGGCGTCGAAATCGAGCAGCTCATCTTTCCTGACGAGATTCACGATTTTCTTCTGCACCGGGATTGGCTTGCCGCCTATCATGCCGCGAGCGACTTCATCGACCGCCGCTTGAAAGCGCTGGGAAAGTAGAATTTGTTGTTCAGCGAAGCCTTCGCGCGAAGGATTCTTCGCGCTATCCTCGTTGTGAGCTATGACGCGGTCCTCTAACCAATGAAACGTAAAATCATTGCCGCCCTCGGCATTCTTCTTTCTGCTGCTGCCATCGCGGCCTCGCGCGAGGAACCCGCCAATCTTTTGCCCAAGTTGACTCCGGGCCAGACCCTCACCTATCTCATCCGCTTCCGCAGCGACAAAAACGTCAAGACCGAAAGCAACCTCGTCATTCCCCTCGCGCCTGCAGATTCAAAGGTTGATACACGAGCGTTGCTGCGCATTCAAATTCTGGACTTGCAACCTGCGGGCGGCAAGCTGGTCGTTCATGCCCGCGGCGAATTCCTTGTCAACGATACCGGCGGCGTAACATCGAAAAACACTTCCCAGAGCCAGGAACCAAGCCAGCAACCTCTCAAACCGGAAGGTAAGCCCTTCGAGTTCACCATTTCCCCTAATGGCCGCGCCGAAAAAATCACCGGTCTCGACGCACTTACTCTCGATGAGCAGCAAGTCTGGCAGCAATGGCTAGCGCGGTTCGCCATGGCATGGGCGCTACCCTCGCCGAGCGCAAAAATCGGCGACAAATGGAAAACGGACCAGCCGGAGCCGTCTCCTTCCCCGATCGCTTCCTTAAGTTGGACGCGCGATTCCTCTTACGTTCGCGACGAGCCATGCGCTCCCGCGCAACTTTTCGCCACCGGAGAAGTAACTCCCCCAGGCGGTTCCACGGGCAATTGCGCCGTGCTTCTCACCACCGCCAAGCTGGTGCAAAAATCCTCGCCCAAGGACGCCACTCCGGAAGATTTCAAGCTCCACCAGTTGAAAACCATGGGCGCGGCCAAAGGCTCCAACGAAATCATTACTTATGTTTCGCTCACAACTGGTCTCGTCGTGCGCGCTACGGAAGACGCTACGCAGCAAATGGACGTCGTCGTCGCCAAATCCGATGGTTCGAACGCTGTGCGTTACAACCTGGACGCCAAGAGCCAACTCGAAGTCCTGCTTCTTATTCAGGGCCCCCAAGGGCCGCCTCAGCACTGAAACCCAGCATTGCAGCTTGCGGACACCGAAAACGCCAGCTTGCAAGCGGGGGTATAATGAAAGTTTCTGCTATGCCCGGCGAATCGGCAGGAGACTCCCTCGATGAACTTCAAGCTGCGTAGCAACTATCAACCCCGCGGCGATCAGCCCGCTGCCATCGGTCAACTCTTCAATGGCGTGGAATCCGGCGACAAGCATCAGGTGCTTCTTGGCGTCACCGGCTCCGGCAAAACCTTCACGATGGCCAAGGTTATCGAGCAATCCAATCGTCCGGCCCTTGTTCTCGCGCACAATAAAACGCTCGCCGCGCAGCTTTATCACGAATTCAAATCGTTCTTCCCCGAAAACGCCGTAGAATATTTTGTCAGCTACTACGATTATTACCAGCCGGAAGCCTACGTTCCTTCCGCCGATCTTTACATTGACAAAGAAGCCACGATCAACGATGAACTTGACAAGCTGCGCATGAGCGCCACGCGTTCACTCTTCGAGCGCCGCGATGTGGTCATCGTCGCTTCCGTCTCCTGCATCTACGGTCTCGGCTCCCCCGAAGCTTACTATGGCATGTTGGTCATGCTCGAAAAAGGTCATCAGACTTCGCGCGAAGCCCTCCTCCGCCGCTTCGTGGACATTCAATACGAGCGCAGCGAAGACCTCCGCCGGGGCACATTCCGGGTTCGTGGCGACATGATCGAAATCTACCCCACCTACGAAGATAACGGCTATCGCATCGAAATGTGGGGCGATCAAATTGACACGCTTCGCCAGATCGATCCGCTCACCGGCGAAGTTCGCGCAGGCAACGAAGACCTCTCACGCGTCCCCATCTACCCGAAAACGCATTACGTCATGCCCCAGGACCAGCGCGACCGCGCCATCGTCGGCATTCAGGAAGAGCTTGAGTGGTGGAAAAAAGAACTCGAGAAGCAGGGGAAATTTGTCGAAGCCCAGCGCGTTGTGCAGCGCACGCTGTTCGACGTTGAAATGATGCGCACCATCGGCTACTGCCACGGCATCGAGAATTATTCGCGCCACCTCAGCGGCCGCTTGCCCGGTGAAGCTCCGCCAACTCTTCTCGACTACGTTCCGCAGGACTATCTGCTCTTCATTGATGAATCGCACCAGACGGTTCCGCAAGTCCGTGGCATGTTTCATGGAGACCGTTCGCGCAAGCAAACACTCGTTGATTACGGATTCCGCATGCCCTCCGCGCTTGACAATCGCCCGCTCACCTTCGAGGAATTCGAGCACCGCATGAATCAAGTCGTCTACGTGTCCGCGACGCCCGGTCCGTACGAACTCACCCGCGCGGGCGGAGTCGTCGTCGAACAAGTGATTCGCCCCACGGGCCTCGTGGACCCCGAAGTCGAAATTCGCCCGGTAAAAGGCCAAGTCGACGATTTGCTCGAAGAAATTCGTGTTCGTGCGGAAAAAAGCGAGCGCGTGCTCGTCACCACCCTCACAAAACGCATGGCGGAAGATCTTTCCGAGTACTTCACTGAGGTAGGCGTCCGCTGCCGTTACCTTCACTCCGAAGTCGAAACCCTCGACCGCATCAAAATTCTGCGCGACCTCCGCCGCGGCGAATTTGATGTGCTCATCGGAATCAACTTGCTCCGCGAGGGACTCGACTTGCCCGAAGTCTCTCTCGTCGCCATTCTCGACGCCGACAAAGAAGGCTACCTTCGCAGCGGCACTTCGCTGATTCAAACCATCGGCCGTTGCGCCCGCCACATCGAAGGCCGCGCCATTCTCTACGCCGACCGCCGCACCGATTCCATGAATCAGGCCATCGACGAAACCAACCGGCGCCGCGCCAAACAAATCGTCTACAACAAGGAAAACAACATCACGCCGATGTCCATTGTGAAGTCCGTGGACATGGAACTCGCCCGCATTGTCGAAGCCGACTATGTGTCTGTGCCCGTGGACGATAAGACTCTTGATGCCGCAGCTGCCGAAATCAAGAACGAACAACAACTCGCGCAATTGCTCCAGCAGCTCGAAAAGCAGATGCGCGAAGCTGCCAAAAAATTCGAATTCGAACGAGCGGCCCAGCTCCGCGATCGCATCCGCTCCCTAAAACAGAAAGATATGGCAGGACTTTTTTCTCGCCAATCCGATCCTGGACCTGATCCCGTCGAGCAAAGTTCTCAAACAGCAGGGTCGTAACTCGTCCGTGCCGCCCGATTCCTTCAGCGCGACCGTAATCCTTGAAACGGAGCGGCTCGTCCTCAGCACGTGGCAACCTTCCGATTGGATCGCTTTTCGCCCCATCGCCACTGACGTCGAAGTCATGCGCTACATTAGCGGCGGCTTGCCGTGGACCGACGAGCGCATCCAGTCGTTCGTAAATCGTCAGGTGGAGCTGTTTTCTGAGCGCGGCTTCTGCAGATGGAAGCTTCTCCTAAAGCCAGCTCAAGAAATGATCGGCTTCTGCGGCGTCGGCTTCTGGGGCGACGACCTTGAGCCAGAGATGGGATGGTGGCTTGCACGCCGGTATTGGGGCCGGGGCCTTGCCACGGAAGCGGCTCGCGTAGCATTGCGTGATGTCTTTGAACGTGCAGGGTTGGACCAAGTCATTTCTGTCGCACGACCGGCAAACGTCGCTTCCACCCGAATTATGGAAAAGCTTGGCCTCAAACTGGAAGGGCCATTTGAAAAGGACGGCGAGTCCCTCGTGCGCTACTCGATCTCCCGGCCGCGGAGCTAAACCACTCCCTTCTTGAGTTCGTCCAGCGGGTAAAACGTGTCCCGCCAGACGATCCCGCCTTGCCACAGCGTCACCACGGTCGATCGGAGCAGCATGTAGAAGAACAGCGCCGCTCCCAGCGGATGCGTCAGCGCGTACAGCGGTGAGACGCGCATCACCCACGCCACCCCTGCGTGGAAACCTAGCACAATCACAACCGCAATCGCGCTGAGCCCCCGAATCCATCCATGACCGAATAGAACGCCTGGAAACGGGAAGATATCCATCACCAGCAACCCCGCTAACATCACCATTACACGCATCAGATCGTATCCCGCGCCGGCAAAAAAATTCTTGGTTACGCCGCCCACGAGATTGCCCAACCCCGCATGCCACCTCAATGCCACTGAGTCCTGTGCGATCCCGCAATCGCAACGAAATCCGCCTTGTTTCACAATCTTTCCCAACTTCAGTCTTCGACGACTTCCATTGCCAAGCGACGATGCGTTCCACTTGCCTCGTATGCCGAACGCCGCACCAATTGGAAAGCCCCGACGCCTACGTAGCGCGACGACTTCGGATTGCTGGCTTGCGACGGATTCGCCCCCAGATGAAAGCCAATTCCGAAAAAAGTAATCAGAACTTTCTCCCAGAATCCAACCATATCCAGGTCGCCTAAGAGCGAAAGATGGTCCAGATTGCGTGCTCCCACCAGCGAGACGGCGCGGCGCAAAACATCCGGCTTGAACCGCACATCTGCGTCCGTGAACAATAGCCATTCGCCGGACGATGCTTCGTACGCCTTTTG
This sequence comes from Candidatus Acidiferrum sp., assembly GCA_035280065.1. Lineage (GTDB taxonomy): Bacteria > Acidobacteriota > Terriglobia > Acidiferrales > UBA7541 > Acidiferrum. The sequence goes on from DATEGO010000008.1 coordinate 54,567, forward strand.
CAACCCATGCGGCTTGCCCAGCCAGCCCTTCGGCAGTTGATTCACATGCACGACGCGCAGCCGGGGATGCGTCTTCGCAAACTCATCGAGGATTCGTCCTGTCGCGTCCGTCGAGCGATCATCCACTGCAACAACTTCCAGCCCCGGATAATCGATTTCTATCATCGTCGCCAGCGCGCCGGCCAGCTTCTCCTCTTCATCACGCGCCGCAAAAAGAATCGAAATTCGTGGGCACTCCGCATCCGGCGTTGGCGGGAAGTCTTTCAACCAAGGGAGAAGTACGGCCCCGTACGCAACCCGAAGTCCGTAGGCCACCCAAAACAGTGCAATGAGTCCGAAGAGAGCGATCTCTAGATTGCGCAGGGTCTTACCTCGAAGGCGCCGCGCGAAAGATCATGTCTCTCTCAACCATCGCGGCGAGTGGGTTTTCGTGAATCACCGGTCACGAGTCAGCAGTCACTATTTACCACTCACCACTCGCGTCAACACATTGGTCCCGGCGTCACCTCGGGTTATGCTAACACGAGATGGAAAAGACTCTGGCCATCGTCGGGGCTGGCCGCGTTGGGCGTGCGCTTGGACGCCGGCTCCGGGAGTTGGGTTGGAAGGTTGGCGTCGTTGTTACGCGAAGCGAAGCCTCCTCAAGGCGCGCGGTTCGATTTATTGGAGCAGGGAATGCGCATGGCGGCCTGACCCGTCACGTTCTTTTGTCGCATGTCATCCTGATCGCCACGCCCGATGACGCTGTCTCCGGCGCGGCCCGCGAACTCGCCCGCATGGGAGGGGAGGAATTGCGCGGCAAAGTCGTTTTGCACACCAGCGGCGCGCAGGATTCCCGCGCGCTCTCGCCATTGAAGGAATTCGGCGCCGCCGTGGGAAGTATGCATCCCTTGCAGACGTTTAGCGGAGTCGGCGTGCCGGACCTGGCAGAAAAAGTATTTGCCGTGGAGGGAGATGTCATTGCTGTCCGCGCGGCAAGGCAAATCGCAAGAGCGCTCGGCGGCTCGCCGGTGCAAATTGGCGCCGGGAAGAAAGTTCTTTATCACGCTGGTGCGGTGCTGGCAGCCGGGCACGTTCTCAGCTTGGTGGAAGCGGCCACTCAGTTGCTCATCTCGCTCGGAATGAAGCGCCGCGAGGCCACGCGCGCACTTCTGCCGTTGACGCGCCAGGTCCTCGACAATTTCGAGCGCGTCGGTCCGCGAGCGGCATGGACAGGACCCCTCGCGAGAGGGGATTATAGAGTTGTAGAGTCGCATCTGCGCGCGCTGCACGATTTGCGCGAAGAAATTGCGCTTGCCTACGAAGCTCTAAATCGCCTGGCCGCTCGCGTGCTCGCTCAGGACGCTGCCCGAACCGCGGCGGAGCTGGAAAAAATCTCTGCTGCATTGAAACCAAAAGCCAAGGCACGAGGGGGACACGGGTGAACCGACTGCAAATTCCGATAGAACACAAAAAATTAGCCAATGGCTTGCACGTGGTCGTCGCGCCGGATTCCACGGCGCCGGTCGTGACCGTCGGCGTCTACTACAAAATCGGTTTCCGTCTCGAGCCTCAAGGGCGCAGCGGCTTCGCTCATCTTTTCGAGCACATGATGTTTCAGGGTTCTGCGAACGCTCCCAAAATGCAGCACATCAAGCTCATCAACTCCAGCGGCGGCGTGTTGAACGGCTCAACCAGCTATGACGTGACCAACTATTACGAAGCTATTCCCTCCAACGCCCTCGAGCGTGTACTTTGGCTCGAAGCCGACCGTATGCGCGCCCTTAAAGTGGACCACGAAAACCTGAAAAATCAGCGCGACGTCGTTAAAGAAGAAGTTCGCGTCAACGTTATGAACGAACCCTACGGCGGATTTCCCTGGCTCGACATGCCTCCCATTGCGTTCCGCAATTGGGCCAACGCTCACAACTTCTACGGCGACTTCGCCGACCTTGATGCTGCTCACCTCGGAGATGTTCAAGCCTTCTTTAAAACGTATTACGTGCCAAACAACGCCGTGCTTCTCCTCTTAGGCGATGTAAAACCGGGGGAAGGCATGGCGCTCGCCGAAAAACATTTCGGTAGTATTCCCGCTGGAGCAGCCCCACAATTTGCCGATCCCAGCGAACCGGAGCAAAACGAGGAGCGGCGCGGAAATGTGTGCGAAAAGTTCGGCACGCTTCCCGCCATCGCCGTTGGTTACTTGATGCCCAAGCGCCGCACCGCCGATTGGTGCGCCATGGCCCTGCTCGATCAAGCATTGCACGGCGGCAGGGCCGGCAGAATTCACCGCGAACTAGTCCTCGAAAAACAAATTGCCGTCGAGGTTGATGGCGGGGTCGATGACCTTTTCGGCTACAACGGACCCACGCAAATGACCACGAAGATTCTGCACAAGCCGGAACACTCGAGCGAAGCGGCGCTCGCCGCCTTTGACGCCGTGATTCGCGAAACCCAGGAGAAGGGAATCAGCGCCGACGAATTGCAGCAGCTCAAAGTGAAATGGCGCTCCGATTATTATGCGACTCTGGAAAGCGGCCGCGGCGGTTACATGCCGAAGTACGGTTTGATGCATCTGCTCGCCTGTTTCACGCTCTTCGATAACGAACCGCAGTTGGTGAACACTATCCTCGACGGATTCGTTGCCGTAACTCCTGAACAAGTTCACGCGGCGGCCAAGAAATATTTGCGCCCCGAAAAACGCGCCATCGTCTTCCGCATACCGGAAAAAGCCGGCATCAAGGAGGCCGCGTAATGAGTTCCCGGCCCGTGGAAGTCGCCGTGGGCGTTCCCCCGCTCGCTCCTGAACGCGAGGTCATCTGGCCGAAGCGCACCAAGGAAAAACTCTCCAACGGCTTGCAGGTGATTCTCGCGGAGTCTCACTCCATTCCTAAGTTTCACGGCCAGTTGATCTTCCTCTCTGGCAACGCGGCAGCCGCAGACCGCGCTCCCGGGCTTGCGGAAATGACGGCAACCGTTGTTCGCACCGGCACGCAAAAGCGCGCCAGCCGTCAGCTGGAAGAAGATTTGCGGCGCATCGGGGCCGATCTCTCCACAGACGCTGGCTCCGACATCAGCTCCATTTCCTTCAGCGGCTTGTCCGAATTCGCCGAACCTCTGCTCGACCTCGTGCAGGAGCTGGCTCGTGAGTCGTCTTTTGCCGAAGGAGAATTTGAGCGCGAGCGCCGCCAAAAACTGGAAGAGGTTAAACTCAATCGGACGCAGCCTGGATTCCTTGCCACCGAACGCCTGCGCAGAATTTTATTTGGCGCTCATCCTTACGCGCAAACTTCACCCAGCGAAGCACAGGTGGCCGCCTACAAGCGCGAAGACTTGCAGTCTGTCTATCATGAGTTTTACACGCCGCAAAATGCGCTGCTCTTGCTGGTCGGCGATTTCGAGCCGCAGGAATTGCTGAAGAGCATCGAAAGAGTTTTCAGCCCATGGACCGGCAACAAGCCCGAGGCAAAAACGTACGCTGCGCCGGCGAATCCCCGTGGTCGCCGCGTCCATCTCGTCCATGTGCCTGGTGCGGTGCAAACGCAAATTCTTACTGGATGCCACGCCATCACGCGCAAGCATCCGGACTGGATCAAGCTCGGCCTCACCAACACTTTGTACGGCGGCGCTTTCAATTCGCGATTGGTGATGAACATTCGCGAAGACAAGGGTTACACCTACAGCCCGCGCAGCTCGGTGAACGCCCTGCGCCAGCACGGCTATTTTTCCATTTCCGCGGCGGTGCGCAACGAGGTCGTGGCGGCTTCGCTCTCGGAAACGTTCTACGAGCTGGACAAGCTGCGGTCGCTTCCCGTGCCGGAATCGGAATTAGCCGACTCACAGAATTATTTGAGCGGCGTCTTTTCTCTCGGCCTCGCCACGCAAGACGCCCTGCTCAGCCAATTCTCCAACGTGGCGCAGAACGAATTGCCCGACGACTATCTCGAAACCTATCGCGCCAAAGTCCGCGCGGTCACTTCCGAAGAACTGCTCGCGACCGCGCGAAAGTATTTCGACTCCGCCAACATGCAAATCGTCCTCGCCGGCGACCGCGCCCAAATCGAATCCCAAGCCGCCCTCTTCGGCGAAGTCGAAGTCTTCGACGCCCAAGGCACGCGGTTGCCATAAAGAGTTCTTTGCAGTGTCGCTGCTGATTTTCGATCATGCGCATACGGAGCTCACCAAGAGAAAAAGCATATGCTGCGGGACGCCCGGAAAGTGCATCTGCCTGGCGATCTCCGAACTTTTTTGGCAACTTGTCTTGTTGTTGGTTTCTCCTGCACATCGCTGCATTCTTGACCCCGCGCAGCCAAACGAGCGGCATCATTGCCGTCGATGGAAATAGTCCAGAGGGACGCTTCTGGATGCGTCTTTTGGCCATCCTTCTTTGGCTTGGCGTCCTTCCATTTGCATGTTCGCTGCACTCCATTCGGAACGGACGAATGGTTCCAGGTGAAGCCTCCATCACAACACTTGATGGCTGGGCTTGGGGAATGCGACGCGGAGGGGAACCTGGTCGGCGATGCAAATGCCGTAGCCTTCGAGGGCGACGACTTTTTTCGGGTGGTTGGTGAGGACGCGAATGTCCTTGAGTCCGAGGTCAATCAGGATTTGCGCGCCGATGCCGCTTTCGTGCTGGACCATGCGCTGCCTCGCGGGTTCGCGATCGAGTTGGCCGCGCTTGTGAAAGTGGATCTGCGGGAGCGCGCCGGGCTCCTCTGCGGGATCCATGGAGAAGCCGCGTCCGGTGTGATGCAGATAGAGGAACACGCCGCGGTTTTCCTTGGCGATGGTTTCGAGCGATAGCGCGACGAGTTCGCTGCAATCGCAGGTCGTGGAACCGAAAACGTCGCCCGTGAGGCAGTGCGAATGTACGCGCACAAGCGCCGGCGGCCTGCCTTCCAGGCTGCCGCGAACCAGCGCGATGTGCTGGTCATGGTCCACGTCGCTCGCGTAAGCAATCATTCGGAACTCGCCGAAGCGCGTCGGCAGAGCCGCTTCCGCCACGCGCCGGACGTAGCGCTCGTGCTGCATGCGGTATCGGATCAGGTCCGCCACCGTCAGCATTTTGACGCCGTGCTCCCTGCAAAACTCGATGAGCTGCGGCACGCGCGCCATAGTGCCATCTTCGTTCATGATTTCGCAGATGACCCCGGCAGGGTAGAGCCCGGCGATGCGCGCTAGGTCCACGGAAGCTTCCGTTTGGCCCGCGCGGACAAGCACGCCGCCGTTCCGCGCGCGCAACGGGAAGGTGTGGCCGGGGCGTGCAAGGTCCTGCGGTTTAGTCTTCGGATCGATGGCGGTGAGAATGGTCATGGCGCGGTCGGAGGCGCTGATGCCCGTGGTGATGCCAACGCGCGCGTCAATCGCCTCGGTAAAAGCGGTGCCGTGGACGGAAGTGTTGACCGGCGACATCAGCGGCAGGTGCAGCTCGTCGCAGCGGTCCTCGGTGAGGGGCATGCAGATGAGCCCGCGGCCGTACTTGGCCATGAAGTTGATGGCTTCGGGGGTGATCTTCTCGGCGGCCATGGTCAGGTCGCCTTCGTTCTCACGGTCCTCGTCGTCCACCAGGACGATCATGCGCCCCTGACGAATCTCTTCGACCGCTTCTTCCACAGTCGCGAACGGTGAATTGGTCTCGGTCATGGGGAAAGTACTTAGTCCTCAGTCTTAAGTTATAAGTGGAAGAAAAGAAAGAAGCAAGGTGCGGAAAAAGTGGGATGTGGCGGGACCAATGGGGCTCTCCCCTCCCCACTTTTTTCGTAACTGCGCATTCTAAAGGGGTTAGCCGGCTCAGTTTTGAAGCCGGGGCGTTGCAGCTCGCAAGGGGGGTGGTTGACAGTCATGGCGGGTCTGGCAGAAGAGAATCGCGTCTGATTTCACAAATCAGTATAGCACCGATCAGAGCACAGCCGATAGAATCAGGAAACCATGACTGGGGGAAAACCATAGTTAGAGGAGAGTTGGTAGAATCGAGAAACTATGACTGCGAGAAAAGCAAGACCGACAAGCGTTAATGATTACATCGAGGCGGCCCCGAAAGAGGCGCAGAAGAAATTGTGGGAGATGCGGGAGTGCATTCGCAAAGCTGCGCCGGATGCGACGGAAGGGTTAAAGTGGGGGATGCCAGCGTTTTCGTACAAGAGGATTCTGGTCACGTTTGCGGCGCACAAGAACCACATCGGGTTCTACCCGACGCCATCGGCGGTGAAGGCTTTTGCGAAGGAGTTGTCAAAATTTAACACCGCGAGAGGTTCTATTCAGTTTCCGCTGGAGAAGCCGTTGCCGCTTCTGCTGATTCGCAAAATCACGACATTCCGCGTGCGAGAGAGCACTGAGCAAGACCGTAAATGGAGAACTTAGGAGAAACGAGTTTCAAAATGATTGAGGATTTGTCGAAGTGCCACAAGCCAATGGGTACGTTGCTCACGCGAGATTCTGGGGCGAGCGACTTGGAGCCTTATCGCTTGAGCAGCGAGCAGGTCGAGTCTTTTCGCGAGAACGGCTACTTAAAGGGCGTTCGCGTTTTGAGCGACGAGCAGGTGGAGGTTTTGCGTGGCGAGTTGGAGCAGCTCATGAATCCGGCGCACGAGGGGCGGCATTTATTCCATGAGTATCACTTGAACGAATCGACGGACCAGGACCGCGTGCTTTTTCATGCGCTGGGAGCGTGGCGAGTACAGCCGGGATTTCATGATTTGTTGTGGAATCCGGCGTTCCTTGTTCCGGCGTCACAATTATTGGGAGGCGCGGTGCGTTTCTGGCACGACCAGCTTTTTTGCAAGCCCGCGTGGCACGGTGGAGTGGTGGCGTGGCATCAGGATTATTCGTATTGGACAAGAACCACGCCTCTGGCGCATCTCACGTGCTGGATTGGGCTGGACGATTCAACGCGCGAAAACGGCTGCTTGCATTATGTTCCGGGGAGCCACAAGTGGCCGGATTTGCCGAAGCCGGTTCTGGCAGGCGGGCTGGAAGAGAGCCGGGGCAGTTTGCCGGAAGAGCTGCAACAAAAGTTCAAGCCGGTGGCGGTAGAAATGAAAAAAGGGCAAGCGTCATTTCACCACGCCCGCACGATGCACGGTTCCGGGGCAAACGATACGCCACGGCCGCGGCGCGCTACGGTGATCAACGTTTTTCTGGATGGCGTGATGTCTAATGCGAATGAGCCGCTCCTCGAAGGCGTTCCCGTGATCCCTCGCGGCGAAAAAATGGGCGGCCAGTTCTTTCCGCTGTTGTACGACCAATGTGAGCCGAATCGCGAATGACATGGAAGGGGCCGCGTGGGATTTTCAGCATTCGGTGGAATGCAAAGCCAGCCGGGAGTTTGCCTGGAAGTATTGGACTAACATTGCGAATTGGGATGATCCTCCTGCAAAGTTCGAGTTAGATGGACCCTTCGAAGCGGGTTCCCGCTGCACGACGATATTGCCAGACCAAACACTGCACTCCGTAATTCGCAATGTGAGGGCCGAGCGCCAAGCCACAATTGAGATGCAGCTGCTGGATGCGATTGTGTCGTTTCATTGGAGTTTTGAGGAACTGTCCAAGGATCGAGTTCAAATTACGCAGCGGATTGTGCTTACTGGCCGGAATGCACCGGCGTTTATCGCAGAGGCGGGCATACTGGAGCACACCGTGCCAGACGGGATGAAGAAACTTGCCGCGGCCATTGAACGATCCTGGACTGCTTGCTTGAAATAGCTATCGAAGATAGTTCTAGTGAGAATGTGAAAGTAAGCGTGGCAGATGCCAAGAACAAACTGCCGGAGCTGATCAAGGCCGCGGAAGACGGCGAATCCGTGACAATTTCCCGCCGCGGAATGCCCGTGGTGGACATCGTTCACACGACCAAAGCAAACCGCAAGAAGCCGAAGTTCGGCAGCTGAAAAACAAAGGTAGTCGCGCACGATGCGGATTGGTGGAGGCCGATGACGGATGAAGAGGTCGAAGCGTTCATCGAGGGTCGCTAAGTGCCGGTACTCCTCGAAGATTCTTTGGAGATTTGAAGCGGTTGCCCGCGGAAACTGAGCGTTTTTGACTAATCTCCAGAAAGCCGTGGCCGCGGTCGGCCATCGGAAGAGCGGACGATGGTGGTGGCGGGCAAACCGACGGAGCTTTGCCAGGATTGGAGCGCGGCGCGGCCGGCTTCGGTGGGCTCATAGGACTGGTCCAGCAAGCCTTGGCGCACCAGATTGTTGATGACGGCCAAGTCGGGGAAAGATTGCCCGAGCTGGACCCTGCCATTGGGCCAGGACCAGAGGCGTTCGCCGTTTAGGAGCTGCTGAAGAGTTTCCGCTTCCGATCTGTTCAGGATAATCATAAGAGCCGAAAGTTTCCCCAAAGCTGCACCCCAGCAGATCGAGTCCTTTAGGCTTTATGAAGAGGGAGCTGGGTTTGCCGCCACTGGTGAGAGCATGCTTATTGCCAAGAGAAGCTTACTGGCAACTCACTCATTTCAAACGAGATGACACGATAAGACCATCCTGTATCTATGCAGAGTTTTACTGCTTCTGATGAAAAACATGGCTCTCAAGTTCGCTAGGAAGCGAATACCAGAGGCGGGCATCGCCCTTTTTCGAGTCTCGGCCTCGATGGATTCCCGTTGAGCCATTCGTTAGAGCTTCTTGAAGGAGCCAGGCAGAATGCTGCTAAAGGAATAAGCCCCCGGGCCGCTGATCAATAGGCCCAAGGAAATCAGTAAGACGGTCAGGGCGAACTCATACCCGCCTTTGTTGACGTCGAAGCCATGGGGCAGGTGGACGAAATAAATTGCGCCGCACATGACGATGATTACGCAAACCGATCCAAGGCGCTGGAGAGCGCCGAGTAGAATCGCGATACCGCCGGCAAATTGTGCCAGGCCTACCAGATAGCGACCGCCACGGGCTGATGCAGGAACGCGGCAAAGTTCTGGGGGCCGGGGCCGCCGAAGGCTCCGAACAAGATGGCGCTGCCGTGGTAGAGAACCGGGAGCGAGCAGGCAATTCGCAGAATTAGAAGGGCGAAATTTGCGGATGACGAGCTTGCAGGGGCTAGAGGGTTTTCGGCGAACGTTCCCGTGCTCATAGGGACTCCTTTTGGTGCCCGACGACGGAGTTTTGTAACAGGACCGGGGAGAATAGCCAAGGAGTTTTTGGGATACAAAACGGACCCTAAGAAGGGTAGTACTGAACCCATGGACGAATGTGCACCGGATTCAATCCGCGCGTCCATGCGCGGAGGCAAGCTTTCTCAATTGCTTTCGCTTCGCAGCAACTGGTCTTAGTCAGAAGGCAAAGAATGCTGCAGCTTGGCGCTCAAGGCACTTGTATCCGCCCTGCGTGATTCGCCGCCGCTTCGGTGGGTAATTGACTCTTCTTTTCATAAGAAACCGCCAATCAGGACTCGCGTAGCACGTGCAGCCCAAACAAAAGCGGGCCAGTCGTTCGACTGGCCCGCGAAAGAACGGCACAGACTGAGGTCTGTGCTAGTACATGCCGCCCATGCCGCCTGCACCGGGGGCGCCGGCAGCGGCCTTCTTCTCTTCTTCCTTGAGCTCGGCAACGAGCGCTTCGGTAGTGAGCATCAGGCCCGCGATGGACGCTGCGTTCTGCAGCGCCAGGCGGGTGACCTTTGCCGGGTCAATGACGCCCATTTTCACCATGTCGCCGTACTCACCTGTTTCCGCATTGAAGCCAAAGTTTTCGTCTTTGGAGTCGCGGATCTTGCCAATCACCACGGCGCCTTCCGAACCGGCGTTGTGAGCAATCTGGCGAGCCGGCTCTTCCAGCGCGCGCTTCACGATGCCCGCGCCGACAGCCTCGTCATCCTGCAGCCTGAGCTTCTCGACCGCAGCCAGGCAGCGGATAAGGGCCGTGCCGCCGCCGGGAACGATGCCTTCCTCGACGGCCGCGCGAGTGGCGTGCATGGCGTCCTCGACGCGAGCTTTCTTTTCCTTCAGCTCGGTTTCGGTAGCCGCGCCAACCTTAATGACAGCGACCCCGCCCACGAGCTTGGCAAGCCGTTCCTGGAGCTTCTCCTTGTCGTAGTCGGAGGTGGTGTTGTCGATCTGCTGGCGGATTTGCTTCACGCGGCCTTCGATTTCAGACGCCTTTCCGGCGCCCTCAACGATGGTCGTGTTGTCTTTGTCAATGGTGATCTTCTTGGCGCGGCCGAGGTCTTCCAGCTTCACGTTCTCGAGCTTGATGCCGAGGTCCTCGGTGATGGCCTTGCCGCCGGTAAGAGTGGCGATGTCTTCGAGCATGGCTTTGCGGCGGTCGCCGAAGCCCGGGGCCTTTACCGCAGCGCACTGCAGGGTGCCGCGGAGCTTATTGACCACGAGAGTCGCAAGCGCTTCGCCTTCGACTTCTTCCGCGATGATCAGGAGGGGCTTGCCGGCCTTAGCGATTCCTTCGAGCAGAGGCAGCAAGTCCTTCATCGAGCTGATTTTCTTTTCGTGGATGAGGATGCGGACGTCTTCCAGCACGCACTCCATGCGCTCCGGGTCGGTGACGAAGTAAGGGGAGAGGTAGCCGCGGTCGAACTGCATGCCTTCCACGACTTCGAGGGTGGTCTCCATGGTCTTGGATTCTTCCACGGTGATCACGCCGTCCTTGCCGACCTTCTTCATGGCTTCGGCGATGATGCCGCCGATTTGTTTATCGTTATTGGCGGAAATAGTGCCAACCTGCGCAATCATTTCACCCTTAACGTCCTTGTGGAGCTTCTTGATTTCGTCGACGGCAACTTCGACGGCCTTCTCGATGCCGCGCTTGAGAGCGGTCGGGCTGGCGCCGGCGGCGACGGTCTTCACGCCTTCGCGGAAGATGGCCTGCGCGAGCACGGTGGCAGTGGTGGTCCCGTCACCGGCAACGTCGGAAGTCTTGGAAGCGACTTCGCGGACCATCTGCGCGCCCATGTTCTCGAGGGCGTCCTTCAGTTCGATTTCTTTTGCCACGGTCACGCCGTCCTTGGTGATGACGGGCGCGCCGAACTTCTTTTCGATTACCGCATTGCGACCCTTGGGGCCGAGAGTAATCTTCACTGCATCGGCAAGAGCGTTCACGCCGCGCAAAATCGCTTGACGGGAATTCTCACCTGTTACAATCTGCTTCGCCATTTCTCGATTCCTCCTGAATTCTGATACGACCTTTCAAATCCTTTACTGCCTGCACTTGCCGCCAGGCTAAGCCGGGCCTTACAACGGGACCGACGGGTCTAAAGACCCGCCACTACTTCCGGGAACCGGCAGCCTTGGCGGCGCCGCTCAACTTCGCCAGAATCTCTTCCTCGCGAAGGATGAGGTACTCTACGTCTTCGATCTTGATTTCCGTACCGCTGTACTTGCCAAAGAGGACGCGATCCCCGGCTTTCACATCGAGAGGGATCAATTCGCCCTTCTCGCGCTTGCCGGCGCCCACGGCGATAACTTCACCCTCCATGGGCTTTTCTTTTGCGGTGTCAGGGATGATGATGCCACCCTTAACCGTTTCCTTCTCTTCAATGCGCTTCACGATGACACGGTCGTGGAGCGGGGTCAGATGTACTGCCATCTTGGAAAACCTCCATAGGTGATCTTGCGGCTTTTGATGTGGTTTGGGAGCGGAGAGGGCTTTAGCACTCCTCGCAACCGAGTGCTAATATAGCATAAACGTCTTTCATGTCAAGGGTTTCCCGGGCATTTCCATTAAATTTAGGCTACCTGAGAAGTGATGCTAAGTTATTTATTTACAGTTGCTTATGTGGTGCAAGAAAAACCTTGCAGTCGGTCATTGCCTTGCTCTGGGTGTGAGAGTAGGATTCAAACAGTCCTTCACAACCTCTTGGTCAATTGCGTTTTGGGAGCCGCATAACGCATTGGGTCTATTGCTCTATCTCCGGTTGATTGGCTACACGTTTGGCACGCTGATCCAGCTTTTCTGGATGGTGGTGATTCTCGGATACCGGCGGCAGCGCAATTTCGAGCGCGTGTTTTTCTTTTTGTGCCTGGCGTTCTTTCTTTTTTATAGCGGCTCGCTGCTCGCGCTGAACTCGCAAGTCTACTACCCCAAGCCGCCTGCGGGAGTCCAAGGCTTTGCTATCGCGATTATCTCAGCGGGGCTGTGCATGGCGCCCGCCCTGCTGCTGCATCTTCACCTGGAGTATGCAGAGACGCGCGGTCTGCTTCGGCTCAAGGCCTGGAAGCGTGGAGTCCTCGCGCTTTTTTATTTTGCAGGGTTGCATCTGGTCTTTCATCGGATTCCGGCGGTCCTGCAGGAGGGGAAGTTCGACTTCATATCGCCGGGAAACTCCCTGGGCCAAGGCTTTGCCATTGTGTTGGCGATTTCGCTGGCCTGGTGCGCGGGGTGGGAGCGGCGGTTCGCAACAGCAGCTCCTGACAAGGCACAGGGCTATTTCCACTGGACGCTGATGTTTTTTTTCGCCGCGGGGTTGGTTTCGGCAGGAATCCTTCACCTTTCTCCCTTCGCGATCTCTTTGCGGGCCAGCGAGGTATTTGCAACTGCCTTCTCACTGATGCCGATTGTGCCGTTCACCGTGCTGATTGACCTGGTTTATCGGCGCAATTTTTTGCAAATCGGCAGGCAGAAGAATCTGCTCTATGCCGTCTCTGCTACCTTCCTGGCGCTCCTTTATTTGAGTTTGGTTCGCCGCGTTGGTATTTGGCTCGAGCCGCTGCTGCCGCCGGAGGCTTCCGCTTCGATCCTTTTGTTCGTGCTGGTGATTTTCATCGAGCCGTTGCAGCGCGTCCTGGGACGAAGCCTGCACGAGACGGCGCAATTGCAAATGGATCGCGTTCAGAAATTGATGGCGGAGATCCAGCAGGAAGCGCGGCAGGGGAATGTGTCGAGGTTCGTGCACTTCATTGAAAGGAGAATCAAGGAGCAGTTTGAGTTGCGCGAAGTGCGGCTCGCGTTGTTTGGCGAGGAAGACTCTCGCACGGCGGAGACGCAATCGGAGGAGCCGCGGGCGGCGGTGGCTTTCGATCCGCACGAATTTGCCATTCAGCGGGGAGGAAAGACCGAAGCTATGCTTCACTCTGAACCACACGGAGCCACCATTTCGGGAGATACGGCGGCGGCGCTGGAGTTTTTGTGCGAGCAGTTACCGGGGGCACTGGATTTGTGCCGGCTTATCGAAGAGAAGCTTCGGCTCGAAAGGGAGTTGGCGGAGCGGGAACGGCTGGCGCTTGTGGGGCAGATGGCAGCGAGCATTTCTCACAATCTAAAGAATCCACTGGGTTCGATGAAAACGATTCTGCAAGTGCAACTGGAAAACCCGGAGCTGCCTGATTCGATTCGCGGCGAAACGAAGATGGTGCTGGACGAAATCAGCCGGCTTTCGACGAAGCTCAATCAGTTGCTGCAATTTAGCCGGCCGGCGGTGCGCGGAGGAAATGGAACAGGGAGTTGCAATGCCGCAGCCGTGGTGGAGGAAGTGGCGGGCGTACTGTCGCACGAGGCGGAACGGCGGGGATTGAAATTGCAAACAAAAACTTCCGGAGTGAATGGAAGAGCCACGATCACCGCGGAAGCGTTGAATGACATTGTGTCGAATCTGGTGGTGAATGCGCTGGAGGCGACGCCGCGCGGAGGACAGGTGAGCGCGGGCGTTGCGAAGGTAGGAGGGAATTTGTGCGTGCTCGTGGAAGATGATGGGCCCGGGATTCCGACGGGGCTGCAAGAAAAGATTCTGCAGCCGTTCTTTACAACAAAATCGCAAGGAACCGGATTAGGGTTGGCGATTGTGGCGCGGCGCGTGGCGGAGTTTGGCGGAAAGATCGATTGGGAGAGTCCCGTGAAGGATGGGAGAGGGACGAAGTTCAAAGTGACGTTGCCAATGGAGGGCGGTACCGAAAGAAGTAAGGACGTAATGGGGTAGGGAACTCATGAAGACGATACTGATTGTGGATGATGAGCCGGCGGCGCGATACGGGTTGCGGCGGGCGCTGGAAGCGAAATATCGGATTGCGGAAGCAGATTCGGCGGAGGCGGCGCGCGAGGCGCTACCGCGTGAGCAGCCGGATTTGGTGCTACTGGACGTGGTGTTGCCGGGACAGGATGGATTGTCGTTCTTGCAATGGATGCGGGAGCAGGGAAGCGAACTGCCGGTGCTGATGGTGTCCGCGCTGGACGCGGCGAAAACGGCGGTGCAGGCTCTGCAGCTTGGCGCGGCAGACTATCTGGTGAAGGGATTTGAACTTGACGAATTGCGGCAGCGCGTAGCCAACCTGCTGAAACTGGCGACGCTCGAGAAAGAGAATGATGCGCTGCGAAGGCGGATGGCAACGGAAGGGCAGTTTGGACAAATGATTGGACGCTCGGCGGAGATGCGGCGGGCGTTCGAAATGGCGGACCGTGTGGCGCCGACGGATTCGACGGTGCTCATTCTCGGCGAGAGTGGTACAGGCAAAGATTTGTTGGCGCAGGAGATTCATGCCCGTTCGTCGCGCACGGGAAAACCATACGTTGCGGTGAATTGCGCGGCGCTGCCGGAGACGCTGATCGAGTCGGAATTGTTTGGCTACGAACGAGGAGCGTTTACGGGCGCGGCGCAGCAGAAAAAAGGGAAGTTCGAGCTGGCGTCGGCCGGAACGATTTTTTTGGACGAAATCGGGGACATGAATCCGGTGACACAGGCCAAAGTGCTGCGCGTGTTGGAAAATCGCACGATCGAGCGGCTGGGAGGAACGCAGTCGATTCCCGTGGATGTGCGGGTGATCAGCGCGACGCATCGCAACCTGGCGGCAGAAATTCGCAATGGGAAATTTCGCGAAGACTTGTTTTACCGGCTGCGCGTGGTGACGCTCGAGCTGCCGCCGCTGCGGGCGCACAAAGGCGACATCGTGGTGCTGGCGGAGGCTTTCCTGCAAATGCATGGCGCGCGGCTGGGACGGACGGCGCGGCTGAACCGTGAAGCCTTGGCGGCCATCGAGAAATATGATTGGCCGGGCAATGTCCGTGAATTGAAGAATGCACTGGAGCGCACCGTGGTGCTTTGCCGTAAGGAAGAGATCGGCTTGGGGGATTTGCCCGCGGAAGTGGCGCACGGCGAAGCGATTTCCATAAAGCACAACCGCGAAACGCAGGATCATGGAATGGAGGAGGCGGATTTTCGCGAAGCGAAGCGAAAATTTGAGGTGGCGTATTTGATGAAAAAATTGGCCGAGCATCGCTGGAATGTTTCGCGCACGGCGGCGACGATTGGGCTGCACCGGCAGAGTTTGCAGGAGAAATTGCGCGAGTTGGGGATTCGGCGGCCGGGAAGGGAACCGATGGAGGACGAATAGTGGCGGGTGACGAAGAAATTTCAGGAAGTACCCCAAGCGCCCGAGGCTACGTTCTGGTTGGTGGCGCCAGCTCCCGGTTTGGCCGGGATAAGGCATTTGTCGAACTCGGCGGGCGGCCCATGTACGCGAGGATGGTTGCTCTCTTGGCAGAGGCAGGGGTTTACAAGACCCACTTGGTTGGAGATCCGAACAAGTACGGAAACTTGGGGGTTACCTACATTCCCGATCTATGGCCTGGAGAAGGGCCGCTAGGAGGTATTGCCACGGCGTTGAGCTACAATGAATCGATAGATGAAACTGCCTACAACCTAGTCGTTAGTTGTGACATGCCGTTCTTGACATCCGATTGGATTGCTCATTTGCTAGATCGAGCAAGGAACGGCGGGGCGCAAGTTACATTGGCGCGATCGGCGTACGGGCTCGAGCCTCTTTGCTCGGTTTGGCATACAGACATCGCGTTTGAAGTTGAGAAACTGTTCCGTGGCGGCGTTCGCAAGGTGACGGAGGCACTGAAGTCATTCACGCTTGAAGTTCTTGACGAAAATGACTGGGCACGATTTGATAAAAGCGGGCGGCTCTTCTGGAACATGAACACGCCCGCAGAGTATGAAGAAGCCCGGCGCATTCTGGAGTCGGAAGGACGATGACCGACACTCTGAACATCAACCGAGGCGGTCCCACCAAGCTGAAATTCCCGAACGAAGACACCACTGAGTGGCCGGCGCAGGACTACGCCGATCCGCGTTCGGAGAACTTCTTCGAGTTTCGGGGCGTTTGCAAAGCCTTTGATGAACGCCCAGTGCTCGATCACGTCAGCTTTACGGTGAAACACGGAGAAACGTGCATCATCATGGGGCGAAGTGGCGTGGGGAAGTCCGTGACGCTGAAGCACATCATGGGCTTCCTGAAAGCGGATTCGGGGCGCGTGGTTGTTGATGGGGAAGACGTTACGAATTACACCGAGAAGGAATTTGCGGAAGTGCGGCGGAAAGTCACGATGGTGTTTCAGTCCGGCGCGCTGTTTGATTCGCTTTCGGTGCGGGAAAATATTTCGTTTCCGCTGGATGGCCAGCCGGGGCTGACGTTCGAAGATATTGACGAATACGTTTCGAAAATCGCGCACTTGCTGGAAGTAGATCAGGTCCTCGATAAACTCCCGAGCGAGCTTTCGACCGGCATGAGGCGCGCGGTGGCCATTGGGCGCGCGTTTGCGCAGAATCCCGAAGCGATTTTGTACGACGAGCCGACGACCATGGTGGATCCCATTATGGCGGGTCACATGGGCGACTTGATTTTGCGATTGAAAGAAGCGTTTCACAAGACTTCCATCGTCGTGACGCACGACACGCACCTGGCGAAAAAGCTCGCCGACACCGTCGTTTTTCTGCAAGAGGGCCGCGTAACCTATTTTGGACCGTGGGGCGGATTCGAGAACTCCACCGATCCGTTTATAGTCAATTTCCGCAAACAGGATGAACTGATTCCCGCGCTGGACGTGACTCTGTGAGCCAGGCTGTAAACGGCTCCTCGGATCCCATCAAATTACTGCGGAAGGAAATGGGTTTTTGGGACGTCCTACTTTTTAACATCGCTTCCGTACTTGGCCCGCGATGGATCGCGGCGGCGGCGCACAATGGAACTTCCTCGATCAGCCTGTGGGTTCTAGCCTCGCTGTTCTTTTTTGTTCCGACCGCATTTGTGATAACAGAACTGTCCACGCGTTTTCCCCATGAAGGCGGGCTTTACGTGTGGTCCAAGGAAGCCTTCGGCGATTTTCACGGATTCATCGCGGGATGGACGTACTGGATTTATTCCTTCTTTTACTTTCCGGGACTGCTCCTGGCCAGCGCGGCGATGGGGGCCTACATCGGCGGCAGTTCCTGGGGACATTTTGCGGAAAGCCGAATCTTTCTGCTTGGTGGCTCGGCGTTTTTGCTCTTCATTGCCGTGGCTTTGAATATTGTCGGATTGAACGTTGGGAAATGGCTTCAAAACGCAGGCGGCGTGATGACGTACGTTCCGCTACTTCTGCTGGCCGGTGTAGGCGCATGGGTGTGGCTGAGATTCGGATCGGCGACGCATTTTACCTGGGCCAACCTGATGCCCCGATGGAATTGGGAAACGGTGAACTTCTGGCCGCAAATCCTCTTCGCGTTTGCAGGGCTCGAACTGGTCTCCGCGATGAGCGACGAAATTCGCGACGCGCAACGGACACTGGCGCGCGCAATCTGGGGCTCGGGAGTTTCCATCGCCATTATCTACATGGTCGGGACGTTTGCCGTGCTCTCCATCATGCAGGCAGCTTCCGTTGATCCAAAGTCCGGTGTGTACCAGGCGCTGGCGGCCGGTTCGGAGGCGCTCAAAATCGGACTGGTAGGCATGATCGGCGCGTTTTTAGTGACGATCGGAAATGCGGGCGGCGTGGGCACGACGGTTGCCGGGCTTTCGCGCGTGCCGTTCATCGTTGGTGTAGACCGATACATGCCGGCGTCGTTCGCGAAGCTGCATGCGAAGTGGCGGACGCCGTACGTTGCGATTCTGGTGCAGGCCGTGATCACCCTTGTATTGCTGGTCCTAAGCAATGTGAACGAGACGATCAGCGGTGCGTATCAGATTCTGGTGGATGCAGCCACAATTCTGTATTTCATTCCGTTCCTGTACATGTATGCCGCGGTGATCAAACTGGCGGGGCGCAAAGACCGGCATGAGAATCCTCACGCGGTGCTCATTCCGGGAGGAAGAGCCGGCGTGTTGATTGCGGGAGGACTCGGATTTCTCATTACGCTTGGGGGAATTGCGTTGTCGTTCGTTCCTCCCGGAGAATCAGCGAACAAGGTTGTGTTTAGCTTCAAGTTGATCGGCGGCACAGCCGGAGCGATTGCGCTGGGGCTGGTTTTGTATTTCCGGGGAGCGCGTACTAAGGTGCAAGAGCAAGCCTGACGCGCCTCATGCAATACAGCGCATTAGCTTCAAGAATCGCTAGAAACCTTCGCGAATCAACTCTTCGACGGTCAGCGAAGACGGGCGAGCCTGGTTTCGCGTTTCCAAATAGCGCTCGACGTATTTGCCGAGAATGTCGGCTTCGAGGTTGACGGCGTCGCCCGGTTTGCGGTCGCGGATGTTGGTGTGGTCGTAGGTGTAAGGAATGATGGCGGCTTCGGCGACGTTGTTGTGCCAGCAGGCGACGGTGACGCTGATGCCGTCAATGCTGATCGAACCCTTCGGCACGATGTAGCGCGCGAAATCTTGAGGGACGCGCACGCCATACCACCAGTTTTCGCCTTCCCGCGTTAGACGTGTTACGCAGCCGACCGTATCAACGTGGCCCAGAACGAAGTGGCCGCCAAATTCCTTGCCCGCAGTGAGAGGCCGCTCCAGATTGACGCGCGAGCCGACGCGAAGCCCGCCGCCGGTTGCCCCAAAGGAAGTCTTGGCGAGAGTTTCGCCGGACACATCGGCGGCGAAGCGGCCGTTGTGGATACTCGTGATCGTCAGGCAGCAGCCGTTTACGGCGATGCTGCTCGCGACGGCGAGCGAAGGGCCGAGCGATGGAGCGTGGATGGTCACACGGCCGCCGTCGGAGTGCAGGTCGAGGGATTCCATGGTGCCAAGATGTTCGATGATGCCCGTGAACACGTCGCTTGCGCGGCCTCTGCGATTGAGTGTACAGCACTTCGCGTTGCAGGCTGAAAGCACTAGACTTGAGCTGGGCAGCCTTAGGCATGAGGTTCTGCGATGAAAGCCTGTATTTTGCGAGCTCCAGCGAAGGTGGAAACGAATCCGTTGCAGTTCGCCGACGTTGACATTCCCGAGCCAGGGGACGAGGAAGTTCGCGTGAGCGTCCACGCCTGCGGGGTGTGTAGGACGGATTTGCACGTGATCGAGGGCGAATTGCCCCCGCGGAAGTCTCCGGTAATTCCTGGGCACCAGGTGGTGGGTGCCGTTGAAAAACTCGGAAAGAATGCGCGGCGATTTGCGGTCGGCGCGCGCGTTGGCGTAGCCTGGCTGCATAAGACGGATGGAACGTGCGAATACTGCCGCGCGGGCGCGGAGAACTTGTGCAATGCACCGGAGTTTACCGGTTATACCGTGAACGGCGGGTATGCCGAGTACATCGTTGCCCAGGAGAATTTCGTCTACGCCATTCCTGAGGAATTTCCCGACGAGCAAGCTGCGCCGCTTCTTTGTGCGGGGATTATTGGATTTCGTTCGCTGCGGCTTTCGGGGATCAAGCTCGGAGGGCGACTGGGATTTTATGGTTTTGGCGCTGCTGCGCATGTGGCGATTCAAGTGGCGCGGCATTGGAACGTGGAGGTCTTTGCTTCCACGCGAGATGTGCGGCATCAGAAGCTGGCGCTGGAATTAGGCGCGATGTGGGCGGGCGGAACGTTTGACGAACCGCCGAAGAAGCTGGATGCGGCGATTGTTTTCGCCCCAGCGGGAGAGATCGTCCCTGCCGCGCTCACGGCGCTGAAAAAAGGCGGCGCGCTCGTGCTCGGGGGGATTCACATGAGCCCGATTCCTTCGTTCTCGTACGATTTACTGTATCAAGAGCGCATGATTCGCAGCGTGGCCAATAATACGCGGCAGGATGGGGAGGATTTTCTACGCGTTGCGGCGGAGATTCCGATTCGGACGCACGTGCAGATTTTTCCGTTGCGCGACGCGAATCGGGCGTTGAATGCACTGAAGAATGACGCCATTCCCGGAGCGGCAGTTCTGCGCGTGACGGAATGAACAGCAAGTTCAAAAATCGAAGAGAAATTCCGTGACTCCTGACCGCAAAATGACTGCGGCCTCCGCTCAGATAACAGACGTGTGCTGTTCAGTTTGAAGAGGAAGAGGCGACTTTTACGGGCGCTTTGGGCCGTTCATCGCCGGGCGAAATTTCGGTTAATTTTTGATAGTAGCGCTTGGCAACTTCGTTGTTTCCGTAGGTTTCCGCTGCGCGCGCGGCTCCGTATACGGCGTTGAAGCGATTTGGCGCTACTTTGAGGACGGCTTCGTATTCGGTGAGAGATTCCTTTGGCTGATTTTCTAGAGAATAGAGTTCTGCCAGCATTTCTCGGGCAGGCGTGACCGCTCCTGGCGTGACCGCGTCTTTGTCCATGCTTTCTTCCAGCTCGACGGCGGAGCGCATCTTTGAAAATGCGTCCGATTTGTCTCCCGCTTTCTCGGCCAGCCAGGCGGCGACCTCGCGGCGCTGCACTTCAATCTGATTTGCCCAGTAGGTATTGTTCAGTTTCGCCGTGGAATCGCGAAGCGCGGCGAGCGTTTGCTCGGCACTGACAGCGCGTTCGAGATTTCCAACGCGGGCGCTGCCTTCGCCGATGGCAGCCCAGATGATAGCTTCCGCCCAAGGAACCATACCCTTTCTTGGCGCCAACGCGCTGGCCCGTTGCCAATCGCCGAGTTCGATCGCGGCACGTGCGGGGATGGCGGCAAGGGCATAGTCACCTGTCAGCGTGAGTCCAGAAACCGGCGACAAGGCGTTCATTTCGTCCAGTACGGCCATTGCTTGTTTCACGCGTCCGCTCTGGAGATACGCGTATTCGAGATAGTCCATTGCATGAAGATGCTGGTCGCGGGCTTCACCGTTTTGCGAAGTAGGCTCGGCCGCCGCAGCAAGTTGCGCGGACTTGACGTTTGACGCGATGGATTCATCCCATGAGCCGACGCGCGTAAAAAGGTGCGAGGGCATGTGGTTGGCATGGGCGGAGGCGGGAGCGATCTTGGCGTACATGCGCGCTGCGGGAAGCCCCTTTTCCGCAAGCACCGCGTTGTCATAGCAATGGATGATGTAATGCGTGATGCCGGGATGATGGGGATGCTTAGGGAAGAGAGGTTCAAGGATCTCACCGCAGTGGCGCTGATTGGCAAAGGTCTTGTCGGTTTTCGGTGCGACGATATAAAGCGTAATCGCATGAAAAATCGCAGCTTCGTCATCGTCTGGAAAAGCGGCTTGCAATACTGCCATCCTTTTCTCGAAAGCACGGTCATGGGAAGGAGCATCGTTTCCGTCTTGGGCGTACACCACTGACAAAGCGTCTATGTACGCTTTTTCGCGACCGGTAGTGGCCGAGTTAGAATCTGCAATCCGTTGCGCATTCTTGAGCGCCAACCTGCCCGCCGCGGGGTCGCCGTTCCTCCACAAACCGTGATAATGCGACATGGCCACGCCCCACTGCGCCATCGCACAGGACGGGTCCCTTTGGGAGATTTCGTTGAAAGCTTCCCTAGCCTGCTCATATTGAAAAGAGTGCAGCAAGGCCACGGCGCGGTCGAAGCTCAGTTCAACCATCTTTGAGCAGGAAGTTGCGAACTGGACTGAGCCTACTTCTTCCGCGGACAGTTCGTGATGGTGTTCTTGGGCGGCCAAGCGCAGGCAGGTTAAAGAAAGCATGGCAAGAAGAATTGCAATGCGGCGCATTGGTGCACTCCTTGGCGGTCACAGAATTGCCAAACCGAAGAGGACGAAAATTTAAAAACCCACCGTACAGAAAGTATGTCCTGGGCCGATTTGCAAGTCAATCGCGAAAAGCGTCGCGCAGATACGCTTCGAGGGCGATATCGGGTCCGAATCCCTGCGTGCGGATGTTGCGAAGAGGAGGAAGAGTGAGGCTTGGAGCTAGCGCGAAGGGAACGCGGTTGTCGCCAGCGATTTTCGGCGCGTAGAACAGAGATAGTTTGTGAACGATGCCAGCGGCCAGAGCCGCGCCGTTTAGCGCGGGACCCGCTTCCAGCAAAGCGCTGAGGATTTCGCGCCGTCCCAGTTCCACAAGAACGGCGCGCAAATCGAGGCGGCCGCTTTTGGCTGTGACTTGCACGATTTCGATTCCTGCGTTTTGCAGTTTGCGCGCTTTGGGTGATTTCAAGGAGGCTGCCGTAAAAACGAGAAGATCGTCGTCGGCCGTTTCGACTATGCGCGATTTTGGCGGTAGACGCAGTTTCGAATCTAGAACGACGCGAAGCAGCCGTCTGCGGCGCTGTAAGCCGCTGCGATCGGTAACCAGGGGATCGTCCGCGAGAAGGGTTCCGATTCCGGTCAGAAGCGCGTCAGAGGCGTGGCGCATGCGGTGGACTTCAGCGCGAGACTCCTCCGACGTGATCCACTCGTGGCCGTCGCGTTTGCCGATTCTTTTTGCACTTTTCTTGCGGGGTTTTGGCAGGGCGAGCTGGCCGTCGAGAGTCAGCGCGGATTTTAGCGTAACGAAGGGCTTCTTGGTTCGAATCCAGCAAGCAAAGGCTTCGTTCAGGCGGCGTGCTTCTTCTTCGCAAACGTCTTTAACAACTTCGATGGCTGCCAGGCCGAGATGCTCGAAGCCGCGGCTGGCATTAGTGGGATTCGGATCCTCGATGGCGGCGACAACGCGCCGCACGCCAGCGGAAATGATCGCTTCGGTGCAGGGGCCGGTGCGACCGGTGCGGCTGCAGGGCTCGAGGGTTACGTAAAGAGTCGCGCCTCGCGCCCGCTCTCCTGCCGATTTCAGCGCTACGATTTCCGCGTGGTCGCGCCAATCGTATTGATGAAAACCTTCGCCGACGAGTTGGCCGTCGTTGACAATGACGCAGCCGACAGTCGGATTGGGGCTGGCCAGGCCGACGCCTTTGCGTGCGAGGGCCAGTGCGTGCTCCATGAAGCGAATGTCGTGTTCGTTCACGTTTAATCGAAAAGGGAATTCGTGTACGCTTCAGCGTCGAAGGGAACCAAATCGTTGATTTGTTCGCCGGTGCCGACAAAGCGAATCGGCAGGCCCAGCTCGCGCGAGATGGCGACAACGATGCCGCCTTTGGCGGTGCCGTCGAGCTTGGTGAGGATAATTCCTGTGACGCCGACGGTGGAGGTGAATTCGCGCGCTTGGGCGAGACCATTTTGACCGGTGGTGGCGTCGAGAACCAGCAGAACATCGTGCGGCGCGCCGGGAATTACTTTCGCGGCGGTGCGCTTCATTTTTTCAAGTTCGGCCATCAGGTTGGACTTCGTGTGCAGGCGTCCCGCGGTGTCCACGATGACGACATCCGCAGAGCGCGCCTTGGCAGCGGCCATCGCGTCGTAAACGACGGCAGCGGGGTCAGCGCCGGATTTTTGCTTGACCACTTCGACGCCATTGCGCTGCGCCCAAATCTCGAGCTGCTCAATCGCGGCCGCGCGAAACGTATCCGCTGCGCAAAGGACGACGGTGCGTTTCTCTTGCCGCAGGCGGTTGGCGAGCTTGCCGATGCTAGTGGTTTTGCCGGCGCCGTTGACGCCAACGATGAAGATGACGCGCGTCGCCGCGCCGTTTGGGGATGTGGAAATGCCGCTCGTGCCAGCGGCATCCGGTTTTGCTGAAGCCTTCAGGATACGCAGGATGTGCGATTTTATTTCTCGCTTGAGCTGAGCTGCGTCAGAGAGGGCATCGCGGTCCATTTTTTCACGGACAGCGTCGAGAATTTCGCGCGTTGGCTTTACACCAAGGTCGGTGGAGAGCAGCGCGGTCTCAAGATTCTTGAGGAGCGAAGGATCGATCTTGCGCTCGCCGAGAAAGATCGTGTCAACGGTCTCGGAGAGCGCCGCCTTGGTCATGCTGACGGACTTCTTCAGCTTGTCAAGAAACGTCGGCTCGGGCTCGTTTTTACCAAAGAGCGAGATCATGCGGTCGCGCGCTGTTCTGGCAGCGCAATTCAAAATTGTAGCAGAAGCGCGCGAACCAAGCCCCGCAGCTCTTGGGAGTATGCGTTTTAGCGATATGGTTTTTCAGTGAGGAAACTAACGTCTTCAATTCCGGCCAGCCAGATCTGCTCCAACACAGCTTTGGCATCGCCATACTTGGCGCGTGCGTCCGCTGCCAGATAGATCCGTTTCTCGGCGCCATTCCGCACTCCTTTGCGGATTTCTTCTTGTAGATCCTCGAGCCCAACTTGATTGTAGCGGAAGAAGAGTCGGCCGTCGCGCGTTACGCCGACTTGCATGGCATCTTCTTTTATGGCTCCGGGCAGTGGAGTGGAGTGGTAAGCCTGAGGCCCATCCACAGGCTCCGAAACGAAGAGGATGTGGCGTGGTCGGCAGGAATAAGAAGAGATCGCAAGCATAACGCTCACAAATCCCCACATGTCGATCCGACAGAGAAGCTCGTTTCTTCGCCGCAGGGCCGACAGTTTAAATTTGGGTTGTGTTGACGACATCAGAAAGTTTCATGCCTCACCCGGATCCTAGTGAAAGAATTTAGACGTGGACTTCGACGGCGCTGAGGCGCAGTTTGCCATGTGAAACGGCGGATTCGAGCGCGGTCACGACGACTGGATCGAACTTCGAACCCGCCAGCGTGCGGATGCGCTCCATGGCAAAGTCCAAGTCCATGGCCGTTTGGTAGGGACGGTTGGTGGTCATGGCATCGAGCGTATCCGCCACGCCGATGATGCGCGCCATTAGCGGAATTTGCGCTCCCGACAATCCATAAGGGTAGCCGCGGCCATCGATATGCTCATGGTGCAGTTCGATGCCCGGGAGCACTTCTTTCAATTGCGAAACCGGGCGCATGATGTTTGCACCCTTGACGGTGTGCTGCTTCATCAAGCCGAATTCTTCGGGCGTAAGCGCGCCGGGCTTTTTCAGCACGCGATCTTCGACGCCTATTTTTCCCACGTCGTGCAGCAGAGCGGAAATACGCAGCTTGTCTAACTCTTCGGTGGAGAGCCCAAGTTCCTGGCCAATGAGAGTGGAATATTTCGCTACGCGCCCGGAGTGACCGCGCGTATAGGGATCCTTTTCGTCGATGGCCGCGGCGAGCATTCGAATCGAGCCGATAAACAGTTCGCGGTTTTCCTCTGCCGCTTCTTTCAGCTTCTCGATGAACTCCTCGATGTCGCCGGCCATTTTGTTGAAATTTTCGGCGAGCTCGCTGATTTCGAGCGCGCCGCGCGCCACAGAGCGTTGATGAAATTCTCCGCGGCTGATGGCGCGCGTGGACGCCGCAAGTCCGCGAATCGGCCCGCTGATGCCGACGGCAAAGAAATATCCGACGACGATCGCGGCCAGCACCACGATCGCAGCAAACAGCAAGGCTTGGCGGTTCAGTTCGTTAACGCCCGTATCGCTCTCTGCGGCATCCAGGCGGCGCTCTGCAATCACTGCCCAGTTGAGTTCAGGAAATGTGCTGTACGTGCCGATCATTTCGACGGAGCGCTTCTTGACAGTCTCGGAAAAGCGCATCGTTTCCGTATTGCGAAGATCCTGAGGAAGTGCGCGCACCTGGTCGACTAGGGGATTGCCGCGCGCATCCGCCCCGGGAACGAAACTCTTCGTGTCGTGATGGGCTACGATGTGGCCGTTGTGGTCTACGATAAAGACCGAACGGCCACGCACGCTGGCGTCTTGCAACCGGTGAAGAATAGAGTCGAGCGAGACCACGGCTGCCAGCATGCCCGTGAAATTGTCGTTCCCATCCTTCAGCGGAATTGCCACGACAAACGCCGGGCGGTTATCCGGCAACAGCGCTAGCGGATCACTGCGGAACTTGGTGACCTGAAGTTGCTGCGATTGCAAACAGGTGACAAATGCTCGCTGCAGGGCCTTCGCCACGAAGGGGTCCTGTTCGGCCTGGAAATTTCCCTGCGACGCTTTTGTGCCGCGCCCGGATTTACCCACGGCCGTCAAGTAAAGGAACGTGTTCGGATTGCTTTCGACGAAGTTTTGCAACAGGTGTGTCACTTTGGGTTCTGCGGCGGGATCCTCGACGTCTTTGATGACGTCTGTGAGGTCCATGATTTGCCGCTCGCTCATCAATTGCTCGGTGAGGTTGGATTCAAAGTGCTGAATTTCCTGCGCGAGCGATCGCACAAGGTCGGTTTGCTGAACGCGCTCCTGGTCCACCAGTTTGTCCTGGCTGAGCTGCAGAACGAGGCGGTGATAGAGGCCCAATGGCAGGATGCTGACCATCAAGAGCGCACCAAGAACCAGCCAGAGAATGCGCACGTGTCCTGCGCGCAGGCGTTTCCAGAGGGCCCCAAGAGATTGGGCGGTGGGCGGCATCTCAACTCTAAATTTTAGGGTGAGACCGCGCCGGTAGGTGGACAACTCAAGCGGGGCGTCTCGCAACTGCAACTAGGACTTTAGTACTAATGGAAGGAAATGGGCCGGCAAACCGGCATTTTAGCAGGCTATTCGCGCTTTAGAGGCCGCTCCATGATTTCGTGGATGGCGTCCTCGGGCGATTGCCGGTGGTGCAAGATGGCTTCCACCTGTTCCGTAATCGGCATCTCGATGCCATGCTCGCGCGCCAATGCCAGAAGCGGAGTGGCTGTGTCCACGCCTTCGGCGACCATGCGCATTTCTGCGAGGATTTCGGGGAGCTTGCGGCCTTTGCCAAGTTCCACGCCAACGTGACGGTTGCGGCTGAGCGCCCCCGTGCAGGTCAAGACCAGATCGCCGAGGCCCGCAAGGCCGCTCAGCGTTTCCGGACGCGCTCCGAGCGCTGCCGCGAGCCGCATCATTTCTGCGAGGCCGCGCGTGATGAGCGCTGCCAACGGATTCGAACCGAGGCCCAGTCCTTGGCAAGCCCCGGCCGCAATGGCGATTACGTTTTTCATGGCGCCGGCGAGTTCCACGCCAAGCACGTCGTCGTTGGTGTACAGGCGAAAAGAAGGACCGGAGAGTTCTTCTTGAAACACGCTCGCGAGTGCTGCATCCTGCGCTGCCAGCACTACCGCAGTAGGCTCGCCGCGCGCGGCTTCTGCGGCAAACGAAGGGCCGGAGAGCACCGCAATGCGCTGAGACAGTTCCGGTGTCCTTGCCCCGGTAAGAAGCTGAGACAATACCATGCTCATGCGCAAGTGCGTTTCAGGTTCGAGCCCTTTCGTGGCGCTTACAAAAGCGCTCTGTGGCGTGACATAAGGGAGGGCCTGCTTGTAAACCTTTCGCGCGTGGACGGAGGGCATCGCCCCAATCACGATTTGGGTCCCGGCCAGTGCCTTCGCCATATCGTGAGTGGCGTGAATGGATTCTGGCAGTCGGACACCTCTCAGATACGTCGCGTTTTCCCGTTGACGCTGTAACATTTCGGCAAGTTCCGTGCTACGTGCCCAAAGCGAAATCTCGTGTGCTCTTCGTGCGCGTGCCAGCACGACGGACAGCGCTGTTCCCCAACTTCCAGCCCCGAGAATGGCGATTCGCGTCATTCCGCGCCCTTGTTCTTGGAGAAAGAAAACTTTGGCTCCGCACCTTCGAGCAAGCGCTGCAAGTTTCCGCGGTGTTTGTAAATGATGAGCAGCGCTACGGCTACAGTCCCGAACGTAACTGACGGCGGCGGAGCGTGACGCGGGGCCCAGAGAAGATAAATCAGAAGCGGCATGGCGGCAGCGGCGGAAACCGAGCCCACAGAAACATACTTCCAGAAAATTACGACGAGGATGAATAAAATGACCGCTGCAAGACATGCGAGCGGCGATAGAACGAGAAATATTCCCGCTGCCGTTGCGACTCCTTTGCCGCCTTTGAACCTTAGCCAAACAGGGAAGCAGTGGCCGAGCAAGGCGGCGAACGCCGCGATCATCATCCAAAT
The DNA here is from genome assembly GCA_035280065.1 of Candidatus Acidiferrum sp. Taxonomy (GTDB): domain Bacteria; phylum Acidobacteriota; class Terriglobia; order Acidiferrales; family UBA7541; genus Acidiferrum. Next base: position 82,353 of record DATEGO010000008.1, read on the forward strand.
GGCGCTGTCGTTCGAAAGCCTTTCCGCGAGCAGGACGGCGGCCGCGCCTTTGGCCACGTCGAGGATCAAAGTGAATACACCTGCCAGCGGTCCGGCAGCGCGCGCGACGTTGGTAGCGCCGATGTTTCCGCTTCCTACTTTTCGGACGTCGCCGCGCCCGAATGCTTTTGTCAAAAGCAATCCAAACGGAATTGAGCCCAGCATGTAGGCGGCAATTGAAATGGCAATAAGAGTCATTGAGGTGTGTGGCGCAACCAAGCGATGTTATTGCACATTTGAGGCGAACTGGAAAGTTGCCAGCGTAGTGTACTCCGCTCCGGAGGGTTTCAGCTTGCTTTGAATCAAGTGAAATTCGTTTGTGAGTAGCGAGCCAAATTCGCGCTGCTGATAATCGGCAATGAGCTTGTGCAGTGCCTCGGACAGGCGCGGGCGTTCGAATCGCGCCAGCGTGAGATGCGGCGAGAACTCCCGCTTCTCGCGCGGAATTCCGAGCCTCTCCACCGCACCTTCGATATCTCCAGCCATTGTTCTCAAGTTGGAGGAAGCTTCCATTCCGGCCCAGAAAACTCGTGGATGTTTCTCATTAGGGAAAAATCCCAGGCCGCGAAATTCCACAGCAACCGCCTTGCCGCAACGAATCCCTCCAAGTGCGGTCCGTACCGCATCGACTTGTCCTTCGGCGACCTCTCCCAGGAACTTCAAAGTGACGTGGAGATTCTCGGCCCGCACCCAGCGCGGTTCTTTTGTAATGGCACGCATGGAAGCGATTAAAGTGGCCAGATTTTCGCGTACGGTGGAAGGGATTTCCAGCGCGACGAAGAGACGCACCGCTCAGGACCTTTTTGCGCCTTGTGCAGGAGGCTCTCCGCCGTTGTAGAGGAAATGCAAACGCACCATGTCCAGCGCAAGCTGCGAAGCGTGCCAGCGAATCGCCTCCCGGTCTCCGGGGAACCGCACGCCGCGTTCTTTCACTCCGCCCGCGTGCGACAAGGCAATGTGCACGGTGCCAACCGGTTTTTCTTCGCTGCCGCCGCCGGGCCCGGCAATTCCCGTGATGCCGACGCCCAGCGTGCTTCCCACGCTTCGTCGAATGCCGTCCGCCAGGGCCTTCGCTACTTCACTGCTCACCGCGCCCTTCGATTGAATCAGTTCCGAGGGCACATTTGCCCACGAAGTCTTTAAGTCGTTGCTGTAGCAAACCACGCCGCCCAGGAAATACGCCGAGCTGCCGGCGATGCTGGTCAGACGTTCAGCCAGCAAACCGCCCGTGCAACTTTCCGCGGCCGAAATCGTCGCTTGATTCGTCCTGAGAAGTTGCGCGATCACTTCTTCCATCGAAGAGCCGTCCTTCGAGTAAATCCGGTCGGTCAGCGCCAGCTCGAAGCTCTGCACGATTTCATCCAGCGTTTGCTCCGCCTGCATGGCGTTGTCGGTCCACATGCGGAGATGAATCTGAATTTCGCCCGGGGCCGCAAGAATCGTCGTGTGCACGTCGGAGTAGCGCGTGTAAACCGGCTTGATGCGCTGTTCGAGCGCCGATTCACCCAATCCTGCGACGCGCAACTCGCGGTGAAACATGCGCACGCCCGAGCGGCGCTTCTCCAGCCGCGGCAGAACTTGCTCCAGATACATCGGCTTCAGCTCGCGCGGCGGGCCGGGCAGCAAGGCGATGTATCGTCCCTTGTCTTCGAGCCACAAACCCGGCGCCGAGCCGCGGGGATTGTCCAGCACCTCCGCGCCTTCAGGCACCATCGCTTGCCGCACATTCACCGCAGGCATCTCCCGGCCCAGTTGTCGGAAGCGCCCTTCGATGTATTTGAGGATGGATTCGTTCAGGATCAGCGTGCGATGCAGCAGGTCCGCGACCGTTTCGCGGGTCAAGTCGTCTTCTGTAGGCCCGAGGCCGCCGCTTGCAAGAATCAAAGGCACGCGCTCGAGCGCGTCTCGAAACGCTTCCGCCAGCAAATCGCGGTTGTCGCCGACAATCGTCTTGCGAACCACCTCGATGCCGAGCTTGTTCAATTCTTCGGTGAGAAACAGCGAGTTAGTATCCGTGCGGTCCGGAGTCAGCAGCTCCGAACCAACTGCGATGATCTCGGCTTTCATCAGCTCAATGATCCGGCGAGCGGCATGCCGCGCACGTCCCAATCCAGCGTGAAAATAGCGCCGGTTGTGGCGAGAATCGCGCGCCCGGAGGTTTGCAGCGCCAGACCCACCAAGCCCGAACCGCTCAGGGCAATGTCGGCATGCGCCTGTGTGTCAATGCGTACGATTCCTCGCCAGCCCTGGTAAGAGGCGGCCACAAACAAGGTGCCATCGCGGTCGAACGCCAGCCCTTGGGGCCGGCCCAGTCCGCGGAAGAAGACACTGACTTCGCCGCCAGGCGTGATGCGATAGAGGCGATCGAAGCTAGAAGTCGTCGGCCCTGACACGTACAGGTCACCATTGGGATGAAATGCAAGGTGATAAGCGGCCACCGACGGCTCGAGCGTCGCAAAAACAAAGATCTCGCGCGAGGCGCTGATTTTGAAAATCGTTCCGCTACGGTCTCCTATGTACAGATTTCCCACACGATCGAACGCTATGCCTGTTGCGATTCCCATGCCTTCGATCCAGGACTCGGAGCGGCCGTCGGGTGAAACGCGATGAATGGTTCCGTCGTTCCGGCACGAAACGAAAAGATTTCCCTCGCGGTCGAGCGCCAATCCCGTGGGATTCACCAACGAAGTCACGAACGGCTTCACGTCGTAGTTCGCCGTGATTTTGTAAAGTGAAACGGGAACACGCTGGCCGCGCGGCCCTGAGAACGTCACATAAATGTTTCCCTCGTGATCCACCGCCGGATTCGCAACGGGATGCAAATTGTCTGCGATTTGTATGCCGATATGCACAGGATGCGGCGGGCTTTCATGACCCGCGGAAGCAACTCGAACGGTTCCGCCGCTGGCGCCCTCCGGGACGCGGGCAATCAACCGGCTTTCGCTGGCCAGCGCCAGGCTGGCTTCCGCTTCGCCAAAGCGCACCACGGGCCGTGCTTGCGCGCGCGAAACAAATCCGTGCCCGTGAATGGTCATCTCCCCGCCGGGAATGGCCGCTGCGGGCGCAACTCTCTCAATGTGCGGAATGCCGTTCTTTTCAGCCGAGGAACCGAACCCGAATTTCATACCCAACCAATGTGAATCGTCAGAAGGCCGAAATACAACGCCACGCGCAACAGGATGGCCGCGAACACTCCCGCCATCCAGTCATCCGCCATGATGCCCCAGCCGCCGCTTAATTTCTCCAGACGGTGGATGGGCCACGGCTTCCAGATATCAAACACTCGAAAAAGTATAAAACCCAAAAGCAGGTATTTCCAGTTGGCGAGGCTAAGAGCGAAAAAAATCGTGTATTCGGAGAAATCGAAATGCGTCATCAAATGCGGCAGAGCGATGGGGATCAGGGGCAGCAGCAGCGTCAAATGTTGGCCAGCCACTTCGTCAATGACCACGTGCTGTGGATCTTCGATGCGTTCGTAAGAAGCCACGCGTGAAGCGCTCCAAACGCCAAGAGCGGACAGCAGAAAAAAAAGCACGCCGGTAATCAATAGTGGAAAAGCAAGCGTGGAGTTGTGGACGTTTGTTCCCGGCGCGCCAAACAAGTTTTCTCTCAGGATCGTTTCCGCCAGTGGGTGCAGGGAAAGCAAATCGCGAACGGACCGCGGATGCAAGAAGAATATGGCCGAAAGAAAGGCAGTGGCGACGCCAGCGAGTGATCCGAATGTTCCTGGCGCTTTGCGAATGTACCCAATCCCGAATATCGTCGCGACCGCCAGCGCTAGCCGCGGCTTTTCATGGGATGCTTCCAAGGCGCGAGTAGGATTAGGATTCGTGGTCATCGGATTTGTCGAGATCGAGCAGAATCGTTTTGCGCTCGCCTTCCATCACTTCTTCTTCGTCGAAAATCGGATCGGAGACCACGTACTTTTCGCTGGCCCAGTTGCCCAAGTCCTGCATCCGGCAACGCTCGCTGCAAAACGGAAAGTCCTTGTGCGCTTCCGAGTCGGTCTCCGCCTTGCAAATCGGACATCTATGTTTCACGAGCAGGGATTCTCTTCTATGCGAACTCTGTATCCTCTGTGTTAAGAAAAACGCGAAACACAGAACAACCGAAGAATGCATTCACAAAAAACAGTCCTCGATGGGAAAGTATAGCCTACTGGAGCACCCGCAGCGGCGCTCCTGTGGCAATCCTGTGAAGCTTCTCTGCAGGCGGAACTGCCGCTGCAACTGGGACGCCCGCTTCTGATCTTTTTCGGGGCCGCGGCAAGATTTCCACCACGCGCCCGATCAGGTCGTACGCATCAGACTTCGTGACTTGCACTCGTACCACGTCGCCAGCTTCTGCGATCTTTCCGCCGGGCAGCTCGATATCCGTCAAATAGAGTTTTCCATCGATCTCCGGCGCCATGCTTTCCATCCGCGCTTCCCACACCAGGGGATTATCTTTCGACGAGCCTTCCACCAACGCCAAAAAGGTTCCGTCCTTCTTCGCACGATATTTTGTGCGCAGATTCTCTCGCGAGATTCTCTTCTGAATCGCCATCAATCGGTTTCGCCGATCGGTGATCGTCTTCGCATCAACCTTTTCACTCAGCGTGTAGCTCTCGGCATTGTCCACGTCCGAATATTCAAAAACTCCCATCCAATCCAGCTTCACGGCCTTCGCGAAATCGCACAATTCTTCAAAATCCTTTTCCGTTTCCCCAGGGAATCCTACGATAAACGAAGTGCGAAGCGAGACGCCAGGAATCGTCTTCCGCATGCGTTCGAGCAACTGCAGGAACGCGTCGCCGCTCGAGCCGCGCTTCATTCGCGCCAAAACGTTCCGGCTGGCATGTTGCAGAGGCATATCAATGTATTTTGCCAGACGCGGATGCTCCGCAATGGTGTCCAACAATTTTTGCGTCACGCGATTTGGATAGGCGTAGAGAAACCGCACCCACAGCAAGTCTTCGATTTGCGCGAGCTTCGCAAGCAATTGCGCCAGCCCGTCGCGCAAGCCCAAATCTCCTCCATAAGAAGTCGTGTCCTGGCCGATCAGCGTAACTTCACGCGCGCCAACCCCCGCAAGATTCTCTGCCTCACGCACAACCGATTCAAATCGCCGGCTCCGGAACTTCCCCCGCAGCTCCGGAATGATGCAAAAAGTGCAAGGATGATCGCAGCCTTCCGCGATTTTGATGTACGCCGCGTGTCTTGGCGTCGTGACGATGCGTGGCGTGAACTCGTGATACAAAAACGTTGGCGGCTGTGCCGGCAACACGCGCAAATCACCGTGCACGGCTTCCAGAATCCGCTCGACCTCGCCCGTGCCCACCACGGCGTCCACTTCCGGCACTTGCTCCAGAATTTGCTCGCGATACCGCTCCACCAGACAACCGGCAACAATTAATTTTTTTGCTGCGCCGAATTTCTTGTGCTCCGCCATTTCCAGGATGGTGTCCACAGATTCCTTTTGCGCCGCCTCAATGAAGCTGCACGTGTTGACCACCAGCACTTCCGCCTCATCGGCGCGCCGCGTCAGTTCGTAACCCTCGCGCGCAAGAATGCCCATCATCACCTCGCTGTCTACGAGGTTCTTCGGGCATCCCAGGCTCACAAATCCGACTTTCGTCATACGCAGTAAAATCACCCCTTAGCGCAATTCTAAATTCTACCATGCGAGGTCAGCGAATCTGCATCGCGGCCAGAATGGGCATTTGGATTGATTTCGGGGGAGCTTACGATATTCTCTTGGAGATGCGTCTCGATCTAATAATACGACCTCGCACATGGTGGGTAGCACCAGCCGTGCAGCGGGGTCCTATAAGCCCTGGAAATCGCTAGATTAGCGTGCCGGGAGGGGGCGGCACCCTCACCCACCACCAAGACCACAACGAAATCAGCGCTTTCTAAAATGGAAACTGATAGGCGGTGCTAAGAAGAGTGCACTCGTGTGCGCAAAGCAGTCCGAACCTGCTCGAGCAATTGTCCCAGCCTTGTGGTGTCGCACGGCGCGCCGCCAAAGCGCGCGTGCACGTAAAGCTGCGTGAACTCTTGCACAGCAGGAGCAAGTTGCGGCGAATCCACAGTCGCAGCAAATTCCAAGGGCGTTTGCGTTTCGCTACGCAACACGCCCCGCCGCGCCAGCACGCGCATCAATTCCGCATACAGCCTAGAGGCAAGCTGCGGATCGGACCGCCCGGACTTAGCCGCGCGAATCCGCAGAAACAGGCGAACTCGCCGAATCACCTCCCCCGGCACGCTGTAGCGCAGCGCCAGGAGCAATGACACCAGCACAACCGGAAGCAGATACCCCAGCGAGCCGTGTTCCAATTGCCAGGACTTCAGCCATCGTTTGCCCTCTTGCTGCTTTTGGTCGAACCAAGCCCGCGCCGATTCTCCCCAATTGCTCGAGCCGCGCTGCAAGTTCTGCGCCAGGGTCACCTGGTGCGCGAAATCGTAGCCAATCACCCACTCATTCCAGGTTATTTGCATCCAGTCGATGTACATCCCCAACCGTGTTAAGAAACTATTCCCGCCTTCGATACTGGACGGCGTTGGATCAAAGACCTGCCAGCCGTTTCCGGGGAAGTACACCTCTACCCAGCTATGCGCGTCGCTCGCGCGCACGATGTAATCGCCGCCAAGATCGTTGTACTCTCCCCGAAGAAACCCGTTCACTTCGCGCGAAGGAATGCCCATCGTCCGCAGCATGATCGCCATGGCCGAAGCAAAGTATTCGCAATGCCCGGCGCGCGTTTCGAACAGGAAGTGCGACAGCGGATCCTGCCCGGGCTTCCCACTGAGATTCAAGGTGTATGCGAACCGCGTGCGCAAGTAAGCTTCAATACGCAGGGCCCTGTCGAATGGTGTTGCCGCATTCCTTGCGATTTCGCGCGCCAGCTCCGGAATGCGTCGGTCGAGCCCCGCGGGGAGTTGCAAATAAGTCGAAATAATGTCACTGGAATAGTCGGTTCCAGCGGCCCGGAGCCTTGCGGCATCGCGCGGCGGTAGGCGCGAAATACCGGCGTAGCGGATCGCGGCGAAGTTACGAAAGGGAACTTTCAGGGTGTCTGTCTCGTCGGTAACGAGATAATTGCGCTGCATCGCTGCAAATGAATTTGTCGCTCCACCGCTGAAATTTCCCTGCACCGATAAGACTCTTCCGGGCACAAAAATCGCGTTGGTGGCCACCGGTTCGAGATAGACCGTGTAATTGACGGTCTGTCCCAATGTGTTCTGTTTCTGGTCTGTCTCTGGCGTATGAATCCAGCCATCCGCTTTTGTTCCGAGCCTCTGAGGATTGACTACGTTGGAGCTCCAACGTTTTCCGTCAAAGGTTGTCAAACCAATGCCCCTCCATCGCAGCCATTCGTACCCAATCGGCTTTCCCGTCTCCACGCGCATGACCACCGCGGAACTTTTCTTGATTTCTCCAATCTGGCCGAGCTCGACGTCTTCCGTGAAACCGGTCATAAGCGTTGGACTGAAACTGACGCGCCCCAGGTAACCGGCGCTGAATCGCGGGAAGAAGAAAAAGAACAATCCACCTACAAGGATGGAGCCCACGGCCACGCTAAGCGACGCAAGGCTCAGTGAGCGGTTGAGTTTGCTCTCCGTTTCCCGGTGGGCGGAGACTGGCGTTATTGCTCCGGCGGCCCCACGCCGCAATTCCAATCCGATGAACGTGGAAATTCCGCACAACAGAAAAAGAAAAAACAACGTCAGGAAAAGAGTGTCGACGGTAAGGATGGCTGCCGCCAGAATCGCCGCAAACGACAGCATGCTGAGGAAGAGTGCGTCTCGATCCGTAGAAGCGCTGTAAAAACGAACCAGCATCGCTACGATCAGAAAATGCACCACCGCCAAGAGCAGGGCAAAAAGCGGGGGATTCGAAGAGCCACCGACAAAAAATCGCGAGAGAAACAGCGCGTCCACCGGGAAGAACGCGAGATACACAAGCAGGCACCAAGTGGCGGCGCGCGGAGAAAGCTCGGCACTCCGCCCGTGCCACCAGCGATAGCCTTTGTGCAGCGCGGCGAGCGGTGCAATCAACGAAGTAAGTAAATCCAGTTTTCCTGTGCTTGCCAGTGTGAGGATCGATGTAAGAACCAGCAGGGAGAGCGACGCGCGAAAGTACCGTTCGGCCGGCAATGCTGGCGCGGGGTGAGTTGTTGTGGTGGCGGCCATGCGGATTTCTTATCGTAACATCAGCAATCTTCATGATGCGGGGACCGTTGAGAAGACCGCCGAAAAGATTAACGCTTACGACCGCTATGTCGTTGTAGAGCTTGCCGCCAGCGCCGCGCGGGCTACTTTCCGTGTTAGGTTGGAAACGGGAAGAGCCGTGATTTCGCTGAGTGCAACTTGTTGCGCGCCCTTGATGCGAGGAAGTTTTTTCACGCTAATGTGAAACGGTTCTACAGTAATTTCGCGGTAGGTCACCGCATGGCGAACTTTGTCCACGGCCACGAACTGAAAGCCGCCATTCCGGCTTTGAATCTGCAGCTTTCGCAAATAGCCGCGCAAGTTCGCAACAGCGTTTCCATTCACCATAACCATCGGAAAATGCCACAAATTAGAAGTGAGCGCTGGAACATGATCGGTGAGCGCTTCCGCGTTTCCCTCGCCTGGCGGAGGAAATAGAAGAGTCCGTCCGTTTTCGTCCGTAAGGACAGCTGCGGCAAGCCGAATCTCCACGATCGCGCGTTTCTTGCGCTTCTCCGGCAGAAGGTCCGCAATGCCAAGCTTGCGTGCTTCGCAAAACTGCGCAACCGGACAGCATAGACATTGTAGCGATTTTGGCGAGCAAAGCGTCGCGCCCAGCTCCATCATTGCTTGGTTCCAGTCCCCCGGGGACCTCGGCTCAAGACAAGCATCCGCGCATTTTTGCAACGCTTGCCAGCGCGCCGATTCGCGCAAGTCTCCGCGAACCGCTCCCAGGCGCGCGAGAACACGTGCGACGTTGCCGTCTAGAACGGCATGCTTCTGTTCAAACGCGATGCTTAGAATGGCTGCAGCGGTGTAGCTCCCTATCCCCGGTAGCGCGAGCACGTTTTCCAAACGCGACGGAAATTCTCCTCCATGCTCGCTGACAATCTTTTTCGCAGCCTTGTGCAGATTCCGCGCGCGCCTGTAATAGCCTAGCCCGGACCACAAAAGCAGCACTTCTTCCTCAGGCGCCGCAGCTAGTGCGTGAAGATTCGGGAAGCGCTCGAGAAAACGTTCGTAATATGGAATCACCGCGGCCACACGCGTTTGCTGAAGCATGATTTCAGAGAGCCACACACAATACGGATCGCGCGTGCGCCGCCATGGCAAGTCGCGCTGGAATTGGCGAAACCAGGAGAGCAGTTGTTTGCGAAATGCGGCGAGTTCCCGTCCCTTCAACATGGCGCGCACGCGATTCTCGCACAAGTAGACGAGTTATTCGAGAACACCTCACGAAACAGGGCCCAATACGGTAGGCCACTTTTTAATCAAGGAAGACGATGTAAGAGGTGCTCCACACCGCATGAGGGAAGAAGCCGCGGGCCTGGCTCGTTACTATGATTTTAAAGATTTCTGGATTCGAAGCCAGTTCGCTAATGAGCTTTTGTTCTGTATCAATCGGCAGCGGCTGCGTCGCGGCAAGGTAGCCCAGGATTGCAAAAATATTTCTTTCCGCTGGAGCGAGAGGCGTATCGAAGCCAACACTGCGGAATTGCAGCATCGAATTGGCTTGATAGAAATGCCAGGCAATATTGGCGCAGAGTGCCACCGCGCGCTCGAAGCGCTCGTTGATCGGCGCTTGGGTTGATGGCGAACCCGGCGCAGACGGCCCGGCTGACGCGGAATGAGGATCGAGTACCAGCAGCACGCGAGAATCTTCTTCTCGAGTAAATTCCCGCACCATCAGTGAACCGGAACGCGCCGTCGCCTTCCAGTGCACCAGCCGCGCGCTGTCCGTGTGGACGTAATCGCGCAGCGCGTACAAATCCTGGCCCCGCCCCTTGGTGATACTTTCGAGCGCTCCCTGAAGCACGGGCAGAAGCTCCATGTACTCCGGTGTGGGTTGCACCGAAGGATAAACGACGGCTTCGGTTTTCAGGTCCAGGCGCCGCGACTTCTGCAAAAAACCAAAAGGGAAGCGCGTGACGATGCGGAACGCATCCTGGCGGTAGACTCCTCGGCGCTGAAAAGTCACCGGAACACCTTGCTGCAGTCGCTCCTGCCTGGGCAGATATGGAAAGTAGACCGGCTTCTCAAGAATCGTCGAGGGGGCTGCACCTTTTTCGCGAACCGCTTCAACACGCAGAGAGAACGAAGGCAGCGTCAGTTTTTGATTTTCCAGTTCCACAAAGGCGCGCACGGACTGTCCTGCGAAGATATGTTCTGACAGAAGCAACCGCATTTCCACGCCGGAAAGGCTGATGGAGGAGAGAACCCCGGACATCAGAATGAGCGCAATGAGGCAGGCCAGGATCAGGAAGAGAAGATTATTGCCCGTGTTGAGCGCGGCGAGTGCGACGAGGAGAAGTCCCCCGAAATAGATCCAGCCGTCACGAGAGATTTTGTATTGGATTTTGTAACCGATCCAGCGCAGCGGCGTGCGGCGCGCCAGCGCAGGAACTAGCGTGACGGCAACCCATCCAGCGATGGTCAGGGCCGCAAGCGCTGTGGTGCTGGCGAGCACAATCTGTCCAAGCTCGGCTGCGGCGCTGGAATAAAGCGCAAGAAGGAGCGCCCCGGAGAGCGCCGCCATGGAAAGAAAAAACGCGCGAACGCCCGGCCGGTCTGCCTTGGCAATCATGTGCGCGAGAGTGGAGCGAATCGCCCCCATACTTTGACTCTGGGTTTTAAGCACCAAGCATTACCGGTGTCATCCGGAGCGAAGCGAACGATCTCAACAAAAGCACATCAGGGACTTCAAAGCGGTCGAGATTCTTCAGGCCTTGACCCGGTCGGGGCCATCAGAATGACACATTTCTTGGCATCCGGAATTCACAGCGGAACTGAAACCGATTCCACAATTTCGCGAAGAACGGATTCCGTCGTCTCCGATTTCTTTTGCAACGACGCGTGACGTGAGCTGGCCACCACGCGATGCGCGAAAACGGGAACCGCAAGCCGCTTAAAATCGTCGGGCAGGCAGTAGTCGCGGCCATCGAGGAACGCGCGAGCTTGCGCTGCTCGCTGCAACATCAATGTTCCGCGCGGGCTGACGCCGAGAGCAAGCTGCTCGGTCTTCCGCGTGCGATTCACAATTTCAAGCGCATAATCGTGCAGGCTGGAATCCACTTTGATGTGGTTGACCGCTTCCTGCATCGCCAACACTTCGCTCAAATCCGCGACAGGCTCCAGTGACTGAATCGGATCCCCCCCCATACGCTTCCGCAGGATTTCCCGTTCCGTTTCGTGCGACGGGTAACCCATCTTGATGCGCATCAGGAAGCGGTCGAGCTGTGACTCGGGCAGCGGATAGGTGCCGTGGTGCTCAACAGGATTCTGCGTTGCCACAACGAAAAACGGTTGCGGGAGCGGCAGCGTTTTGCCGTCCATGCTGACCTGCGCTTCGTTCATGGCCTCCAACAGCGCGGATTGTGTGCGCGGCGTAGTGCGGTTAATCTCGTCCGCCAGCACGACGTTCGCGAAAATCGGCCCGGGGCGAAATTCAAATTCGCGGTTCTCGGGATTGTAGACGCTGACTCCCAGCACATCGCTCGGCAGCAAATCCGAAGTGAACTGGATGCGCTGGAAGCTGCAATGAAAAGATTTCGCGAGCGCCTGCGCCAGCGTGGTCTTGCCGACGCCCGGCACATCTTCAATCAGCAAATGCCCGCGCGCCAGAAGCGTGATGAGCGCGAGCTGAATGGCATCTTCTTTGCCAAAAATGGCGCGCGCGATCGAGCGCTGGAGCTGCGAGACGACTTGAGCAGTAGCGGTTGGCATGTTTGAGCTGGCTCGCGGTTAGTCTTTCAATTGAAAACTCGAGTCCTTCCTGTTACAACATAGATGACGCTTGACGGCCTCGCGTTGGCGTCGTTTGGCAACTTCGGGCGACTAGCTCAGTTGGTTAGAGCGCTCCCCTCACACGGGAGAGGTCAAAGGTTCAAGTCCTTTGTCGCCCACCATTCCTTTCAGTAAGTTGCAGAGATTTTCTCATTTCCTTCGTTGCGCATCCATTGCACATTTTCATTGAACTAAACCCGAAAATGCATCGTTGACGGCCCGGCGAACATCGGGGTAGACCGATGTTGGCTTGTCGTAGTGCTTTTCAAAGACTGCCTGCGAGTTGCCCAAAGCCTCTGCTGCTGTTTTGCCGTTGCTCTTCATTCGTACCTCTGTGCCGTGGAACCTTCGCAGCGCATAGCATTCCTTCCATGCGATGCTCGCCTTCTCTGCCGCAGGCTGAATGACTCGCTTCGTCAAGTTGTCGAGAATGACCGGCCAGTCATTTCTTCCGGCGAGAATATAACCGCTGAATGGACAACCCTTAGCATTCCACAGATCAAGTAAGATTGCGCGGAGTTCATCGGTGACAGTGACGAAACGCACACTCTTCTCCGTCTTTGGAGTGCTCACCACTCGATGCCAGATTGACCGGCAAACATGAATCTGTTTCTCTGCTCTGTCCCACTCTTCCCATCTGAGTCCGCGCGCTTCCCCAGGGCGAACACCGCAGAATGCCAAGATGCCGATAGCGGCGCGTGCTAGGGGTTGTCCTTTCAGGGCCGCAAGCAAAGCCTGGACCTCTCCCCTTGTCGCTGCTTCAGTGGGCTCAGGCCGCGGGGCGCACTCGGGCAACATTACATCCTTGGCCGGGTTGGCAGTACCAGAAGGAAGTTCGCCCGTATTGATTGCGTACTTGAGCATCCCGAAAAGGATGGAGCGAATCTTCGACACCGTGGACAAATTCACGCTGTAGCTGCGAGCAACGTCATCGAGCAGGCCGTAGATAATGGCCGTGGTTAGATCGTGGAGCGCATACTTCTCCACTCTCGGCTTGATGTAGCGCTTCCAATGGGTCACACGGCCAGCATAAGTACTTGGCTTGGTGGTGCGCTTGGCGTAGGGCAACCAGGTCTGCTCAACGTAGGTGGTGAACATCCGTGCAGACTGAGGATGCTTGCGGGCCATTTGCACCTTGTCGATTTTCTCTTTGGCGAGGTCTCTTACATCCTTCCGGGAACGGTAGCGGTTGCTGTCGTAATCGCACAACTTCTCGCACTTTTGTTTGACTACCAGCTCCCCGTCAACGTCAACGGCGTGTCGATATCTGACATACCAGGAGTTGCCTTGTCTGAAGATATAGCCAGCTTGACTCATCGGCGGCCAGCCTTTCCAAGATAGGCGTCAATGGCACGGCGAATTAGTTCGGCCACTGGAGCGCCAGTCTTTTTCGATAGCTTGTTTAGTTTGTCCAACTGCTCATCTTTCAGGAACAACGCTGTACGTTTCATGCCCCTACATTAGCCTATAGGCATACATAGTGTCAAGTGCTATTTCGCTCCAACCACTCAGCAATCTTCATACGGCTAAAGCGTGGGTGTTTGCCCGCTTTGGTGTAGGGCAGCGGGTCTCTGTGGCGCACCTTGGCACGGTGCCTGATTTGCTCGGATACCCAAGACGGCTTAACTTTCAGCCAGGCCGCCACCTCTGCGCCCGTCATCAAATCGGCACCAAGATAGTATCCAGCGGGTGACGGCACTAGTCCGAGTTTGGGTACGCCCGCCATTTAAGGCAAAGCCTTCATTTGCGCGGCATCGGCCAGTAGGTTTTTGATTTCGCCATCTGGCAGGAGGAATTTGTTTTTGCCGAGCGCAGTCCATTGCTCGTAAGACTCTACAAATCTTTTCTTCGCCCACTGCAACTCATCCGCGGGACAGTCCCGAATCCAATCTAGTCCACCAGCAGCGTTGATTGCTGCGCGAGTCTGTTCTTTGATTCGTATGGGGCGGCCCGCATAATCGGGTGATGTGCTTTGGGCGAAGGCAAGGACTTGCTGCCATTTTTGCTCTGCTTCCAGGTTCGTCGCGCACACCTCGGCTTTCGTGAGATGCTGGCGCACGTCTCCGATAGTCGGCATCGTCTTGTAGGTGTGCGAGCGGATGCACGTCACGAAAGCAGCCAGGAGCCTGTCGGAATCAACGTCTGCAAAGCCTTCTGTCCACATGGTCAGATAGACAGCCTGCGTTTCCGCGTCGAGGGCCTTGTCCGCATTGACTGCGAATCTGACAATCCACTCCCTAATTAGGCTTTCGCGCTGCTGATTCGAGCTGGCGGAATCCTTCAAGCGTGGTACGGATATTGTCGCCAACTGGAGGTTTTGCGTTTCTTTTTCCATCGGTACTTGCTCCTAAAATCTCATCCGTCCAGCGCCGGCCATTGAGCCAGGTCGCCGGGTTGGGGATATACCGCTTTTCTTTGCCAGCCCATTCCCCGATTTTGTTGAGTTCGATCCGCGCCAGGATTGCGTCCGCCTCTTCGGGCTTCATCACCTTGCGCCATGCCCGCGCAGAGGCAGGCTTGTCTACTTTCTTGGGGTAGGCCGTCCAGAACTTTTCAAAGCCATCGGCAATCGGGAGGGAATCACTTTCACGGGTGTTAGATTTACTCTGACTTCTGATCTCTGACTTCTGACTTCTGACTTCTTCCCGTGACATTGGCGTTACAGAAGCGTTACAGGTAAGGCGCTCTCGGTGCTTTCTTACCCTTTGTGCTGTGGCATCACGTTGCTCTTGGTCCCTTGCCATGCGCCGGGAGAAGATCACTCCGTCAGCCGTCCGGCTAGGTACACCAGCGGCTTGCAATTCCGCGAATAGGTTCCGGTACTCTTCCACGCTTGAGCAGCCACAGCGACGGAATAGCTGTTCATCGGGGATGGGATGGCCGTCTACCTCCAGGTAGCCGTAGTGCTGCGAATTGTGGGCCACAAAGAGCATTCGCAACCAAAGCCCTTGAGCGGCCAGGGAGCATCCGGCCACGGAATCGGAAAGCCAATCGGCGGGGAAGAACTGCAGCCAGGGCATAGTGCGTTTGCTCATCGGGTAGGCTCCGGGGGTGTAAGGCGGAAATCTTCGGCCATTCGCTTTTCAGAGAACTGTGCCGGGCGCGGCCCGTGCTCGCGTTCGTACCAATCGGAAGAGCTAGGCTGTGCGCCAGAGGCGTCGCGTAGCAGGACATAGTGCCAATCGCTTACACCACGAGGCTCGCCAGAGATTAAGTGGCCTTCTTTTCTAAGTTCGCTTACTCGGTTACGGGGACTTCTGCCGAATTTTTCTGGGAAGTCATAGAGCTCACTACCCAGGACGCCTTTCGGACCACGCTCGCGGAGCAAGGCCAGAATTGCCGACTTGTGCGAAGCGCAGCGGGCAGGGGCGCCAGTGCCGCGCTTTGGGCGGGCCAGAATTAGTTCCGGGATCGATATGCTCCCCCGGCTCATTGATGCACCACTGCCGCACCGGCTACCAGTTCTGATTGAGACGGGACGTGGTAGCCAGGGGGGCGGGACTTGGCGTATTGACCCTCATAAACCCGCTGTGCCTTCCACCAGCGGACGCACTCGGGAATGGGCTTGAACTCAGGTTTAGGTCTGCGCGAGCGGTGTACGCCCCAATAGACCCTTCCGCCAGATCGGCAATTCTCGCCAGGAGCAGCACCGCAGAAAGGACACGGCGAGGAATAGCACTCGTCTCGCGAGGCGGACTCTTGACGTTT
>DATEGO010000009.1:0-68934 GCA_035280065.1 Candidatus Acidiferrum sp.
CTGCAAATAGGGTTTCCAGCCGGAAGCTCGGTGCGGAACGGTCCTCCAACGTAGGTAACTGCGACTGTAACATCGCTGGCCGGAATGTTAGGGTCCTCGTTGATGCCGATGTGGCCGTTTCCAAAGTCAACAAAGCCCTGCCCTGCCTTGTAAACGTGAGGCGAGCATGTGGGGTCATCGAATTCGTAGAATGTGAGCTGGCCTGACGTTACAGTGATGTACACGGGCCCAGGATGTTTGTGCCAGCCTGTCGACCCCAAGGGATCGTAATGGTGGGTATCCACTTCCATATCTATTGCCGGCTGAGCCTTAGCGATGTACTGGAACGGGGCTTGGTTCGTGTCGGTATTCACCATGAAACGGTCGTACGTTCCTCTGCCGATCAAGGTGCGGTGCACGCCGGTGGCAGGAGTTGCGGATAGCTTAATGACGTAACCCCCGATGCCGAAGACAGACAGAACCGCTATAGCTGCTATCGTTTTCAAAGTTTTGCTCCTCATGAAAAACCTCCAAATTGAGATTCACGCCTTTGTGGCCAAAAGCTCCTCGGGCGGCATGAGACGCTGTGGTCCATGCTCAAGACTGCTGCCCAAGTGGGCATGTTCGGCTCCCACTTCCTCTATGCCTAACAGCGCAGAATGTCGGCAAATTTGATCATTTGTCTTCAGAAATAGAAATGAATTGTGGCGCAAGCAACAAACCAAACAATCTCGTTGTCCCGGGCGTGACAGCCCCTCCTACAAGTTGTTACCAAGTAGGGCGCGCTGACTGGCGCCAGTGCCGTGGTAACCGGATGGTATTTCTTGCGCTTCCGGGTTTGACACCCCAGGCCGGCTTCGTTACGCTAACCAGCCAAAGTCCATAATTCGGAGGAATCTCCGTGGAGCACCAGCCTCCCAGCGAGGTTTCCCTGCTCTTGCAGGAATGGCGGAAGGGAGATAGTAAAGCGCTTGACGCCCTACTGCCCGTCGTCTATAGGGAATTGCGTCGCCTGGCACACGTTCACCTTCAAAAGGAACGGCCCGACCACACTTTGCAGAGTGCCGCTCTCGTGCACGAGGCTTACCTGCGGCTCATTGGGCTGAGCGCTCCGCAGTGGGAGAGCCGCGCGCACTTCTTTGCGATTGCGGCTGGGCTCATGCGACAGATTCTTGTCGACTATGCCCGCCGCCACATCGCAAAGAAACGCGGTGGCAGTCTCTGCAAAGTCTCCCTGAATGACGCCACAACGGCGTCGCGACGAAAAGACCTGGATGTCGTAGCCCTCGACGATGCCCTAAAAACGCTCGCCAAAATCGATCCGCGACAAAGCCGAGTAGTGGAATTGCGCTTTTTTGCCGGACTCTCCTTGCAAGAGATTTCTGACGCCATGGAAATTGCCCCAGCCACCGTGCAGCGTGATTGGACAGCGGCTCGCGCGTGGCTGCACCGCGAGATATCCGGGAATTCACGGGCATGAGCACGGAACGCTGGGAGCGCACTAAGCAGATTCTGGAAGAGGCGCTAAGCTTTGCACCGGACCAGCGACAGGCCTATCTGGACTTGGCATGCGCAACAGATCGTGCACTGCGCGCCGAAGTGGAATCGCTCATCGCTTCGCACGAAGCGGCTGGCAGCCAGTTTCTCGCTGCCCCAGCCTCAGGGCTTCTGGACCTTACCTCATCTCGGAATGCTTCGAAAGGGCCCCTGAACCAGTTCATCGGGCATTACCGCCTGGTCGAGGAGGCGGGGAGAGGCGGCATGGGCGTGGTGTACAAAGCAGAGGACACCCGCCTGCACCGCTTTGTGGCGCTGAAATTCCTGCCCGATAATGTGGCTAGAGACCCGCAAGCCTTGGCGCGGTTTCAGCGAGAGGCGCAAGCGGCCTCGGCGCTCAACCATCCGAATATCTGCACCATTCACGACACTGGCGAGGTCGACGGGAAAGCGTTCATCGCCATGGAATATCTGGAGGGCGCGAAGCTGAATCAGTTGATCGCGGGCCGGCCAATGGACCTTGAGAAAGCTCTCAAGATCGCCATAGGCATAGCCGAAGGGCTTGACGCGGCTCACACGAAAGGCATCGTTCACCGCGACATTAAGCCCTCTAATATCATGATCACGCCAGGGGGAGTGGTCAAGGTTCTTGACTTCGGTCTCGCAAAATCCTTCGCGGCCGAAGGGTCCGTTAGGGATACCTTGCACTCTCCGACGGTGACGGCGGGTGGGACGATCACCGGGGCGGTTCTCGGAACCGCGGCGTACATGAGCCCGGAGCAGGCGCGAGGCCAGCCCGTCGATAAGCGCACTGACATTTGGGCCTTCGGGTGCGTACTCTTTGAGATGTTAACGGGCTCTCCAGCTTTCGCGCGCAAGACCATCACAGACACGATTGCGGCTATTGTGGGCAACGAACCAGAGTGGAAGTCGCTGCCGACCGATACGCCGACCAGCGTCCGACGTTTGCTCACGCGTTGTCTTCAGAAGGACGGCAGGCGGCGCCTTCACGACATCGGAGACGCGCGAATTGAGCTCGAAGAAACTGCTGCCCTGGCTTGGTTGCCAAAGCAGCCATGGTGGCCTCACGTGGCACTGTCAGGCGTCTCGCTTGCGCTTGGGATAGCCCTGGTCTTTCTCTGGGTGGCGCGCCACAAGTTCGGGAGGCCGGCGGGGCCCTCATCGCAGGATGCTCGCGTCATACGTCTCACAGATCTTCCTGGGCTCGACGAGTCTCCGGCCATTTCACCAGACGGCAGGTCGGTGGCGTTCAGCGCCGGCGTGAGTGGCGAACGACAGGTATTCGTGCAGCTCATTGCTGGCGGCCCCCCGCTGCAGATCACGCGCGATGGAGCCAATCATGAGTGCCCTCGCTGGTCACCTGACTCTAGCTCCCTCCTCTATTTTTCGCCAGCAGTTTCAGGGGCCATCCAAGGTAGCGTTTGGCAGATCCCGGCGCTCGGCGGCACACCGCGGCGAATCCTCGACGGCTTGGGATGCGCAGACATCAACCAGACGGATGGGCGGCTTGCATTCTTCCGGCTGACGAGGGAGGGCATACAGCTTGTGACCGGTCCAGCGGATGGTTCAAAATTCGAAGTCCTGGCTGGGTTCGCCCCCAAGACATATAACTTGTATCCCCGCTGGTCGCCGGATGGCAGATGGATCGGTTTTCAGCGGGGAGACAGCATCCGGTTCGATATTTTCGTGACTTCGACAACCGGAGGGGGAACCCACCAGTTGACGCATGACAATAACATGATGAGCGGTCTTGCCTGGCTGCCCGACAGCACGGCCATTGTCTACAGCTCAGGCCGCGGCGGCACAATGCCTTACTTGTCCGATTTGAGCCTGTGGCAGGTGAAATTGAGCGATGGAAGCATCCGACGGGTCACGTATGGTGATACATCGTACATGACTCCGGACATCTCTAAAAGTGGAGCCATCTTCGTCAGCCGCATGAGGCTGCAGGGCGACGTCTGGAAGTTTCCGGTTGATGGCGCGCCCCGCGAAAATGTGCGTCGTGGCGTCCGCGTGACGCGGCAGACCGGGCGGGTTCTCACTCCCACGGCCAGTCCCAATGGCAAAGATGTCGCTTTTCTGTCCGACAGCGGCGGTCATGCAAACCTGTGGGTTGTGAACACCGAGAGTGGCGCGCTGCGCCAGATCACATACGAACGCGATCCAAACGCGGCCGTCGGCGTCCCGCTGTGGTCACCCGATGGCCGCACCATCGCTTTCGTTTCCTCGCGCGGCAATCCAGGGTGGACGTTCGGAGTCTGGCTGGTGGATTCAGATGGAAGTAACCTGCATAACGTCGCGAACCCGGGTCTGGGGCCTGCGTGGTCTCCGGACAGCCATTGGGTGTACTACTCGACCTGGAGCGGGCCGACGGCGACTAATGTTGCACTGAAGAAAGTGCCTGTCGACGGGGGGGCCGCACTCACCGTAAGGACCGAGCGGCTGCGCGACGTGATCGGTCTACATGGCACCACTCTGTACTATGCTGTCGAGGGGCCGCTTGTCGACGGCAAGGTGGCATTCGAAATCCGGGCTGCAACTCCCGAGGACGGGCCGTTTCGCGTGCTCGCGCGCATTCCAGGTTCGCGGGTGCCGATCTGGCAGATCGTTCATCCCACGCTGTCACCCAACGGGAAATGGATGGCGCAAGCACTGACTGACGGGTTGACAACCAACCTCTGGGCGCTCTCCACAACGGCTGGCGAATGGCGTCGGATTACCGATTTCGGCGAACGGGCAACGTTCATCGCTCGCAGCGTGTCCTGGTCGTCCGACGGGCGTTCCATCATGGCGGCCGTTGCCGAGGGCAATTCCGACATCGTTATGCTGGAAGGGTTGACGAATGTCGGGCGCGAGTGAGCCATTCTGGGCGGATGATGGGCTATACGGAAGTAATTCCAGGACACCTGATCGCGCCATTACTTCCGGGTTGCCGACCATCCTCCCGTAACTTCCCACAAGCCCGTTTCGGACCAACTTCGGGTTGGCCGACCGACTCTGACACAAGGGGCAGGATGGCCGCGTTTGTGTCAAGAGTGTTTCTCAAGATTAATCTGAATACTTGTAGCCTGATATTAGCGCTGCACATTTATACGCTTCGACAGAGCCGCTTCGTATTCTGCATCAAGAATATCGCGATAAACACGGATAGGAGTCTCTTCGGCCATAGCACGGTTTACCTGGCTGAATTTCTGGACCCGTTCTACATCACTGAGTGACTCGAAAGCGTGGTGTGCTCCCTTACTCAGAGCTTCAAACTCGGTCACGAACCGTTTCATGCCAGCTTCAAGGTCAGCGAAGAAGTCGCGAACACTCACATATGTAGTAGTCCAATTATTTCGATCGGCGGTTTCATACCGCTCTGGAGAGTTTGGGAAGCCGGAAATCATTATGGGTTCCGGTCCCATATAGTTGCGCGGATTAGTTCCCCAGAATGCAAGCAATAGATCTCCTCCCCAGTGATTCATGAGAATAAGACGTTCGTAGTGTGGTGGGAGGAAGAAAAACATATTATTGTGAATTACTTGCGGATCGAACTGATCAAAGTGCAGATCGAAAACGAGGCGTATTTTCTGGACATAATCCAACAATGCGTTCCGCCGACCGGTAAACCATTCGTTGCCGTACGTGTGCTGGAGTTCTTCCCAGGTGACGAGGCTAATGTTCGTGCCAGCGGCTGCGGCTTTTGCGCCCGACTGAAATCCATTCTTACTGACAAAGAGCCCGAAATTCGCACCGGCTTCCCACACGTCCATCTTCAGTGACTGCACAGCTGTTCTCGGCACATTTGTTTCCCAGTACTTACATTCAATCAAATACGTCTTCGAGACACTTCCGCGATGATCGCGGACGACGACGTCTACGTCTGCCTGCCCTCCACGTTTGAAATAAACAGTCTCGGGTTTGGCGCCAGTCCTTCACAGATGCTGTCGACAAGAACATTTCTGGTTCTCGCTTCAAGAAAACTCAATTTCGAAAAATGGTATGTGGAATTAATGCCATCGGCGTTCCAAACAGTCTGACGGTTACAGAGAGAAAGATAGCCTACGATGCAATGTGTCGCAAGCGCACATGGGGCAGCCGGACTGCCGCGATGCGAGCCATAAGTCCGCTTCTGGGAAGTCGCGGTTCAGAATTTCAGAATTGTGGGCGAGTCAGGGGCTAACCGGAAGTTGAGACGGATGGGCATGGTGGAGCTACAATGATCTTGCCGGGTGGAACGGAAGCGGGCTCTGTGGGGACGCAACCATGCTGGGGGATGGCCTGGTGGTCGTATCGATGCCTTGAAAATCCCCGCCCGAAGGGTGGAATTACTCACTAACGGAGAGCGCCCTCGTGCAAAAGGCTCGCAATTGCTTCGAGTGGCGCGACGGATCCCAATTTGGGCCTCTGGTTCTGGTGACGGCAAATAGTTAAAACTCGAGTTCAATCTTCCTCCAGTGCTTGCGGATAGTGAGTTCGGCGCGGGCGTGGTCGAGGAGGGTCTTGGCGGTCTCAGGAAAAGGGTTGTCTAAAGGCAGGCCTTCTGCACGGATGGGAATCGGAGAGTTGTCGGGAACGGCTTCCCATAGATGATCATGAGTTCGGTGCGGCGGTCGGAACTGGGGAGATGGAACATGCGGACGCGCGCGGCACGCTTGGGGAAGGCGAGATTATGTTGGGCGAGAAGGCGCGCGATGGCAGCGCCGTCCGAGCGCGGATCTTTCGCCTCCATGGCCGCGTAGTCCGGGAAACTTTTTACGTCATAGATGAAGGGTAAGCCGCCGAGGTCGGTGGTGCGGTCGGGTTTGTAGTCGTAAGTGCCTTTGTTAGTTGGGACAAGATGTTCGAACTGCACCCAGTAAAAGGCCTGCACTGGGCCAGCGGACGGGGCCTTCACAAAAAGATGCTGCTCGGCGTCGGCATTCCCGTAAAGATTGACGACTTGACTGCCAATGTAACGGAACTCTTTGTCGAAGGTGAGGTCGGCAGCGGGCATTTCGTTGGAGACGATGGTTTGACCATGGAGTTGGCGCTGAAGGAGAGGTGTGGGGGCGGTCTGGGCCAACGCGAGCGCAGAAAGCACAGCGGTGACAGCCCCTGCGCAAAGTGTTTTCGTGACGCAAGCCTCGCCCTTCATGTTTTCGCTCCTCCCAGACTTGACCTTTTGCGGTCGATCTGAATTGCGTTGCCTTCCTGGTCGTTGATAGCAGCCTGAATTAGCGTCATTATAAGTTTTCGGCCGCGATTTCGGCTCTATTCCTCACCTCCGAGGCTTCAAAGACAGGATCCTTTACCAACAGTTTTGTCTGACTGTTTCGGACGTACTGACCGGGTGTGATCCCGAGCAAACGTTTGAATCGGTGCGTGAGATGACTCTGGTCCACGTACCCCGCTGATAGCGCCGCCGAAACAACGCTGTGACCGCCGTCGAGGAATTCGACGACTTGTTCGTATCAACCAACTCGGATCGCAACGGTGGCCGAATTTGCGGCGCGCTGGCGCGACGAAGTTCTTGCCAAGCGAAAACCGTCCACGGTGCGCTCCGCCAACTCCCATCTCAACTCTCATATACTTCCGCAGCTGGGGAAGCTCCGCCTCGACCAGTGGGCGCCGAGAATCAACAATTGTTCGTCAACCAATTGGCCGGCGTATCGAGAAAAACCGTGCTGAATATTCTTAGCACGCTCTCGTCGATGCTTTCGACCGCTGCGAACTGGGGATATGCGACTAGGGGAGTAGAACTTCGCAAGCTCGTTCTTCCCGAACGAAATGCTCATGTCCCCGCCCACTTCACTCGTTCCCAAGTGGAATCGATTCTCTCCGGGGAGCCTAGGACGTGGCTGAACAGGCTTCAGGGCATTTCGGGGGGATTTCGAGTCCGCTATAATCTGAAATGGCGATTCAAAATGGGGAAAGCCAAAATCGTCCTCGGGTTAGCCGTTCTTGGGTTAGCAGTCATCGCCGGGTGGAAGATCGGCGCTTGCGAACTGGCCAACATTGAGCTGCAAAGCGACCTGCGCGACATCTCCTCGCAGATCGGCGTCCGAATCGGGTTGAACGATTTAATCTCAGATGACGAGATTCGCAACGTCGTCATCCGCAGAGCGGAAAAATATGACATTCAACTAGAGCCTGCGCAGGTGACGGTGCAACACCCGGGCACCGGCGCTATGTCGGACCTATACCTCGCGGTAGACTATAAAACGCCCGTGAATCTGCTCGGTTGTTCGTTTACTCTCCATTTCACTCCGTCGAGCAGGAAATAGGGCCTTGGGAATTGTCGTTTCACGCGTCGGTTGCATATCAACAATTTCCCCACAACTCGCACGAGCAACAAGAACCTACAGTTCTGCTCGACCGTCAACGGATTAGAAGATTCGAGGACGCGCGAGATGGGACCCCGAAAGAAGGAATGCAGTAATCGCGAATCCCGTTAGCTTTTTCATGGTTCACACCATTTCGTGACGAATCTTTGACTTAAGCCCGAACACACTCGCCGCGCCCACCCATGCTCTTTCGCCCCGATGCGCACTTTTTCCGATGTACGCCGCAGTGTCAATCCTCTTCCATGTCATTTGCAGGTTCCCGCCTAACCCATTCACCTCTCAAAAGTTATCTATTGTCCTTCCCCACAGCTCCAGCCAGCACTTGTTCCCACCGAAGCTGATCCTCCTTTATGCTGTAACATCAATCATCTATGCGCCTTTTCTTGGTGCTCACTCTCTCGGCTCTTCTCATCAGTGGGCTTACCGCCGTTGAGCAACCGGTGCCCGATAAGCCCCAGGATCTTCCGCAGCCTCGCTCTTCCGGCATGTCCAGCGGTGGCATCCACGCTCCCATTAAGGATTCTCACTCCCGTCCCATCACCGCCGGCGGCTTCGTTGACGATGCTCCCGTCGTCTTCGTTGACATCACGCATCAATCTGGACTCGACAAATTTCACCACCGCTCTGGCTCTCCCGAAAAATCCGCGATCATCGACGCTCCCGGCTCCGGCGTCGCGCTTCTCGACTACGACAACGACGGCTGGCTCGACATTTATCTCCTCAACGGCTCCACAGCCGCCGCCACCAAAGGCGCTGAGGCCGCGCCTCGCGCAATGCTCTTCCACAACAATCACGATGGCTCCTTCACCGACGTCACCGCCAAGGCTGGTGTTTCCAATGATCGCTGGGGCTTCGGCGTTGCGGTCGCCGATTACGACAACGACGGCTGGCCCGATATCTACGTCTCCAACTACGGCAAAAACCGCCTCTACCGCAACAATCACGACGGCACGTTTACCGACGTCGCCGAAAAAACCGGCATTGCCCTCGGCGGCTGGTCTACGGGCGCAAGTTGGGGTGACTACGACCGCGACGGCTGGCTCGACCTCTTCGTTCCCGGTTACGTCCACTACGATCTCGACCATCCCATCCTGGCTGGGAAGGGCGGCGTCCCCGAAGGCGCCTGTCAATACCGCGGCGTCAACGTCTTTTGCGGTCCCCTGGGTCTGCTCGGCGAAAGCGATCACCTCTTTCACAACAATGGCGACGGCACCTTCACCGATGTCAGTGTGAAAGCCGGCGTCGCCGACCGCGAAGGCCGCTACGGCTTCGCTTCCGTCTTTGCCGACATTGACGATGACGGCTGGCCGGACCTCATCGTCGCCAACGACTCCACGCCTAATTATCTCTACCGGAACCGCCGCGACGGAACGTTCGAGGACATAAGCTACATGAGCGGCTTCGCGCTTAACGAAGAAGGCCGCGCCCAAGCCTCCATGGGCATCGCCCTCGGCGACTACAATCACTCCGGCCGCCTCGGTCTTTTCGTCACTACCTTTTCCGACGACTATAAGACTCTATATCGCGATGACGGCGATGCCAGTTTCACAGACGTTTCCTTCAAAGCTGGCCTCGGTAGTCCGACGATTCCGTTCCTAGGCTGGGGCACCGGATTCCTCGACTTTGATAACGATAGCCTCCTCGATCTCTTCATCGCCAACGGCCACGTCTATCCCATCGCCGACCAGCGCGACTGGGGCACCACTTGGGCGCAGCGCCAGCAGCTTTTTCGCAACCTCGACGGCGCCAAATTTCAGGAAGTTCCGCCCGCCACCGGTAGCGGTCTTGCTTCCGTCGTCTGCGCGCGAGGCGCCGCCTTCGGGGACCTCTTTAACGATGGCCACATCGGCGTCGTCCTCAACAATCTCGACTCTCCTCCCACCCTTCTTCGCAACGTTGTCCACAACTCCAACCACTGGCTCACTCTGAAACTGGTAGCACCGGGACTGTTGCCTATGCCCTCTTCTGCTTCCACCTCTTCGGTAGCTGTAGCGCCGGGCGAGTCTTCGGGCCCGGCGGCCTTTTTTTCTGTAGCGGTCGCCGACCGTGGCGGGCGCCTTCCTCCTTCGGTCAGCACAGCAATTCTGCACTCCTCCCGCGACGCCATCGGTGCCAAGGTTTTCCTCACAGCTGGCGGCGTCCGCCAGCGTGCCGACGTCTTCAGCGGCGGCAGCTTCGCCTCCACTTCCGACCCACGCCTCCACTTCGGCCTAGGCTCCGCCTCCAAAATCGACAAGCTCGAAGTTGTCTGGCCCAGCGGCCTCCGCGAAGAAGTCACCCTCCCTTGCATCGACTGCCTCATCCAAATCACCGAAGGCAAAGCTGCCATCAAAATCGTCGTGCTAAAGTAGGCCACCCCAAACGTCTCGACATTTTCATTCCGAGGTCGTCTCTTGTCCGAGGAATCTGCTGCGGGTCTCCGGACCTGCCACGACCTTCAAAAATCGGCCGTCGTTGTCAAATGCCTAGGTAGCCGAGCCCCTGGAACCCCGTGTAAACTTCCCGCCGGCCTTTAACGTCGGGGAATACTCTCGCCTATCTCCCCTGTCTTCATTCAATTAGGTGGGAACATGAAGATGACACACGGGTGCATTGACTCCCGTCAGCCGGAAGTCTAAGACTCCCGCCAAGGTTTGGGGATACCGCGAGGGGTGTCCTTCTCATTCGTGCTTTTTGCCGGGTTTGGTCTTTTGCACTTGGATTGGGCCTGATGCGCCCGATCATCTGAACTTATTGAGGGGGAGAGTAATGATACACTTCTCTGACTTCCGCAATTGCATTTCCCGTCTAACTGCCCGCCGCGGATTCGCCTTTGGCTGCGTGTTTGCCCTTCTGCTGCTCGTTTTGCCTGCAAACGTACACGGCCAAGCCGTCAGCAGAATTAACGGCGAGGTGACTGACCAAGCGGGAGCAGTAATCCCCGACGCTAAGGTAACAGTGACAAACGTCGACACGAACGTGGCCAAGACAACTGTTACTACCTCTGTCGGCACTTACCTTGTTATCGACCTCATCCCCGGGACTTATGTCGTTAAGGTGGAAAAAACAGGTTTTAAGGCCTACGTTGGCAAGAATGTCGTCGTGGTGGGCGGGGCGACATCCACAGCCAACGCGACGTTGGAGCCAGGGACCGTCACGGAGACAGTTGAAGTTATGGCCCCAGCGGTTGCATTGCAAACGGAACAGCCGGAGATCGGCACCACAATCACCCAGACCCTCACGGAAGAGCTGCCGCAACTCATCGGCGGAGATTTTCGCCAGATTGACAATTTTATCTTCTTGGTGCCTGGCGTTACGGGCGGCGGCTTCAGTCATCGGATCAATGGTGGCGTGGACCAGCAGACCGAAGTCATGTTTAACGGCGTTCCCGAGGCGTTTTCAGAGACCGCAGGGTTTACAACCTGGAATCAGCCGCCTTACGACTCGATCAAAGATGTGGATGTGCTGACCGGCACATTTTCGGCGCAGTACGGTCTGGGGCAAGGCGTTGAGCAGTACAATACCAAATCTGGCACCAATGCATTTCACGGCAACGCTTTCTTCTTTTACAGAGACGACAAGTATTTTGCGGCCCCTGGGGCTTTTTTGGACATAAACGCAAACAACCACGGCGTTGTCGACCAACCAAACACGAACATTCAGAATGATTGGGGGTTTTCCCTGGGCGGACCGGTGATTTTGCCCAAAGTCTATAATGGGCGGAACAAAACCTTTTGGTTCTTCAGCTTTGATAAATTCCGGTTCGCTCAAGGACAAAGTCCTCTTACGCTTCCTACTCCAGCGGAGGTGGGAGGCGATTTCAGCAAACTGGTGAATCCTAGCACCGGCGCGCCGATCCCCATCTTCGTCCCAGTTGCCTGGGCGTCCAATCCTGCCCTCGTACCCTCTGGCTGTACCGTGCCTGCTAGCGGCCCTGGCAGCCCGGGGACCCAGTGGGTGGGCAACATTATTCCTCAAAATTGCTTGAGCGCGAATTCAAAGGCGCTGTTAAACCTTATTCCGAAGCCGAGCGTTCCCTTCACTACGCCTGGATCCGAAAGGCTCAACTACAGCCCGTCGTATGTTCCTGTCCAAACCGACAGAGACTGGATGTTCAACATCGACCATAACCTGACGTCGAAGCAGGCCCTGCACTTTCTTTATTGGCGGCAATATCACTATCTTCCTGCGGGATGGACCACCAATGCGCTGAACAACCAGACGTGGAACTATGAGCCCGCTTATGGGCTGGAGCCTCGGTATTCGTACGCCATTTCGCCGAGACTGGTGATGACCGCTGGCGTGCTCTGGGTCCACCAGAACAACGACTTTTACCAGACGGCGCCTCCTCCTAGTGGCGGCTTTAACGCAACGCAGCCGGGTCCTTATGGCGGATCCTTCTTGCCTGGCATTAACTTTGGCGGTGGAGCTTGGGAGCCCATCAGTTGGGGTACCGGCGGCTGGCAGTACTCGATCAATCATAAGTATGGGGTCGCGATTTTGAATAACTGGTTGTATCAGCACGGTCGCCACACCATGAACTTCGGTGTGGATATCCGAAAATCATGGCAGCGCGATTACGAATGCCAGCAGTGCGCGGGGAACTTCAGCTTCAACTCCGAAACGACCGCAGATCCGAATGAGCCAACCAGTTTTGGGACATCTCCCGGCACAAACACCGGAAATGGATTTGCCAGCTTTCTGCTAGGTAATGCCGACTCCGCCAACCGGCAGTTTGCCGGCGACACCAGACTCAGCAACAGTTATGTAGCTCCCTATTTCCAAGACGATACGAAAATCACGCCGCGGCTGACGTTGAATTGGGGCGTGCGGTGGGACTTGGCATTTCCTTTCAGGAACGACAATAAATTCAACCAGCTTTCCTTTTTCGATGCCAACATTCCCAACGCCTCCGCAATTAGCACCAAAACCGGCCAGCCGCTTTTGGGCGGCATGACGGAGCTTGGCACGGCCGGTACGCAGTGTCCATTGTGCGTCGGGTGGAACCATATGGACATGATCTGGACCCATTTCAGCCCACGCGCAGGGTTTACATACCAGTTGAACCCCAAAACGGTCCTGTTGGGTGGTGTCTCCTGGTACTGGCTAGATACGGGCGCCTTCGAGTACGGAGTCAATAAGACGGCAGTGAATTTCGGAAACAATTTGAACGGCACACTCGGGTTTGACGCTCTCCCAAACCAGGTTCCCGGGTACGGCCAATGGGATGGCAACCCATTAATCACGCCACCGAAACCTGCTCTTACCCCAGGCTTCCTGGACACGCAGTTTCCTCACCAGTTGACGAAGCACGTCAAACAGGGCTATGACGAGCTATTCACAGTGGGCGTCCAAAGGGAGCTGCCTTGGAATATGTTCCTTTCCGTTTCGGGCGTGCACACGCACGACTTGCATCTCCCCTCCGCCATCGATCCGACCAACGCACTGAATTACAGCTTCGTGCAAAAGACATGTGCGCAAGGTCCGACTGAAGTTTTCTTTCAACAATGTGCCCTAGGACAGGCCTGGACCGGCTCGGCCGCCCAGGCACTCTACCAGGCGGCTGGCTTCGGCCAGACTACGGTGGCGGCAGGCGGATGCCCGGCTGGTTCACCTTTTTCCGGCTTCTCGGGTGGCCCTTTCTTCGCCCCATACGCTAATTTTGGGTGCGATTACGGCAGGAATGGCTTGGCGTTGCGCGGCTTCCTGCCCTTTCCGATGTTTCGTGGCATCACGAACAACTTCGAAACGGCAGGCGCCGACAAATACAACGCCCTTCAAATGAGTTTCCAGAAACGCACGGGCAACGGATTGACTTTCTTGGTGTCATATACGCTGTCAAGGTACTTGTCCAATACGGACAGTGGTTTTTCAACCTTCAATTTCAAGGGTCTGAACCCGGCAAACCAAGGGGCAGAATGGTCGGTGGGAAATAATGACCAGACTCATGTGCTCACCATGGCCGGCACCTATGAGCTGCCTCTCGGTCCCGGCAGGAAGTTCTTGAACCACGGTGGCACGCTCATGAAGAACTTGGTTGGTGGCTGGAAGCTTTCCTTGGTCAACTGGTATGAAAGTGGGGCGCCAATCAACATTACATCGACCAATGGCACATTCAACGGCACTCCTCTGGCATATACGCCGCAGGGTAATACACCGAACTTCGCGGCTGCGGGCGGATTTAATGTGAACTGGTCTGCTGCTGATTATCATCCTTGTACATCCCTCCCCTGCGCGTCAGGAACATTTCCGGCGTTTAACCCAAACAAATTCAGCTTCCCCGGGGCTTGGACTATCGGAAATGCCGCGCCACTCTACAATGGCCTGCGCTTCCCACCGTACTTCGACGAAGACCTCTCACTCAGCAAGAAGTTTTTCTTTGGCGAGCGGTTCAGCGGCGAGTTGGGTATTGAGTTTTTCAATGTGCTCAACCGCATGCTTCCCGGTGCCTGCGTCGATACGAATGTCGGCGACGCGAATTTCGGGCTGAACACCCAGCCAGGCGTTCCCTGCCAGGGCAACAGTCCGAGGGTAGGACAGGCCCAGTTCAAACTGAACTTCTGATCGGACGAGTCCCGAAGGATATAAACTTTCAGGCTTCCTCTGCTGGCGGTGTGTACCGCGGCGCGGACATTCCAAGAGCTGGGACCTCCGAGCCCCGGCTCTTCTTGTAGGGCGCACTCCTAGGTGCATGTTTGGGTCTATCATTGTGGTGACCAGCCTTTAACTCTGGTGGCGAGCGCGAGAATTAAAATGAGAAAACAGTTTTTCGAGCTGAATGACATTTCCAAATCGACGTTAAGGTCTGGCTACTTAACAGCGGCCGCTGTGTTTCTTTTCACTGTCCTTACCTTGGCGGCGCTGGTATGGGCCAGCGATCCGCCATGGAAAGGCAAGCCTTACGACCAATGGACGGATAAGGACCTCGAGAAAATCTTTACGGACTCGCCCTGGTCACGTATAGGCACGGTTACGCGGACATGGGCGCCGCTGACCTCCAAGGATTCTTCAGCAAGCGGCTCGTCAGGTGGAACTCAAACCAACACGCCCACTTCACCCGGAAGGCCTGGCGGGCCGGGTGGCGCCGGAGGCCCTACCCAAAGCGGAGCAGGAGGCGGACCTTCTGGCGACGAGTTGCGTTTCAATGTGTACTGGGCCTCTTCCCGCATCATGCGCGCCGCTTCGGCTCGCAAGTCTGTCTTGCATGGAGGGAAGCAAGATGTGGATGTGGCGAAATATGCCAGCGAGCCTCAGGAAGAATATCAAGTAGTTGTGCAATCAGAGGACATGTCTCCATTCGTGCGCCATGACGAGAAGTTCTACCAGGACAATTGCTTCCTCGATGTGAAAAAGACCAAGCAGAAGGTCGCCCCCAGCCACGTCCGTTATGAACGCGATGAAAAAGGACTCGTTGCGGCAGCAGTGTTCTTCTTTCCCAAGAAGACCACAGCGGGCGAGCCCACTCTACCCAGCGACGAAAAGAACGTGGAATTCAACTGCAAGATAGAAGGTTCCAGGCTGCGCGTGAATTTTGATCCGCAGAAAATGGTAGACTCGGACGGCCCTGCTCTGTGACCGCATTGCGTCGCTCACTAGCTGCGCGCTGTTTTCGCTTTGAGGGTCAAGAGGCCAACGGCCTATAATCCCAGAGCGGGGGGAGTCGTCGGTGTTGGTGTTCTTTGGGGTGAATCGCAGCAGCCTCATCATACTCTGTTTCCTTTGCGTCCTGCGCGGCGCGGCAGCAAATGGGCAAAGTTTCGCGTACAGTGAGCCGAAAAGCGCGTCTTCTATCACGCGAGCTAACGCGACTCAAACAAACTCTGGCTCACCCATTGCCAAAAATGAAGGTAAGCGTGCAGAACCTCTGCCGCCGGACCCCGCCCTTGCTCCGGCGAGGTTGCTCCTGCAACAGGACAAGCTGAACGAAGCTGAAGCAGCTACGAGAAGCTTTTTGCAGGCACATGCGGAATCCGCGGACGCACATTTCTTGCTGGGTTTTATCTTGTTCCGCGAAGTTCAGGGAAAGTGGCGCGAGGCGGGAAAAGAACAAGGCGAGGCCCTGCTCTACAACAGCGGAGATTTGAGCGGCCCCATGCTTGCCTATCGCGATGCGAAGGTTAAGGGATCGCTTGAAGAGTTTACCGCCGGAGCAAAATATCATGTCCCCAGCGCCTTTGACCTGAAAATTGTGGCCCTCGATTACCTCCTGCTCAAAGACAACAACGACGCCGACCATTGGCTGACGCGGTCTCTCCAAGAAGATCCCCGCGACGTGCAGGCGTGGTACTACCTGGGGCGCACGAAATATGGCAAGGGCCAGTTTCTTGAGGCCATTGAAGCTTTTCAGCAGTGCTTAAAACTCGAGTCGCAAAATATTAAAGCCGAAACCAACGTGGGATTGTCTTACGAAGCCCTCGATCGGCCCGATGAGGCCGCCCAAGCCTTCCAGAACGCCATTGTCTGGCAAGCAGAAAGCTCCGCGAAGGATCCCGAACCGTTTATTGAGCTCGGGCACCTCTACGTGACTCAGAATCAGCCGGAAAAAGCCGTTCCATATCTCACGCAGTCGATCGCCATTTTCCCGAAGGTATCCAAAGCGCACGAAGAACTCGGAAAAGCCTACTCCCTGCTGAACCGGTTTCCTGAGGCGCAAGCAGAACTGGAAAGAGCGATTGAACTTACGCCGCAGGCTCCCAATCTCCATTGCCTGCTTGCTCCCGTCTACCGCAAACAGGGCCTCGCGGAAAAAGCCAAGATCGAATACGACCGCTGCACCGCCTTCTCCGGCTCCCACTCTACGTCGTAGTGAGGCGAGAAGAATCCTTGAATCGCCGCGACTTCATCAAAGAAACCTTGCTCAGTGCCGCAGCGATATGGGAGCCTGCGCTTTCTTGGAACCCTGACCCTCTCGCTCCATTTCTCGGCTTTCAACACGACTCCACTCATCCTGCGCAGCCCAACTTCCCCGATCTTGCTCAGTATGAAGAAGCGAAGCACCCTCTTTTTGCTGGGCGTTTCGACGAAGCCCTAAAAACCCTCATCCCCGCCGTGAAGGAACGCCCCGGAGTCGTTCCTTACGCTGTCGCCACCATCTATCTCCGCATGGAGCGTTACACGGAAGGCATTCCCTACGCGCTCCAAGCTTGCCGCGACACTCCCGGCGACATTCGTTATCGATGGATGCTCCGCACACTTACCCTTCACGCGGGCCAGCCGGAAACTTCGATTCCCAAAGAGTTTCGCCTGGAAGTCCCCGCCACCTCTCCCTCCACATTTCAATTCCGCGACGTGACGGATTCCTCCCATGCAGGCAGGCTCGCTCTTGGACGTGGCGCGGCTTGGGGTGACTTCGACAACGATGGCCGCGAAGATATTCTCGTCGGCGCCGAGCGTGCCCCCTTCTGTTTGTTCCACAATCGTGGTGATGGAACCTTTGAAGACGTTGCCCCCAGGATGGGCCTCATCGATCCTGTGGGTTTAGGCTGCTACGCCTCTCAGTTCATTGACTACGATAACGACGGCTTCCAGGATATTTTTCTCACGAGCAATGGATGGGGCGGGGGAGGAAGGCTCTTCCTGTTCCACAACGAGGCCGGCAAACGTTTCATAGATGTAACCGAAAGCGCCGGTCTGGGCGCGCCTGTGAACGCCTTCGGCTCTTCTTGGGCCGATTACGACAATGATGGTCGCGTCGATCTCGCCGTGGCCACGGGCATCATTGACCCTGAGGGAGGCGGCCGCATCCGCCTCTACCACAATGAAGGCAATGGGAGATTTCGCGAAATTGGCGAACAAGCCGGGTTAGTCCAGCGCGCTCGCTGGATTTCTCTGGCTTGGGGGGACTACGACGGCGACGGCTGCCAGGATTTGCTGGCTACCAGTTTCGATGCCGGCCCCTTTCTGTTCCGCAATCTCGGCAACGGTCGCTTTGCCGAGGTTAGCGTTCAAGCTGGTATTCGCACGCAAACCGCTGCGTATACCCCGGTTTGGTTTGACTACAACAACGACGGCAAACTCGACTTCTTTGTCTGCACCTACCCGGGCGGTGAGTTGACGGTCAAAGACATGATCGAGGCTAAGGTAAACGGCACCGCCGTTCCTCAGGCAAAACGCCAATTATTGTTCCGCAACAACGGCGACGGAACGTTTCGCAATGTCACCGAAGACGCCGGAATCACTGGCTGGTATGGTGGCATGTCCACGCAGGTCGGCGATTTCGATAACGACGGGTTTGACGAAATCACTATTGGAACCGGTAACCCCGAGCTCGATTGGACCGAGCCAAAACCGCTGTTTCACAACGACGGCAAGGGCTACTTCACGAACATTGCCGATTCGGCGAAACTTGTGCATTTCGGGATGTTGCACGGCACAGCGCTCGCCGACTATGACGACAGCGGAAACTTGAGCCTCTTCGGATCTTTCGGCGGATTCTATTGGGGTTCGCGCGAAACCAGCCGGCTTTATCGCAATTCAGGCTCCGGGAATTCCTCGCTGGAGATCCGTCTTATCGGCACCCGCTCGAACCGCGATGCCATCGGCGCGAAGGTCTCTGCGTGGGCTGACGCGCGCGGAGTTTTCAAATGGGTGAACGGTGGCAATAGCTTTGGCTGTAATAATTCACGGCTTGTTCATTTAGGCTTGGGTCGAGCTTCGCAGGTGAAGCGTCTGCAAATCGAATGGCCCAGTGGCCTTCGCCAATCATTTCGCGATATTCCCGCAGGCCAGAGGATTGAAATCATTGAAGGGAGGGAAAATTTGCGCTTGCTGGCCAAATTCCAGAGAAGATTCACTCGGCCTTAGCTGCTTGCTAATGCCAATTCTCATTCAGTCGGTCCTAGTTCCAGGGCCATGAAGACTTCCCTGTCACAAATTTCAGTGCCTGCGGACAAGGGCATGTAATTTGCGAAGTGAAATCCTCTGTGTGAGAGACGCTGCTCCATTTCCTTCGACACAGTTTTCCGATTTAGGCTCAAGGCTCTTTGCTTTTTTCCTGCAGCAATTCCTTCGCTCGCTCCGCGGTTTTCGCGCGCGCGCTCTCTTCGAGTTTGCTGAAAACCTTCATTTCCGCCTGCGCTTCCTGCGTTCGCCCCAATGCGCGATAAGCCTGTGCTAGTAAGAAGTGAGTTGAAGACTCCCCTGCATCAGCCTTTGCGGCCGCCTCTAAATCCTTCACTGCGTCGGCGTGGCGGTCCAGCTTGATCAACGCGCGGGCGCGATCTACCTGCGCCCCCGTCAGGTCAGGACAAACATCCAAAGCTTTTTGCACTTCCGCCAACGCTTGGCTTGAATCTCCGTGCTGTTCCAGAATGACGTTTCCGATCTTCCACTGCGCCAGGCAATTCGAGGGATCATTGGCGAGTTCACCGCGAAACTGCTCCGTAGCTTCGTCCCACATATTCAGTGACCAATAAGCGTTCCCCAAGTGATAGTGAGTGCCCGCCTGCTGCGGCGCCACTTTCACCGCCTTCTTATATTCAAGCAGCGCACCGTCGTAATTCTTCATGCTCTCCATGACTTCGCCGGAAATTTCGTGGACCCAAACCGAATCGGGATCGAGCGAAGTTAGCTTCGAAAGAGCTTCCTCCGAAAGCTTCATGTGCGCCTTGCCAAGCAAATATAATACTTCCTGATTCTTCGGCTGGTGTAGCGAGAGTTGGCGCAGGTGATCCGCCGCGCGCTGGAAATCCCCAAGCTTGATCAAATCGTTCGCGAGGAACAGTTCGGCGTTGTTGTCTTTAGGATTGCCGCGGAGCGCAGCTTCCAGACTCAGCTCCGCACCCGCGTAATCGGCCAATTCATAAAGCGCCATGCCGAGCAGCGCCGATGCGGACGACATTTTGGGATCGACCTTCAAGCCCTTGTCCAACACGACGGCGGCCTTCTTGTATTCCCGTTGCCGGAGGTAAAGTGAACCAAGATTGTTATAGGCGGGCGCCAGCCGCGGTGCAATCTGAAGAAGCGATTCATAATCCGCAGTGGCCCCGGCAAGGTCGCCGCGCGCTTCCGCAGCTTTTGCGTCGGCGTACAGTTTCTGTATTCGCGCTTCGGCTGTGGATTGCGACTGAGCATTCAGAACTTGAGTGAAGCAGAGTATCGCCAACGAAACAAACCAAGTTAAGGCGAGACGGAAAACAGAAACGGATGCCGTGGCAATGCTTGCGGAGCGCACAATAGCTGCAATTTTACACCGGCACCACGCAAACGCATAGGACTGCAAACGCTCCCAAATTGCGCCTCAATCGGAGATTGGGCAGTTGAGTGCCGTATTGATTACCCAAATTCTGCGTGCTACGCTCGACAAACTGCGGGGGTGACGGTCATGCGCGCGGTTCAGGGTCCCATTGGAACCAGGGGTTTCGGTGTTTTTGAAGTAGACCTTCGAGCCGCTGAACTGCGGAAACACGGCATTCGCATCAAATTGCAAGAACAGCCTTTTCAGATTCTCTCCCTTCTCTTGGAACGTCCTGGGGATGTGGTTTCTCGAGAAGAGCTCCGGGAAAAACTGTGGCCAGCGCACACATTCGTGGATTTCGACCGCAGCCTGAACAAAGCCATGACCAAATTGCGCGCCGCGCTGGGGGATTCTGCCGACAGCCCTCGATACGTTGAGACCATTCCCCGGCACGGCTACCGATTCCTGGCGCCGGTTTACGTGCCCCACGGGGATCCTTCACATGTGAAAACCTTGGGTCCGGAGGCTGCTGGGAAGTTTTCTGCGACTGGGGAAAATCACGTCTCGCGGGAGGAAACGCGTGCACGATTCGGGATCGCGGATTTTGGTACACACATAAGGAAGGGGCGTGTTTACGGTTTAGTTGCGATGGTGGCCATCGCCGCGGCGACGGTTTTTGTTTCCATCCGGGTTCTACAGACCGTTGCGAGCGGCACTTCCAGCGCCGTCAGCCCGCGGCGCTCTGTGGCCGTGCTTGGTTTTACGAATCTTTCTGGAGACCCGCAAGAGGCCTGGCTTTCCACCGCATTCTCCGATTGGCTCACCACGGAATTAACCGCAGGCGAACAGGTGCGCGCGATTCCTGCGGAGAGCGTAGCGCGAATGAAGATGGAACTTTCAATGCCGGACGTGGATGGCCTAGGCAAAGAAAGCTTGGTTCGAATCCGGAAGAATCTCGGGACCGACTTCGTGATTGCCGGTTCCTACGCTAGATTGGGCAGGAAGCCGGAAGATCAGATTCGCCTTGATCTCCGTTTACAGGATACACAAACGGGCGAAACCATCGGCGCGATCTCCGAGGCAGGAACGGAGACGCAGCTACTTGACATCGTTTCTCGTGCCGGTCAGCACCTGCGAGATAGGCTTGGGGTGCGCGCCGTGACGCGTGAAGAGGCCGCCGAAGTGGCGATTGCGTTGCCGACAAAGAGTGAAACCGCCCGATTGTACTCCGAGGGACTGGCGAAATTGCGCTCCTTTGACGCGCTGAGGGCCCGGAATCTTCTGCAAAGAGCTGTCGAAGTCGAACCCAGTTACGCCCTTTCGCATGCGGCCCTCGCGACGGCGTGGGCGCAGTTAGGTTACGACGAGAACGCCAGGACAGAAGCCAAGAAAGCCTTTGACCTCTCTTCGAATCTGTCTCGTGCCGAGAGACTCCTGGTCGAAGCCCGTTATCATGAGACTTCGGGGGAGTGGGATAAGGCTGCCGGAATTTACCGCGCACTTTTCGAATTCTTTCCAGATAATCTCGAATACGGTCTCGTGCTTGCCAATGCCGAATACCGGGCCAATAAATGGAAAGATGCGCTCGATACCTTAACGGCGCTGCAAACCTTGCCTGCTCCGCTGCGGGATGATCCGCGGATTGGGTTGGCCGAGGGAGACGCGGCGATGCCTCTTGGTGACACCAAGCGCGCCGAAGCCGCCCTTGTTAGTGCGGAACAGAAGGCTCGCGCCTCCGGCGCGTCTCTGTTAGTGGCCAAGGCTATGTTCGCCCGCGCGTGGCTGTTCGAGAACCTCGGTCGCTTGGACGAGGCGGACAAACTAGTTCACGGGGCCAGGGATCTCTACCTCGCCGCTCATGATCAAAGAGGAGTGGCTGACGCCGAAACGGGCGAGGCCATCGGTCTGATGTTTCGAGGAGATTATTTCTCCGCACGTCAACGGTATCAGGAAGCGCTCGCGATCCATCAAAATATAGGGAATAAGCACAGCGTTGCGGGTGAATTCGACAATCTCGGAGAGATTTCCCTTTTCCTGGGGGACGTTCGCGGGGCCTTGCAGAAGTATCAGGAAGCCCTCCAGACCTATCAAGAGGTTCGTGACGAGAATGGCGTGGCCCTTGCCAAGATCGGC
Source organism: Candidatus Acidiferrum sp. (assembly GCA_035280065.1). GTDB lineage: Bacteria > Acidobacteriota > Terriglobia > Acidiferrales > UBA7541 > Acidiferrum. The sequence goes on from DATEGO010000009.1 coordinate 22,093, forward strand.
CTAGGGGATGCTTTGTATTCCCAGGGTAAGCTCCCAGAGGCACGCAAGATGTATGAGGAGTCCATTAAGACTTGCCTGCTGAACGGGGACAGAGACCGCGAAGCTGTGGCGTTGTTGGGATTGGGCCGAGTCTTGCGGGAGCAGGGTGACTTTCAAACGGCTTGGCAACGAGTAGTGCGCGCCAGGAATGTGTTTCAGGAAGTGGGGGACAGGACTCCGGAAGCGCGAGCAGAGTTGCATCTGTCACAGTTGCTTCTCGACCGAAATGAGAATGGCGAGGCGGTGAAGTCCATTCAGCGAGCAGAGAACCTGCTCGCAAAGACCGCTTCTCCACGAGATGACGCTACGGCGAAGACCCTTTTGGCTCAGACGCTTATGGCATCGGGCAAACTGGCCGAGGCAAAGGAGAATATCTCTCAAGCCATCCGATTCGCGGAGCATTCCCACGATATGGACATTTCACTTATGTCCTGGGTGACTGCTTCCCGAATCGACGCCATCTCCCCGAATCCTGCACAGCGCAAGGAGGCCGAGAAGCGGCTAAATGCTTTAATCCTACAAGCGAAGGCTGCTGAATTCATTTATGCCGCGTTGGAAGCCCGCTTGGCACTTGGTGAGATGGAACTGAACTCTACGAATCCAACGGCGGGGCGCGGCCACCTTGATACTTTGCGGAAAGAGGCTGCGAGTCAGGGCTTTCACCTCATCGTACAAAGGGCGGCAGTCCTAGAACATTCTCCGAAGCAAGCCCTTCTCGACCAGCCAAACTAGCGAAACCCATCGCCTTGCCATGAGAACCTCAGCGATTCTCAATTCCACTCCGTCGTGACAATAGGCCCGACCGCAGGGCTTCCGTCTGCGATTCCAGCCCCTGAGGTGGCCCAAACGGGAGCGAAGGCGATTGGCTGTTTCCCAGTGCATACGGAACCGGCCGCCCTCGCTGGCCGTGGACGATTCGGCGCGATCACTTGCTCCTGCCGGGTTGCGTGCTGGACTGGGCCCGATAGAGTCTTCGCACCAAAGGTAACTGTAAGACCTCTGGCCTGGCGTACCCGAGGAGCCTCTGGCGTGCATCCTGGTAGGCCAGCGTCTCTGCTTGACGAGAATGTGGCGATTCCCTACGGATCAGCGCTCCCGCTGCTTCGTCGAAACCAGTCCAAAAAGGAACAGAAGGACACCGAGTCCAAGAAAGAGTCCGCCAACACAAAGGAAAGCGACGAAGGCGATGGGCCGCGTCCAAAACAAACACAAAGCTTCGATCAACAAGCCCAGGATCAGCAGAATTCCTGAGAGCTGAAGGCACCGTTCGAGTGGGTTCGCGCTAATCTTCACGAGCTACCTTTCCAGAGCTTCGCGTCTTTCAGAGTACCTATGCCGTGCAAAGTATCGTGGCAGCCGCTCGAGATGCACGAAGTCTTGTTAGCCTTGACGGCCGGGAGCAAATCTGGATCGGCGTTGTGCACCGCACCTTCTTCGAACGACCGCGCGCCTAGGTGGCAGTGCAAGCATTCGCGATTGTTGTACGGGTCATAAAGACGGATGTCTCGAGGGGCGGGCGGCGTACCGAGATAATGCACGTACACGTGTTTGAGCCCCTGCATCTTGGCGCGAAATCCGCCAAACATAGCGTAGCTCGTGTGGCAGGTATAGCAAGCTTCGTCGGCAGGAACGCGGTGATTTTGATAGTGCGCGGCGGGGAGATAGCTGGGCTCATCGATCATAAGGCTTTTGCCGAACGGCTCCATCTCGTGACAGGAAAGGCAAAACTCCGTGCGCTTGGAATTGTCAATGTGATAGGCGATGCCTAGGCCCAAACAAATTAAGGGCAATAGGAATAGAGGAAAGAAAGCGAGGACTCTTCCGTTCGGATTCGCTGCGGTGCCTGGCCGCAAGACGAAGACGCCGATCAAGACCGCGGTGACGGCGATAAGTGACACGATCAATGCGCTATAAGACTCCATGGCTCCTTTGACATTCATCTGCGCGCACCTACTGCCAGTGGGCGCGCGCGAGCACGACTACTTAGCCATGCTGCGAATGTACGCGACGAGATCTTTGATCTGCTCGGGCTTCAAGCTTTTTCCATACGCCGGCATCTTGCCTACGCCTTTGTCAATGGCCGACACCAGTTCGTCGTCGCTCAGTTTCTTTACTTCAGCAGAATCGAAGTCGTGCCCGCCCATCTTCTGCCCAGCGGCGGTGGCCTTGCCGTTGGCACCATGGCACACCGCACATTTCTGTTTGTAGAGTGCCGCGGTCTTATCGTTGGACCTGGCCTGCGCAGCCAACAGTCCGGAGACCGCTACCGTTCCCAATACGAGTCCGATTCTCTTAATCCAGCTGATTTGCATCATTTTTCCTCCTCGGTGGATGAATTGGTTCCGATAAGCACGTTGAAAAAAGTAGTGATACCGAGAACACAGGCCAGTCGTTGCAGCAGAGCCTTGCGGTACGAAAGTAGGTTCCGCCAAGTCCTTTCGAATCTGGCTCTTCCCACATAGGGGCGCGGTGTGTAGCGATGCGACGTTAGGCGTCCTAATCGAGTCTCGACGACTGTCAATATTGACAGTTCTAGCGTTCCCAGACTCCCACAACAATAGGCGAACCAGATTATGAATGTCCCGAAGGATAAAGATAAGGGAGTCAAAGACTTGGCGCAGTGTCAAGGAAGCGGTTGCGCACCCCCACTAAGCCACAGAGCGGTTAATCGTAGAGACTGGTTGAAGGCCACCGTCGCCGGCGGGGTTGGGCTCGCGCTCGGCGGGCTTCTCGATCTGCCCACGGTTAGGGCCGCTACACAAAAGCTGAAGCTCTCGAAAGTTAGCGAATTCACAACCTCCTGCAATTTCTGCTCGTGCGGATGCGGTATGGTCGCGTCGGTACGAGAAGGCAAACTGATTGCCATGGAAGGCGATTATGACCACGTCGTAAACCGAGGGTCACTGTGCGTCAAGGGAATATCCATGTTCGCGACACACACTTCTCCTCACCGATTGGCAAAGCCGCGTTACCGGGCGCCGGGGAGCGACCACTGGGAGGAGATCTCGTGGGAAAACGCGATTGAGCGAATTGCGCAAAAGATCCGTGCGGCACGAGATGCAAGTTGGATTGCCACAGAAAAGCTCGGCGAAAAAGAGGTCCCTGTCAATCGCACCGACGCTTTTGCTTTCATGGGCGGTGCGCAGAACACGAACGAGGAGTGCTATCTCTTCCAGAAAGCGGCGCGGCTGCTTGGTACGGTCTACGTCGAACATCAGGCGCGACTTTGACATAGCCCTACGGTCCCCGGTCTGGGGGCAGCATTCGGCAGGGGGGCCATGACCAACCACTGGATCGACCTGCAGCATTGCAAGACGATTCTCGTGGAGGGCAGCAATGTGGCGGAAAACCATCCAATGGCCTTCAAGTGGATTCGGAAGGCTCAGGAAAACGGCGCGATCATCATTCACGTCGACCCGCGATTTACGCGGACCTCGGCAGGCGCCGACATGTTCGCGCGGATCCGGCCTGGCACCGATGCTGCGTTTCTCAATACCATGATCAACTACGTTCTGAATCATAAGCTATACGACGAGGACTACGTCAGAACGCATACGAACGCCCTCTTTTTCGGTCACGACGCTTTCGATTTCAAAGATGGACTCTTCAGCGGTTTCGACGAAGAAAAGCACAAATACAACATGGAGACCTGGGGCTACCAGCTCGACGGAAAGGGCAAGCCGCGCCTCGCCGTGAGCCTGGATGACGCCCACTGCGTCTTTACCCACCTCAAAAAATTTGTTTCGCGCTACACGCTCGAAGTTGGTGAAAACATCACCGGTATCCCGGCGGCTCAGATCCGGGAGATTGCAGAGACCATGGCCAGGAAGCGGCCGGGAGCCATCCTGTATGCGCTTGGGATGACTCAACACACGACCGGTGTGCAGGGGATCCGCGCGTTCACGATCCTGCAGCTCCTTCTGGGTAACGTCGGCAAGCCGGGCAGCGGGGTGAATGCGTTGCGCGGCGAGCCTAACGTGCAGGGCGCGTGCGACATGGGCGTGCTCAATAACTACATGCCTGGCTATCTCAACTACCCAACACACACAGAACCCACTCTTGCGGAATACACGAAAAAGAACGGGACTGGAGACCGCAAATGCCTGGTCAATACGCTCAGGGCCTTCTACGGAGATGCGGCCACTCCCGAAAATGATTTTGGCTACACCTGGTTGCCCAAGCGCAATGCCGCAAAGGACTACAGCACCTTGTCAATCTTCGAGAGTGCTCTTGCCGGAAAGCTTAAGGTGCTGTGGATCGTCGGCCAGAACCCCGCGGTAACGACACCCAACCTGAAATTGACGTTCGATGCGATGGCGAAGCTCGAGATGCTGGTGGTGCAGGAGATATGGGAGACGGAGACAGCGACGTTCTGGTGCCGCCCGGATATCGACCCCAAGGCCATCGCCACCGAAGTAGTCTTGCTGCCTGCTTCGTTTTTCATGGAAAAGAATGGAACCATCACTAACTCGGGAGGCATGGTGCAATGGCGATACGCGGCGGTAAAACCACCTGGGGACGCGAAGCCTGACGGCGAAATCGTCGATCTGATCTTCCGCAGGGTGCGCGAACTGGTTAAGGATTCCGCCGACCAGAAAGACTTGATCCTCAAAAATGCTTCTTGGTCCTACACCACTGCCGAAGATGTACTTCGCGAAATCAACGGGCGTGCATTGCGCGACATTCCGGGCTCCGGCCTGAAAACCGGCGATCTCGTGAACAAGATATCCGACCTGCAGCCCGATGGCTCGACTTGTTCCGGGGCTTGGATCTACGCGGGGGTTTTTAGTGGTGGAGTCAATCACTCGAAACGGCGAGACTCACTAACCGACCCGGGAGGTCTAGGTCTCTACCCGAACTTCGCGTGGACCTGGCCGAACAACATGCGCATCCTCTACAACCGGGCGTCGTGCGATCGACACGGCAAACCATATCCAGGCTCGCAGCCGATTGTCTGGTGGGACCAGGCAGCAAAACGCTGGACAGGATATGACGTCCCTGATGTTCCCGTACCGACCGATGGACCAGATACGCCCAACGGTCAAAGGGCGTTCCACTTGAATCCAGAAGGTGTGGGACGCCTCTTTGCCGCGGTCTACCAGGACCCGGACACGAAAAACCCGCTGGTGCCACGCGATGTGGCGTACGTTCCAAAGGACGGTCCTCTACCGGAAATGTACGAGCCTGTCGAGAGTCCAGTAGAGAACATTCTGCACCCGAAGGTAAAACACAATCCCTTGCTTAAGTATCCGCGAGTCGAATCCTACCAGCCCATCGGTGCGGTCGCGGAGTTTCCCTATGTCCTGATGACATCAACCGTCGCGGAACATTGGTGCGGAGGTTCCTCTACACGCAACATAGGGTGGCTGAACGAGCTGATTCCTGAACCCGTACTCGAAATCCCGGAAAGCCTGGGCTTAACGCTAAACGTTAAAACGGGGGAATGGGTAAAAGTCTTTTCTGCGCGCAGCGAACTCACAGTAAAAGCCTTGGTCACGGCGAGAATGAAAACTCTGAAGGTAAATGGCCGTGAGGTCACGATTGTGTGGATGCCCTACAACTGGGGATACAGGGGCCTTTCAACCGGTCCAAGCGTGAATCACCTGACGATAGATGCCGTCGATCCCGGCGCGGGAACCCAAGAAACAAAGGCCTGTCTGGTCAATGTGGTCAAGATGGATCAGGCCGTCGCAAAGGCAGCTGCGCGAGCGATCAAATCATGACCCAATCGGCGACCTCAACGTTCATCAAAGCAACGCTGGTGGATACCACCAAGTGCATCGGCTGCCGTGCTTGCCAAGTTGCGTGTAAGCAATGGAACGATCGCGAGGGGGAAGAAACCCATCTGCAGCTCGGTGAACTCGATTTTCAGAACCCTGCCACTCTCAGTTCCAACACTTACACGCTCATTTCGTTCCACGAGCTGCTTAATGAGAAGGCGCCCGGAGGGCTGGAATACGTATTCACCATGCATCGATGCCTACATTGCCTCGAGCCCGCGTGCGCATCGGCCTGTCCGACCACCGCGCTCGCGAGGCAGCCAGATGGGCCTGTCACTTACGATGCCACCAAGTGCATTGGCTGTCGCTACTGCATTTGGGCGTGCCCTTGGGGCGTACCTACGGCGGAATGGGACTCGCTCGCCCCGAAAATACAGAAATGTACTCACTGCGCCGACCGCTCCGATCAGCCGCTTCCTCTATCCCGGAATGGACAGGCACTCAGTGAGGTGGAGGGCAGCCAGTTCCTTGCAAACATTGTCGTGCCGGCGTGCGTAAAAGCTTGCCCGGCTGACGCTCTTCGTTTTGGGGAACGCGAAGAGATGCTCCGGGAGGCGCGCGGGCGCATTTCCAAGCGCCCCGATAAATATGTGGACCACATCTACGGCGAGAAAGAAGCCGGCGGCACGAGTGTGCTTTACCTCGCAAGTGTGCCGTTCGAGAAGCTTGGATTCCCCGACGTGGGAACAGAATCGTATCCGGGATTTTCCAGTCGGGCGCTGCACGCCGTTCCTCCAGCGGTGATCGCCTTGGGTGCCTTGTTGGGCGGTGCCTACGCGTTTCTGAAGCGGAGGGCGATGGTGCTATCGGGGAAACGCGCCGAAACATCGCCCACAGAGAACGACAGCCATCACACGGAGTTCGAGCCCATCCAGCTGCGGCTCCTGACTCCGTTCAATTGGATTCTGCTGGCGCTGATCGCATTCGGCGGTATTTCGCTGGTGGCCCGGTTTGCGTTGGGCTTGGGAGGGAGCACGCATCTCTCCAATACGTACGCCTGGGGACTCTGGATTGTCTTCGATCTTATCTGGATCGCCGTAGCTGCCGGCGCCTTCGCGACAGCAGGCGTGATCTACGTGTTTCAACGCAAGGATCTTTATTCACTGGGTCGTTCGGCCGTGCTCATGGGCTTACTGAGCTACTCCTTCGTTACCGTCACCCTCGTCGCTGACCTGGGGTTGCCATGGCATTTCTATCAGCTTGGATTGCAGGCACCAGCGCAATCAGCAATGTTTGAGGTCTCTTGGTGTGTCGGACTCTACGTCACAATTCTGCTAATCGAGTTTCTCCCAGTCCCGTTTGAGCGGTGGGGCCTCAACAAGGCCAGGGACATTTGGCAGCGCTGGTCCGGCGCCTATGTGGCTTTTGCCCTGACTTTGTTTGTCTACTTGCTCTCAAGGAAACTGGGTTATGCCGTGTTGACGGCGCTGCTGTTTTCCTTCCTGGCTTGGGTCTTCCGCTCAAAAGGAAAGAAGGCTGAGCCCATCATGTTGGCAATCGCTGCCGTGACGCTCTCTACGATGCATCAGAGTTCGCTCGGTTCGTTGTTTCTGCTAATGCCCGATGAACTTTCTCCGCAGTGGTGGTCTCCGGTAATGCCAATATCCTTCTTTCTGTCCTCAATTGCGGCTGGCACTGCACTTATCATCTTGATCGAGATGTGGATCGCTAAGGCGTGGAAGCGTCAGCTCAGAGTTGCGCAATTGGCGGCGATGGGCCAGATCACCTTCTGGTCGCTTTTGATTTATCTGGCCTTCCGGCTCGGTGATTTGGCGCTTCGAGGCGAGTTCACTGGCGCATTTTCTGGAAAACATGGCGTTCTCTTCACTACCGAGATCGTCCTAGGCGGTATCTTACCCTTAGTGCTCCTTGCGGGCCCTTCGCTGCGAACTCAGCCGCCAGTCGTATTTTTCGGGGCGCTTATGGCTATGGCCGGCGTAGTTCTCAACCGTGTAAATGTGGTGCTCTTGGCCATGAACCTGAAAGGGCCCATGCCTCAGATCGCACCAGAGACTTATACCCCTACGTTTTTCGAGTGGGGTGTATCCGTGGGCCTCATTGCCGCTGCCATCTTCCTCTTCGGGCTCGGTGCTCGGCTTATGCCGATACTTCCGAAGGAGGAGGCCACGCAGGAATTGATCTCATGAATCGAGAGATTTGGCTGAAGAGGCATCCTTATCTGCAATCTGTCGCGCATTTTCGCGAACAAGTCGAGATGGTTGCAGCTGGTATCCCAAGCCCCCGGGCTGTTGTTCCCGACTGGGACTGCTACGTCGGCGATTTTCAGGCAGGCGTGCCGCTATTGCACAGCTCTGAGGCGCCCATCGACGTTCGCCCTGCGGGGAGAATGGTTGCCTCAATGATTGAGGGGCTGGCCTCAAAGCCTTTGATTCATCCCCTGGCCGAGGAGGTCCGAGCCTTGGTTGCCGAACTGCTTGACGAGCAAGAAGCGCCTGATCGTGCAGTGGCTTGGCTAATCCATGGAGATAACTTCGAGCCATCTCATCCCGGCCTACTACGCTACTTAGGCTGGACCACGCTGGCTCGATTCCTCTCTCCAGTGGTAGGTACGTTCGCTAGTTGGCGCGACGAAGAACGTTGGCTCCGCAGCTACTGTCCCACCTGTGGTTCGCTCCCTGGTATGGCCCAGTTGGTCGGTCATGAGCCTGGTCGGCTACGGCTGCTGTCCTGTGCGTGTTGTGGCACGCGTTGGCGCTACCGACGAACTGGCTGCCCGTTTTGCGCAAGCGAGGACGATCACCGCCTTGCGGTGGTGGCGGTCGAAGGAGAAGGAGGTCTCCGGATCGACTACTGCGAATCCTGCGACGGCTATCTCAAAACGTACGAGGGAGAGGGGAACGAGCGTCTTCTACTAGCTGACTGGACTTCGCTACACCTCGACATTATTGCTCGCGATCGTGGATTGAAGCGGTTGGCTGCTTCGCTCTACGAACTGTAGGCCCTGCGCTCTGGAGTGATGTGATCTAACTCGATCGATCCAACTGACCGCACGACGTTTCCGGTCGATTGGGGTGAGGGAGAAACAAAAATGAGCATCCGAGAAGCACACACGGGTAGACTCCTCACTCCTTTCGCGCTGCTCGCCGCACTGGCCGGCATGACATGGGCGGCGGCACAGCAACCTTCCTCGAATGAGGCCAAACCCGTGGCTGCTCAGGAGAAGGCCAAAGCCTCAGCACCCTCGGGAGCAGATGGCGATTATGTTGGCAGCGAGAGTTGCATAACCTGCCACAGCGATCAGGATCGTCGCTTTAAGAACACCATCATGGGTAAGGTGATGGCCCATCCCAGGACTCCCTTGGAAGCCCGCGGCTGCGAATCCTGCCATGGGCCTGGCAGAGCTCACGTCGAAGCCGGCGGTGGAAAGGACACTGTTCCCATACGGTTCGGCAAGGATTCCAACAACTCAGTTGCGGAGCAAAACGCCGCTTGCGAGGAATGCCATGCGCGCGGCGATCACCTGTTCTGGAAGGGCAGCCCGCATGAATCCCGAGGTATGGCGTGTGTCGACTGTCACCAGGTGAAACAAGAGTTGCATCCGGCGCTTTCTTCGGAAACTCGCTTCAACGCTCCGCTTACCGAGAACCGGGGCACTAAAATGGCGCAGCCGGAATTATGCCTTCAGTGTCACCAAATGCGGCGCGCACAATTGCAGCGCTCGTCGCATATGCCTTATCGCGAAGGCAAGGTCACCTGCACGACCTGCCATAACCCGCACGGGACGCCAAATCCCAAGCAGCTCATCCAAAGCACAACCAACGAGAATTGTCTGAGCTGCCACACCGAACGGCGCGGCCCCTTCCTTTGGGAACATCCTCCGGTGATGGAGAACTGCGCGAATTGCCACGAACCTCACGGGAGCAACAACCCGCAGTTGCTAAAAGTGCGTATGCCGCGCGTTTGCGATTCCTGCCATGACAGCAGCCGTCACCCCACGCAGCCGCAGAATCTTGGCTCCATCAAGAATTTCAACCGCGGCTGCACCAACTGCCATTCCTCCATCCACGGGTCAAATAGCCCGTCGGGCGATGCGTTCCTACGATAGAAGAAGGAGAGCACACAAAAATGAAACACGCAAAACAGCTCTCAAGCTTGATGGTTCTAGCGCTTCTTAGCCTGCCAGCCTGCAGCTTCGCTCAGGACAAAGAACAGGACAAACAACGCGGCAAAGAAACTGACCATGGCAGCGTTGAGTTCGGTGTCCGCTATTCTACCGGCGACGTCTACGGTCGCCCGGACCTCCGAACCGGCCAATGCCTGGGCTGCGGTACTCCTTTTGACCCTTCGCTGAAAACCTCGAAATTCGCAGAATATCGCGACATGCGTGACGGTTTCTATGTCCGGCGCTTTGACCTCCATTACGACAACATCCTCGGTTCGAAAGAGTATGTATCGCTGCAATCACAGAGAACGCTCTACCGGGACCAGGGATACCTCGGCAGCTTCGGCCAATTCGGCAAGTTCAGGATCCAGTTTCGTTACGACGAGACTCCGCATACCTACACCAATACAGCCCGCACGCTATTCACCCAAACTTCGTCTGGTGTGTGGAGTTTCCCGGCGGCGATTCGCTCGCAGCTGCAAGCCAGTACTCCCACCAATCTTCCTTCGTTGCTCGCCGGCACGGGCGCAAACGTTGGACAGGGGACGGTAACGAACTTCAATTTCATAACGCCGTCGATTATTCGCAAGGCGGGCACGGCAACTTTTTCCTTTAATCCCACAGCGGCGTGGAACCTGAGCGGCTTCTTTTGGCGTGAACATCAAACTGGCCTGCGTCCCATAGGCTTGATCATGAACTCCAGCCCAAGCGCTAGCGCCACGTCAGGCTTTGGAGTCGAACTTCCAGAGCCGATTAATTATTTCAATAATCTGCTGCGAATCGGCGCCGAATACGGCAAACAATCCTGGGCGGTCCAGGCGGCTTACGTCGGTTCTTTCTTTCAAAACCATACTGGCGAGCTCGTATGGGACAACCCGTTCCTCCTTACCGGCGAAACGATCACTACTCCGCTCATCGGGCGCATGGACTTATACCCGGACAATGAGGCTCATTACCTGAGTTTTGCGGGCGCCACCGATGTCACCAAGTACCTGCGTTTCATGGCCAGTATTACACCCGGCTGGTTGCGTCAAAACGATTCGTTCATTCCTTATTCTACCAACACCGCAATCAATACCTGCGGGAATGGAACGCAAGCCTGTACGTCCCTCGCGGCGCTGCCGGCTGCCAGTTTGCACGGGGACAAACAGACTTTGGCGATGAATTACACGCTAGTGACCACCGCCTGGAAAAACGTCCAGCTAAAAGCAGGCTACCGCCAATACGACTACAACAACAACACGCCAGTCCATACTTTCACCCCCGTCGAGGGTGATGTGAATAATCCCGGATCGGCAGAGAACACTCCTTTTGGCTTCAATCGAAAGAATGTAGAAGTGTCTGGCGAATGGTTCTTTGCCAAGAAGAGTTCCTTCAAAGCCGGTTATGAGGGTGAAATCATGGACCGTTCGCATCGCGACGCGGCGCACTCACTCGAGAACTCCTTCTTCACTTCCGTCGATTGGGTCCCCATCAGAGACCTCCTATTCCGCGTTTCTTACCGATACTCGGACCGCAATCCAGACCGTTACCAGGACGATGCCTCGAGTGACCCAGTGACCGGCGCTGAGATCGCCTGCACTGACACCACTACCGTTTCCTTTACTGCTGACCAACGTTGCCACCGGAGGTTCGACGAGGCATCCCGGCTGCGTCACCGTGGTGACGGCCTAATAGAATACAGTCCCACGGATAAAGTCACGCTCTCCGCATTTGGCGGCAGTTTGCAGGACAATTACAACCGTCCCGGCGGCACAAACAGCCCCATGGCGCTGAATTTCCTTACGGGCTCGGCAGCCACCGTCGGCCCATATTACCTCTATGGCTTGTTGAAGGATATTTCCTACAGCTATGGATTCGATGCGGACTATGCCCTTGCGCCGCAGGTGACTATTTTTGCGGAATTTTCTCACGAGAATTATCACAAACGCATGATCACACGGAATCGCACGCCGGTTTCGGCGCCTACAACAATCCTCACATGCGGTGGATGCGACACGCCAAATAATGACTGGGAGAGCGTTGCCAACGAGCCGGTGTACATTTACACGGCAGGCGCAGATATGTATTTTGGCAAGAAGGTGTACTTCACTACCTACTACTCACTCTCTGCGGGGAGAGGCAATGTCTTCTCCCGCCCGCTTGGCGATCCCACGATCACTTCAGGCGCGAACCAGTTTACACTCCTCGGCACAAACGCTGCGGTGCCTTACCCGGAGACGGTGAACCGGAATCATGAAGTGGTGGTCGTCTTCAAATACAAGCTCACCGAGAAGCTCATGCCAAAGCTCGAATACCACTACCAGCAGTGGGATTATAAGGACTACCAGACTTCGCCCATGACGCAGTACATGGGGTGCATTAGCCCGATTCCCAACGGGCCTCCTGCCACCAATTCCGTCCCTGGCTGTACAACGCCGATCTTGACGAGCAATACTCCCAACCCCGTCGGAGTCCCCAGCCCGTTCTATCCTTATTTCGTCGTGGGCGATACATCGGCGGCCCGATACTTGTTCTTGGGCGTGGATCAGCCTTCCTACCACGCTCATACCTTGATTGCCACGCTGGAATACCGTTTCTAACCGTCTAAAGCCCCTCGCGCCGCCGCCCCGTGGTGCACTACCTGTGCGGGCGCGTATCGAGTGAGTCAGTGCCGGGCGTGCCGCACGGCGCAGATTGCCGAGTCGACTTTTCGATACCGAAGCAGACGGGCGCTGAGGACCGCTCTTCGGCCGCGGATTCGAGAGATCGCCCAGCCCGTGGGTTACGGGAATCGCAAGATCCGGGTGCCACTGAAGCGTAAGGAGAATACAATGAGAGTCGTCCTCACCGGGCTCACGCAGAGAGGACGCCGCACGAATTCACCAGCACCCAAACTGCCGGAGACTCACTCTCGAGCTGATGCAGAAAAGGGGACCTCTCAAGCAGATGCTATCGACCTTTCGTTCAGTGCGAATCAGGCGACCTTTCCTTCTCGTTGTTTTCACGCTCACCGTTTCTAGCAACCTTTGCGCGCAAGAAAAAGCCCCTTTACCTGTCATGCCGCTCCCCTCGCACGTCGTGCAGGGCGAAGGCGAATTTGTGATTGACGGACATTTTGGCATCGCGCTGAAGGAGTATAAGGATCCTCGTCTTGAACGAGCAGGGCAGCGATTCCTGGATCTGCTCTCGAGGGAAACGGGCATCCCGCTGTGGCGCGAAGCGCGTCTCAATGCGCCGCATTTTATCATTCAAACGGCTGGACCGAGTGCGACGGTTCAGCAACTGGGTGAGGATGAATCCTACCACCTTGAAGTCTCACCTACGGATGTTCAGTTGACGGCGCCGAACCCGCTGGGCGTGCTTCGTGGGCTCCAGACCTTCTTGCAATTGGTAAGAGTTACGCCAAAGTCCTTCAACGTTCCTGTCGTGACGATCGACGATCAGCCGCGCTTCCCCTGGCGCGGCCTTCTAATCGACTCGGGGCACCGTTTTGTGCCTATCCCAGTCATCAAACGCAATCTGGACGGCATGGAAGCGGTCAAATTGAGCGTCTTCCATTGGCGTTTTGCAGATGATCAGGGTTTTCATATCGAAAGCAAGAAATTTCCATTGCTGCAACAAAAAGGTTCCGGCGGCTTTTACTATGCGCAAGATGAAGTTCGTGAAATCGTCGCCTATGCGCGCGATCGTGGCATTCGAGTGGTTCCCGAGTTTGACATGCCCTGTCACACAGCCTCATGGTTCCTCGGCTACCCGGAATTGTCCAGCGGCCAAGATCCCCTTAAAAGCTCAGCGATTGATCCCACGCGCGAAAGCACTTACACCTTTCTCACTGGATTCATCGCGGAAATGGCCGGTCTTTTCCCCGACTCTTATTTTCACGCGGGAGGAGACGAATGCGATCCCAAAGAATGGGAAGGGAATCCGCGCATCCATCAATTCATGCACGCGTATTCGATAAAAGATGGCGCGGCCTTGCAAGCAATCTTTACCGCAAGAGTCGAAAAGATCATCGCGAGTCAGAAGAAAATCATGGTGGGATGGGACGAAATTCTTCAGCCCGGTACGCCCAAAGATGTCGTCATTCAATCCTGGCGCGGACCAGAATCGCTGACACAAGCCGCAAAGAATGGATATCGAGGCGTGCTCTCCTCCGGCTACTACATCGACTTGAATCAGTCAGCTGCGGAGCATTATTCAGTCGATCCGCTTGGGGCTAACGCTGCCGCACTCACGCCGGAGCAAAACGCCCGCATTCTCGGTGGCGAGGCGACGATGTGGACCGACATCGTCTCCCACGAAAATATGGACAATCGCGTATGGCCGCGCACTGTCGCGATTGCTGAGCGCCTGTGGTCTCCTCAGCAGATACGGGACGTGGATTCGATGTACGAGCGCCTCGCAATCATCTCTCGGAAACTTGATTACTACGGTCTGCGCCACCGCCTCATCACGGAAGAAATGCTGGAGCGTATGACTAGTGATCCCGATCCGGAGCCGTTGAGAGTTCTCGCAGCGGTGGTCCAGCCGCCCAGGTTGTATCAGCGTCAGGAGCTGCGGACCTTCACTGACTTTACTCCGCTCAATCAACTTGACGATGCTGTGCCACCGGAAAGCGATACCGCGCGCGAATTCAACAACCTGGCCAAACGAATCGCTTCGGGCAAAGCATCTCCGGAAGACTGGCGACACGCGCGACTATGGCTTGTGTTGTGGCGCGGCAACGACGCTAAGCTGCAGCCTCTGCTAAAGCGATCGTTCCTAACGCAGGATTTGGCTCCGGTCTCGCATAACTTGTCTCAAGTCGCGGAGATCGGTTTGCAGGCTTTGGACGATCTGGAGAAAAATCGGCTGGTCACCGCGGAGGCGCGGCAGCGAGATATCGAATTTCTGGACCTGGCCGCAAAGCCGCAGGCCGTGCTGCTCCTTATGGTCGCACTTTCGGTGGAATTACTCGTGCAAGCTACTAGGAGCCAATAAATCCAATGGTCGAGTGGCTTTCGAAAGAGCTGTCAGTTTTCTGGTTCCTGTGTGACGATGTGAACGTCCACGGCGGGAGACTCGCGCAAGAAACGGTGCACCGCCGAAAGATACAGGTATTTTCTCCAATCGTGTATCCGTGCCCGCCCAAAAATCACCTGCGTGATGTGTTTCGAACGTACAAACTCTGCGACTGCATCCGCGACGCTGCGTCCCTTCAGACGAACCACTTTCGCTCCCAGGCTTTCCGCAAACCGCAAGTTCGCGGCGAGAGCGTTTTGATTCGACTCTTTAGGGCCAAATTCCCGGTCGACGTACACGACATACAGCTCCGCATCCATGCGCCGCGCCATTCTCGCGCCCCTAGCAATCAAGTACTGTCCCGCAGGATTTGAGGAAATGCACACCGCCAGGCGTTCCCGCACTCCCCAGTTTTTGCGGATGTCCTGCGCCTCCATGTACGATTCGAGGCTGCGATCCACCTGTTCGGCCACTTGGCGCAATGCCAGCTCCCGCAGAGCAATCAGATTGCCGCGGCGAAAAAAATTCTTCAGCGAGCGCTCGACTTTTTCCGTGCTGTAAACGTCGCCTCGTTTCATGCGGTTGTGCAGCGCTTCCGGCGTCAGGTCCACCATAACGGTCTCCGAAGCTGTCAGCGGCACCCAGTCTGGCACCGTTTCGCGTACCGTGATTCCCGTGATCGACCGCACCACCGGAGCCAGGCTCTCAATGTGCTGAATGTTCAAGGTCGAAATCACATCAATCTTGGCTGCCAGGATTTCCTGCACGTCTTCGTAGCGTTTGCGATGCTTGCTTCCTGGAATGTTGGTATGCGCAAGTTCATCCACTAGCACGACCCCGGGTCGCCGCGCCAAAATCGCGTCCACGTCCATTTCTTCAAAAATCGTGCCTTTGTACTCAATTTTCTTGCGCGAGACTGCTTCCAATTGTTGTGCAAGCTCTTCGATTCCTTGGCGTCCGTGCGTTTCCACCACGCCAATTACCACGTCCTCGCCGCGGCTGCGCCTCCGCAGCGCTTCGCTGAGCATGCTGAAGGTTTTTCCCACGCCCGGAGCGTAGCCCAAAAAAAGCTTGAAGCTCCCGCGCGTTTTCTGCGGCGGCGAAGCCACTTCCAACCATTCTTCAGGCTTTTTCTGCAAGTCTATCTCCACATGGAGTCGCCGGCCTGGGCTAGAATGTACCTATGCAGAAATTCCTCGGCGGCCGCATTCTGGGAGCGGCAGTGTCCATGGTGGCCGTGGCCGTCATTACTTTTTTCTATGCGCGCGTTCTGCACGTCAATCAAACGACAGTCGCACTGTCATTTCTTCTGGCCATTCTAGCAGTATCGGCAGTGTGGGGAATGGTTGTTTCCGCCTTCATGTCCGTCGTGGCGACAGTAGCCTTCAATTACTTCTTTCTGCCGCCGATGGGAACCCTCACCATTGCCGACCCGCAAAATTGGGTCGCTCTTTTTGCATTTCTGGTCACCGCCATTACCGGAAGCCAGTTTTCCACGCGCATTCGCAAAGAAGCCCTCGAAGCGAACCAGCGCAGAAGGGAAGTGGAGCGCCTCTATCGTTTCAGCCGGCAATTGCTGGGCGAAGGCAACGTCATCCAGTTGATGAACGCCATCCCTGACTACATCGTTGAGAGTTTTGAAGCTGGCGCCGCGGAACTCTTCCTTCCACAGAAAGACAAGTTTTATCGCTCCGGATTCGGGGCCTCCCACCTTGATGAAGAGGAGATGAAAACGGCATTCTTGCGCGACGAAATGACCTTGGACGCTGAACACGCCGAGTATTTCGTCCCCGTGCGCATGGGCGTGCGTCCCATTGCCAGCCTGGGGATTTCAGGCGCGCCACTTTCAAAACAGTCCGTGGAAGCTATCGGGAGCATGGTCGCCATCGCCATTGAACGCGCACGCGCCGTCGAGCAACTTGGTCAAACCGAAGCGGAAAGGCAGGGCGAGCGCTTGAAATCAGCCCTGCTCGATTCCGTTACTCACGACTTTCGTACTCCGCTAACTTCCATGAAGGCGGCCGTCACCGGTCTTTTGACTTCCAACAACTCAAATTCCCCGCAATCTCGCGAGCTCTTAACAATCATCAATGAAGAATGCGACCGTCTGAATCATCTTGTCGAAGAAGCCGGCGAAATGGCCAAGCTGGAAGCCGGAGAAGTCACGCTCGATCTCGCTCCTACGCCCATCGAGGAAATCATTGATGCTGCCCTGGCGCACTGCAAAAGCTCTCTGGGCGGGCGCCACGTCAGTGTTCGTGTAGGCGATGGCCTTCCTCCGGTGCGCGCTGACCTCGAGCGCGCCAAGGAAGCTCTCGTGCAGCTCATCGACAACGCCAACATCTATTCACCGAAAGACAATCCCATTACGATTACTGCCGAGCTTACCGGCGACACCGTGACGACCAGCGTCGCCGACCGCGGCCCTGGCATCGACGATTTTGAGCAGACCATGATCTTTGACAAGTTCTATCGGGGAAAAGATCAACGCTACCTCGTTCGCGGCACCGGCATGGGTCTGCCGATTGCGAAAGCAATCATTGCTTCACAGCAAGGAAGCATTAGCGTAACTAGCCAGCTGGGCCACGGCTCCGTGTTTTCTTTCACTCTGCCCGTGGATCATTCACAGCCTGTCATTTATGCCGGGAAGGACACGCCGTGAACGCCGCCAACATTCTCGTCGTTGACGACGAGCCGCAGATTCGCCGCGTCCTGCGCTCCACTCTTTCCACACACGGCTATGTGATTATGGAAGCCAAGACCGGCGAAGAGGCTCTCGAATTACTGCGCAAAGAGCGGCCGGATCTGGTACTCCTCGACATGAACATGCCCGGAATAGGCGGCGTGGAAACTTGCCGGGAGATTCGCCGCGCCTCCGACGCCCCGATCATTATGCTCACCGTGCGCAACGCCGAGCGTGACAAAGTCGCCGCACTCGACGCCGGAGCCGACGATTACGTCGTCAAACCCTTCGGCATCGAAGAGCTTCTCGCCCGAATTCGCGCTGCACTTCGCCGGTATGCGCCGGGAGACGCCCTTCCTCCGTTCGAGTCAAAGGATTTGATGATTGATTTCGAGGCCCGGAAGGTGACCGTGCGCGACCGCGACATACATCTCACCCCTAAAGAGTACGACCTCCTCAAACACCTGGTCGCCAATCAAGGCAAGCCGTTGACCCACCGCCGCCTTTTGCAGTCCGTATGGGGACCGGATTATGGCGAGGAAACGGAAAGCTTGCGAGTAGTTATCAATCAATTGCGGAAAAAACTTGAGGCCGATCCTGCTCATCCAAAGTACATCGTGACGGAGCCGTGGGTCGGCTACCGGTTTCAGCCTCCTCGCGCGAGCGTTGCCAAGTCCTCCGCGCGAAAAGGATAACGCCAAGGCGCTATTTCTGCGGGTGGCTTGCGTCCAAGTCCAGATTCAATTCCAAAACCCTTACGCGCGGCTCGCCAAGAAAGCCAAACTGCCTTCGCAAAGTATGCTTTTCGACCAGCGCGCGAACCTCCACTTCATTCATTCCGCGTTCTTTTGCAACACGCGGCACTTGAAACTCCGCCGCGGCGGGCGAAATCTCTGGGTCGAGTCCGGATCCCGAGCTGGTGACTAGATCGATGGGCACAGGCTGTGACGGGTTTTCAGCCCGCACTTTTTGGAGGTCTCCGCTTACGCGATCAATCAGCGTCTTGTTCGTAGGCCCCAGAAAGGACCCGCCACTGGCCGTGGGGTCGTACCCGGTTCCGGCGTTGGACGGCCGCGAGTGAAAATAGCCCGGCTCTGTGAAATTTTGGCCGATGATGCGCGACCCCACGAGCTTGCCGTTTTTCTCAGCGAGTTGTCCGTTCGCTCTGTCCGGGAAGAGCACCTGAGACAATCCCGTAATCACAAGCGGGTATACCAGCCCCAAGAGAACCGTAGTCGCCAACGTAAACTTAATCGCAATCAGCAAGTTTTTCTTCATGAGCAGTTCCTCAAGCCAGACCCAGATATGGAAGAAGCATGTCAATCAGCTTGATTCCCAAAAATGGCGCAATAATCCCACCAACGCCGTAAATCAGAAGATTTCGCTTGAGCAGCACCGCCGCCCCCACGGGCCGGTAACGGACGCCGCGCAGAGCCAGCGGAATCAAAGCAATGATAATGAGCGCATTGAAAATCACCGCCGACAAAATCGCGGACTCTGGCGTCCGCAATCGCATGACGTTGAGTACGCCAAGGACCGGGAAAGCTCCCGCGAACATCGCCGGAATGATGGCGAAATATTTCGCCACATCGTTGGCCACAGAGAAGGTCGTCAGCGCGCCGCGCGTAATCAAGAGCTGCTTGCCAATCTCTACGATTTCGATCAGCTTTGTTGGATTGGAGTCGAGGTCCACCATGTTCCCGGCTTCTTTGGCTGCTTGCGTTCCCGTGTTCATGGCGACTCCCACATCTGCCTGAGCCAGCGCCGGAGCGTCGTTCGTTCCGTCGCCCGTCATCGCCACGAGTTTTCCTTTGGCCTGTTCGCGTTTGATCAGCGCCATTTTGTCCTCAGGCTTTGCTTCCGCCAGAAAGTCGTCTACTCCTGCCTGGCGCGCGATCGTCGCGGCAGTGAGCGGGTTGTCGCCCGTAATCATCATGGTCCGAATCCCCATGGCTCGGAGATGATCGAAGCGCTCGCGCATCCCCCCTTTCACGATGTCGGTTAAGGCGATAGCTCCGAGCACGCGGCGATTCTCCGCAACAAGCAGCGGCGTTCCGCCGGTGCTGCATATCTCATCGACCTTGACCTTCAACTCCTTAGGCAATCCATTTCCGCTGGAGCTAATGAAACGGGTAATCGCCTCGGGTGCGCCCTTGCGGATTTCGCGTCCGCCAATGTCCACGCCCGACATTCTTGTCTGCGCCGAAAAGGGAATGAAGTTCGTATCGTGCGTGGAGACTTCTCGCCCTCGCAGGTTGTAGCGCTCCTTCGCCAGCACGACAATCGAGCGGCCTTCAGGAGTTTCATCAGCCAGCGAAGAAAGCTGCGCGGCACTGGCCAGGTAGCTTTCTTCAATTCCCGGTGCGGTATAGAATGCCGTCGCCGCACGATTACCGAGCGTGATCGTGCCCGTCTTGTCCAGAAGCAACACATCCACGTCGCCGGAAGCCTCGACCGCTCGGCCCGACATAGCGATGACATTTCGTTGAATCATCCGGTCCATTCCTGCAATCCCGATCGCCGACAGCAATCCCCCGATCGTTGTTGGAATCAAGCAAACCAGCAAAGAAACCAGCACAAAAATGTTCTGCGGCGCCCCCGAATACACGGCAAACGGTTGCAGCGTCACGACAGCCAGCAAAAAAACAATCGTCAGCCCAGACAAGAGAATGTTCAATGCAATCTCGTTCGGAGTCTTCTGCCGCGAAGCCCCTTCGACGAGCTTGATCATGCGATCGAGAAACGTTTCTCCCGGATTTGACGTGATGCGTACTTTGATCTCGTCCGAAAGAACGCGCGTTCCGCCGGTCACCGCCGAACGGTCTCCGCCCGACTCACGAATCACTGGCGCAGATTCACCGGTAATCGCGGACTCGTCCACCGACGCCACGCCCTCAATCACTTCGCCATCGCCCGGAATAAACTCTCCGGCCGCAACGACCACAACGTCGCCGGTACGCAACTTAGAACTAATCACTGTCTCAATGCTGCCGTCGCTCCGCAACCGGTGCGCTTGCGTCTCCGCGCGCGCTTTGCGCAGCGTATCCGCCTGCGCTTTGCCTCGCCCTTCCGCCATCGCCTCCGCAAAGTTGGCAAACAAAACGGTGAACCACAGCCAAAGCGTGATTTGCAGCCCAAAACCAAAATGCCCCTCGTGATGCGCGGCGTTCCAGATCAATTGGAAGGTCGTCAGCACCGCCCCCACTTCCACCACAAACATGACGGGATTCTTTGCCATCGTCCGCGGCGTCAGCTTGCGGAATGAATCCACGATGGCTCGCGACAAAATCGCGCTATCGGCAAGCGATTTTTTCCGGATTTGCGTAATTTCAGAAATCGGTTCCATGGCTGCCTCAGAAAACCTTTCCTGCGTGCATCAACAAGTGCTCAAGAATCGGTCCAAGGCTCAAGGCCGGAAAGAAGGTCAGCGCTCCAACAATCAAAACCGTCGAAACCAGCAACCCGCTGAACAACCCTCCTGTTACCGGAAATGTTCCCGCAGATTCGGGAACGATCTTCTTTCTCGCAAGGTTCCCAGCTATCGCCATGATAGGGATAATCATGAAGAACCGCCCCAAAAGCTGCGCCGTCGCAGTCGTCGTGTTGTACCAGAGCGTGTTTCCGTTCAATCCGCCGAAGGCAGAGCCGTTATTTCCCGTCGAAGAAACGTACGCATACAAAATCTGCGACAGCCCATGGGGCCCGGGATTCGAAATCCCCGCTGTCCCGTAGGGCTTCACCACCGAGACCGCCGAAAAAACAAGAATAGTAAACGTCAGGACCAGCACCGCCAGCATCGCCATCTTCACGTCGTACGTTTCGATTTTCTTGCCCAAATATTCCGGCGTGCGCCCCACCATCAGTCCTGCTATAAACACCGCCAGCACCACAAAGACGAACATTCCATAAAGTCCCGCCCCCACGCCTCCGAAGACAACTTCTCCAAGCATGATGTTGACTAGCGGTACCATCCCACCGAGCGGTGTGAACGAATCGTGCTGACCGTTAATCGCGCCGCAACTCGCGTCCGTCGTCACCGTCGCAAAAAGCGCCGAATTCGCAATTCCGAACCGCACTTCCTTGCCTTCCATGTTTCCGCCCGGCTGCAGCGGGCTCACGTGTTGGTCTGCGCCCACAAAGAGAGGATTCCCTCGCGCCTCAGCCCAATACGCCGTACTCACTCCCGCCAAAAACAAAAACGCCATCGCCGCCCAAATCGCCCATCCATGCCGCTGGCATCCCGTCATCCGTCCTAGTGTGTACGTCAGCCCCGACGGAATCGCAAAAATCAGCACCATCTCGAAGAAATTCGAGAATGGCGTCGGATTTTCAAATGGATGCGTGCTGTTTGCATTGAAAAATCCGCCCCCGTTCGTCCCAAACTCCTTGATAACCTCCTGCGAAGCCGCCGGCCCCTGTGCAATCACCTGCTGCGTCACAGTTTGCGTCGTCATCTTGCCGTCCGCTCCGGTTACTTGCTTCGAGTACGGCTGAATCAAATCGACTGTGGTGTACGGCTTCAAGTTCTGCACCACGCCTTGCGAAACAAGCACGAGCGCGCCCACGACGCAAAACGGCAAAAGCACCCACAGCAGGCACCTCGTTGTATCCACCCAGAAATTTCCGAGCTTGTCCGTTTCTCTCCGCGCAATCCCGCGAATCACCACGATCGCCAACACAATTCCCACTGCGGCTGAAACGAAGTTGTGATACGCCAGCCCCGCCATCTGCGTCAGGTAGCTCATCGTGCTTTCGCCGCTGTACACCTGCCAATTCGTGTTCGTCGTGAACGATGCCGCCGTCCCAAACGCCAGCGCCGGATCCACATTCCCGAATTTCTGCGGATTCAGCGGAAGCCATTTCTGCGTGCGCTCGATCAGGTAAAGCACCGTCATCGAAACGCCACTAAAAAGCAGCATGGCAACGGTGTATTCCGTCCATTTCATCTCTTGGTTTTCATCCACTCCCGTCACGCGGTAAATCAGCTTCTCGACGGGCCGAAGCAACGCATCCAGGAACGTCCTCTCACGGTTAAACACACGCGTAATGAAGATCCCCAAAGGCTTCGTCACCAGGAAAATCACCAACAGATAAAGGAGAATCTGAAACCATCCGTTCGCACTCACGGCTAGAACTCCTCCGCCTTCAACAGCGAGTAAAACAGATACCCGCACAGAACGATCGAAATGATCAGCAAAATGCCGTCAGCCAGCGTCATGCACGTCTCCTATTTCAAGCTCAGCCGTTCGCAGCCGCGAACATAAAGGATCCCAGCGGCGAAAAAAATCACCGTTGCAATAACAAAAATCACGTCCAACATAGGTTCTATCCTCTGAGTCGTCACAGATAAAGACGGTCATCATGCCGCGAGGGACGTAAAGAAGTCATAAGGAGGAGGTCAGGATTTCATCGAAGGGTGTCCGAGCCCTGAAGGATTACCCCACAAACTCGCCCGATCCGTCGTACCGCTTTTCTATCCGCAAAATCAATGTATAATCCACCGCATGGCCCCTCCAACAGATGTGAAAGCTCCGGGGATGGTCCCGGACGAGCTGAAGTACGAGCCGCGCTCCAAAGGCATTGCCACCGCGCGCAAGAAAAAGCCCAAAGAACTCGCCGTCATCACCGAATGCTGCACCGGTTGCGCCGGTTCGCCCGCCTGCGTCGAATATTGCCCCGTCGAAGACTGCATGTTCTGGGTTCCGGACGAGGACCATCCGCCCTTCGGCCGCATTCAGATCGATCCCATCCTTTGCATCGGCTGCAAGAAGTGCCTCAGCAAGGGCCCCGACGGCTGCTTCCTCGACGGCTGTCCCTGGGACGCCATCGTCATGGTGGAGACCACGGAAGTGGAAAAAGAAGTCGGCCCCATGGCCTATTGATGGGGAACTGCTTGAATGTTTAGCGTCCCCAGGTCGTTGTGCGGTTCAATCTTGTCCCAAATTCCCGAACATGGCCCGACAGGCATGCGTTTTGCATGATTCCCCCTCAGAACTCTCTGTGCCCCGTTCGTCCCCTAAAACTGTTGGTGCTCTCGCGCTACGGCTTCCGCGGTTCTGGCGCAGGCCGGCCCGGAAGGTCCTGCGTAACTTCCGGTTTCGGCGGAGCGTCCATCTGCGCCGCAGCTTCCACACGGGGAGCGGCCCCAGGAGCCGCCGCAGTCATCGTCGGCGCCGGCGAATTGTCGGCCACGCGCGTCAGGTAAAACACAAACGGCGTAATCTGGAAGGGTGTATTCTCCGCTTCCGCCACTGTGCCCGCGGCCTTCGACTTCAACATCCGCAACTGATCATTCCACGGATCAATCTTGATCCGCCCGCCAAGCGGCAGCGCCGCAATCGCGTTCTTATCCACCTTCTCCTCGGGCGCACCCGTCTTGTCGCTCGCCTCATCTTTATCCTTGTCTTTACCCGTCCCCGGCTGCCCTGCTAAAGCGGCCTCTGCGACCGTCCGACTCGCGGAAACGCGGTCACCGAGATGCGGGCTGATCAGATTCGGAATCTCCTTCACGCGGCTCTGCACCGCCTGCAAAAACACTTGTGCGCTCGCAGCCTTGTCTTTATAAGGCGAATTCTTCAGCAGCTCGATTCCTTTTTGCTGCGCTGCTTCTTCCTCATCCCGCGTCCGCGTAAAATCAAAATGCTTGAACGTGTCCTTGTCGTCGAACCGTACCCGGCTGAAGAACGCATACTGTGAGTCAATGCGGTGCCCCAGCGCCACGTGCCCTAGTTCGTGCGCCAGAATCGCGCCCAGACTGGCCTCATCTGGAAGCACGTCAATCAAACCGCGGCTCAGCACGATGGTATGTCCAATCGTGAATGATTCGAGCGTCGAGGTCATCAACACCCGGCAGCGCACCTCCGGTTGAATGTCGAGGTTGTTCGTCACCTCCAGGTTGTTCACCACCGTCTCGAGGATCTTGTCCACTTCGCCGTACGGCGCCAGCAGGCCAATGCGCTCCAGCCGGTCCGTCACGCTATCTTCCGCCTGATGGCTCCAGGAGCGCTCCGACTGCAGCGGCGAATAGTCGTTCGCCCCCTCCGCGTCGCGGACCCCCGCCGCCTCCACCAGCACCTTGTTCAGTTCCTGTTCCTGCCGCGCATGGCCCAGGTCATAGCCCCACAGCCGCGTCTGCGCCCGGAACGCCTTGTATCCGATATTGATCGTCTTCTTGTCGTGAATGCTGCCTTGCTCGCTGTAGATAAACGACGGCAGCCACAGGTTTTTTCCCACGTTCGTGCGCCAACTGTCGAAGTTCAAATAGTCGCTGGTTAGCGACGATCCGCCAAACGCCCCGTTGAACCGCACAATGTGGAAGTCCTGGTCTTCCACCCAGATGCGCCCCACGAAGCGTCCTTTGTCTTTCTTGCTGACCGGATCTACGTCAAACACTAAGCAACGCACTTCGCCCAAAAACTCCCGCCGCACGTACTCGATCCGGTAGTGCTGGCGGTCGAATCCGTTCATGTCAATGAAAATCATCTGCAGGAAGCCGCGCGGCAGGAACTGTGAATTGAAAAACTGCGACCAGCTTCCGATGACCCTGTGTTTTAAGCTCGCGTCTTTGCCCAGCGGCATCAAGTCCACACCGCGTGACATCTCAGCCCGTCCCAGAAAGTATCTGTCGCCATCCGGAGCCGCCCCAGTCGTCTTGTCCGACCGGAGGTACTGGATGTACGTCTCCACCAGCGGCGAGTATTGGCGCACAGTGCCGACCTCGGCCAGTTCTTGCGCAATAATCCGATCCAGCACCGCTTCCGCACTCATCGGCTGCTGCGGTCGAATTGCGGCTTGCGCGGGCGCACCATCGCCCGCAGTGACCTGCGAACCTTGTTGCGCTGTTTGGTTTTGTTGGGGTTGTTGAGGCGGTGCCGGTGGTGGTGCTTGCGGATCGCTTGTTGGGGGCTGCTGCCCGCCCGCTCCAGCTGGGGCTTGCGCGCTAGCCGTGACCGGCCACACTAGCAGCGCTAGCATTAACAAAGCCAGCAACGCCAGCGTCGGCCACGCAAACGCCGGCAACTCAGAAATGTTTCTGACGCGCTCTTCAGAGCCTTTATGGGAGCGCAGCCCGCCTGCCGGACGTGCAGGCACTGCGCCCGGTTTGTCAGGAGCCACAAACTTCTTTCGGCCAAGCAAAATCTTTGGGCTGCGCATCACGCCCCTCACGTAGTCCCTTATGAACTGGGCTGTATCTCGCAGCGTACAGTCTTGAAACACCCCCTGCCACCTGTCCTGACGTGCAGTTTCCGTTCGGCTGTCCCCGCGTTTCGCTTTTTGGGGGAGTATGGTTCACCCTGGGCCGGCCTGCCGGAAAAGAGCATAGCGCATGTCCCTGGATAGCCGCTTTACTGGAAGAGAAGAAAGAAGGCTCCCCGTCACGATGGAGGTGAAGCTTGTCCCTGCCGAGGGCGCGAAAGAGGAAAAAACGGGAACGCGCCATTGTTGAAAACATCAATGCCCTTGGAGCTCGTGTCCACGCCAGAGTTCCGCGGATCGTGGAATGCGTCGTAGGGCGCAAAAAGCAGGAGGGTACTAAAACTGTATTCGTTCAGTTTCAGGTGAAATACTGGAAGGCACTAGGGTTTTTATGGGATTGCCTTTCTCTCGGATGGTGACTATCCTGCACATCCGTTCGGGGGTTACCAAGAGAAAATTCATAAAAACCAACGGGTCCCTACGCCCAGTTTCCGCCCGTGTAAGAACTCAGCCCAGATAAGGCGCTCGCTCAACTTCCCCCAGCCCTGCAGTACAGCTTAAGACTCAGGTTTGCATCTGTGGGGTGTACGCGGTATGGGTTCAAATGGCAGCCTCAGCGGCAGGGAAGAAAGAAGGCTCCCCATTATGATGGAAGTGAAGCTCGCGCCTGTGGGACGCGAGGACGGGGAGAGGTTCGAGCGAACGTTTACGGACAACATTAGCCCGCATGGAATTCGGTTGCAGGCTACTAGCGCGTGGCAAATGGGCGAGGAGGCGCAGGTCATCCCTGTGAAGGGGGAAGCCCCCATGCTGGGCGAAGTCGTCTACTGCCAGCGAGTTTGCAACGATCGTTTTTTCGTCGGGCTCAGGTTCCGGGACAAGCACATCCCGTGGTCCATTTTGCAAAGATTCAACGGCCTGACTCACACCGACATTTTGGGAGCGATGCGTTGGTCGGAAGACGGCGCGTGGCGCGCTGGCCGGACCAAACCTAGGGTTTGGCGTAAGCGCGAGAGCGAATAGCCTGGTCAGCGAGGACGGCTTGCTCGCGGACGCGATCGGGGATGTCCCGGGATTCGCGTTCGTAAGGGCGAATCGCGGGCAAGTCTTCAGCGCGGCCGACGAGATAAAGCGCGCGCAGCGCTTCCCAGATTTGTTCGTCGCCGGGATCAATCGCGGCGATTTCCTCCCCCGCAGCAACGGTCGCGCCGGTTGGCGTGGAGATGGAGTGAATCCGGCCGCTGATGGGCGAGCGAATTTCCGTTATCACTGAATCGCCGTCTTGTGAATTTGCAGAGGCCGAAGACGTGGGCTGAAGCTTTGCGACGATCCCGCCCTGACGGATCGCGGTGCCCACCCGGGCCGTATCCGTGATGCGCCCTGCGCCCGGCGCTAAAATGTGCGCGGGCTGCAGCAAGGCGACGATTTGTTGGCGGCCGGAATCGTCCTTGAAGCGCACCAGGGAGAGCGCGGCGTTGCCGCGCACCATCGGTGACCCATCCTGCAACATCTTCAATAGCGCTTCGTGGAACCTCGCGCCCGTGGAGTCCTGGCCCATCACCCAAGCGTCGGTGTTGCGCACCTCTTCGACGGGATGCGATGCGAGGCGGACGAGTTCCGGATACCACTGCGCTACCGCGGGGTCGTGGCGCATGATGCGCTCGCCGATCTGCACCAGCGCGTGCTGGATGTGGCGCGGGCGCCTGTCGTCGCGCAGGTACTCGGTGACTTGTTTATCAGGGAGTTGGCGGCCGAACCAGGTGTTCCACCAAAAGAGGAAAGGAAGCAGCACGATGAGCCACGCAGTGAGATAGAAAAGCAGGCGCGTGCGCGTGGACATCCCGTGAGGAGCCGGCGCGCCTGACGCCGCGGCGTTTTCAAGCGCGGATGCTTCGGTGTTACCGTTTGTGGAAGAGGTTGGAGGGTTGTTCATTTTATTTCGAGAAGCATTTTAGCAGGAGAGAAAAGCAGATCCCTCCGCTCCGCCGAAGCGCGCGGAGCGGACAACCCGGACCGCGGGCCCAGCAAGAGAGCGCCTCCCGTGGCTCGGGATGGCAAATCGGCTGCAAAACGCGCCGTCAGGAGGCAGAGAGCTCAACTTTCGTCGGAGGGCGCGCCCGGCTTCGCCGGGCCGGATGGTTTATTTTTGCCGCGCAATTCCCAGAAGGCGTTCAGGAAAAACACGGCGGAAAGGCTGAGCATGATGAGGATTTCGAACAGCCCGTCGACTGTGGTCATGGTGCCGCTGACGACGATCCATGCGATTCCCGCAAGCGGAATCAGGCCGAGAAGGATGGAAATCAAGAGCATCACGGCAACCAAGTCGCCTCCTCAGGAAAAGCAGTTTCCCGTGGCCCGTGTTCCGTGATCCACGAGAAAAAGAAATCGCACGCTTTGCCGACACACGCTACTGAGATTCTTCGCGCATCCTTATCGGATGCCCACAAAATGACAACTTGAGTCACGTCCGGCGTCACGGCTTGAACGTTACGTCGACGGTCTTGGCGTCTTTGGCCGCGAGCGTCACTTTCACGTCCTGCTCGGGATATTTTTCGTGGACGAAGGCCAGTGTGTAATCGCCCGGCGGCAGACCCTTGATTTCAAATTTGCCGTCCGTTCCCGAGACCGCATAGAACGGGCTCTTCGTCACATTGATGTACATCTTCATCCAAGGATGCTGGTTGCACTTCACGGGTAGAAGGATTTCCTCACGCGCGAAATTCTTCTGCAACGGCGCAGATGACGGCGGCTGCGACTCGTTCCACTCCCGATTGTCCTTCGGCGTAGGATGAATGTTGTGGGTGGTTGGATCGCTGTTGACAATCTTGATGTCCTGTCCGGCCATCACCCCAAGCATGTGAGGATGATATTTGCAGCCGCTCTGGTCGAGCGTGACGGCGTCCTTCGGGATGTCAAAAGTGCGGTTGCCGAAGCCGTCCTTCACGTAAACGAAGACGTTGGCCAGATGGCCTCCGGAAGCGACGACCGCTTCCGCCGTGTTCGCGCCTTTGCAGGCCGGATCCTGGCTCATATCAATTTTCTGGGCCGTAGGCGCCGTGCCTTCAAATTTGACGGTTCCGCTAACGCTGGCGGCGGTTGCGGGATCGATCGGAGTGGCCGCTGCCGCGGGAGCGGCCGCGGGCTGCTCCGCCGTTTCTTCTTTCTTGCCGCAGCCCGCGAGGAGGACAAGACCGCATATCGCGGGTAGGCTCAGAATTTTCATCCAGGTTTTCGTTTTCATTTTTTTCGCTCTCTCCTGTGAATCGTGATCTCAAAGAACATTTATTTACCGGCCCCATGACCGCTGTGCGCGCCAGCGTTCGCGCCAGAGGGCTTCGAGCTGCTTGCGCTCGAACGGCCCATGGACGCAGAAACGCGCCGCTGCTCTTCGGGCGTGAGCTGCAAAATGTAATCCACAAGCAGCTTCGTGTGGTCCTTATCATACCCTTGGAACGACGGCGGAGTCGGGCCGGAAAAAACCCAATGATTATTCTGGCGCTTGAACAAGCCCGACGGCATCGAAGTTCCGGGGCTGATGGCCTGTGGATCCAGCATCCACTGCTCCATCCAGTCAGGCTTCAAGCGGCCGCGCGCCTGTAGGAAATTCGGAGCGGTGGCGGTGCGATCGTGCGCAGGGTCGCCGGTAGCGTGGCACTTCAGGCAAGGCGCAGCGGTGCTGCTGAAGAGGCTGCGCGCCATTTCGGTTTCCCTGGCGGTAAGGACGGGAACCTCTTCCGGAATGTATGGGAACGGCTGCCGCGCAAGCGCCTGGAAGAAGCGCACGAGCTTGCCGAGCTCGTTTTCGGAGAACGAGAACGTCGGCATGCGCACTTGCAGATACGAGCGAATGCCATTTCGATTCGTGTCTTTGTCGTTGAGCGAAGGATTTTTCAAGAAACGCAGCAGCCATTCGGGATCGACGCGCGCGCCTTCGGTGAGCAGCTTGGGCGGCAACTGCTCCTGCGCGTCCTGATAGCGGGCCATACCCATGAGAATGGTTTTCTGCCCGGGAATGAGCTGGTGGCAGCCCATGCAGTTGTATTTTTTGACCACCCACCAGCCGTCTTGAATGTCTTTGCGATAGTCGAGCGGCTTGTACTGGTAACTGGGCGGAAGCGGATTTTCCTGGCTGCCGAGAAGGAACGTGGTGAGCGCGCGAACCTGTTCCTTGGTGAGATGCAAATTCGGCATTTTCAACTGTTCGGCGGGCGGCTTGATTTTGCCGATGTCCCAGATGTTAGGTTCGGCGAGCTTGTGCTCAAAGAAGCCCTTGTGGTCATACCAGGGTTCCTTCGCGGGACCTTCGGGCAAACGCGCGAGGTCTTCGGGATCAGTGATGGGCTCTTTGCCGCCGCGCTCTGCAACTTCCGTGAGGAGCGCGAAGTCGAGACGTTCGACAGGCTTGCTGCCTTCGGTAGTGAGTTCAGTGCCGATGCGGCCTTCGTCTTCGAGGCCGGAAATTTCATGGCAGCCGAAGCAGCCGAAGAACTTTACCCACTTCTTGCCCTCTTCCTTGAGTTTCGGATCGTCCATGAACGAAGCGTCCGAGTATTCCGAGGGATTCTCTTTCTTGAGCGTGATGAGGTAGCTGGCTACGTCTTCCGCGTCCGTTTCGGAGAGGCGCAAGCTTGGCATCACGGTCATGTTCTGGACCTGGAGTTCGTGACCGTCGTTCGGGCATTTGCTGTGATCGAGGTCAAAAGCGTAGGGCAGGCCGTTCTTTTTGTAATCCTCAGGCCCGATGTCCTTCTTCTCGTATGGACAGTAGGGCCGCGTGCGCTCGCGGGCGTTGTGCACCCAGCGAACAAGGTAATCGTAGTTCGCTTTTTCGCCGACGCGCGTGAGGTTCGCCGCAAACGTGCCCCCCTGCACCTGGTCGCCTTCGCCGATGGAGTGGCAGGCGAGGCAGCCGCGCGTTTCGAATAGCCCCTTGCCGTGAGCGGCATTGCCGGGTTTGTGCTTGGGCAGGGAATCGGTCAGCCCAGATTGCCAGATGTAAGCGGAGATGGATTTAATCTGGTCATCGTTTAGGCGGAAGTTCGGCATTTTCGTGGTGGGACGGAAATCGGTGGGCTTCTTCAACCACACGGGAATCCAGTTTTTATTCAGCTTCAGGCGCGCGTCTTTCAGGTTCGGCCCGACCTTCTTCATATCTTGGAACAAGCTCTTGGTGGTGCGATCAAGCTGCATGATGCGCAGATCCACTTTGCTGTTTTCCACTTTCAACGCCACTGCGCGCTCATTGAGATGATTGGCTTCTTCATTCGATTGAGCTTTGTCGGCCTGCTGCATGAAATCGCCTGCGTGCTTGAGATTGTCTTTCTTGCGTTGATCGAGCAGCTTGATTTCCTGGCCAATGGAGAGCAGGTCTTCAGGTTCCTTGTCGTAGCCCTCGTAACGATGGCAGCCGATGCAGCCGCGCTGGCGGAAAAGATCCTTGCCCTCGCTGACTACCCAGCCGACGTCGTTGGTTACGAGAACCATATCCGCGGAGTGGCAAATCTGGCAGCCGGCTTCGTAGTTTTGCGCGGTGAAGATGGGCCAGAGCCAATGTTCGTAATTGCCATGAGCTTTCTCGACGCTGGTAGTGGCGCGCCCATTGCCCTGATGGCAAGGCGAGCAGCCGAATTTCTCAGGATCGTGAGTTTTTAGCAGGTCCGGCTCGGGATGACTGGTGAAAGCGCGGGCGTACTCGTCAGGCTTTTTGCCTTTCAACGACATCGCCGCGGCCGTAAGCTTCACCGGCTCGCGAATGCCGAGATGGCAGGACTCGCAGCGATCCACAATCTGAGCGCTATCTTCGCGTTCCAGGTTGGCCGCGTGCTCGTTGACGTTGATTTGGCGGACCGCCGGGGTGAGGGATTCCACGCCGTTTTGGAGGCTCTGCAACTGCGACGCGGTGAGACTCACCATGTGGTCTGTGAGGTAGGAATCCATCACTTCTTTCTTTTCGTTGATGGGCTTCAGCAGTTCGCCAAGCTCGGCGCTCATTTGCGTGCGCTCATTCTTGAGCTCGTTGTAAGCCTCTTCCAATTCGGCGAAATTCTTGAAGGTTTGCACTTTGCCGTCGGGCATTTCGACGCTGCTGGGTTTGGCTTTGTATTCGTCGAGATCCTGCTGCTTGCTCTTCTTTGAGGAGGCGCTCGTTGTTGTCTCGATATCGTAGGTGGAGGCGGTGACGTATGCACGGCGGTCAGTGAAGTGGCCAGGCCCGTCCTGGACCGCTAGGATTTTCGCGCCCACGTCCCGGAGTTTTTCTCTAAGTTCATTGATGCGCGGAGTGGCCGACTGGAGGGCGTCCTCATAGTCCTTCTTGAGCTTCTGATAGTCGGCGCTGCTCTCGATTTCTTTTTGCGAGGTAGCGGACTGCGTGCGCGCGCTCTTCAGGAACGCGGAATAGCGATTTTTCCACTCGTGCTGGAAAGTTTTCCAGGGGCGCTGGCCGAAATCTTCGTCCCACAGCGCCCAGAACAGCGTGGCCATGAGAATGACTATGCAAATGACATAGTGCGGCGCAAGGGATTTGGTAACGATCGGATCGTTTTCGGGGATGGGCTTCTCGGGCACCAGTTCCTCCTAATCACTTGCGGCCAGAGCCGCAGCCAAAATCAACACCGCACCGAATTGTAATGGGGACGCTAAGCGCCCCTAGACGTTAAACCACGGCGTAATCCAAACGTACTTAATGTGAAAAAGCAGGCGGATGAGCACCTTGATCGGCAAAGCCACCATGATGAGGAAAAACGTCATCAGGATGGAGTACTGCAGCAGGCTCATGCGCTTGTAATCTTTCGGGTTGGTGCGGCGGAACATACTGTTTACCAGCAAGCCGCCGACAGCGAAATATCCGCCGACAACAATCGCGCCGAAGATGCCCTTCCACAGATTCGAAGTGATGCCAAAGAGATCGGGCAGGTCGCGGTTCACCTCATAGATGAGGCGATTGTGGTCCCAGGTTTGCCCCGGCCAGAACCACTGCCAGCCGGGCCCGCGAATGAATGTGCCGATGAAAATCATGGTCACCCACAAAATCACAAAGCCGAAAAGGAACGTGCTGATTGCGAATTTGCGCTGCTTCCAAGTGTAGTAGCCGCCGCCGAGCGGGTTGGTATCGATATAAGGAATCACCATCAGGCCGATGATGATGAGCGTGGGCATGACCACGCCGGCAATCCACGGGTCGAAGTAAACCAGCATTTCCTGGAGGCCCAGGAAATACCACGGCGCTTTCGCCGGGTTCATGGTCAGGTTGGGATTGGCAGGCTCTTCGAGTGGCGCGTTTAGCGTGATAGACCAGACCATCAGAATTATGGTGACGATAATGGCGGCGAGGAACTCGACGCGCAGAAGGAACGGCCACACATGGACTTCTTTCTGCCATCCGGGCTTGAACGGCCAGGTTTTGCGATGATGCGTTTTTGCCAGGGCGGGATTCGCGGCCAGCTCGTCAATGAGTTTGTCGTTGGCGTGGGCCTGCCTCCAGGCCAGATAAATGTAGAAGGCCAGAAGCGGGATCATGGCGATGATCGGAACATTGTCCGGGGCCGAGAGGATCTGCCAGAGTTGGTTCCAATCCATGGCTATTTCTTCGCCTCCTTGATTTCGGAGTCGAGGACCACCGGAGCCGGTCCGGAGATGCCGCCATCCTTTCGAACGCGCCAGAAGTGCACAATCATGAAGACCGAAGCGATGATGGGAATGCCGATGCAGTGCCAGATGTAAGAGCGAAGAAGCGCGTTGGCGTCCACGATAGACCCGCCGAGCAGGCCGAAGCGCACGTCATTATAAGGGGTCATTCCTAACTGCGAGCCAAACGGTCCTTCGTGACCTAATAAAGGTGTGGCGCGCGCCATGTTGGTGCCGACGGTGACGGCCCAGAAGCCGAGTTGATCGTCAGGCAGAAGATAGCCGGTGAAGGAGAGGAGCAAAGTCAGAACGAGCAGGATTACGCCAACGGTCCAGTTGAATTCGCGTGGCTTTTTGTAGGAGCCCGTGAGGAAAACGCGGAACATGTGCAGCTCGACGGCGATGACCATCAAGTGAGCGGCCCAGCGGTGCATGTTGCGCAGCAATTTGCCATAAGGCACGTCGTGTTCAAGGTAGAGCACGTCGCGGAAGGCCTGCACTTTGCTCGGATGGTAATAAAACATGAGCAGGACGCCGGTCAGGGTCAGCACAAAGAACAAATAAAAGGTGATGCCGCCCATGCCCCAGGTGTAGCTGTAACGCACCGCGTCGCGATTGATTTTTGCGGGATGCAGGTGCAGAAAGACGTTGGAAAGAACGCCGAGAGCGCGGTTGCGCGGCGTGTCATCGTGCTTGTGCCGGAAGATGGAAGTATAGAGCTGCGTCTTCGTGGGTTTGCTGAGAAGCTCGACTTGCTCTTTCGCTTTGGCGGGCAGATCGGTCTTCAAGGCGCCCAGGTCCTCCTTCAATTGGCCCAGAAGGCCGGGCTTGCCGTTGCCGGTTTTTTCTTTGTTCTCTTCAGGCATCTCTGCGCCCCCGTTGGTTACCGCTCAAGAACCCTTTCGATCCAAGCCACAAACTCGAAGCAACCTGCGCGGTCAAGAATCAGCGTTTACACTGGCAGAAAAGACCCCGGATCGCTGAAATGGCTCTGCTGCCCCTTGGGCCACTGATAGAGGCGCGAAGTGTCCACGACAATCTGGCCATCAGAGGCGATTTGGACGTTCGCGCGGTCCATCGGGCGCGGGGCGGGACCTTCGAAGTTCACCCCTTCGCTGTCATAGCCGCTGCCGTGGCAGGGACACTTGAATTTGTTTTCGCCGGCCTTCCAGTCCGGAGTGCAGCCCAGATGCGTGCAGCGCGCGTAGATAACAAAGATGCGGTCCGGAGTGCGGTCCACCCAAATGCGGTATTTCTGCTGCCATTTGGTGTCCACACCGAGAGCGTAGTCGGAGGGATAGCCGATCTTGAAAATCGTGGGGGGCTCGAAGAGAGTGCGCGGAAGGAAAAACCGGAGAAAGGCAATGAACCACGCGCCAAGAAACGCCGTAACCGCGCACCAAACTAGCCGGCGGCGACCTTCGTTGGCTGCGCTAGGTTCGGGGCCGACGCTGGCCACGCCACCCGCAGGTGCGGCTTTGGACGTGCCCACGGCAGGCGTGCCGACGTACTTCGTCGCGTCCGCACCGCCCGCGGCAGAAGATTTCGCCGCCTCCGGTTTAGGTTTAACCGTCTCCGATTCGGGCGCCGCCATGCAGAACCTCCTCCACTTTAGGTGTTACTCGAAATTCTTGCGCGTTGCTGCGCGGCGGCTGATTCCGCCGGTCTTTCCCTTTGCCAATGCTCGTTTACAGCTGTTCCGCGTTTCTTACTTACTTAGACCACAACTCGAGCGCGGCTCCGCGTTTTGAGTAAACGCGAAAACGACGGTCGCCCTGATATTGCGAAAGACCTTTCATCTGAACGAGAAAATGAGGAATCACACCAGCAGGGCGAGTCGGCTCTCAGCGCCGGGTGCCCTCCGAATTGGAAAAGCACTTTTCGAAGACATTGCGAGGCCCCAAACATTTCAACGGCCCCCCAGATTCGAACCGGATATTACTCAAATCAAAAAAATTCGTCAAATGTAAGTTGGATACGATACAAATTTTTTTCGACCATGGGAAAGAGCGCGCGGATTGCAACGGCACAGGAGCTGCGAGAGACAAAATGAAAGAATGCAAGAACTTGCTTGCTTCAAGAAAAACCTGTGATATATTCGGCCCGTTTTGGATTCCCCACTGCTTGAGTGGCGAGAACTTCGTAGTGCTGCGTGGGGAATGCGCAAAATAAACTGGGGGAGGTTCGCGCTCAATGGGCCTCGTTCTCTTGGTGGTCATTTGGCTGATCACTCTGATCGGCTCGTACTTCATCATCGCAAAAACGTGGTGGTTGCCCGTGGGCGCTTCTGCGGCCGCCGCGGGAATCGATCACCATTTCACCGTCTCCTACATTCTTATGGGAGGAGTTTTCATCCTTGCGCAGTTGGCGCTGGGATGGTTTGCGTGGAAGTACCGCGACCGCGGTGCCGGCGTGCAAGCAGCGCAGTATTCGCACGGAAACACCACGCTTGAGATTGTTTGGACCATCCTCACGGTCATTCTGTTTGTCGGGTTGAACCTGGCAAGCGAACCCATCTGGTCGTCCGAGCGCCTTCATGGCGCTAGTCCCGGCGCGGTGCAGGTGGAAGTCACGGGGATGCAGTTCGCTTGGTATTTCCGCTACGCAGGGCCGGATGGAAAGTTCGGCGCGACAAGGCCGGAACTGGAGGACGCTTCGCTTGGCGGAGCCGGTGCGCTGGGCTTGGATTCGAATGATCCCGCTTCGAAAGACGATGTGATCAGCGGAGTCATGGTCGTGCCCGTCAATCGCGAAATCGAAGTCATACTGCGGTCGCACGACGTGATTCACAGTTTCTTTGTGCCGGCGATGCGCTTCAAGCAGGACGCTGTGCCCGGGCTCGCGATTCACATGCACTTCACGCCAATTCAAACCGGGGATTATGAGCTTGCCTGCGCGGAGCTTTGTGGACTGGGACATTACAAGATGCACGGAATTGTAAAGGTCGTCAGCGA
This sequence comes from Candidatus Acidiferrum sp., assembly GCA_035280065.1. GTDB lineage: Bacteria > Acidobacteriota > Terriglobia > Acidiferrales > UBA7541 > Acidiferrum. The sequence goes on from DATEGO010000009.1 coordinate 58,477, forward strand.
TGCGGAATTCAGTCAATGGCTGGCGGCACGGGAGGCGGAGAAGCAATAACTATGGTCAGCCACGACGCCCAAGCGCACGCAGCGCCGCAAGGATTCATTCGAAAATATGTTTTCAGCCTGGACCACAAGGTAATCGGTATCCAATATTTCTTTCTGGCGCTTCTGGCAGTGTTCACCGGAATGTTTCTGTCGCTGTTGATGCGAATCCACCTGGTCTGGCCTAACCTGTCTTTGCCGCTCATTGGGGATATCAAGCCGGAAATGTATCTCAGCTTGTTGACCATGCATGGCACGATCATGGTGTTTTTCGTGCTAACCACGGCGCCGCAGGGCGGGTTTGGCAATTATTTCCTGCCGATTCAGATCGGCGCGCCGGACATGGCGTTTCCGGTGCTGAACATGCTGTCGTTCTGGACGACGTTCCTTGGATTCATCGTGCTTGTAGCCGCTTTCTTCGTAACCGGAGGCGCACCGCTTCATGGATGGACGGGATACGCACCGCTAAGTGCGCTGCAGTCCGCTGGGCCTGGCGAGGGCTTGGGCGCGGACCTGTGGATCATAAGCATCGCGATTTTCTGCATCGGCGCGCTGATGGGAGCCTTGAACTTCATCACCACTACGCTGGACATGCGCGCGAAAGGCATGACGCTGATGCGCATGCCGCTGACGTGCTGGGCGTGGTTCATCACCGCCATTCTAGGATTGCTCGCCTTCGGCGTCCTTCTCTCCGCCGGCATTCTTTTGTTGATGGACCGCAATCTGGGCACGAGCTTTTTCGTTCCGCTCGGTACAGTGAACGGCGTGCTCACGGGGCATAAGGGCGGCTCGCCTCTTTTGTGGCAGCACCTGTTCTGGTTCTTCGGCCATCCTGAGGTGTACATCGCGATTTTGCCGGCGATGGGATTGTGCTCGCAGTTGCTGTCCGTGTTTTCGCGCAAACCCATCTTTGGCTACAAGGCGATGGTCTACGCCATCATGGCCATCGGCTTCCTAGGCTTCATGGTCTGGGGCCACCACATGTTCATGAGCGGCATGAGCCCGTACAGCGCGTTCGCATTTTCCATCATGACTATGGGCATCGGCGTGCCGTCGGCCATCAAAACGTTTAACTGGCTGGGGACGCTTTGGCGAGGGAGAATTCGATTTAGCTCACCGATGCTGTTCGCCATCGGATTTGTTTCCTTGTTCGTGGTCGGCGGAATCAGCGGCCCGTTCCTGGCCCAGCCGGTGTTGGACATTTATTTGCACGAAACGTATTTCGTCATCGCGCACTTCCACTTGATTATGGGCGTGGCGTCCATCTTCGGGATTTTTGCCGCGACCTATTATTGGTTCCCGAAAATGTTCGGCCGGATGATGAATGAAACCCTGGGGAAAACGCATTTCTGGCTCACGTTTGTCGGGGCCTACGCCATCTTCATGCCCATGCATTATTACGGCATGGCAGGCGGCTTACGCCGCTATTCGCAAGGCACGGAAGTAGCGTGGATTAATACCTTGGCTCCGATACAGAAGTTCATCTCCATCGCCGCGTTCATCACCATCGCCAGCCAATTCATCTTCCTCTTCAATCTCTTCTGGAGTATGAAGAAGGGTGAGAAGGCTGCGGACAATCCCTGGGAAGCCACAACTCTCGAGTGGATCACGGCAACGCCCCCGCCACACGACAATTTCGGCGGCATCACGCCTGTGGTGTACAACGGTCCCTATGAATACAGCGTGCCGGGAGCGCCGAAGGACTTCGTGATGCAGACGGACGCCGAAGTCGGGGCGAAGAAACATTAATCCGGCCATGGCCAGCTTCAGCACAACCGCAACTTTAGACGAACCGCAGGTTTCCCGAGGCAACCAGGGCGGGCCGCCGCCGATTTTTGGAGGCGGTGACGACGACCGTTCCGGCCGTGGCTTGCCCGATTACTCGACGCGTTTGCGGAGGGCGCGGTTGGGTTTGCTCGTCGCATTGACGCCGGTGCTGATGCTTTTCGTTTCGTTCACCAGCGCTTACGTTGTGCGGCAAGGATTGCCAACGCTGGATCCGCGAACGAATCAACTGGTGCGCGATTGGATCCCGGTGAAGCTGCCCGCGTTGCTGTTGGTGAACACCGCGGTTTTGCTGATCAGCAGCGTGGGGATGGAATTGGCGCGGCGCCAAACAAAATTGGCCGCAGTCGTCGCAGCGGCGAAATCGTCCACAAGCGTTGCCATCGGCGCAGAAGGGAAGACGCCATGGCTAGCCATGACTATCGCACTCGGCATGGTGTTTTTGTTCGGGCAGTGGATGGCGTGGAAGCAACTCGCCGCCAGCGGCTTTTACGTTGCGACGACGCCGAGCAGCTCGTTCGTGTACTTGCTGACGGGGGCTCACGCGGTTCACTTGATGGGTGGCATCCTCGCACTGCTGGTGGCTGGACTGTTTACACTGCTTCATCGATCGGTGACGACGCGAAGCATCGTCGTGGACGTCACGGGTTGGTATTGGCATTTCATGGCGGTGCTGTGGGTTTACATTCTGCTTTTGCTCGAGTTTGCACGATAGCTGGTTGACGAGGAGGCCTGGGGCATGGCTGATCGCGTGGTTACGCACGACATCCCGTCGGTTTACGAGCCGTCGCTGTTTGGCACGTACTCGAAGAAGATCGGGATGTGGCTGTTCTTGATGTCGGACTCCCTGACGTTCGGGGCGTTGCTGTATGCCTACAGTTACGGGCGCATCTCGACGGCGGGCTGGCCGACGCCGTTCCACTCCGAAAGCATCGTGAACGCGACGATCATGACGGCGTTCCTGCTCACGAGTTCGCTCACCATGGTGTTGGCTGTGCGCGCTTCGGTGCAGAAAGATGCGAAGGCGCAAACCCTGTGGTTGCTGGCCACGATCGCCTGCGGCGCCGGGTTCGTCATTTTGCATGGCATGGAATGGAGCAAGCTCATCGCCGAAGGCATGACGCTGCCGTTTTTCCCTCCGGTTCCAGGGCACGAAGTGAACGCGGAGTTCGCCAACGTGGCGAAGGCCGTGCCGCAATTTCCCTCTACGTTCTTTACGCTCACCGGTATGCACATGCTGCACGTCACTTTGGGCATCGTTTATCTCGGTGTCGTCGCATTGCGGAAGAAATTCATTCCGATTCTTGTGGCGCTTTGGCTCATCGCGTGGCTCGCGACGCCTAGTTACAGTCCCTTTCACTATGGCGCGCATGTGCTGCTGCTGGCGGCGATTGTATGCGCCATCATTCTGTGGCTGAAGCCGAAAGTGTACGATTCGTCGGACGTGGAAGTGGCCGGTTTGTACTGGCATTTCGTGGATTTGGTTTGGATGTTCATTTTCCCGCTGGTCTATTTGATGTCGGCAAAGATTCTCTAGGAGCCTGAAGAAAATGGACGCGACACAAATTGCAATTGCGGAACGCGTAGCTGAAGAGCAGCGCCATCACAAAAAGGCGCAATTCTTCTGGGTCTGGGGTGCGCTGCTGGCGATGACGGCCATCGAAGTCTATTTGACTTATCAGAATATGGCGCCGGCAAAAATGCTGACGATTCTGATGGGGTTGTCGCTGATCAAGGCGGCGCTGATTATCGGGTTCTTCATGCATTTGCGGTACGAAATTTCGCGCATGAAATGGATCACCATGTGCTCCGTGGTGGCGTGCCTGATTCTGATGACCATTTTCTTTTTCCCAGACGCGCAGCGTATTATTGAGCTGGGAGTTAAGTAGTCTCCGAACCGAAATGAAGACGCGTGTTGCATTTCTGGCCCTGTTCCTTTCCTTGTGCTTCGTGTTTGTGGCTCCTGCAGCCTTTAGCCAGGGTTGCGCGATGTGTTCGAGCTACGTCGAGGCCAGCTCCAAAGGCGGCCAGCGCGCGGTCAACAGAGGGGTGCTCCTTCTGCTGATTCCGGCCGCCGTGTTTATGAGCGGCGGCATGGCGATGGCCTACCGCTACAGCCGCAAGCGCGACCTGGAACAGGGCTGAGCCTGGAAATTCAAAAAACGAAAATGAAAGATGGGGGCACACTGCCTCCCCTTGGAAGTCTAAGAATCGAAACTGGAAAATGGTCCAAGCGAGTCTCCCCGTTGGAAACTCGAAAATCGAAATTGGAAATTCGGCCAGACGCCTTCCGCGCTGTCATTCGCCGCTGAGCCGTGAGCGCAGCCAGCGCACAACCAGGAGTGGTTGCGCTACGTTAGCGGATGCGGGAGCAGGGGAAGCGCTCACCGATACGCGCGTGGTAGTACTCTTCTTTGGCTTGGGACTTCATCAGCTCGTCGTAGACGCCTGAGGGGACATTGTAATATTCGCAAGTTTCACCGCGGGAGAACTGGATTTCCAGAGTTTCCGAATCTTCCTGATAACCAATTTGGGTGATATCGACTGAGGAAACGGGGATCCGATGCATGAAAAGGGGCCCCTTTCTCCAGGGCCCCGGTAGCCGGGGAAGACTGCCCACTTCGAGTAGGAGTGACGGCAGGCTTTACGATGTCGGGCGGATGGTCAAGCTCTTTTACTTGGCGAGGCGTCGCCACGCTCTCCGGTCGTCGCCCGTGGTTAAAACGGCTGATGAACGGATTTTAACGCAACAAATGAATGCGATGAATCAACTGAAGTGATTGAAGGGGCCGAAGAAAGAGAACCGAGGAAAGGAGAGTTCTAGAAGGACTCCCGTGGATCTTTGCCAAGTATTCGCACATGCAATTCCCGAGTACTAGGCCCGATGAGGTCTTTACGGCTTGAAACGTTTTGGAGCCTGCGTTACGTCTAATAGGTACGCGTCATGCTCGTTGGTGTGCGTGAAGCCAGGGCGAGAATCCCAAACCGTCGCCCGAGTCATCCTGAAAAAACTCAGGAGGTGTGGATGTTCCGATGGAGACTTGTAATTTGAAGAGCAGAAAAGCGCTTCTGCCGGCGATGGCGTTTGTCTCTTTGAGCGCGTTGGTGTTTGCCGCATTGCCAGAGGCGACATTTGGCGCGCAAGCGGCCTCGAATGCGGCGCGGCCCGTGGGAACCATCAAGTCGATCTCAGGGAACAACATTGTATTGACGACAGACAACAGCGGCGACGTGAACGTTGTAGTGCAGGACGCAGCGAAACTGGTTCGGGTCGAACCTGGGCAGAAAGATTTGAAGGAAGCTGTGCCGATCATGTTGAAGGAATTGTTGTCAGGAGATCGCATCCTGGTGCGCGGCCAGCTTGGCGAAGACGGAAAAACCGTGTTTGCAACTTCGGTGATCGCCATGAAGAAAGCGAGCATCGCCGATAAGCAGGCCCAAGAGCGCGAGCAATGGCGGCAAGGCACGGCGGGGTTGGTGAGCAGCGTAGACGCTGCGACAAACACCATCCTTATTACGCAACCCGGAATCGGCGAGAAAAAGACGGTGACCATTCATCTTGCGAAAGACACCGTGGTGCGGCGGTACGCTCCGGATTCGATCAAGTTTGATGACGCGAAGCCTGCCAAGCTTGAGCAGATCAAAGCGGGCGACCAACTTCGCGCGCGCGGCACACGCAGCGCTGACGGAAGCGAATTGACGGCGGCGGAAATTGTAAGCGGCACTTTCAGGAACATTGCTGGAACGATTTCCTCGATCGATCCTTCTGCAAATACGATGACGCTGGAGGACCTGGGGACAAAGAAAAATGTGACCGTGCGGATCACGCCGGATTCGCAAGTTCGAAAACTGACGCTGCCGATGGCGCAGCGCATTGCGGTGCGTTTGAGAGGGGCTTCAGCGGATTCGCAAACGCCCAGCGGCACAGGCGCAAACGCGACCGCGACTCAAGGACAAAGGCCTGCGGGCACTCAAACGGGGGGCGGCGGAGAAGCAGGTTCTGGCGGACAGGGAAGAGGCGCTGGCGGAGACTTCCAACAGGCGTTCAATCGCATGCCTGCGGCAACGCTTGCCGAATTTCAGAAAGGCGACGCCGTGATGATCGTCGCCACCGAGGGAGGCACGAACGGCTTGCCGTCCGTAATTACCTTGCTCGGCGGAGTCGAACCCATCCTGCAAGCTTCGCCGAATAGCAGCGCTTCTTCGATCCTGTCGCCTTGGAGCCTGGGCGACGCCTCTGGTGGAGAAGCGGGGAATCCGTAATGGCGGGGCGATATCAAACCAATCAAGCTGAATCAGGAGATTTGATGAGCTTCCGGCTGTTGCGCACCACGAGTGCATTTTTCTTAGGCCTGTTTCTACTGTTTCTCTGCCAGAGCGGCGGCTACGGGCAAACGCCCGCGAACCAGTCTTCAGGAAGTCAAGCGAGCGGCGCTACGGGTGGCTTGACGGGATTCGTGACGGATCCTTCTGGAGCAGGCGTCCCCAAAGCCTCCGTCCGCTTGACAGATTCAAGTGGGGTATCCTATGACGCGACAACGAATAAAGATGGAATCTATGAGTTCAAGGCCCTTACGGCAGGCGTGTATTCACTGAAAGCAGTCGCCAAGGGATTCGCGCTTTTCACGCAAGAGAACATTCAAATCACCGCTGGGCAACAACAGCAGGTGAACGTCGGTTTGATCATTCACATTGAGGAAGAAAAAGTCGAGGTGACTGACCAAACAACAAAGGTGGATGTCGATTCGTCGAATAATGCCGGTCAGGTGGTGATGAAAGGGAAGGACCTGGAAGCGCTTTCCGACGATCCTGATGAATTGGCGTCGGAACTGCAGGCGCTGGCCGGGCCGTCGGCAGGTCCGAACGGCGGACAGATATATATTGACGGATTTACCGCGGGACAGCTTCCGCCGAAAGCCTCAATTCGTGAGATTCGGATCAATCAGAATCCGTTTTCTTCCGAGTACGACAAACTGGGCTACGGCCGCGTCGAGATCTTGACCAAGCCAGGAACCGACCAACTCCATGGTCAGTTCTGGGTGATGGGCAACACGACGGCTCTTAACTCCAAAAACCCATTTATTAATGGGCCGCCGCCTGACTATTATTCGACGCAGTACGAGGGGCACCTCGGCGGCGCGCTCGGGAAAAGAGTGTCGTTTTTTTCCAGTGTCCTGCGGCGGAATCTCAATGAGCTCTCTGTGGTGGATACACCCTATGTGGATCCCGCGACTTTGCAAATTACCACGTTCAGCGGGGCGTTTCCGAATCCGCGCACGCGCACGGAAGTAAGCCAGCGGTTCGATTTTCAAGTCACGCCGAACAACACGCTGACCACGCGCTACCAATATTGGCGCAACAACGAGGATGGCGACGGCGTCGGTGGATTCGGGCTGCCGACCTTGGGGTATAACGCGCTTAATACTGAGCATACGTTTCAGATGACCGATACACAGGTGCTGGGCCCCCGAACGATCAACGAAACCCGTTTCCAATATATTCACCAGGAACGGGATCAGAATCCGCTGAATTCGACACCCACGATTTCGATTCAAGGAGCCTTTTCGACGGGGGGGAACGGCAGCGGCATATCCCTGGATACGGAGAACCGGTATGAACTGCAGAACATTACTTATTTTACCGTCGGGAAGCATGCCATCAAGTATGGCGGCCGGTTGCGCGCCACGACGGATGACTATTTGTCGAATACCGGGTTCAACGGCACATACGTCTTTGGGTCCAGGGTCGATCCGAGGTCCATTGGCTGCAACGTGCCCAATCCGCCGAGCACCTGTCCCCAGCTGACAGGACTTGAGGCCTATCAGATTATGTTGCAGGCTATCGCGACGGGAAATACGCAGGCCAATGTCGCCACGGGGATTGCGAACGGCGGCGGCGCAAGTTATTTTTCCCTGAATTCGAATGCGGTAGGAGCAGCAGCTACAAATGTGACCTGGTTCGATGGCGCGCTCTTTCTCCAGGATGATTGGCGAATCAGGCCCAACTTGACGCTCAGTACCGGCCTGCGCTACGAAACGCAAAACGACCTGGGAGACCATGCCGATTTTGCTCCGCGGATTGGCATTGCTTGGGGCCTGGGTGGAAACGGAAAAAACAAGTCGCCGAAAACCGTGCTGCGCGTGGGCTACGGCATTTTTTATGACCGGCTCACATCTGATCTAGTTTTGCAGGAGCAGCTGCAGAACGGCATCATTCAGCAGCAATTCCTCGTTCAAAACCCGCAATTCTTTAATGCTAATGGACCGCCGCCCGTGCAGCCGACGGGCGGGCAGCCCCAAATTGTCTACCAGGTCAATTCGGCGCTTCGGACCCCCTACATCATGCAAGCCGGAGCGACGATCGAACGCCAACTGAGCAAGTACGCCAACCTGTCGGTTACCTATCTTAATTCACGCGGAGTTCACCAGTTTTATACGAACTATGTCCCGAGTCCCGCAGTTCCGGCGGCTACGCCGCAAATCACATACGAGTACACGTCCGGCGGAATCTTCAAGCAGAATCAGCTCATCGTCAACAGCCGCGTGCAAATGGGACCGAGGCTTTCTTTGTGGGGATATTACACGCTGAACTACGCGAATAGCGACACCTCGGGCGCGGGCTATATCCCGTCCATCCCATGCGGAGCTCCCGGTCTTTTGTCGGGCACGCCCTGTGGCATAGACGAGGATTATGGCCGGGCGTCGTTCGATGTGCGGCATCGCGCATTTGTTGGTGGCTCGATCAGCATGCCTTGGCGGCTTCGCGCCAGCCCGTTTCTGGTCGCACAGTCCGGTTCCCCTTTTAATATCACGATAGGCCAAGATTTGTATGGGATTAACACTTTCAACGCGCGACCGACTGCGGGCACCTGCGGCGATCCGGGGGTGATATCCACGGTGTACGGTTGTTTTGATCAAGTGGCACAACCCGGGCAGATCGGTATTCCCATTAACGAAGAGACGGGGCCGGCGCGGTTTACTCTGAACATGCGGTTTAGTAAGACCTTCGGCTTCGGAGAAAAGAAAGAAGCGGCCGCGAGGGGCGGCGGGGCCGGGGGAGGCACGTTTGGCCGTGGGCCAGGCGGACCGCACGGGGGCGGTGAACACGGTGGCGGAGGAATGTTCGGCGGGAATCCTTCGGATAACCGCTACAACCTGACGTTCAGTGTTAACGCGCGAAATGTCTTCAACAGAGTGAACCTAAACAGTCCAATCGGCAATTTGAGTTCGCCACTGTTTGGCGAGTCAAACAGTCTGGTCGGCGGGCCGTTTTCCTCTTCTACGGCGAACCGCCTCATTTATTTGCAATGCCAATTTAATTTCTAGCCGGTTAACCCGAAGCGAGAATAAGAACACACCAGTTCGTTGTGCGGCGTCGCGGTTCCAAGGGCTTCCTTCGGCCCGGGCCAGTGAGATAACCTTGCGTTGAAAATGAAGCGACGGAAGAAAAAGTCGATTGATGTAGGTAAAGAAGCGCGCCGCGTGGCGCGAAAGTCGGGCATCGCACCCGCCGCCACCCGCGTGATTCCGGACAAACGGAAACGCCCTGAGAAACACAAGAAGCACTGGCAGAACTCCGAAATGGAATGAGAAAGTGAACGGAAATCAGAGATCGGAGAACCTGGAATAGATCCGGACCGGACCTAGTTCTTCGAGCTTCAACCAGGTTTGTTGGCGGGGACGACCTCGTCGGGGCGAAACAGCGGCGTGAGCGCGATCTTTCGCCGCTCGGCAAGCTGGCTCCCGATCGTTTCCAAATCCTTTTTATCAAAACCGTTTGAGCTGATCTTCACTTTGCCGTCGGTGTCTATCAGCAAAATCGTTGGAACGTTGGTCAGGCCATAGACATTCGAGACCGGGTAACCGTCTCCATCGAGAACCATGGGGAAAGTGAGGCTATACTCGGATGCGAAGCTTTTCGTGGCGCGCGCGTCGTCCTGAGAAATCCCGAGGAAGGTTGCGCCACCGGAGCCATACCGTTGGTGCAGGCGTTCCAGGAACGGGAAGGTGAATTGGCAGACGGGGCAAGAGACTTTAAAGAAGGCAGCGACGACGGGGCCGCGCTCGAGCAACCCGCGAAGTGAATACTGTTTCTGCTCCAGCGATTTCAGAGAAAACTCGGGAGCCATATTTCCTGCAAGGATGTGAGTCATATCGTCTTTAGAACCCATCCAGCGTGAAAGCCGCCGCAAAATACTCATCAACAAATTGTAACGCAAAAGCGGCTGAGCCGACATTGTTGGCTGCGCGTGCAAGTCACCTCAATGCCCAAAACTTGTGGTCCAATTAAACCTTCTGGGACATCTAAGGTCCATGATTGAAGGCTTATAGAATGCAGGAGGGGATGCTAAGCGGCGCGATTCCGCGAGATATACGACTTTCACTACAAGGCTACACGCCCAATGGCAATTCTGCTCGGATACAACCTACAGTTGTCCAGGCAGAGTCAATCTATTTTGACGAAAAACGCTACCCGTAAATGTTCGACAAGGCTAAAACGCAAGCAATCTATCCGACAGCAGGCACGGAAGGTCAATTAGTAGTAGAATTTAAAAGAACGAGCGGGCGTCGTACAATGGCAGTATAGAAGCTTCCCAAGCTTCGGACGTGGGTTCGATTCCCATCGCCCGCTCCATAA
>DATEGO010000010.1:0-6838 GCA_035280065.1 Candidatus Acidiferrum sp.
GCCTTCAGATCAACACCATCGGATGAGATTCGGGCCAATTCGTCTCCCGTGACGGGATCAATGAGTGGAGTTCCAGGGCCCGATCCTTCAATCCACTGGCCAGCAAGATAATTAGACAGGTTCACTGGTGGCTCCATCACAACGGAAACGATTCACTAAAATAGCAAACCGAATGCGCCAAGGCAAAACTCCTTGAAAGATGCATTATACTGCCTGTCAGAGAAACCAGCTGGTAGCGAACCTCTTCGGACGTGAGTAGGGCTTGGGCCCTCTGCATCTTATTGATAGCATGTTATATTACGGGCAAAGACTGCGGGAGCGACAATCCTCTCATCGCCTTGCTGAAATTGCCTTGCAATCTTCCTGTTGATCCACCCCCAATTCCTGTAATATAATGCATCTATCCATTGTGCCATGAGCAGTCGAGCTACCACACCGGTAAAGGCATCTACCCCGCATTCCCACCTTTTCTCCGCTGAAGAAGACTCCTTGGCTTTTCTAGGCAGGCGTGTCCGCGAGCTGCGCAGCCGCCGCGGCATGACCCGCAAGCAAATAGCGCAAGAAGCCCATGTGTCGGAGCGCCATCTGGCGCAACTCGAAAGCGGTGAAGGAAATATCTCTGTCCTGCTACTCCAGAGAATCGCCGCGGCGCTCCATGTGCCTATCGCAAACTTGTTCGCGCCGCAAACAGAAGAGCCTGGCGAGAAGAGACTAATCCAACGATTTCTAGAACGGCTCCCTGAGCATCGACTCGAGGACGTGGTATCCCGGTTGATGCGCGACTTTAGCGCCGAAGAAAAGATGCGCAGGATGCGCATCGCCTTGATTGGCATGCGCGGGGCCGGCAAGTCTACCCTGGGTTCGATGCTGGCAAGAAAAATGGAGAACCGTTTTGTGGAACTCGACAGCGAAATTGAGAAAGATACGGGAATGCCTCTGGGCGACATTTTTTCGCTCTACGGACAAGCCGGCTTTCGCGCCATTGAAAAACGCACGCTGGAGAGAGTGCTGAAAGAAAATGAGCACGCTGTGATTTCGGTGGGAGGCGGAATCGTCTCCGAAAAGGAGACTTTTGATTTTCTCCTGTCGCGCTGCTACACGGTGTGGATTAAGGCCCAGCCGGAAGAGCACATGTCGCGCGTGATGGCACAAGGAGATTTTCGCCCCATGGCAGCAAATAGCCAGGCGATGGAAGACCTGCGAAGGATTCTGGAAGCCCGCGAACCGCTTTACCGAAAAGCGGATTTGTTACTGGACACTTCGGGAGCTGCCGTCGAAGAAAGTCTTGCGAAACTGAAAAAGGCGTTGCAAGAGAAATTGCAATAGGAGGGCGCATGGACGTGGCGGTCACTCAAGAAGCGAAGACGAAACCGGCGGCGGTTGACTATCAGCCCGATCCTTCTCGCTATAAACACTGGAAGCTTTCCTTCGATGGCCCGGTGGCAACGCTAGTGATGGACGTGGCGGAAGACGGCGGGATTCGCCCGGGCTACAAACTAAAATTGAATTCCTACGACCTGGGCGTGGATATCGAACTTCACGACGCGCTGCAGCGCATTCGTTTCGAGCATCCGGAGATTCGCACGGTGGTTTTTGCCAGCGCAAAGAACCGCATTTTTTGTTCCGGGGCCAATATTTACATGTTGGGACTCTCGACGCACGCGTGGAAAGTGAATTTCTGCAAATTCACGAATGAAACGCGGATTGGCATCGAGGATGCGAGCCGAAATTCGGGATTAAAGTTTCTCGCTGCATGCAACGGAACAACCGCGGGAGGCGGCTACGAGCTCGCGCTCGCTTGCGATGAAATTATCCTCATAGACGACCGCTCCTCCGCGGTGAGCTTGCCGGAGCTTCCTCTGCTTGGGGTCTTGCCGGGAACAGGCGGGCTGACTCGCCTGACCGACAAGCGTAAAGTCCGCAAAGACCTCGCCGACATGTTCTGCACCAACCAGGACGGTGTGCGCGGACAACGAGCGAAAGATTGGCGCCTGGTGGATGACGTCGTCAAGCCGCAGCAGTTCGCAGAACATATCAAACAACGCGCGTTGAAGCTCGCGGAATTATCCGATCGCCCCGTCGGGGCGAAAGGCGTGGCGCTGACGCCGTTGAAGAAAACAGTGGACGACGCCGGCCTGCATTATGAGTACGCGGACGTGCAACTGAACCGCGCCGCGCGAACGGCGACAATCACGGTGCGTGCACCCGAATCCGCTGATGAACAAACGGTCGAAAAGGCTCTTGCGGCGGGCGCGAACTGGTGGCCTCTGCAAATGGCGCGCGAACTCGATGACGCCATCCTCAGCGTGCGCACCAACGAACTCGGAATCGGTCTTTGGGTAATGAAAACCGCCGGAAACCCCGATGCCGTTCTGTCGATGGACAAGTTCATCTTGAGCCATCAAGACAACTGGTTCGTGCGCGAAGTGCTGGGGATGATGAAACGCACCTTCGCGCGGCTGGAGGTGACGTCGCGCTCGATCTACGCGATCGCGGAGCCGGGCGCCGGCTTTGCCGGCACGCTGCTCGAATTGGCCCTGGCAGCCGATCGGGTCTATATGCGAGATACCGACCAGGGCGAGAGCGCAGCCGCTCTGACGCTCTCGGAGATGAACTTCGGGCCTCTCCCGATGGTAAATCATCTTTCGCGGTTGGCTTCACGGTTTTATGAGGACGCCGGTCAGCTCGAATCGCTCCGCAGTCTAATTGGAAAAAGGCTTTCACCGCGCGATGGACTCCAAGCTGGGCTCGTCACCGCCGCGCCCGATGATCTCGACTGGGACGATGAAATCCGCCAGGCGATGGAGTCGCGCGCTGCACAATCGCCGGATGCACTGACAGGTCTAGAAGCGAATTTGCGGTTTGGGGCCGGAGAAACACCGGAAACGCGCATTTTTGGTCGCTTGTCCGCCTGGCAAAACTGGATTTTCATTCGCCCGAACGCGGTTGGCCCCAGCGGCGCTTTGAAAGTCTATGGAACGGGTGCGCCGGTGAAGTTCGACTGGGAAAAGGTTTAGCAAGGCTCTCGAAAGCGAACTGAGGGAAGTCATGATCAACTACGCGGAAAAAATTCCAAACAATGTGGATTTGGGCCGCGACCGCATCTTGCAGCGCGCCCTAGAACACTGGCAGCCGGCATTTCTTGGCTGGTGGTTCGACATGGGGCCCACGGAAAGCCGCAACTACGACGTTTATCTGCGCACGGCCATCAGCGTTGAGCCCGACGGCTGGGCGCAATTCGATTACGTGAAGATGCCGGACTATCGCTGGGGAATTTTCCTGCAACCACGCGACGAAAAGCGGGAGGTCAATTTTGGCACTCACAAGGGCCAGTCCGCGTGGCAAGAAGTGCCGGGAGAATATCGCTCGACGCTGCGGCGCATCATCGTGACGCAAGGCGACACGGAGCCGGCTTCGGTGGAGCAGCAGAAGATGCTGGGACTCTCCTGCCCTTCCTTGTATGACTTGCGGAATATTTTTCAAGTGAACGTGGAAGAAGGCCGCCATCTGTGGGCCATGGTCTACCTGCTGCACCGCTATTTCGGGCGCGATGGCCGCGAAGAAGCAGAAGCGTTGCTAGCGCGGCGCTCGGGGGATACCGACAATCCGCGCATCCTCGGCGCGTTTAACGAGCCGACGCCAGACTGGCTGGCGTTTTACATGTTCACTTTTTTCACCGACCGCGACGGTAAATTCCAGCTCTGCGCCCTGGCGGAATCCGGTTTCGATCCGCTCGCGCGAACCTGCCGCTTCATGCTGACCGAGGAAGCGCATCATATGTTTGTGGGCGAGACCGGCGTGAGCCGCATCATCCAACGCACGTGCGAAGTGATGAAAGAAAACAAAGTGGAAGATCCCTCGGACGTGCGCGCGTTGGGCGTCATTGACCTCCAGACAATCCAGAAATACCTGAACTTCCACTACAGCGTGACGCTGGACCTCTACGGTTCAGACGTTTCCTCCAACGCCGCGAATTATTTTACGAGCGGCCTGAAAGGTCGTTTCCGCGAAACCAAGCTCGAGGACGATCACGTATTGATCGACTCACATTACCCGGTCTCCGAAGTTGTCGGCGATAAGATCGTAACGAAAGATGTCCCGGCACTGACCGCGCTAAACGAGCGCTTGCGCGACGACTACATTGATGAAATCGCTGACGGCGTCAGCCGCTGGCAAAGGGTCATCGATCAAGCTGGAATCTCTTACAAGTTGACCTTGCCGCACAAGGGGTTTCATCGTGCGATCGGAAATTTCGCGGGACACTTCATTAGCCCCGAAGGCGAAGTACTCACTGAAGAAGCTTGGAAGAAACCCGAATTTGAATGGCTGCCAAACTCGAAAGACTACGAATTTGTGCAATCCCTCATGAGCGGCCGTGTCGCCGAGCCCGGAAAATTCGCCAACTGGATTGCGCCGCCCCTGCGGGGCATCAACAACAAACCTTTGAATTTCGAATACGTCCGTTTCAGTTGACAAGCGGCGCCATCGGGACGTTTACAACCCGGAATGAAACGTGCTCCAAAGCCACCGCTCCCCCGTCATTTCTTTACCTCGCATTTTGCCCATGCAGTGCTACAATGCGCCGCGCTTGGCTGAGGGGGAGGACATGAACGGGATAACGCGGCTTGCGATGGTAGTGCAGCTGGCAAAGCTTCTTGCCGTAGGCCTACTGGCGATGCTTCTGAGCCGGCCGGCCTCCGCCCAGCAGGATTTTTCCAAGGTCGAAATCAAAGTCACCAAGGTTTCCGGAAACATTTACCTGCTGGAGGGCGCGGGCGGGAACATTGCCGCGTCGGTGGGCGAAGATGGCATCGTGTTAATCGACGACCAGTTCGCGCCACTGGCCGAAAAAATCCAGGCCGCTCTGAAAAGCATCGGCGTCACTGACAAGCCCGTGCGCTTCGTTATCAACACGCATTACCACGGCGACCACACGGGAGGGAACGAAGCGTTAAACAATGCCGGCTCCACGCTAATCGCCCACGACAACGTGCGCAAGCGCCTCGAGAGCGGCGGCACAGCTGGCAACGGCGGCTCAATAAAAATCGAAAACAAGCCCGCCGCAAAAGCAGCCCTGCCGATTATTACCTTCCAGCACGATGTAACCATCCATTTGAACGGCGAAGACATTCGCGCCATGCATTTTCCCTCGGGCCACACCGACGGCGACTCCATCATTTTCTTTCCAAAGAACAACGTGATCCACATGGGCGACGATTTCGTGCGTTACGGCTTCCCTTTCATTGACGTGGCCAGCGGCGGCAGCGTGCAAGGCATCATCGACGCCATGGAAAAAACCACGGCGCAGCTACCCGCGGACGTCAAAGTGATCCCTGGCCACGGTGCGCTTTCGAATCTAGACGATGTGCGTGCCTACACGAAAATGTTGAAGGAAACCTCCGCCATCGTTCAAAAAGCAATCGACGAGCACAAGACTCTGGACCAAATGAAGCAGGCCAAAATTCTCGATCCGTGGAGCAAATTCTCCGGCCAATTCGTGAACACCGACGCCTTCATCGAAACGCTGTACAACTCGCTGACCGGGCACAAAGGTGAATTCCTGAAGCACAACTGATTTCGCAATTTGAAATAGGATTGCTCGGAATCAATGGTAGAGCCGCTGGAGACCGCGCCTTTCAATCGCGCACCACTGTACACAGACGAAAACGACCCTCTCTATTTTCAAATTTCTATTTTCCACGTCGTTCAGGGCTTGGCGTTTGGCGAGAAAAAGCCGATGGGCAGATCGCGCGATGTGCGCAAGCCCGCGGGGGCGTCCAGAATCACCGGGATCGAGTTCACAACAACAGAAGCCGTGGCGATGTCGCCGTGAGAGCCGCCAGGAATCGTCAAGCTGATGTTCGGATGGCCGGTCAGGGTGATCGTGTCGGCGGGATCTTTCGCGCCAACGTACATTTGCAATTCAAGATAGACGAGTTCCTTGCCCTCTTTGGAAAGCCCCCGTCCGATTTGGTGAACGCCGGCGGCCTGCCCCTTTTCCACGGCCAGATACTCTGTCTGGACATGCTCGGTCGCCACTTTCGGCTCGATCGTTTCCGTGATGGTTTCCACAGGAAGATTCAGGCTGTCCGCGACCATAGCCACGGACTCCGGCAAGCCCACGTGCTTGATGACGCCCGCTTGCACCTGCGCGCGGAATTCGTCCACGTTCATACCCGCGCCGATCTTTTTTTGCAGCGGCAGGCGGCGCTTGGAAGCGTCCACGATGCGCTGCGCTTTGGCGTGCTCAATGCGCTGCGAAACCGCGGCAAGCGTCACCACCAGCTTGTCCATCACAAAGCCGGGATTGACACCCGTGCCCACCAGCGCCACGCCCCATTCCTTCGCTGCGGCATCGAGCTTGGCAGCCAGCTCGGGATGCGTGCGATAAGGATAGGACAATTCCTCGCACGTCGAAACGATGCAGGACTGCGCTTCCAGGCACGCCGTCAACTGATCCATCACTTTCGCCAATGAAGAAGAAGTGGAATGAAGGACCACGTCCGCGTTCAGGTCCAGCGCCTCTTTCACATCCGAAAAAACTTTGACGCCCCAGGGAGCGTCTTGCGCGCCGACGACTTCTCCCAGGTCGCGGCCGGCCTTGGCGGGATCCAGGTCAATCGCGCCGATAATTTCAATGGCCTGCTTTTCCCGCATTAATTTCGCAATGGATGCACCGATGGGGCCGACACCATATTGGATGGCGCGAATCTTCTTTTTCACAAATGTCTCCGTATTGTTGCGGCGCGACCGTCTGCCGCTTATTTCGGCTTCCAAAGAAACCTCTAGAGTAGAGGATTTTGGGCGCGCATTCAATGAAGAAGGGGCCGGGGAGGAT
>DATEGO010000011.1:0-2561 GCA_035280065.1 Candidatus Acidiferrum sp.
ATAAAGGTCCTGCTGGTCCAGTCCGAAAATGGTGAAGCCCCATGCGATATATTCGTTGTGGCCGGCAGCCACTCCGGGCAGGCCTGGTTCACCGGCGCCGATTACGTTCCATCCTGGCGCCACCAAGTGCACGATATAGCGTAGCGACGGCTCGGCAATCACGCGATGCGGATCATTCGCAAGCAACGGCTTGCCCGTCGCCGTAAACGCACCGGAAACCGTCCAGTCGTTGCTGCCCTCGAGCGGAGCACCGTGAAAATCGATGCGCACATCGCTGCCCACAAGATTTTCCAGCAATCTCGGCGAGAGTCTCGCAAAATTGACTCCAGCGGCAGGATCGAGCTTCACGGGCGGATCGAGCGGCGGAAAAACTAGTCCCGCTGCCTTGTCTGCGCCAAAGAGCGACACGAGCTGTGCATCGTGCAATTCACTCGCTCCGTTGCCGGTCATCGAATATGCCGCCATGCGGTTCAGGCAGTCTTCCGGCTTCCATAGCTCCGGCTTAAATCCCGCAATCTGAAATTCGATAGGTAACCCGATACCACCGGGTTTCTGAATTTCTTCGATGTAAGCATTAATTCCCGAGGTGAAGGCTTCGAGGATTTCTTTTGCGTCCGGCGCGTAGCTTTTGTACTCAGCGTCCATGTCGCCGCGGTAGCGCAGCAACCTCGCATTGGCGTCGCGCTGCACTGCGGACGGCCCCAAGATCTCGGCGAGCCTCCCCTGGCCGGAGCGTTTCCACAATTCCATTTGGAACAAGCGGTCCTGAGCCACGACGAATCCTTGCGCGAAAAACAAGTCGTGCTCGTTCTCAGCATAAATATGCGCCACTCCCCAGCGGTCGCGTTGCACGCGCACCTCTTTTTGCAGGCCGGGCACGTTGCTGGTTCCGTGGATAACCGCTACTGCGGCCTTGGCGCGCTCCTCAAGGCGCGCCGGCGCTTTCTGCGCCGACGACTGTGCCGCGCCGAAAGAGGCGCAAATGGCTAGTGATGCTGCGCACGTGACGATACGATTCAAGGCTCGTTCTCTCGACTTCCCGCAGCGGCGGGGAACGGCGCTCACCGCTGCATCTCCCCGGAAACGCGGCGAGCTTAAACTACTCTTGAGACATAGGCTCCGAACGGAGAACTTGCTCTGGAATTTCGTTCCTACGTAATTGCACCATTTCTACAAGAGTATCGTCGACTCGGAAGAAGCCAAACAACGGTTCGTTCATGAATACGAGTTCATCACTACAAACGTCTTCTTGCTGTAACTTGAGCATATCGCGTGGTGTGTTGCTTTGTTGATGTTCGCGTATCGAGGCGAAGAGCTTTCTCGTTCCAAGTATGTGGCCGCGCTCGCGTATTCCGTCACGAACCCAATAGAGATTGGGTCCGGTAGCTTGAGGTCGGCAGTTAGGATCCCCGCGTTTGAGATGAGGTGAAAGTCAAGAACCGCACCACGGCGCTTGGCTTCCTCTCGGCCGCTCGTCCACTGGTCGAGCGCTAAGATGTACTTTTCGGGCCTAAGCTTAATGAATTCCAACGTCCAAACTGGTCTTTCTCTGATATCCCTGCTTTGCGCATCTCCTCCAACAGCCAAGAAAAGAGAACAAAGAAATACACCGACGAATAGGCGTTGCATGGCTATGACCTCCCCGTTTGTTCAGACGCCGTCTGGGCTGCATAGGTAGTGTAGCGCTTCCCAAATCTCAGTTCACAATCTTAGCGTTTTTCTTCGCGCGTACCAGAATCAAAATAGAAATCCACGGCCCCCACGATAGGAAGATGAGGCCAAGTGACATGAGCAGGAGTTCAACAGTCTTGGCGCGCAGCAATCGTCAAATCAACATCGGCGATTAGGCGGTTAATCAAGACTTGGCATAACTCGCGGACACGAGCGAGGCTGGGTGGTGCAAGACTTTGGAATCGTGGATAACGCAGGTTAGAATTGGTGCCCCATGAAAATCATCTTCCGTTCACTGCTCTCGTTTTTTTCTATTGCGGTTGCAACAGCCTCTGCCGTTTTTCTGATTTCCTCGTTGCATGCGGCAACCGCTCATGCACCCAACCGCTCGGGGCTCGACCGCGAGATTCCCTCGGTCGATAGCGCGGAGCAGCAGGCGGTTCTGGCGCCTATAACGCAATTGTTTGATGGTATGGCGAAACGCGACGCCGCGACGATTAAGAAACCGTTGCTGACCGGCGGCACGATGGTGCTGATGAGGGACGGCAAGCCGAGTCAGATGACCTTTGAAGATTTTGCGGACCGGGTAGGAAAACCTGGAACCACGCAGATTCAGGAGCGAATTCATGATCCGCTAGTGCGGATCGATCACGATCTGGCGGTGGTGTGGGCTCCGTTCGAGTTTTTGGTGGATGGCAAGGTGGACCACTGCGGGACGGACTTGTTCAATCTTGTTCGTACGGATGGTAAATGGGTTATTGCTAGCGTCGCAGATACGGGACGGAAGGATTGCGTTCGCAGGTAGACCTAACTGGCGCTCCTTCTTAACGCTCTTGGACAGCGCTGGGTCCCGATAAGGTTGCTTACCTTCCACCTTCGATCCAGTACCA
>DATEGO010000012.1:0-31846 GCA_035280065.1 Candidatus Acidiferrum sp.
AACTGACGACCTTCGGGTTATGCGATCTGACTCAGCTTTCGCTGAGAGTCGGACTGTACCTTCATCCCGCGGAACGGGATGCTCGCCATCCAGTCTCTACGCCTTCCTCGCTCTTCCGAGGCTTGGTTCGGTATTGCCGTATTCCGAACAACAGAATTTAGGTTCCACCGACTTTGACGAGTGATCTTCCCGCACATCGCTGTGCGGACGCCCATTTTTGCCGAAGCGAGATTTGAACTACCGATCCCGCTTGGCGGGTTATGAGCCCGACGAGCTACCAGGCTGCTCCACCCCGCAGAGTCACTATAGCGGAGGAGTCCGCTCGCGTCAAATCGCTGGTAAATCTCGCTCGATGCGCTTTGAGTCTCCAAGCGCCCGCGTGTACCCAGCCGGCCATTCTATTCAAACTGCTTTCGGAACTGGACGAATTGCTGTTTCAAGTCCGCAATCTCATTCTTGAGCGCCGCAATTTCCTCTTCGAACTTTTTCACTCTGTCCCCATCGAGTGTGTGTTCAGCAGACGCTACAGGGGCCGCGTGTATGTTGGACTCGTGCTCGACTTGTGCTACATCGCCCCACAAGAGATGCGCATAGCGCGTTTCCTTTGTTCCCGGTTGCCTCGGGAGCGACTTCACAAGGGGCGGCTCGCGCTTCATCAAATGCTGCAGGCTCGATTGCACTGCCCCCAAGTCGTCGAACGAATGGATACGTTCGGAGCGGCTACGCAATTCCCCTGGCGTTTGGGGCCCTCGCAGCAACAACAAGCATAGGATGGCAGTCTCATGACGGTAGAAATTGAAGGCTTCTTGCAGCCGGTGCTCGTACTTGGTCACACGGCTGTCTGCCGGGCTCACCGATCGCACCAGCGACTGCCCCTCTAAGGAGTGCAGCGCCTCGCGCAGGGCAGCCTCATCCACGTCCATCACTGGATCGCGATTCGATTTCTGGTTGCAGGCGTTGAGCAAGGCATTGAGCGAGAGGGGATAGTACTCCGGCGTGGTGGCTTCTTTCTCTACGAGCGAGCCCAATACGCGGCATTCCAATTCATTCAGAATGAAGTTCACAGCCCGAAATCATATAACAAGTTCGCGGAGCGTTTTTGCCCAGCAACGCCGCTCGGCGGCGGCATCGCAGAAGACTTGTCGGACTCGCCGCATATTGCACCGAGCGCACGCCCAGCGCCATGGGTTCTCCCTAAATTCCGCTAGATAGCTGGATTTACCCCTTGCTAGACCGGGCTTGCCGCCCTCGGCTTCTTTGACGACACCATCCTGGGAATGAAGCTTTGGACGCGCCTGGAATGCGCTCGCCTTGTCAGTAAAGCGGGCGATTCGCCTGCGAGACAGCGTGGACGGATTCTCCGGCTGGGCCACGGCCGGCCCGTGGGTTGTGTAGGAGTATCAGCATTCGCTGGCCGCTCCGGCCATTTCACCTCCAGTGGCGTCGGCCATCGCTACCTTGGACCTCAATCCGCAGGTTTCTTACGGACAGGAAGGCGAATGGTGGTCTCCGAATGAATCCCGCATTCGGCGGATTTCACGAGTTACTATTCACAAGCCACCAGTCACTTTTGCTGCATCGTGCCTTTCAGTTCCAGCTCCACACTCACGGAATGATCGACCTTGAGCAGCCACGTACTCGGATTCTTCAGTCCCCACTCGATAAATGGAATGCTGAACTTTGTGCTACCCGTCCAATGATCGCCGGAAAGACTCGCTTGCGCCGGAACCGTCAATTCGTGGTCGCTGCCATGCAACACAAAAACCCCGTGGATTTGTACCGCCGATTCCCCTTGTGTCTCGAGTTTTCCGCTAATGCTGTCCGGCCGGAAAACAATTTCGCCGAATCGCCCGCTTTCGAGAACTTCCTTGTGCATTTTCTTGTCTCGCCCGTCGTTGCCGCTTTTTCCACTGGCGGCATCCACAACGATTTCTCCACTCGCTTTCCCTGTAGCCGGGTCGATTTGCAGGCTTCCTCTTTTCAACTCAAAAGTTCCATGCACCGCGTGCAGCGAACTGCCAACCATCCAATGAACGCTGCTTTGCGCCGGATCGACCGCCAGGACGAGCGAGGTCGGCGCCGTCTGCGGTGCAGCATGCTGCGGCAAGGCGATCAGCACTGGAAGGGCTACAAGAACGGTCGCACACAAACAAAGGACCGGTTTCAGGCGGGTTTGAAACACTCTCACAATTCACCTTTCTTTTTGCTTGTGACCTAAATGAATTTTAGGCGGTAATCAACCGCCACCCCAAACGTGCACCGGTTCCCATGAACGAAGACCGGAGGAGCTTCCATTACCTGGCCGCAGAAGACATGCAAAGGTGTCCGCTTAACTCTATCCAGAGTAAATTCTTATCCGCAGATTAGATGTTCTTAAACGCGGAAAGATGCCCGGCGGGAAGGGTGGGAGGCAATTCTTGATATATAATCGGTGCTTATTTTACTCAGCATAAGTATTAATTGGACTGATTGACTTCTCTTGCTTCATCCTGATACTCTTCATGGCGATATGACGAGCATCGCCATCACGGACGCGCAGGGCGGCCACGCCATTATTCAGGCCGTCCGAGTACGAATCGTAATTGTAGGCATTGGCGTTGTCCTCGTAGGAGGACGCACCAGCGGATGATGGCGGCCTAAGCCAAAGCGAACCACAAGAATTCGGCCATCATCCACACCCGGATGATGGCTTTAGTTTTTTTTTATAGCTTGCCTCGGAATTGTTTCCGTCCGGCAAGCGGAGGAAATCTCAAGTGAGCGATCCACTACCGAAGCCTCGAAGCCACGCACTGATTGATGGAGCGAGCCGCGCCGGAGCGCGTGCCATGTTGCGCGCCTGTGGCTTGCAAGATGACGATTTCCAGAAGCCGCTCATCGGCGTCGCCAACACGTGGATTGAAATCGGCCCCTGCAACTATCACCTTCGTGAGCTTGCAGAACATGTGAAGCAAGGCATACGCGCAGCTGGTGGTACGCCGCTGGAGTTCAACACTGTTTCCATTTCCGACGGCATCACCATGGGCACGGAGGGTATGCGCGCGTCGCTGGTCAGCCGCGAAGTCATCGCGGATTCGATTGAGCTCGTTACCCGCGGCAATTTGTTTGACGCGCTGGTGGTTCTAGTGGGTTGCGACAAAACCATTCCGGCAGGAATCATGTCCCTGGCGCGTTTGAATATCCCTGGCTTGGTCTTGTATGGGGGCTCCATCGCTCCAGGAAAGTTCGAGGGCCACGCGGTTACGATTCAGGACGTTTACGAAGCCATTGGCGCGCACGCGCGCGGCAGCATGAGTGATGCGCAGCTCCGCTCGCTCGAGACTTCGGCTTGTCCCGGAGCTGGCGCCTGCGGAGGGCAATTCACAGCGAACACCATGGCGCTGGTTTGCGAGTTTCTGGGAATCGCGCCGATGGGGCTTTCGAGCGTTCCGGCCACGGACTCCGCGAAAGCAGCTGCGGGCAAGCGTGCAGGTGAATTGGTGATGGATCTTCTTCGCAAAAACGTGACGCCGTCGAAGATCATTACAAAATCGGCGATCGAGAATGCCATCGCAGGCGTTGCCGCCACCGGCGGTTCGACCAATTCTGTTTTGCATCTGCTGGCCATTGCGAACGAAGCGAAGATTCCTCTCTCCATTGACGATTTTGATCGCATCAGTTCGCGCGTGCCGATTCTTGCCGACTTGAAGCCGGGCGGAAGATTTGTTGCCACGGATCTTTATGCGGCAGGCGGCACAGGGCTGGTTGCAAAGCGCATGGTGGATGGCGGATTTCTCCACGGCGACTGCCTTACGGTCACGGGCCGCTCGCTCGCCGAAGAAGCCGGCGCAGCAAAAGAAACGCCGAGGCAGGAAGTTGTCCGCAACCTCAACGCGCCGCTGAAACCGACGGGCGGCCTCGTCATTCTTAAGGGGAATCTTGCTCCAGAAGGCTGCGTCATCAAAGTCGCAGGAAGCAATGTGCAAAATTTCAGCGGCCCAGCGCGAGTGTTTGATAACGAAGAAGCGGCGTTTGCTGCGGTGGAAAAAGGGGCGATTAAAGCGGGGGACGTGGTTGTCATTCGTTATGAGGGCCCGAAGGGCGGACCCGGCATGCGCG
Organism: Candidatus Acidiferrum sp.; assembly: GCA_035280065.1. Taxonomy (GTDB): domain Bacteria; phylum Acidobacteriota; class Terriglobia; order Acidiferrales; family UBA7541; genus Acidiferrum. The sequence continues at coordinate 4,096 of DATEGO010000012.1, forward strand.
AAATGCTCGCCGTGACCGCTGCACTTGTTGGCGAAGGGTTAGGCGATTCGGTCGCGCTTTTGACCGACGGCAGATTTTCCGGCGCCACGCACGGCTTGATGGCCGGACACGTTGCGCCTGAAGCCGTGAACGGTGGCCCGATCGCGGCAGTGGCCGACAGGGACATCATTACCTTCGATATTCCCAAGCGCCAGTTGAATGTCGGCCTTACCGCGGCGGAGATTCAGAAGCGCATGGCTTCGTGGAAGCCGCCCGCTCCGCGATTTGTGAACGGCGTCATGGCCAAGTACGCGCTGCTGGTCTCTTCTTCTTCCCTTGGCGCTGTTACGAGTTTGCCTGCGACTTTCGCGGCATCCGCTCACCCTGCTTTGAATGCGAGGACCCCATGAAGCTTACCGGTGCGGAAATCCTTTGCGAAACGCTCACGCGTCTTGGCGTGCGCGAAATTTTTGGCTATCCCGGCGGAGCGATTCTCCCCGTGTACGACGCGCTCGGCAAATCGAAATTGCGTCACGTCCTGGTGCGGCACGAGCAAGGCGCCACTCACATGGCCGATGGGTACGCACGGGCGAGTGGCGGCGTCGGCGTGGCTATGGCGACTTCCGGTCCGGGTGCAACCAACATGGTTACCGGTATTGCCACCGCCATGATGGATTCTTCGCCGGTGGTTTGCATCACCGGGCAAGTGAGCAGCAAGGTTCTTGGCTCAGACGCCTTTCAAGAAATCGACATCACCGGCATCACGATGCCGATTACAAAACACAATGTAGTGGTCACGCATGCCGGAGACATAGCCCGAACGCTTCGTGAAGCGTTTGTCATTGCGAAGAGTGGGCGTCCCGGCCCCGTGCTGGTGGATGTCACCAAAGACGCGCAGCAAGCGACTGCGGAATTCGAATGGGACGCCTGCACGCCAAAGCTGCCTCCAAAGCGTATCCGCAGCAATCACGACCAAGCCGAATTTAACCGCGCCGTCGAATTGCTCAACGCCGCCAAGCGCCCGGTCATTCTGGCTGGCCGCGGAATCATGCTTTCGAATGCCATGCAAGCTTTTGACAAGTTTGTCCGTGCCGGAAATTACCCGGTGGCGATGACCTTGCTCGGCATCGGCTGCTTCCCTGCCAAAGATCCGCTCAACCTGGGCATGATGGGCATGCACGGCGAAGCCTGGGTAAACAATGCCATTCAGGAAGCCGACTTGCTCATTGCCGTGGGCATGCGTTTCGATGACCGCGTCACCGGCGATTTGCGCACTTACGCGAAAAACGCGCGCAAGATTCACATCGAAATTGACCGCGCGGAAATCAACAAGAACGTGAAAGTGGACGCGGCACTGGTGGGCGACGCGCGCGAAGTGCTCGATAATCTTACTCCGCACATCGAGACGCACGATCACAGTGCGTGGATTCGCCACATCAACGAATTGAAAGGCGATTCCGCTGTGCGCGACATCCAGAGCTTGCCGGACACGGGACATCTCTACGCCGCGCACGTCATCAATGACCTCTGGAAGGAAACGCGCGGCGAAGCCATCGTAGTCACCGACGTCGGCCAGCACCAGATGTGGGAAGCGCAGTATTACCACCATGACTGTCCGCGCACTTTGATTACTTCTGGCGGGCTCGGAACGATGGGCTTCGCGCTGCCCGCAGGCATCGGCGCAAAGTTCGCCAAGCCGGATTCCGAAGTTTGGGTGGTGGTCGGCGACGGCGGTTTCCAGATGACCATGAGCGAACTCGCGACCATCGTTCAAGAAAAGATCAACGTGAAGATTGCCATTATTAACAACGGCTACCTCGGCATGGTGCGGCAGTGGCAGGAATTTTTTTACGACAAGCGCTACGTGGCCACCCCGCTAGTTGCGCCCGATTTTGCTGCGCTTGCCAATGCATTCGGCATCCGCGCTGAACGCGTCACCACGCGCACGGAATCGGTTTCTGCGATTCGAACGGCGCGGGAAGCCAATGAAACAATGCTGCTCGATTTTCGCGTTGAGCAGGAAGATTCCGTTTACCCGATGGTCCCGGCGGGCGCTTCGCTGCACGACATGATTCGCCGCCCGCACAATCCGCTGGTGGAAACCGCTTCGGACGCCTAAGGAAGGAAAGAAAGCATGCAAACACTCGTTGCGTATGTTGAAAATAAACCGGGCGTGCTAAATCGCGTCTCCTCGCTGGCGCGGCGGCTGGCCATCAACATTGATTCGCTGACCGTCGGCCCGACGGAAAACGAGGAAATCGCGCGCATGACCATTGTCGCGCACACCGATGAACGCGGCGCGCACCGCCTGGAAGCGAGCCTGGAAAAGCTCGTGGATGTGCTGCTCGCGGAAAACATTTCCGGACGTGCTTTGCTCGAACGCGACCTGGCGTTGATCAAAGTCGCTGCCGACCAGCAGAACCGTCCGCATTTAATGGAATTGATCAAGGTTTTTCGCGCGCGCGTGGTAGACGTTGCTCCGGAATCGCTGATTATCGAAGTCTCCGGCACGGTGGACAAAATTGACGGCTTGCTCGAAGTGCTGCGCCCGTTTGGGGTGCTGGAGATGGCGCGCACGGGACGCATTTCCATGACGCGGGGGAGCGATTTGCTGCGGCCGCCGCTGCTAGATGTCGAAAGTTCGGCAGGCGAACCCGAGGTTTCGAAGGTCAAGTAAACGGGGCAGTTTCGCAAAAAAGGGTTTTCAGAATCTGGACGCGAGTGCGAGCGTCTCTAAACAATCCCGCACGCTTGCGTCACACGTTCGGCCGACGCCGGCCCGATGATCAACGAAAATGAAAGGACACCATGGCTAATCTCCACTACGACGACTCCGCCGATCTTGCGCTCATCCAGGCGAAAAAGGTGGCCATCATTGGCTACGGCTCGCAGGGGCACGCGCATTCGCTGAACTTGCGCGATAGCGGCGTTCAAGTTCGTGTGGGCCTTCCGGAAACCAGCGCTTCGCGCGCCAAAGCGCAAAAAGAAGGACTGACGGTTAACACGCCCGCGGAAGCCGCAGCTTGGGCGGACGTCATCATGATTCTTGCGCCAGACACCAAACAGCCGAAGCTTTATCGTGATGCGATTGAACCGCATCTCAAGCCAGGGAAGACGCTCATGTTCGCGCACGGCTTCAACATTCGGTTTGGCGCGATCAAGCCGCCAAAGACAATCGATGTTTCGATGATTGCTCCTAAAGCGCCCGGACATCGCGTGCGCGAAGTCTTCACTGAAGGCGGCGGTACACCAGCGCTGCTTGCTGTGGAACAAGACGCCAGCGGAAATGCCAAAGCACTGGCGCTTTCGTATGCGAAGGGGCTCGGTTGCACGCGCGCGGGCGTTCTGGAGACGACGTTCACCGAGGAAACGGAGACGGACCTGTTCGGCGAGCAGGCCGTGCTATGCGGCGGCGTCAGCGAGTTGATCAAAGCGGGCTTCGAAACGCTGGTCGCGGCAGGCTATCAGCCGGAAGTTGCGTATTTCGAATGCATGCATGAGCTGAAGCTCATCGTCGACCTGATCTACCGCGGCGGCCTCAGCTACATGCGCTATTCCGTCAGCGATACTGCTGAACAAGGCGACTATGCTTCGGGACCGCGGATTGTAACAAAGCAAACGCGCGAGGAAATGAAAAAGATTCTTGCAGAAATCCGCGACGGCAGCTTTGCCAAGAAGTGGATTGAAGAAAACGAAAACGGCTGCCCCAACTTTTTGGCGACCCGCCAGCGCGAACAGCAGCAGCTCCTCGAGCAGCTCGGCCCTAAGCTTCGCGCGATGATGCCCTTCCTTCAGCCGGTGGTCGCGCCGGGGCTGGAGATCAAGGCCGCCGCTACCAAAAAATAATAGCCAGGCAATTGAGCATCGAAAATCCTACTCCCACAGAGCAATCGGTTGACACAGCGAGTGATTTAAGCAATCCTCTCGCCTGATGAAACGCAAGAATGGTCCTTCACCATCGGCTTCAATGCATTTGGGCGAACGCATCGAACAACTTAGCGTCAAACGGCAGGAGATTATCCGCCCGATTCTCGAGCATCCGCGCGAATACGTGCTGCTCAGCGTGCGCGCCATGGCGAAACGTCTGAGCACCGACCCCGCGACCATCGTTCGAATCGTGCGCGGGCTCGGTTTCGGGAGCTATCGCGAATTTCAGCGGCACTTGCATGAACTTTCCCTGGCTTTCGCCACTTCCCTCGACACCATGCAGTCCGGTGGGCGCGATCCCAGTGTGCCGGCCCATGTCATCGAGTCGCTGCAACAAGACCTGAAAAATCTGCAGGGGCTCAAAAACAGCCTCGACGCGCAGCGTCTGGTCGCTCTCGCAAAGCGTTTTCATGAAGCCCGGCGCATCGTTGTGCTCGCGGCGGATTTGGCGGCGCAGCTTGCCGGTTACCTGGAGTATCAGATCAGCTTGCTGGGGCTGCCCATCTTTGCGGCCACTTCGGCGGGCAGGATTCTGCATCTCGTGCGCTCGGTCACCAAGCAGGACGTGGTGATTGCCATCAGTTTCCGACGCGGGCTGAGGCAAACCGTAGAAGGCGCCGAGCAGGCGCGCGCCAATGGCGCCTACTGCGTGGGCATTGCGGATACCTATCTTTCCCCCCTGGCGCGCGAGTGCAACGAGATTTTTATCGCTTCTGTCGAAACGACTTCCTTTGGCGCATCTTATGTTGCGCCGATCGCGCTGCTCAATTCCCTCCTCGCTGCCGTGGGGCAGTTTCACCGCCCGCAAACGCTCGCCATCGTGAAGGAAATCGCCGAAGAACAGCGCAAAGGATTCCGCTGGTACAATTCGTGAGGTTTTGCGCGGTTCCCGTTAAAAGAGCACGCGAGAACCGATAACCTGGAATAAAGCAGAAAGGACCTCGGGTAAGAATCGCAGTGCGTCCATCGATGAAGAAAATATCCGTGCTCGGATCGGTAATTCTTGCTGCGTGTGCCGCCCTCGCGCAATCGCCGAATTCCATCCAGCCCGGCCCCAAGCCTGCTGACATTCCGAAGCAATGGGAACTTTGGATCGGTGAATACGGTGATTCCCATCCAGGCGCTAAGGTTACGGTAATCGCGGAGAAAGACGGCTATATTGAGATCTTCGAACGAACTAACCAACCTGGTAGCGCGCACTATGAGGCCGGGGACAAATTTCGTGCGGACGGATCATTACCCTCTGAAGAATCTCACGGATTGCGAACCGACCGTTCCGGCAAACGGCTTCTTGTTTCCGGTGACGTCGTCTATCCAAAGATTAGTCCGGACTTCGGTGCCCGAACACAAGTCCTGATCACCCCTGTCCGCCCTGTCGCTGAACTTCGCAGTGAAGCCCTTGCGGCTTCGCCCCCACACGAAGACGGTTCCTTCCGCAAACCGGACCTTGCCGAATTAGGTCCGCTGGACTCGAGGATTCATCTCGACGTACGATACGCAACTTCGAACGATTTCCTTGGAACCCCGGTTTATTCACAAGCGCGTGCGTTTCTGCAGCGGCCTGCCGCGGAAGCGCTTCTGCGCGTACAACAAAAACTCAAGCCACTCGGTTACAGCCTGCTGATCCACGACGCATATCGGCCCTGGTATGTGACGAAAATCTTTTGGGACGCCACGCCGCCGGAAGGAAAAATCTTCGTCGCCGATCCGGCACAGGGCTCGCGTCACAATCGCGGCTGCGCCGTGGACCTCACGCTTTACGATTTGGCCACAGGAAAGCCCATTGAGATGCCGGGCACGTATGATGAAATGTCTCCGCGTTCTTTTCCGGACTATCCCGGGGGAACTTCGCTGCAACGCTGGCACCGCGATTTATTGCGGCGCGCGATGGAATCCGAGGGCTTCACCGTCTATGAAGCCGAGTGGTGGCATTTCGATTACAAAGATTGGAAGGAATATCCAATACTGAATGTTCCTTTCGAAAAGTTGGGTCTGAAGGCTGGGACCAGCGCGGTGCATTAATGGCACCGGCGGACTCTTGAGGAGGACTTTCTTTTGAACAACAAAGCACGCCGTACGCTTGTCACTTCTTCGCTATCTCTTTTTTTGTTCTGCACATTCCTCGCTGGCTCTATTCGCGCTCAATCGGATAACTCTCTAGCGCAGCGCGTTCAGAAAGTTGTGAGCCGCCCGGAGTTCGCGCACGCTAACTTCGGCATCGAGTTCTACTCGCCCGACACAGGCAAAGTGGTTTATGCGCTGAACGGCGACAAGCTTTTCGTGCCCGCCTCGACGACGAAAACGCTCACGGAGGGCACGGTTCTCGCCAAACTTGGCGCGGACTACCGGTTTCATACGCGCGTCTACCGAGCGGGCGAAATTGACAAGCACGGCACCCTTAAGGGCGACTTGATTTTGGTTGCTAGCGGCGATCCCAATCTTTCCAATCGCATTCAGGCTGACGGCACGCTCGCATTCGTGGACGAAGATCACTCGTACGGGGGGGCGGCTCTTCCCGGAGACCCTCTGGCAGTCATCAAGCAGCTTGCCAAGGATGTGGCAGCCAAAGGCATTCACAAAATCCAGGGCCGCGTGTTGATTGACGCGAGCCTTTTTCCCGATGGACCGCGCGAAGGCGGCACGAACGTGGTCATGTCCTCCATCATGATCAACGATAACGTCATCGATCTTCTCGGTTCGCCCGGCACGAAGGAAGGCGATCCTATCTCGCTCAAGATTTCGCCTGAGACCTCTTACATCAAATTTGTCAGTCATGGAAGAACCACGGGCCCCGGGACCAAACCCGCGTTTGAGCCTCCAGATTTCACGACGAATGCGGATGGCTCGGTCACCGCCACGCTTACTGGAAGCCTGCCCGTGGGCTTCAAGCCGCAGCCTGCAACCATCGCTGTGCCGTCGCCAACGAAGTTTTCCGAAACGGTTTTTCGAGAAGCGCTCGCTGCGGCCGGAGTAGAGGTCAAGTCACCATCCGGCCCCGCGCCTATTGATTTTTCTCGGTTTACACGTTTTTACACCGATGAGAATCAAGTCGCTGAACACGTTTCGCCTCCGCTCTCCGAAGAAATCAAAGTCACCTTGAAGGTCAGCCAGAATCTGCACGCGGGAATGGGGCCGTATCTACTCGGCGCGTTGGTCGCGAAAGACACAAAGAACCCCCTGGACGCGGGATTTCATGTCGAGCAGGAATTTTTGCAATCCGCGAAGCTCGATCTCTCCGGCAGCGGCCAAGGCGACGGCGCGGGCGGTGATTGGGCCGATCTTTTCACTCCGGACTTCATGGTGCACTACCTCGCGTATTGGACGACGCGGCCGGATTACGAAGTCTTCTTCAAAGCGCTCCCAGTTCTCGGCAAAGACGGCACACTGGCAAAGATTCAAGTGGATTCGCCGGGCGCGGGGCATGTGTTCGCGAAAACGGGCACGTTCGGATCGGAAGACAAGCTCAACAGCAAATTGATGCTCAACGGCAAGGGATTGGTCGGCTACGTCATCACCAAAGACAATAAGAGGCTGGCGTTCGCGGCCTACGTCAATCACGTCACGCTTCCTGCGGACATGGAAGCTGCCCAGACCGTAGCAGGGCAAGCGCTCGGCGAGATTGCCGCAGCCGCGTACGACGCCAATCTCGATGGCGCGGCCAGCGCCAGCGGCAGCGCGGGATACGATCTGCTCATCCGCAACGGTCACATCATTGATGGCGCGGGAAATCCATGGTTTTCCGGAGACCTTGCCATCAGCGGCGATCACATTGCAGCGGTTGGCGATTTGCACGACGCGCACGCAACGCGCGAAATTGACGCGCAAGGCCGTGTCGTTGCGCCGGGATTTATTGACATGCTGGGCCAGTCGGAAGTTTCTCTTCTGCTCGACAATCGCTCGCTCAGCAAACTATCTCAGGGAATCACCACAGAAATCACGGGCGAGGGCGGTTCCATCGCGCCGCAAAATGAGAAGACGATTGCGCCGATGAAGCCCTTTCTGGATCACTACAAGCTCACCATTGATTGGACGACGCTCGACGGCTACTTCAAGCGGCTTGAAAAGCAAGGCACACCTCTCAACATCGGCACTTACGTCGGTTCCGCGCAAATTCGCGAAGCGGTGATTGGCGACGACGACCGCGCCCCTACCCCTGCGGAGCTCGACCAGATGAAAACGCTCGTCGAACAAGCCATGAAAGACGGCGCGCTTGGCATTTCTAGCGCGCTGATTTATCCGCCGAATATCTACGCAAAAACCGATGAGCTTATCGCGTTAGCGCAAGTCGCTTCCAAGTACGGCGGTATGTACGCAACCCACATGCGCAGCGAAGGCGCTTCGGAAATGCAGGCCCTTGCAGAAGCCATTCGCATCGGCCAGGAAGCGCATCTTCCGGTGGAGATTTTTCATTTGAAGGTGAGCGGCAAACCGCGCTGGGGCAGCATGAAAGCAGTCGTCGCTAATATTCAACAAGCGCGCGACTCCGGCCTCGATATCGCCGCCGACATGTATCCTTACCCCGCCGGCGCAACGGCACTGGCATCCGCTCTTCCGCCGTGGGTAGCGGATGGCGGCGTGCAGAAGTTACTAGAACGCTTGAAAGATCCCGCCACTCGCGCCCGCATCAAGAAGGAACTCGCGGGCGACCATCGCGACTGGGAGAACCTTTTCTACGACTGCGGTGGTGCGCCTGGAGTTCTGATTGCGTCCGTGGAGAAACCCGAGCTAAAGCAATTCGAAGGAAAAACCGTGGACGAGGTCGCCAAAACCTGGAAGAAAACGCCGGAAGATACGCTGATGGATTTTGTTCTTGCCGACTCCGCCCAAACCGGCGCGATCTATTTCATGGCTAGCGAAGAGGATTTGCGGACAGGCTTGAGCCAAGCATGGACGAGCATCGGCTTGGACGCGAATGAAATGTCCCTCGACGGTCCCACTTACGAACCGCACGAGCATCCCCGCGCCATGGGCTCAATGCCACGTTTCCTCGGACACTACGTCCGCGATGGGCGTCTTCTGCCGCTCGAAACCGCCATACGCAAAATCACTTCGCTTCCCGCACAACGCGAACACCTCGAAGGTCGCGGCCTTTTGAAGCCCGGCTACTTCGCCGATATCACGATCTTCGATCCGGCAGCCATCATTGACCACGCTACTTTTACAAAGCCGGATCAATTGTCTGAGGGCATCGATTTCACAATCGTAAATGGGCAAGTCGAATATGACCACGGCAAGCTCACCGGCACCGCCGCAGGCAAAATTCTGCGCGGACGCGGCTGGCAGCAGAATCAGAAGGAAGTTGCTTCAAAATGAAGCGCTAACTTCCTTTTAATTGGGCGGGTCGAATTCTGGCGTGGCGGATTCCAAAGCTGAATCCGCATCTTTGCTTTCGCGAAGGATTGCGATGTGGGCTTCGGCCCTGCCGTCCGGCTTTTCCCTTCGTTCTTCCAACAAAACAAAATTTACATTGATTTCCATCGCCGCTCAACTCAGCGCAGTTTTCCCAAGTTCAACGACCCGGCGCTCATAGGTCATTTCCACGAATCCATGCTTGCCGAAATAGCGCAGCACGATTTTGTGTCCCGGCTCGATTTTCGCGCGCGTCTTGATCAGGGAATCCGAAAGCTCCACCCACTGCCCGTCCACAAGATAGTTGCCTTCCCAGCCGCGCAGCTCAAATTTCCCATCGTTCTTGAGAATCAGAGGGGCGGCGTTGCACGATATCACTTTGTCCCTTATCTTCGCTTGAACGCACTGATAACGGCCGGAGACATTCGCGTTTTGCGCGCGGCTTGCCGGACTTAAAGCCAGCAAAAGGGCGGCCGGCGGCAGGAAACGCAGAAAGATTCGAGCGACTCGAACGGATCCCATCGGAATCTCCACGTCCAGGTCGCTTGACTACGGGACGGCGGACCCTGACCGAAAGTACAGGTGCAATTCTCCCGCCAAGGAGCCATACGCTAAATTTTTAATTTACAATGACTTATAAGCCTTGGCTTGACCCCAATTCCAAGGAGGATGGTACCTCTCTTCCCCTTCGAGGCTCGTAGACGGAACTCTTTTGCGCAAGGCTTCTGCGGGCGATGGATATTCCTTATTAGGGCAGTTCGGCCACCGCTTGGCCGTCTTTTCGAGGGTCCGAAGCGCCGTAATTCACGCCTGCGGCAAAATCACGCATCACCGCCTGTCCTCCTCCAACGTAGCCGGAAAACGTGCCCTTCAATTCGATCTTGTGTCCCCGGGCCGCCAACTCGTCGCGCACCTTAGGCGAAAACCGGTTTTCCATCCCCACCTCGCAGCCGCCAAATGAATGCTTGCTGAACCGCGGGGACTCCATTGCTGCCTGAATGTTCATCTTGAAATCAGCAAGGTTGGCCATGAACTGCGCGTGCGCCTGCGACTGATTCCATCCTCCCATGATTCCAAAAGCCACGCGCGTATCGCCCTTCTGCGCGAAAGCAGGAATAATCGTGTGCAGCGGACGTTTTCTTCCGGCCAGAGCATTGGGCGACGCAGGATCGAGCGAAAAAAGTCCGCCGCGATCGTGGAGGGCAAATCCAGTTCCCGCCGCCACGATTCCCGAGCCAAACGACTCGTAATTGCTCTGAATCAGCGAGACCATGTTTCCTTCGCGGTCCGCCACGCTCAAATATGTGGTGTCATTTCCCGCAGGGATTTCTCCGGCGGCAGCTTCGCAGTTTGCATGATCCACATCGATTTGTTTCGCTCTCTGAGCGGCCCACTCTTTCGACAGCAGCGTGGCCACCGGCAATTTCTGTTTTCGCGGATCGCCGATATATTTCAGCAAGTCCGCATACGCCAGTTTCTTTGCTTCAATCATGGCATGAAGCGCGTTCGTAGAACCGAAGCCCCAATCCTTCTGACCTAGCGGAAACGTCTCCATAATGTTCAGCATTTCCAGCGCGGCCAGGCCCTGTACGTTGGGCGGCAGTTCATAAACGGTCCAGTCGCGGTAGGTTGTCGAAATGGGCTCGACAAACTCGCTTGAGAATTCTGCGAGATCGGCAGCTACCATGGGACCGCCATGCCGCTTCATGGACTCCAGAATTTTTGCCGCAATTTCTCCTTTATAAAACGAATCCCGGCCATGCCGCGCGATCTGGTCTAGGGACCATGCCAGGTCCGGATTGCGAAACACTTCTGCCACCTTCGGAGCATGGTCATTTGGCAAATACGTCTTCGTGGCCGCGTCGTCGGTGCGCAGATAATCGACCGATAGCGCCCAATACGCTGCGGTCCATTCCGGCACGGGAAAACCGTCCTGCGCCGTTCGAATTGCCGCCTCCAAATCTTCTGCCAGTTTCTTGCGTCCGAATTTCTCCGCAAGCTTTTGCCATCCATCCACCGCGCCGGGAACAGTAATAGCATTCACTCCCTGCTGCGGCATGCTGCGAATTCCCTGCTTTTGCAGATACTCGATGGTCAATCCCTTCGGCGCCCAACCGCTGGCATTCACGCCATACAGCTTATTGGCCTTCGCGTCATACACGATGGCGAACAAATCTCCGCCGATGCCGTTCATCATGGGCTCGACCACGCCCATCATCGCGTTCGTGGCGATGGCTGCGTCCACGGCGTTGCCGCCATGCTCCAGGATCCTAACGCCTGCCTGCGCCGCTAGCGGCGATTCCGCGGCGACGATTCCATTTCGCGAAATCACCATCGAGCGCGCCTGGCTGCGCTCCTGCGCATAACTATTTCCAACGAACATAACGTAAGCGCCAAAAAGAAGTATCCATCCGCGGAGAATTCGCACGACGTTGTCCTTCCCGTCTTGTCTCAAAACTATAGAAGAGCGCCCCTCACGGCGTCTTGACCATGATGTTCGGTATGTTCTTCTCCCGCAGCATGGCATTGAAAGCCGTCACGTCTTTGGCGACAAGCTGCTGATACTCTTGCTGGAATTGGTCGCCTTGCTTTTTCAGCTCCTCCCCCACCGCCACTTGTTGCGTGGTGGGCGCAAAATCCGAGGACTCCGTTTCGTCGGCAAGATAAGTGATCTTGCTTGCCAGCATCGACGACCAGCGAACGTCGTCCTGCCCTCTTCCCGTCGCTTTAAGCTGGAGGACTTTGCCTTCCACCGCGATCAGCTTCTCCGCCAAATCGTCAGCGGCTTTGCGAATCGCTTTTCCAGTATCGTCGGCTCCCAGTTGCTTTTCTAATGCGTCCAGTTGCGCTCGAACCGACTCAATCTGATTGACGCTCGCGGCGAGACCATTCATTTCATCACGCAAACCTGAAAGAAATTGCGTTTGCGTCTGAATGTCGCTTTCCGTTCCGCCGGAATGCGGATCCTTCAGCACGTTCAGTTTTTGAGTGAGTTTCTGCTCGCCCAAGGTTAGGGTCACGGTGTAAGTTCCAGGGGGCACAAGCAGGTCAATGCGTCCCGCGCCTGGCGCCGGGCGCCAGCCTTCCGGCCCCGGCTTTACGTCGGGAGCATACTGGGGACTTGTCCTCAGCCTCATTTGCGTGCTCGGCTCGGACTGGAGGTTCCACCAAAATCGGTTAATCCCCGCTCTGACCTCGCACGATGGCCCTCCTTCGCCTTCCTCGCCGCCTCCGCCGGGGCCGCCAGGTCCTGCAGGCCTTCGCGCGCCTTCTTCCCGCGCGGCGCGGCATTCGATTTCGCGCAGGGTTTTCCCGCTGGCATCGGTGATCGTTAGTTCGGCGCGCTCTTTTTCGCCGAGTCTCGACTTCAAGTAAAAATTGATCGGCGCTCCGTAAGGAGGATTGTGTCCCGCCGTGGGGTCATACGAAACGCTGGCAGGTTGCGCGACCGGCCGGAAGCGGTAAACATCGCGCGGAGCGAACAAATGCGCGTTCGACGCCAGGATTTCCGGCGTCATTTGCTCAAGCGCAGTAATGTCATCCAAAATCCAAAAGCCGCGGCCGTACGTTGCCAAGGCCAGGTCGTGAAAACGCTCCTGCACCGCAATCCAATACACAGGAGCGTGCGGCAGCCCGCTTTGCAGCGTCTGCCAGTTCTTTCCATCGTCGAAAGAAAGGTACAAGCCATTCTCTGTGCCAAGGTAGAGCTGCCCCTTGCGCACGGGATCTTCGCGAATACAGTGCGCGTAGCTCAACATGCTGTGCCGAATGCCGTTCGTGATCTGCGTCCAGGTTTTCCCGTAATCCGAGGTCTTATAGGCAAATGGATCGCGGTTATTCATCTGATGAAAATCCACCGTGAGGTACGCAGTTCCCGCGTCGTAGCGCGAAGCTTCGATGTTGCTTACCGTCCCCCACTCGGGAAGATTCGGAATGTTTTTGGTGAGGTTAGTCCAATTCTTCCCGGCGTCGCGTGTGATTTGCACGTATCCATCGTTGGTTCCCGCCCAAATCACCCCCGCCTCTTTAGGTGACTCCGCAATCGCGAACACGGTTCCTGCGTATTCCACCCCAATGTTGTCCGGTGTGAGTCCGCCCGAGATTCCCATGCGGCTCTTGTCGTTCCGCGTTAGATCCGGACTGATGATTTGCCAGCTATTGCCGCCGTCGGTGGTGACATGTACAAACTGACTGCCCACGTACACTTTGTTGTGGTCGTGCGGAGAAATCGTCACGGGAAATTCCCAGTTGAACCGATATTTCAGTTCGCCGGCTGTGGCTCCAACCGTTGAATCCGGCCAAACTTCCACTTCGCGCGCCTGACGATTTTTTTCATCGAAACGCGCAACGGAGCCTCCAACGCTGCCGGAGCCGGTTCCCGTCGACCAGATGATGTTGTTGTCTACCGGGTCCGGCGTCGCGAAGCCGCTTTCGCTTCCCGCCACGGGATGCCACACACTGCGGGAAATCTGCGCTCCCCCGAAGCCGCCAAATTGCAGGCTGTTGCTCGGCCCCCGGTACGAAGGCCCGTCTTGCTTGTTTCCGTAAACGAAATAGGGAATCTGATCGTCCAGCGTCACGTGGTAAATCTGCGCGATCGGCAATTGAATGCGGTCCCAGGTGCGCCCGCGATTCACCGAAATGCTCACGCCACCGTCATTCACCACCGCCATGCGGTCGCCATTGGTGGGATCGATCCACATCTCGTGATTGTCTCCGCCGGGAACAGAAGGCATAGCCGTCAAAGTGTGGCCGCCATCGAGCGTCCTCGAAAAAGCGGAGGTGAAAAAATAAACCTCATTCTCATTGTCGGGAGAAACTTCCTCGCGCGTGTAATAGTGAGTGCGCCCGCGAATCTGCCTATCCGAATTGACCAGTTGCCAATTTTCTCCGCCGTCATCTGAACGCCACAATTGCCCGCTCTGGGTGGGCTTGCCATCCATAGGCACGCCGTCGCCAGTTTCGATAAGTGCATAAACACGATTGGAATCCTTAGGAGCAACGCGCACAGCAATTCTCCCTATCGGCGCATGGGGCAGGCCATGTCCTTCCAGCCGCTTCCACGTCACTCCTCCGTCCGTGGACTTGAACAATCCGCTGCCGGGGCCGCCGCTCCTTCGCCCGTAAGTATGAATCTCGAGTTGCCACATTCCCGCAAACAAAGTCCTTGAATTGTTGGGATCCCTGCCCATGTCCGAGCAGCCGGTGTTTTCGTCGACAAACAAAGCCTTTTCCCAATTCTTCCCTCCATCCGTCGTACGAAATACGCCACGCTCCGGCTGGGGGCCATAAGCGTGCCCCAGCACGCACGCCAGCACTATGTCTGGGTTGTGGGGATCAATCACCACGTTCCCGATACGCCCGGTCTTCTCCAAGCCCATCAGCTTCCAGGTCTTCCCCGCGTCCATGGATTTGTAAATCCCGCTTCCAACGGAGATGTGGCTTCGAATAAATGATTCGCCCGTTCCCGCCCACACAATGTTCGGGTCGCTCGCAGCGACAGCCAGCGATCCAATCGAAGACACAGGTTCGTTGTCGAAAATAGGCTCCCAATGGATGCCGCCGTCCGTGGACTTAAAAATTCCGCCAGACGCCGCTCCTACGTAGTACACATCGGGATTTCCCGCGATGCCGGCAACGGCCGTCGCGCGATTTCCCACCGGCCCGATGTATCGGAATTTCATTTCGTTGTACACATCGGGGCTGATCTGCGCCTGTTGCGCGCGAACAAATCCAGAGACGCTGAGAATCACTAGCGCTACCGCAAAACAAATCAAGCACACTCGCCTCATCATTTCGAAACCTCACTCGCGCAAATTTTTACCTGGAATTGCGCGGATGATACTTGCTGCGCCACGCGAGGTCAATAGCGTCGCACACGCATGTCGCACACGCATAGCGTCACACACGGTGATTCGAACCCGGCCTGGATGGGACATCTTCGCCCTTTGCGAATTTCGCTCGCACCATCGCTCGCAGTTTCACGGTCGGGGCTTGGGTACCAATGCACACGCATTCCCAGGTTCCCTCACCCTCCGCTTGTTCAACTGCCGCAACCAGCGAACTTGCCGCTCCGGCGATTGGCATTTCTTCCCGAACGCCCTAGAATTCAAGGGGCGGCCGCATTGTCCCGGAAAATCGCTTCTTCCAGCGGCTCGTCCATCCTATGGGAGGCTCCGCAGTTGCCCGAACATCACGCCGCCGCCTCAAAACCCAAAACGACCGCTCCTCGCGATCCGCATCTCGTTTCGCAGATCGAAGCGATCGTGGCCGGCCACCATTCCGATCCCTTCGCTATTCTCGGTCCGCACGCAGTGGGCGGTCGTTGGGTGGTGCGTTTCTTCCTTCCCTGGGCCGCCGAAGCGCACATTTCCTTGCAGCCACACTCGTCTGAAAACGCGCAACCGGCCTCTGCCCGCGTCGCCGAAGCAGCGAAGTTGCGTCCCGAAGGTTTTTTTGAAGCGGTCCTAGCACCGCAACAAACCGGCAGCTCCGCGCCCTCCAGCTACAAAATCCACTGCCGCACCAACTACGGCGAGTCCTTCGAGATCTACGACCCTTATGCTTTCCCCTGCGTCCTCACCGAGTTTGATCTGTATCTCATGGGCGAGGGCCGACATTACGACACCTACCAAAAACTCGGCGCGCATCTCATCACACTCGAAGGTGTTCCGGGCGTTCACTTCGCAGTCTGGGCCCCCAGCGCCAATCGTGTCAGCGTCGTCGGCGACTTCAATCGCTGGGACGGCCGCGTCCATCCCATGCGCTCGCGTGGCTCTTCCGGTATCTGGGAAATCTTCATCCCCGAACTTGCCGAAGGAGCCATCTACAAATTCGAAATCATCGGCCCGGATGGAAACATGCTTCCTCTTAAGGCCGACCCCTACGCCTTCCGCTCCGAGCTTCGTCCTAACACCGGTTCCATTGTCGCCAATCTCGAAACGTATCGCTGGAATGACGCAGAGTGGCTTTCGCAGCGCTCCGGTAAAAACTGGTTCCAGTCTCCCGTCTGCATCTACGAAGTTCATCTCGGCTCCTGGCGCCGCGTTCCCGAAGATCACAATCGCTGGCTCACCTACCGCGAACTGGGTGACCAGTTCATCCCCTACGTCAAGGAACTCGGTTACACTCACATCGAGCTCCTCCCCGTCATGGAGCATCCTTACGACGGTTCGTGGGGCTACCAAACGCTCGGCTACTTCTCCGTCACCAGCCGTTACGGCTCGCCTCAGGAATTCATGGAATTCGTTGACCGCTGCCACCAGGCCGGCATTGGCGTCATCCTCGATTGGACTCCCGCGCATTTTCCGCGCGACGCCCACGGCCTCTCGCAATTCGACGGCAGCCATCTTTACGAGCACGCCGACCCGCGCCAAGGTGCGCATCCCGATTGGGGCACACTCGTTTACAACTACGGCCGCAACGAAGTCCAGAATTATTTAATTTCCAACGCGCTCTTCTGGCTCGACCAATACCACATAGACGGCCTCCGCGTGGACGCCGTCGCTTCCATGCTCTATTTGGATTATTCGCGAAAAGAAGGCGAATGGGTTCCCAATCAATACGGCGGCCGCGAAAATCTTTACGCCATCGAATTTCTCAAGCGCATGAACGAAGTGGCCCACGGCAAATTCCCGGGCGTTCTCACGATTGCTGAAGAATCCACCGCCTGGCCCGCCGTCTCTCGCCCGACCTACCTCGGCGGCCTCGGCTTCAGCTTCAAATGGAACATGGGTTGGATGAACGACACGCTAAAATATTTTTCCATCGACCCCGTCCACCGCAAATACGAACACAACAAGATCACTTTCTCCATGCTCTACGCCTTCACCGAAAACTTCGTTCTCCCCTTCTCGCACGATGAAGTCGTTCATGGCAAAAACTCGCTTCTCCATAAAATGCCCGGCGACCTGTGGCAGCAGTTCGCCAATCTCCGCCTGTTGTACGGCTATCATTACGCGCACCCCGGCAAAAAGCTTCTCTTTATGGGCCAGGAATTCGCCCAGCGCCACGAGTGGACTGAAGCACGCAGCCTCGACTGGCATCTATTGCGGTGGGATTCGCACCTGGGCGTGCAGAATCTTATCCGCGACTTGAATCATCTCTACTCCTCAGAGCCCGCGCTCCATCAAGTCGAATTCGACTGGCATGGTTTCGAATGGATTGACGCCAACGACGCCGACAACAGCGTCCTCAGTTTTATGCGCCGCGGCAAAAACGGCGAAGAAGATTTAATCGTTGTCGTGCTTAATGCGACTCCGGTTGTCCGCGGAGGCTACCGTCTTGGCGTTCCACAACCCGGCTACTATCGCGAGATCCTCAACACAGACGCCTCTCACTATGGCGGTTCGAACGTGGGCAACGCCGGCGGCCAGCAAGCGTCCGATCAGCCCGCGCAGGGCCACCCCCACTCCCTCGTCCTCACCCTTCCGCCCCTCGCCGCCATATATTTGAAACGCGCACCGAATTCCTGACGAATATCGTCTAACAAAGATATGGCCGATCCAATCCAAAACACCGCAGAAATCCCCCAGCCCAGTGCGCCCGTTCGTGGGTCGCGGATGTTCATGATCAACATCAGGTTCGCGAGCTGGTCCAGCTTCGTTTTTGCAATTCTTCAAAGCGCCTGCACCGCCGTCATCGCTATCAGCGGCCTTCGCGTCGCCATTGGCCTGAGCGCTCTCGCCGCAGCGGCCGGCATCCACGCCCCCGCCCGCGGCTTCCATCAAGATGCCATACGCATCCCCATGATGGCCCTTGCCTTCCTCGGCGCGGTCATCAATCTGTATGTCATTGCCAAGGTACGCCGTTTGCGCAACAAACCCGCGGCCCAGTGGCGCATGCAGCCTGTGTCGCAAGAGAAGCTCAATTCCGAACGCTTCCAAATCGCGCTTTCCATCCTCACCTTGCTTTTGCTCGCCGCTGAGTGGCTCACTCACCCCTTCATCCACCGCTGGCCATAAAGGCTCATTTCGATGGCGCAGGCTTGTTTCGCTTCTGAAGAAGCACGTCCAAGGAGAATACTCTTCACCTACCTGCAAAATCACCAACACACATTTCTATTCACCATCGGAACGCTCGGGAGACTTCTCCATCTCTTTCTTTAGCCTCTCATGGAGCCGCTCGCTGTAACCCACAGGCAACTCAAACGTCCGGTCATCCGCTGTCAGAATCAATATGTTCCTCGTCGAATCCAGAATCGCCGAGCAAATCTCGCAGTGTTCCAGGTGCCGCTCGATATCCGCGCGCAGTTGCGCGTCAACGCTTGCGTCAATATATTCGGAGATGTGCTCCCACACGTGTTTGCAATCGAGCTTCATAGCGCCCTCCGAAAGAACCTCTTCCGCGCGGGTGCGGCACTCTTCAGAAAAGGGACTAATTGTTTTTGGAGCAGGATTCGCGCGCGGTGCAGTCGCACCTTTACCAGGCCGGCCTTGAGCCCGAGCGCTTCGGCCGTTTCCTCGATGTTGAGTTCTTCCAAATCCCTTAGAATGAACACCTGCCGGTAAATATCCGGAAGGCTCGCGACGGCTCGCCGCAGTGCCTCGCGCAATTCTTTGCGTTCCAACGCCTCCAGTGGAATCTCGCGCCAATCCGTCAAAGGCGCTGGCGTGTAATCGCCCTCTTTGTCTTCCACCTCTTCCTCAATCGAACTCTCTGCAGCGCTTTTGGCCTTCCTTAGTCTTTTCCTTCCCTCGTTGATGGCAATCGTGGTCAGCCACGTGCTGAACTTTGCTTCGGCCCGAAACGAACTCAAATGCCGATACGCGCTGATCACCGCCTCCTGCGCCCCGTCTTCCGCATCCGCTTCATTCTTCACGATTGAAAAAACGGTCAAGTACGCCATGCGCTCATAGGGCCGGATCAAATCGTGAAACAATTCTTTTTCTCCGGACACAATCCGCCTGATCAGTTCCGCCTCTTTTGTTGTCGCCGCCTGCATCGTCGTTCGAGGTGTTAGATCTTTTTTCCCTACGTACTCAGAACTTCTCCAGCTTCGCCACGCCAAAGACCGCGTGAAATCTCTCGCAGTAAATCACCACTGCCTGATACTGCTGCAAGTCTGCCGTCACCGGCAAGTCGTAATTCTGATCCCCCTGGTTCCCTTTCAGCGAACCCAGCTCCAGGCTGTCCAGGTTTCCTCTCACAATCTCTTGCTCCAGCGCCTTGTCCTCCGCGTGTGCCAGCAAAACGTGCACGTCCGGCCCATTCGACGTCGCGAAATCAGAGAGCCGCAAATACCTCTTGCCCTCCCCGGATTCATAAATCGTCGCTCGCCCCCTCGTCGCGTGCGCCTTCCCTTCCAGCTTTCCCGTATAAATCGGCTGAGCCTCAGAATCTGCCGCAAACGGCGCCCCTTCGTTCACTCTCTGGTTGACAAAAAGTCTTTCTGGACGAAATGCCCACCACGCGACCAACAGCACTGGCGCACCAATCACACTTAGTATCAGCTTCCGGTGCGAAACCCAAGGTTTTCCATCGGTGTTCATTTGTTCTCTCCCTAAGCAACAGACAGGTCTCCCTCCCGATCGCTTCTTTCTCCTTTGACTTTCTTAGAACTTCTCCAAAGGCGCCAGGCCAAAGACGGCGTTGAATCGTTCGCAATAAATCGAGACAGCGTCAAACTTCGTCAGATCCGTTCCTGCTGGAATTTCATAATTCTGATCGCCTTCATTCCCCTTCAGTTTTCCCAGTTCGATCCTCTCCGTGTCGCGGTTCAAAGACTTCGCGTCGCCCCTATCAGCGGCCACGAGCACGACGTGCACGTCCGGCCCGTTCGAGGTCTTGAAATCCTTCAGGCGAAGCATCAACTTCCCGTCCGCTTTCTGATAAACCGTGGCGCGCCCTTCCGTCTTGTGTACCTTCCCGTGAAATTTCCCGGTGAACAGCGTCTTCGTCATCCCCTCGTGCATCATTTTGTCATCTTGCATCATCTTGTCGTCGTGCTTCATGGTGTCCTGTCCGCGAGTCGATGCCGGCAGCGCGAACGTCGCCGCCATAGCAGCAAACACCAAGCCCCTCTTGATCCCGTTAACCATTCGAATCTCTCCTGTGCCTTGATTTCGGGGAGCGTGCTCGGCGCTCTCCGCATACGCTGCATACGAGTCGCTGTTCCGTCAAAAGTTACAGCTTGGGCGCAGCGCGGGTTGCTTTAGCCCTGTCCTGAAGTGGATTTCAATTTGAAATGCCGTGGCAGAATTTCGTAAACTGCCCGTGCTTCCACGAAGGCGCACGGTAACGCCAATTGAGCTCTCGCCGCAAATTCCTCATCAGCGCCGCAACTTTGGCTGCAGGCGTAACCGGAGCGTCCGCCGAAGCCCTTGCAGCCAACAAACCTGCCATGCCGCGGCCAACCGAGTCGGCCAGCCTGGACGGCCAATGGCTTTTCCATACGGACCCCGAAGATGCGGGCTTCAAGAACAATTGGTTCGCTGCCAGTCCCGTCCCAAAGGATTGGCTCACAGTCACAGTTCCGCACACCTGGCAGGTTCAATCTCCGTTCACCGAGTATCGCGGCGTCGCCTGGTACCAGCGCAATTTCGATGTTCCCGAACGCTGGGCGGGCTCCGCCGTTCGAATTGAGTTCGCGGCCGTCTTCCACACCGCCACGGTCTGGGTCAACGGCCAGCTGGCCGGCGAACACTTGCGCAAAGGCTATACTGCCTTTGCTTTCGACATTTCGCATTTCGTTCATGCGGGCGCGCAAAATTCGCTCGTCGTCCGTGTGGACAATTCCTTCAACCCTCACATGCTCCCGCGAGGACGCTCCAGCGACTTCCCTCACGACGGGGGCATTTTTCGCCCCGTGCAACTCCTCATCACACCCGAGGTATTTGTCGAGCGCGTTGACGTCGACGCTCTTCCCGATTCCCACAACGCGAGGGCCCAGCTCTCAATCGTTGCGCATTTCAGGAACGTCAGCTCCAAATCCTGGCGCGGAAGCGCCTCGTTTCGTGTCGTCGAGGAAGACACCGGTCTCGAAGTCCTCGTCAATTCCAACGCCAGCATCTTTTCCATCCAGCGTCGCTCGGCCCATTCTCTGAACATTTCCGTAACTCTGACCAATCCCAAACTCTGGCACTTCGATCAGCCTCATCTCTATCGTCTCGAATTCTTTCTAACGGGCGCCCAGGAAGCCCACTTGTTCACGACAACGTTTGGCGTCCGCCGCTTGGACGTCAAAGATGGGGCTCTCTGCCTCAACAGCGAGCGCGTGCGGCTGATGGGTGCCGAGCGCATGGGCGGCAGCAATCCAGAATTTGGCATGGCCGAACCGGAAAGCTGGATCGTTCATGATCACGACGACTTGAAACATTTGAATTGCGTCTTCACCCGCGTCCATTGGCCGCAGGACAGCCGCGTCCTCGACTATTGCGATCGTCACGGCATTCTCATCCAAAGCGAAATCCCCGCCTGGGGCTGGGAATCCTTCAAAGGCATGGACGCGGAACCTGATCCCGACATCCTCGAAAACGGCATCGAGCAAATGCGCGAAATGATTGCGCGCGACCGCAATCATCCTTCCCTTGTCGTCTGGGGACTGTGCAACGAAGTCGGCGGCCAACTCCCCGCCGCTTATCAATTCGCCAAACGCATGCTCGCGGAGGTAAAGAAGCTCGATCCGCATCGTCTCTGCTCTTACGCTTCAAACTCTCTTGAAAAAACTCCCGAAAATGACGTCGCTGGGCTGATGGACCTCATCGAGATGAACGAATACGTTGGCACCTGGTCCCCGGGCAACCTCGAAACCATTGGCAAGTACCTCGACGCCGTACACGCCGCTTTTCCCGGCAAGCCCATCGTCATCTCCGAGTACGGTTACTGCGCCTGCGTGCCCGAACGCCCCGAGGACGACTCTCGCCGCATTGAGATTCTTCGCACGCACGACGCCGTGTTTCGCGCAAAGGACTACGCCGCCGGGGCCATTTTCTTTTGCTACAACGACTATCGCTCCCAAGTCGGTTTCAGCGGCGTGGGCGCGCTTCTGCAAAACATTCACGGCGTCGTGGATGTTTTCAGCGCAAGAAAACCTTCTTTTGACGCACTCCGCGAAGAATCCAGCCCCATCGCCTCTCTCTCCGTCGAAAACCACATGAATTCCTTTCGTGTCTCGGTGAAGACCCGCAACGACCTTCCGGCTTACACGCTTCGTGGCTATCGCCTGCGCAGCGTTTCTTACAATCAATCTGGCATTCCTCTCGAGCAACAAGAAGTAGCGCTAGCCGATCTCCCTCCCGGCAGCGAGGCTCAAGCGGAACTCGCTTTCCGCCAACCAAACATGCCGGTTCGCGTTCAATTCGATGTCCTCCGCCCTACTCGCTTTTCTGCTTTCTCATTCGTCTGGAAACCTTAGCTAGCAGCCCTCCAACGCCCTTCCTGGCTCGACCAGTCTTCCCGTGTTGCCATTTACCTTTCGACGGAATGCCGCTTGCCAATTCCAATGCGCCCGCCGGCTTCACGGTATCCTGAAATCGCGGGAAAAGAACGGATGCCTGGAAATTTTGCCATTCGGTTGCGCTGCCCTCTCTGCGAAGCCGACTCTTGGGTCACACTCGCAGATCGCCCGGAGACCTACGAGCAAATTCAAAAACAAACCTGGGAATTCAAGTGCCGCGAGCATGGCGCACAGAGCGGCACACCCAAGGAAGTGATCAGCGTCGCGCCTCTCGATGAGCCCCCGCCTTCCGCGCAGAAGTCCGCCTTTACTTTTGGCAATCCCGTCTCGACCGAAACTACAAAAAAAATCCCCCGCGCCAGCGAACGCCTCTCTCTCCGCATTCCCGTGGTGATCTATGGCTTCACCAAAGAGCGCGGCGCCTTTCACGAAGAAACGGAAACGCAAACCGTCAACGCCAGCGGCGCGCTGGTCCTGCTGAAAACTAAGCTGGCCTTGGGTGATTCCGTATTCTTAGTGCAGCGCGGCAGCGGCCTCGAGCAGGAAGTCCGCGTCGTTTATCTCGATCAATACACCGATCGCGAGACCAAAGTCGGCCTGGCTTTCAAGTACCCCATTCCCGATTTCTGGAGGCGCTCCCGCAAGCAACAACGCGTCCCCAAGATGATGCGGGTGACAGTCAAAGGTACCGATGCCAGAGGAAATAAGTTCAAGCAGAGCAGTTACACCATCGACCTCAGCCACGACGGCGCGCGCCTCGACGGGATTGGCTTCCTCACCACTCCCGGGCAAACCATCGAAGTGCACCGCCTATGGCGCAAAAAGAAATTTCGCGTGGTGTGGATTGGCCACATCGGCACAACGGAAGCCAATCAAGTTGGCGTGTTCGGCCTGCAAAACGAAAAAGACATCTGGCATGTTGAACTCCCCGAAGGCCCGCCCGACGAAGAACCTGGCGACTCCGACAAACCCAAGCCCCCCAAAAAGTAAGTTTTACTTTTTGGTTTCTTCGTCAGCCTGAGCTTTTCGCCCAATGTTCTTTTCTGATCGCTGATCTCCGTTTAGGTACTCTTCGGCTCCGACCGATACCCACCCCGCCCCGCGGCGATTTTCCTGCTAAACGCACGAATCACCCACGGCATGAACCGCTCAAGAAAAACGAGAGCCTTGCCGTGCCCGGTAATAATCGCCTCTCGCTTCCCTTTCGCAATGGCCCGCAAAATCTGCCGCACCGCTTTGTCCGTCGGCATCACCAACCAGGCCGGCATTGGTTCCTTAGCGTGTTCGTGGAATTCCCCTTGATTGTCCACGCGCCGGATGTCGCTGGCCACAAAGCCGGGGCTAATCAGCGTCACTCTCACTCCAGAAAGCCGCAGCTCCGGCGTAATCGCATTCGCCAGCGCCCGCACCGCAAACTTGCTCATGTTATAAGGCGAAGCTCCCGGCGTCGCCGCCCATCCCGAAACGCTCCCGATGATGGCGATATTACCCCTGTTTTTTTCAATTTCCGGAATCACCGCATAAATCGTTCGCAGCACGCCAAACACATTCGTCTCAAACTGCCGCCGGTAATCCTCCACCGTGAGTTTTTTCAGCGGGCCAACCACCCCAAATCCCGCGTTGGCAATCGCCACGTCCAGCTTTTCCCAATACCGCTTGGATTCCTCGACCGCCTTTTGCAAACTGCCGTCTTGCGTGACGTCGCACTGCACGACCAAAGGCGCCGGCTTCCCCGCGGCCACAATTCTCTGCGCCAGTTTCTCCAGCAGTTCCCGACGCCGAGCCGCCAACGTCAATTGCGCCCCTGCCTGCCCCAACTGCCACGCCAGCTCCTCGCCAATCCCCGACGAAGCGCCCGTAATCAGCACGGCCTTACCCTGAAAAAATTGCCTCATGTTCATTTACGTATCTTACGCCAGGAGTGGCCTCAAGGTTGGCGCCGCCTTTGCGAGTCGCGGCTCTTTACGGCTCAAGGCTCTTTAGGCAAATCCAGGACCGGGTTTTGTCCAAAAAAGTGGAATGGCCGGATGACAAAGTCGTGCCACATGACCGGCATGCGGCACATGAACCCCAACCAGAAAGTTCCGCCTGGTACTCGACTTTGTGGGCTCCGCGCAAGATGAATGCATAACAGCTTTTTCCTTGCACTTGGTTCCTGGAAGTCCTATCGTCCAAATCGCATGCCGACCCTCATCGAGGACATAAAATACGGGCTGCGGTTGCTGATCAAAGCGCCAGCTTTCACCGCCGTGGCGGTGTTGTCCCTCACACTCGGGATTGGCGCTAACACTACAATCTTTACGCTCGCCAAGGCTTTCTTCCTCGAGTCCGTTCCAGTCAAAGATCCAGCGCGCGTGGTCAGTCTCTATTCGAACGCCACAAGCCGCAAAGGCCCGCCCCAGGAATATCTGCCCACGCCCTATCTCAACGCCGTCGATTATCGCGAGAAAACTGATGTCTTTTCCGGATCTTCGATTGCTATTCCCACCGGCCTCAAACTAGTCGTTTCTGGGAAAGAGCAGCAGGTCTTTGGTGAATTAGTGAACGGAAATTTCTTTGACGTGCTGGGTGTGCAGCCGTTTCTTGGTCGCGGCTTTACGGCGGAAGAGGACGCCTCCGCGCGTCCCGTGGCGATTCTCAGCTTTGCGCTTTGGAATACTCAGTTCGGCGCCGACCCGAACATTCTTGGTCGCAGCATTCAGTTGAATCAGGAAGAGTTTGCGGTCGTCGGCGTGGCGCCCCGGGAATTTCGCAATATCGGTTCGCTGGGAAGTCCCGATCTGTGGATTCCTGTCTCGATGCGCGACCTCATGC
The DNA here is from genome assembly GCA_035280065.1 of Candidatus Acidiferrum sp. Taxonomy (GTDB): domain Bacteria; phylum Acidobacteriota; class Terriglobia; order Acidiferrales; family UBA7541; genus Acidiferrum. The sequence goes on from DATEGO010000012.1 coordinate 29,561, forward strand.
TCGATGATGAAACCAAGCAGTTCATGTACCAGCGCGGCTTTCGTATGGTTGCCATGGTTGCGCGCCTCAAACCCGGCGTCACTCTGAAACAGGCTCAGATCGCCGTTCACGCTCTCGGCCTGGAACTCGAAAGGGAATACCCCAAGGACAATGGCGGCCGCAACGAAACGCTCGTCCCCATCAACGAAACTGCCATTCCCCCTCAGTTGCATTCCGTTTTCGCCCGAGCTGGGTCCTTGATGATGTTGGTTGTGACTCTCGTTCTGTTGATTGCCTGCGCCAATGTGGCCAATCTCCTCCTTGCTCGCGCCACACAGCGCCAGCGCGAAATTGCTGTACGGCTCGCCATGGGCGCCGGACGACTCCGCCTTATCCGGCAGTTGCTCACGGAGAGCCTGCTCCTGGCGATTCTTGCGGGCGCGTTGGGCATTCTTGTCGGCTACTGGGGCAAAACAGCCCTAGCGTCGCTCCTGCCCCCGGGCATTGCGCGCCGCCTTAATCTCAGCCTCGACGGACGGGTACTTTTGTACACTCTTCTCCTTGCCCTGGTTGCCACGATCCTCTTCGGATTGGTTCCCGCGCTCCAGGCATCGAGAACTGATCGCACCGCTTCACTCAAGGACCGCACCGGCGGCCCGACGGGCAGCGCGCGCTGGTATGGTCTCCGCGGTATTTTGGTCATGGTGCAAGTTGCCTTGTCGCTCGTCGCTCTCGCGGGCGCCGGCCTCTTCATTCACAGCTTGCGGAATGCTCAGCAGATTGATCCCGGCTTCGAGGTTCAGCATGAACTCGTTATGTTCGTGAACCTCGGCGCTGAAAAATATGCCCAGCCGCAAGCAGAAGCCTTCTACCGCGACGTGGTCCAGCGCCTCAAGACTCTTCCCGTTGTTGCGGACGCCAGTATCGCCGATAGCGCTCCCTTCAGCGGTGGCCTTCAGCGCACGACTTTCACAGAGAACACGGATTTCACCGACCCTCGCAACGGCAAGCTCACGCCAATCGTCGCCGTTGCTCCAGGCTTTTTCTCCACGGCAGGGATCAATTTGGTGCGTGGACGCAGCTTCGATGAGCACGATGACGCGAACTCCACCATGGTCGCGGTCGTCAATCGAGCTCTCACTGAAAGCGCGTGGCCAGGCCAGGATCCGCTCGGCAAGCACCTCCACTTCCTCGGCGAGCCCTGGGACGTCACCGTCGTCGGCGAAGTCAACACCGCTAAATATGCGACGCTTGGCGAGCCGCCGCAGGTCATCGTGTACATGCCGCTCAAGCAGCATTACACCGCGTCTGCGACTGTTTACGTCCGAACAAACAGCGACGCGGAAAAAGTGCTCGGCGCCGTGCGCTCCATGGTGCAATCTCTCATCCCGAATGTTCCCCTGGTTCGCGTCCAAACCGTCGGCCAGGTTTTAGTCCAATCGCTGACCGCACCCCGCATTGGCGCGGAACTGCTCGGCGCCTTTGGGTTCCTCGCTCTCGTTCTTGCCACCATCGGCACCTATGGCGTCATGTCCTATTCCGTGAGCCAGCGCACGCAGGAGATCGGTATTCGCATGAGCCTCGGTGCCCAGTCGCGCGATGTTCTGCGTCTCATTCTCGCTGGCGGATTGGCCATGGTTTGCGTTGGTGTGGTCTTTGGCTTAGGCATCGCCACGGCTCTCAGTCGCAGTATGAACAGCCTGCTGTTCGGTATTGGTGCGTTTGATGCGCCGAGCTTCCTCGCTACAGCGGCTCTTCTCATTATCGTAGCCATGGCCGCCTGCCTCATCCCTGCCAGCCGGGCCACGCGCGTCGACCCTGTCATCGCCCTCCGCTATGAATAGGTGATGGTGTCATTACTCGAACCCTCAGCAAGAGCTGAAATCCTCAAAGTCAATGTGGTTGAGAGAACGGCGGCAAGACAAGGTCAAAAACATTGAAGGCGCAGCGGCCTTGCGACCGTTGCGCCCTCTTTCAATTGTGCCGCTAAGTTTTTGAGGCTTCCCGGCTCAATCTGGGCCTGAGCGTACGCCCGACAGCTTTTTCTTGGCAAGCGAAATTTGAAAGTTCAATTGTGGAATCCTGTGCACACCTGTGCAAAAATCCCACAAACAGAGGCAAGGATTGAGCAGGAAAAGAAACCCGTAACGAATACGATGCGTACGAAACGTCGAGAAATTGCGAAAGTGCGCTGAGAGCGAAAGAAAGGAAGGAGCAGATTGATTCGCGCGTTTCTTGTGGCTCCCTCATCTGTGTGGTTCGAAACGCGCTATGATCAAGGGCGATCATGGGAACACTGAAATTCAT
>DATEGO010000013.1:0-2451 GCA_035280065.1 Candidatus Acidiferrum sp.
ACGGTAGTGCTTCCGAAGGACAATGAGAAGGACCTAGCGGACATCCCGCAAGAGATTCTCTCCAGTCTCACGATCCATTTTGTCGAGACCATGGATGAAGTGCTGCAGATTGCGCTGGAGCGGCCCGTCGTGCCGCTTGAGCATGCCGCGGTAGCGCCCGTCGCGGAACCATTCGCCACCGGCGCCGAGAAAGACAAGAGTTTGACCAACTAAGCAAAGATATTCCGGGAAAGGCCCATCCTCTCGATTCTTGCCCGCGAAAAACTGGCGCGGGAGGCGGGAGTGTGAGCTTCGAAGTGGCCTGGAAGCTTCTGCGCGTTGGGGGAAAGTCCGGTCTACCTACTCTCGGCTGGTTTCGCGTCCCAAGTCCGAACTCGGGATGCGTGCAACCGGCAGTTTGGTGAATCACCTCAAGCACATTCCGGATTCTCAGGGTCTAATTCACAATCACATTAGGAAACTATGCCAAAAGAAACACACGTTGAAGGAAACAAAGAAATGAGCATCAGCCTTGCCGAGCTAAAGGAAAAGAACATCACCGACCTCGCCAAGATTGCCAAGGAATTGAACATTCCTGGTGCGAGCGGGATGCGCAAGCAGGAACTGATCTTCCAGATTCTGCGCGCGCAGACCGAAAAGAACGGTTTGATCTTTTCCGAAGGCGTTTTGGAATGCCTCCCCGATGGGTTCGGATTCCTCCGCGCGCCGGAATACAACTACCTCCCCGGCCCGGACGACATCTACGTTTCTCCGTCGCAAATCCGCAAGTTCGACCTACGCACCGGCGACACGGTCTCCGGTCAAGTCCGGCCACCCAAGGACGGCGAACGTTACTTCGCGCTGATTAAAGTGGAAGCGGTCAATTTTGAAGACCCCGAAGTCGCGCGGAACAAGATTTTCTTCGATAACCTGACGCCACTTTATCCGCAGGGCCGTTTGAAGATGGAAACGGTGAAGGAAAACATGACAGGGCGCGTGCTGGATTTGCTTTGTCCTGTCGGCAAAGGGCAGCGCGGCTTGATTAACGCGCCTCCGCGCACCGGAAAAACTATGATGCTTCAGGCGATTGCCAACGCCATTGCCGCGAATCATCCGGAAGTTGCATTGATTGTGCTGCTGATTGATGAACGCCCGGAAGAAGTCACGGACATGCAGCGCACGGTGAAAGGCGAGGTCATTAGCTCGACGTTTGACGAGCCTCCGCAGCGACACATTCAAGTGGCGGAAATGGTCTTGGAGAAAGCGAAGCGCCTGGTGGAGCACAAGCGCGACGTCGTCGTGCTGCTCGATTCCATCACGCGACTGGCGCGCGCTTACAACGCAGTGACACCGCCATCGGGGAAAGTTCTTTCCGGCGGTATTGACGCCAATGCGCTGCAGCGGCCGCGGCGGTTCTTTGCCGCTGCCCGCAACGTCGAAGAAGGCGGCTCGCTCACCATCGTCGCAACCGCGTTGATTGATACCGGTAGCCGCATGGACGATGTGATTTTCGAAGAGTTCAAGGGCACCGGCAACATGGAAATTTATCTCGACCGGCGCCTGGCGGATAAGCGCGTGTTCCCCGCGATCGACATTCAGCGCTCCGGCACGCGCAAGGACGAACTGCTGCTTCCACCAGAAGAGCTTAGCCGCGTGTGGGTGTTGCGTAAAGTGCTGAGCCCGCTTTCGACGGTCGAAGCGATGGAACTCCTGCTCAGCCGTTTAACCAAGAGCAAGTCGAACGCGGAATTCCTCAGCTCGATGTCGTCGCCCGCCTGAGGAATTCACGACCTTAAATAGAAAAAGGCGCAACGGAAACCGCCGCGCCCTTTGTTACGCCCTCAAAATAAGGGCTTTGCTTATGCTTGTTATGCCGCAGCTTCGGCTTCCGCGGCAGCAATGTAATCCACGATACGCTCGGACCAGCCGTCGATGTGCGTCCATCCATTGCCGTAGCTGACACCGTGCTGGTACGGAGCCACGTTCACCACGTAGGCGCGAGGCGTCCACGCGGGAAGGATGCCGTCGTGCGACTGCTCGTCAGTAATGACGATCAGGCGATCGAGCCCCTTCCACTCCGGTTTATCGTGGAGCTGTGTCAGAGCGCGCTTGAGGTACGTCCCCGAGTGCGCCTGCGAGCCCACGATGGCGTCCCGCAGGGCGAAGCCGCGCCTCGGGGGAAGTTCGACGCACGCGTGTCGGAGAAGGTCGCGATCGCGAAATCCTCAGCCTTCTCGCGGAGCAGGATGGCAAGTCCCGCGGCCGCGTCCATGCGTGTGGTTTCACCCTTCTTCGAAAGCTTGTAGTTCATCGAGCCGGACACGTCTACGACGAGTCCGGCGATGCCCTTGAGCATGGCCTGTTCGAGAGCGTCCTCGAATTTCGGTGCGTAGCGCGCCGCCGTCACGAAACGGAACGGCAGCGCTCGCGCGACGCCCTTGTCCAGCCGCTCGCGAATGAGCTTAGGATCGA
>DATEGO010000014.1:0-4053 GCA_035280065.1 Candidatus Acidiferrum sp.
CCCGGCCACGCCGGGAGCGAAGTACTGCGGCGCCTTGATGCCACCGGAGGCTGTTTCGATGGGCAGACCGGGAATAGAAATGGGGGCTCCGGGACGTCCCGGATTTGCTTCCAGAAGCTCATCGCGAATCAGCGTTCGTTCCGCAGGATCAGGCGTTAGGGCCGCCGGCTCTGATGCAATCACAGTTACCTATTGTTTCTGCGCCGCCAGCTGAGCGAACTGCAGATCCATTCGATTTGACTGTCCAGCGAAGACATTGATCTCGATTGAAACCTCGGCGAAGCCCGCCGCCTCCGCTGTCAACCGGTACCGTCCTGGCAAAACTTCATGAAACTCGAAATGGCCCGACTGGTTCGTCATGGTCACCAGAACGGACGCCCCATTCGAAGGCAGTAGCGCGACGGTGGCGTTGACAACCACCGCTCCGAGCGGATCTTCGACGGTACCCGATAGATCGGCAGGAGGTGGATTGCCCGTGGGCACTGCACTCAAGGCCGGGTACGCCATCGAAAGCACGAGGAGAACCAGTCTCAGCCAAGAACCCCGCGTCACCCTCCCGTTGCCATTACACATGGCACACATACCGGATAATCAATTTCAATAAATCATTTCCATTTGACGAATTTTGTGCGACTGGCAAAGACGCTGCTCTGGCACTCCTTCCCTACCTTACGACATAAGCCCCGGTTTGGATGAGCGCTGCGCGAATTAGCACGCCACCCGGCAACAAATTTTTGCACCCGGCACATCCGAAACCCAGCGGGTCAACGTATAGCAAGGCAGACACCAGATTATGGGTCTGGCAGGCATGTGGCGCGCGCATTCTGCCCAATTTCCATAGGAGGACAGGAATGTTGTTTTTACGTAAGTTTGTTTTGTCGGTCCTGGCGTTGCCACTGCTCTTTATAGTGGCATCTCCAGCTGCTCGGGCCGCGGACCATCGGGATTCCCCGACAGCGGACGGTGCGCCCGAGGGCGATATTACCGATTTCTTCGCTTTTCTCGATCCGAACGATGCCACGCAACTGGTCCTGATCATGAACGTTAACCCCTTTGCGGTTCCCGCGGAACAGGCGGGCTATCGCTTTTCTACCAATTTTCTCTACCAGTTCAAGATCGCCAATGACGGCACTGCTCATGAAAACGCTGTCGTCCAGATGCTCTTCAAAAACGATACCACCTGCACGTCCGGCCAGCGCGTTCTGGTATTTGGCCCTACCGCTCCCCTAACCACGGGCGCGCGCAATGTCCTGGCAACCTTACGGCCAACGGTCTCCGGTTGCACCGGTGGAATCCTCACGGGCAACGACGGAATGCGGGTTTTTACCGGCTTGCGCGATGACCCCTTCGTCTTCGATTTCGGCCAGTTTGCTCGCATTCTTTCCGGTAAGCAGGAAGTGTTCCGCGACCTGCCCAACACACCGCTTGGCCATTTGCGGGGGCGTTCCGTCCGCGCAGACGGCACTAGCGGCGTCGACGCTTTCGGTGGATTCGATTTGTCGTCCATCGCGATTGAATTCCCCAAGGGCTTGGTCGAAGGGCAGACGTCGCGCCTCAATGTCTGGTCCACCGTGGGTGCGGCGATCCCTGAAGACGGCGCGCAAGGGGATAACGACGATCGCGTCTTCATGCAGTTCCAGCGCATGGGACAGCAGGCGTTCAAGACGGTATTCGTTCCGGCAAACCTGCGAGAGGCGTTCAACGCTTCTATCCCGGAAAATGACGCGACGAACTGGTCCTCGCTCGTTATCAACGCACTTACTTCCAACGACCCCAGCGGCAATACCATCGCTGCTCGGTTCGACCTGCTCAACGCTCTGGGACTCTTCGCCCTGCCTGGTGGGGCTCCCAACCTTCTTCCCAGGGATTTCCAAAACACCGATCCCAACTTCCTCCGCAAAGCGTTGCTTCCCGACGTGCTGCGAATCGACCTCAACCTTGCGCCCAATGACTTAGCCGTCGGACAGTTCGGCTTGCAGAACGGGCGCCGTCCGGGAGACGCGGTGATCGACATCCTGACACGCGTGGCAAGGCAACTTTCCGACATCGACTTCGCGGGTTCTGGGCGCGTAGGCGCGTTCAATTTTCCCTTGAACAATTTGGGCGCAGCAGACCGCCGCGTCTTTGTGGTGCTCCAGGGAACTGACTTCATCAAACCGGACGCGAACATACCCGACTTGACTACCAGCGGAAATGACAGGCCGCTGCTTTCTGTCTTTCCTTTCCTCGCGACGCCCCACCCGCTGCCGGGCGAACCAGGAACCGTCGGATTCCCTGCGCAGCAATAGCTAACTCTTATTCGAAGCGGGCTTACTTCGAAAGACGAGTAAGCCTGCTTCGTTCAGTTTTTGCGCCGGGAGCGGTTCCCGGAACTTCGCGGAAGGCACGTAGACGAAATGAGAAACAAGCTGATACTCGCACTGGTTGTTGGAATTCTCAGTTGTGGGACCGCTCTTGCTCAGAAGAGAGAAAGCGACCGCCTCATCGACTTTTACAAACTGCGCGTTGTCGGTGATCCGGAGGAGTACGCGAACTACGACCACCTGGGTTCCGCGTATTTGCAAAAAGCACGAGAGACGGGCGATCCAGTCTATTACGAGCTATCCGAAAAAGGCTACAAGCAGGCGTTGGAGTTGCTGGATAAAGAAAAACCCGAGGCGGCCGGCACCATAGCGCATCTCGCCGCGCTCTATCTTTCAGTGCATCGTTTCGAAGAATCGCTTGCGTTGGCCAACAAGGCGCTCGCTCTCGATCCGCAACTCCTCTCGACATACGCAACCCTGGGAGACTCTGAATTGGAAACCGGCAGGTACGATGCGGCCGCTTCCTCCTACTCGAAAATGCTTCTCCCCGCGGACTCGTTGCCGCCAAGGCCTGGACTCGCATATCTGTCGGAAACTCGTCAGGCCAGTCGTTGTTTCATCGCGGGGAGGCCACAGGAAGCCGTCGAACATATGCGGGCTGCTATCGCGAGAGCAATGGACGCTCATTTGCCCAAGGAAAATATCGCCTGGAGTCAGTTCTCTCTCGGTGAGCTGTATTACGGCATGGGCGATTTTGCCCGGGCAGAGGCTTCCTATCAGCAAGCGCTCGAAACCTATCCGGGTTACCACCGCGCGCTCGCTTGGCTGGGCCAGTTACGCGCCGCCCAGGGCCGTTATTCCGAAGCTGCCGAACTCTACCGGAAGGCCCTTACCATTATCCCCCTGCCCGTGTATGCCGCCGCCCTCGGCGATATCTACACCGAGATGGGGCAAACAGAGGAGGCCAAGAAGCAGTACGACCTTGTCGATCTCATCGCCAAACTCAACGCCCTGAATCAGCAGTTGTTCCGCCGGGAACTGGCTTCGTTTTACGCGGAACACAACGTACATCTGCGCGAAGCTCTCGAACTTGCGCAAAGTGAGTTGCAACAGCGCCAGGATGTCTATACCTGGGATGTGCTGGCTTGGGCCCGGTTCAAGAACGGGGACACGACCGAGGCCGTGGAGGCCGTTTCGCACGCATTGGCGCAGGGCACAAAAGATCCGATTTTTTTCTTCCACGCCGGGATGATCTTCTACCGCGCCGGTGATTACGACAAGGCGCGGGCATTTCTGAAGCTGGCCCTCGCGATCAACCCGCACTTTCACATTCGTTATGCCGCAGTTGCTCATCGTGCCCTCACGCAACTCAACTCCAGTCCCATGCCGTTCGGAATTCCTGAGGAGAGTGGTGATGACCTGTAGCCAAGACCATCGGTGTGTGCCCGCCCGCACCCGCTTCTGGAAATTCTGGAATGCGCTCATGGTCGCAGGAATTTTGGCTTGCCCGGCGGGCTTGTTCGCCCATCCCATGGGCAATTTCAGCATCAGCCACTATGCGGGCATCCATGTAGGACAAGGTTTTATTGAATTGCACTATTTGATCGATATGGCCGAAATCCCTACATTTCAAGAATTCCAGCAGAACGACTTGGTTGCACAGGCGGATGACCCGCGCGTCCGATCCTATCTGTCGAACCAAGCAGAAGCATTCAGAAAGGGTTTATTTCTCACTCTGAACGGCAAGCCA
>DATEGO010000015.1:0-71756 GCA_035280065.1 Candidatus Acidiferrum sp.
TCACGTACGCCAGGAGGACCTGCCTTTTGTTGGGAGTTCCTACGAGTTTCGCGGAGCGGAGCAGGGCGACACCGGCGTTTCCGTGTTCCTCTTCTATGGTAAGCCAGGTCCTGGGGGGAAGCCCGGTTCCGGCCCCGGTCCCCACCGGCATCCTTACGATGAGATTCAGTTCATCCGGGAAGGCCGGGGAGTGTGGACGGTCAACGACAAAACCTTCGAAGGCGGCGCTGGGGACATCTTTGTCATCAAGGCTGGGGAGATCCACAGCTTCAAGGCGATTGGCGATTCGCCGCTGGTACAAGTGGACGTCCACCTGAGTCCCCGCTTCATCCAGGAGAATCTGTAAACGTCGTCTTCAGCGCAATGGCGGATGTTTTTCTTTTGGATGATCGCAGAGTGGCACTTCGATGTTCTTACCTCTCATCAGCCTCATCAGGGCCTCTTGCGCTTTCGCTTCCTTTTCCCAAAGCGCGTGTCGAGCCAACTCCACCTCTCGCAGAGCCTCCAAAAGTTCTCTCAGATATGGCGACATCTCCTGGCGATTGGTGGTTATTTCCCAGAGTTGCTTGCCTAGAGCAGCTTGCAGCAATGGAATGAACATCTGGGTCAATTTGCTGCTGAGAGCACGATCCTGGTGGTCTAGAAGCAGCATTTCTTCGATTGTGCGTTTTCCCATTTGCATCCTCCTTTCGCCGGATGTGCTCGTCGAGGCCGATAGCGGCGATTCCGTCTGATAACAGCGGCGGAGGCGTTTCTCCAGAGGGAGTCCCTCTGGAGAAACTTCCGATCTTCGCGTTAGGCTTTTGCCGGGATGGTCGCTGGTTTGGAGAGCTTGAACGTTAGCCGCGTCCTAGCGGAGAGAGTGGAATTGTCTTTGTTCTGCTTTCGATTGCTGTGCTTGGGTTTGTCCTTGTCGGAAGGGCGGCGCGAGTTAGTCGTCAAGTCGCAGTAGACCCCATCGACGACGACAGACGCGAGAACCACTTTCAATTCGTGACTCTTTACCTCGAGGATGCGGCCAGTGACCTCTGTACCTCGAGGAAGCACGGTCTTTCCGTCCACTTTGACGGGCCGTGCTAGGCTGGCGGCGAAAGAATCGCCCCAGTGATTCTTGTCGCTCGCTAAGGTTTGGCCGACGGACGCGGTGATCTTTGTGCCTTTGGGCAGGGTGACGAGGTGAAGTGGTTGCGTCGCATCGGCGGGGTTGGTCGCAGGGTTACCAGTAGGGCTTACCGTCGCGGCGCTGGGGGCGGCACTGCTAGTAGCTTGGCCAGGAGCTTGCGTGGATCGCTGGTCGGCTTCCTTGGCAGGTTGGTTTGAGCAGGCCGCCGCAGTCAAGAAGCTGAGAGCCGCGGCCATAAGCGATAGTTTGCGGTAGAGCTCAGATTCGAACATTTCACACCTCCTAATGCATGTGTAAAAGAAAGTTGCGAGGAGGTGGCTGGCAACCCCTTCGCCGATGGTGCCGGGAAGTCAATCTACAGGGCTAGGTAGGGTACCTAGTCCAATGAATGTAGTGATTTGAGGTTAACAAGTCAATCTCGCTAGTCACAAATCTTCTTATTCGCGATTGCAAAAAATGTGCCGCGCGTTGTAGGCTGCATTTCCCTGTGTATTTCTCTTGGTTACAGTTTCTCAGGCTTCATGACTGTAACTTGCCCAATGGAGGCCCTCACATGCTCAGCGAAAGGCAGTTGCGTTTTTTCTTGATCTCTTCCCTGGAAATGTTGAGAGCGCACGATGCGAAGCTGAATTCCATCATGGTGGAAATAGCCGCCGTCAGAGACGCCTTAAACGAGATTGGTCCGAGGTACAACGAAGTTCTTGCTCGTCACCGAAAAAGGAATGAGGAAGAAGTGCAGCTTGCGATTGACGGGCAGTTGCAACGATTCGACACGTTAATTGAGCAATTGAAAGCAGCTTCTTAGCCATGAGGGTAATTTGTTAAGAGGCCCGCCTGCGAATTCACCCGAGCTCAAATTCAGGTATTCACCGGATTGAGAGATTAGGGTACAGGCCCCAATTATTGTCCTTGGAGTTAGCGTGACAGGGGGTAGCTTCTTTAGGTTTACCCTCCTGCGCCCAGGGAGAGGATTCCGAGGAGAAGTTACCCCCCGCCTCCGAACGTCCTCGACACTCAGTCCCTCCCTGTAAGTAATCTACATTCGGAGTTTTCCCATGCTCAAGCGGAACTGCGTCGTGAAGTACGTGGATACCTCTGGGATCGAGCATACTGTAAGAGTTGAGGCAGAATCACTGTTTGAAGCTGCGATCCGTGGGCTGCAACGGCTGGATTCCAGCTTCGGGGCGGGTATGTGGGACGGGATGTCTATTACGGTTGAGGTTTACGCGGAGCCAACGACGTACGGAGTCATGGTTCAGAAATTGAAACGGTGGATTAAATCAGAAGAGAACCATGCAACAGAAGGAGCGAACCCGGGGCGTTTGCCGACGCCTTCGAGAGGTGGCACGAAAGGCTTAAAAAACGATTTGGGCAACACGCGCCCAGGTCTTCGCCCTCCAATTTAGAATTTTGTAGGGGCTGCCTACCGCAGGCAGGCACCGCTGAAGGTGCGTGCCAAAGCTCAGTTAAAAGTTTTGGGTGACTCTTGTGTCGGCTTCTTTCTTTGCCTCGGTGTTAATCTTCTTCGCTTCTTTTTTTTCGACCCCTAGTTTCTCCAGTGCTGCGACAACGTGATTTTTCGTGCCGGCAATCTTTTGCGCCAGGGTGGGAGGATCTATCTCAATCTTGCGGTCTTTGAGAGCCTTGGAGAGATTCTCAATCCGGAAGAAGTCGTAAACCGTAAGGTCGGGGATGGCCTGCTTGGCAAGCTGATACTGCTTCTGCTCATCGGCGCTCAGGGCCGTGGATGCATCAAGGGCATGCACTGAGCCACCTGTGCCGCCCCGCGGGCGCAAGATCGAAGGATTATTCGGAGATGCAGCGACCCGTCCCGGTGTGCGAGGCGGGGTGCTCTGCGCCATGGTTGAGAGAGGCGCAGCCAGGAGAACAAGGATTTCCAATATCGGTTTCACGGCATCCTCCTAATCTTTCAGCACCGACGCAGGCGCCTTTTCGCGCTTTGGCTTCAGGCTCCCCAAGTAGCTGAGCTGGAGGAACGGGCTGATTTTCGGACTGTACGGAGTCAATCCCCCAGCGGCCCCGAACCTCAAGCCCCATTCCTGATTCTTCCCCAATGCAACGTCAATGGCAAACAGCACAGACGCAGAAGAAGGGCCTAGCTTGGAGGAAGACTGAAGATCGGTTTCTCCTTCGACGGCCCACGTACCACTGGTGTCCAGGTTGCGCAGGTAGTTTGCCGTAAGCAACGCGCTCTGCGTGGTGCCACCGGAGGAAAGGCCTGCCGATACGATCCCAGCGTTTGCAAAAAAGTCTCCATCGGACAAAGGGTGATTGTAGGTTGCCTTGAATTGATGAACCAATTCTTTGCTTTCGAGAGCGCCGGGAACTGGCACTGTGGATACATAGTCGATGGTGAATGCCGAGTTTTTCTTCGCAGGGCACTCACTGGGTTTGACGGATTGACTATGCGAGGTCCAGAGAGTCAGGTGACCTTCAAAGCCGAGGTCACCCGTGCCGCTGATTATGCCGGTTGTGCTGTGATTCGAGACAAAAGTGTCGTCGTCTATGCCGACCGCCATTCGGCACCAAGGCCTATAGACAAAGGCCGTAGGCCCGACAAATCCGGGGAAGATGGTCCCTTTCCTATCACCGGACGAGTAGTTGACGCCATAGATCGCGGCGAAGTCGCCGGCATTGATTTGAGCAAGAAGGGTTGTGCCGGATCCGAGTGCCAGGGCACTCGTAAGGAGAAAAACACGCAGCTTCATTGCGCCTCACAAAAGGATGGCGCCGGGCTTTGGGAATCCTACGATAAATGGATGAACGGGACGAGTGTCATTTTGTATCAAGGGCGGTGGCCTACCTTTGCGGTTTTGGCTTATGCAAAGTGGGGCTGTCTTTCGCTGGCGACTTCTGCCTCTCACCGTCGCCATCCTTCCGCTGCAGGGGCAGAGCCGGAGGCGCGAAATTAACAATTGGGTGGTGGGCAGCGGGGTTGTCGTTGGATTTTTGGCTGCCCACCTGGGTTCTACTACTCTGGAGCGCCTTGTAACAGAAAGACAGTTCGCCTGATGCATCTTTGAAAAAATGGTTGGAATCCCAACCAGGGGTTACTGTGGTAGATCGTGCACTAGCGCCTTCAGGGTCTCGACCAGCTTCGACAGCCCATCTTGCTTGGCGATGACCGCATCGAGCGTTGCCGGAGCCTCCTGGTTCAACTCAACCGAGATGAAGCCGACGAGTTTGACACGGGGCAGCCTGCTCCGCAGGAGCGACGCCGCTTCCACGCTATCGGATAGAGGCGCGCGCAGGTGAAGAAGGACCAGGTTGCATACGGATTCCGTCGCTTTTTGGAGCGCGGACACGCCATCCTTGACCGTGCTGCACACTCTGTAGGGGGTTGTGGCCTCGATGAAATCGCGCATGGCACCGCGCACGCTCATGCTGTCGTCCACAACGAGGAGTCAGGGCCTGCGCGCACCGGTCATCGGGGCGAAAAACTGTTACGATTCGTCGCCAAAAACAATACGGAAATACGTGTTTTTCCGCAGCGTGGTTCCAGAGCGAGTTCTTGGACGCCGGGTCGGGACCGCGGAGGATGTCTTTGGTGAGGTGACGCGCCCCTGCCTGCGCCAGGGTCCCCGCACCCTAGGCTAGGAACGAGGCGCAGCAAGCGGGGCGTTGCGCAGAGAGCGGAAACGGCGGAGGCGGGAGAAGAATTTGCTGGCGGCGGCGATGTCGCGGGCGATTTGCGCGCGGAGTTCTTCGGGGCCGGCGAATTTTTTTTCGTCGCGGAGGCGCTCCCAGAAGCGGATTTCCATGCGTTTGGGTGTGGTAACAAATGTAGCGCCGGGCTTAAGCCCGGAATCTTCGGCCGCCGGTTCGCCCGCAGCCAAAACGTGCGTTTCGACGCTAAGGGCGGAGCCGTTGAAGGTTGGGCGCATCCCGATGTTGGTGACCGAGCGGCGGCTGAGGTTCTCGCCTTCGAGACAAGTACGTGTGACATAAACGCCGCGGAGGGGAAGCAGACTCTGGTCGGGAGCGAGATTGAGCGTGGGAAACGTGAAGCGATGACCGGTGCCCGTGCCGGAAACTACTTCGCCGGTGAGGACAAAAGGGCGTCCGAGGAGGCGCGCGGCATGGGGGACGTTGCCTTCGCCAATTTCTTTGCGAATGAGCGTGCTGGAAACGATTTCGCTGCGATAAATCACCGGAGGAAGAACTACGACTTCGAAGGCATGTTCAACACCGAGCTTGCGCAGGAGATTCACGTCGCCAGCTTGTTTGTGGCCAAAGCGGAAGTTTTCTCCGACGAAGAGCGCGCGGATGCGCAAATTGCGCAGGAGAATCTGCTGGACAAACTCCTCGGGTGTGAGGCGCGACAATTCCAGCGTGAATGGAAGCACGACGGCGGCTTCGAGCCCGAGCGCGCTGAAGCCTGCGATGCGCTGGGCAATGGTGGAGATTTGCGGGGGCGCCGCTTCCGGGCGCAGGACTTTGCGGGGCGAAGGGTCGAAGGTCAGCGCAGTGGGCACGGCGTTGAGCGCTCGAGCGCGAGCGACGACGGAGCGCAAAATGGCTTGATGGCCGAGGTGAATGCCGTCGAAACTGCCGATGGCCAGCACGCTGCTTTGATCGAATTTTCCGAAGCGGGAGTGCCACGCTTCGGCGGAAGTGAACGTGGAAAAACGCGGTGGTTGCACATTTGCGACGGCGCGTTTTTCTGGTGAAAGGGTGCGCACACTATCCGTTGCCTCGTCGTTCGCATCCACGCGAACCTCGAATTGCAACCCGTCGTAAGCAAGCTGCACATGAGAGAAGCCCATTTTTGCGAGGCGTTCGTTGGTTGCGGCGTGGGGCAGGTCGTGCGCAATATGCGTGAACCAGGCGCGGCGCGGCTTCAGTTTTTCGATGAGGGCCAGGGCCGAATCGACGGTTTGGTGCATGGGGTGAGGAATATCGCGAAGCGCATCGAGAATAAGTTCGTCGAGCCCTTCGAGCAGGGCCATGGAGGAATCGGACATGGCGCTGAAATCGGTTAGATATGCAGCGCGGCCAAAGCGAAATCCTAGCACTTTCATATCGCCGTGGAGCAAGGGAAGTGGAACGAAAGAAATCCCGAGCAATGCGAATGGGCCTTCGACGTGATTCAGCGTGACGCTCGGCACAGTGCTGAGCGTTGGCTTGTCGTCAAAAACGTACGCGAAGATGCGCCGGATGATTCGAAACGTTTCTTCGTTGCTGTAGACCGGAAGCGCTGCCCGCTGCCGAACATTGTATGGCCTTATATCATCAAACCCCAAAACATGGTCGGCGTGGCCGTGGGTGAGCAGGATTGCGTCGAGGCGATCGATTCCGGCGCGCATGGCTTGCTGGCGAAAGTCGGGAGTTGTGTCAATGACGACGTTCTGGCCGCCCCGAGAGAGAAGAATGGAAGGGCGGAGGCGTTTATCGTGCGGGTCGTTCGAATGGCAGACGCGGCAGGGGCAGCCCAGCGTGGGAACGCCCATCGAAGTGCCGGAGCCGAGAACGGTGATTTTTAGCGGAGTGCGAGGCATCTTGCCCATCAAAACTGTAGGACATGACCCGGTGAGTCGGAACGCGGTACAGCCCGGCTTGTTGCGTCCACGCTCAGCGCGTTTTCGCCTTGGCTTGCGTTGCCGCCTGAGCCGCAACGGCTTGGTTGATCTCGACATAGGTCATTTTGAGTTTGCCGAGCAAGTCGAGCAGCAGATTGTCTTCTTCGGGAGCCAGATTGCCTTTGGTCTTATCGTGCAAGGCGTCGAGCATGTCGATCAATTCGCGAGCGGCGTCGGGATCGATCATGGGCTGGCCGGTACGCGGGTCGGCGTAGGCGCCGAGAACCATGGCGGCATTCTGGCCGAGCATGCGGACGAGGTTTTCGAAAGCGGGCAGACGCTTTGGCGTGTCGGCATCGGCGGCGGGCGCGCTGGCCGGAGCTTTTGCTTTTTCGCCGGTTGCGGGCGGAGCCTTAGCGGCTTCCGCTTTGGCTTCGCGCTCTTGCTCTTCGACGACGTCTTGGCGCAGTTCGCCTGCCGAAGTGAACGGCCGGCGGTCAATGACGCGAAACGAATCATCCTGTTTATGATCGGACAAGGCCAATTCCCCAGTGATAATTTCGAATTTCAGTTTAACATGGCTGGCCCGCGCAAGTCGCCGGGCGCGCGGATCGGGCTGCTTTGTATTAAGGTAGCTGCAAACGCACGGCTTGTAAAACAGGCCTCTGGCAGATAGAGTGGAACATTTGATTCACTTCGGAGATTGCTGACAAAGCCCATGGGTGAACCCCGGAAACATAAGAGCAAAAGAGTCAGGAAAAACGCGGGGAAGACACGTTCGGGGAAAATGAAACATTTGACTCCGGGCGAATGGTTTGAAAAACTCGTGGCCGTGCAGGCGCGGCTACGGGCGCCGAAAGGGTGTCCTTGGGACCGCGAGCAGACGCACCGAGCGTTGCGAACGTACCTCCTGGAAGAGGCTTATGAGGTGCTGGAAGCGCTCGACGCGGGGAATGACGCGAAGTTTGCGGAGGAGCTGGGGGACCTGCTGTTACAAATCGTTTTTCATTCGCAGATTGCGAGCGAGGAAGGGCGATTCTCGGTAAGCGATGTGATTCGCGAGATTCACGACAAGATGATCCGGCGGCATCCGCATGTGTTTGGCGAAACGCGCGCGAAAGACTCGAAGGAAGTGCTGCGGAACTGGGAGCAGATCAAAGCGGAAGAGCGGCGAGCGAGCAAAGGGCAGAGTGGGGAGGGCGCGAAGGAAGCACCGTCTTTGCTGGATGGTGTTTCGCGGGCGTTGCCGGCGACGCTCGAAGGGTTTCAACTGACGCGCAAGGCTTCGCGAATCGGATTTGATTGGGACAACGCGGATGGCGTCATTGACAAGATGAGGGAGGAGACGGCCGAACTGGAAATCGCGCTGAATGACAAAGAGCAGCAGAGAATCGAAGAAGAAATGGGCGACTTTTTGTTTGCGTCGGTGAATCTTGCGCGATTCTTGCACGTCGACCCGGAAATTGCGCTGAAGAAAGCGAATGCGAAATTTTCGCGGCGGTTCCGGGCGATGGAAGCCCGAGCGCGGGAATCGGGACGCGAGTTCAAAGATTTGCCGCGAGAAGAAATGGAGGCTTTCTGGGACGCGACGAAGGAAGCGGAAGGGGAACTGCCCGGGCGGGAGCCGGCGAAGGCGCAAGCGCGGAAATGAGCGGGGACATTCAGGTCCGCAAATGCGAGAAGCTCGAGGAGTTTCACTGTTGTGTGGAACTCCAGCGGCAAATTTGGGGGGAGGCCGACCTGGAAGTCGAGCCGGTGACGGCGTTTGTGGTTGCGGCGCAGACCGGAGGGCAGGTGCTAGGCGCGTTTGATAGCGGCCGAATGATCGGCTATACCCTCGCAGTCGTTGGCGTGCGCAATGGCGTGCCGTACTTGCATTCGCACATGACCGGAGTGCTGAGCGGTTACCGAGACAAGGGCGTGGGCCGAATGCTGAAGCTTTTCCAGCGGGACGAAGCGCTAAGCCGGGAAATCCGGCTGGTTCAATGGACGTTCGATCCGCTGGAGCTTCGCAATGCGCATTTTAATTTGAACCGGCTCGGTGCGATTTGCAGGGAGTATTTGCCGAATCTTTATGGCGTGACGACGAGTCCGTTGCACCGCGGATTGGCTACGGATCGGTTGCTGGTGGAGTGGTGGCTCGATTCCGCTCGGGCGGTGGCGGCGATCCAGAATCTAGGGAAGGACCCCGTGGAAGCGCCCGCGACCATTGAATTGCCCGCGGAACTGGAACGCTGGCAGCAGGAGAATGCGCCGGAAATCCAGAAAGTGCAGGCGCGGATGCGGGAAGAGTTCACGAAATGGTTTGCGAAAGGTTATGCGGCAGTCGGGTTGCGCAAAGGAAAAGGCAGCCCGGCCTATTTTCTGGCCCCCTGGAGTGATTTTTGAGAAGGGATTTTTAAGAAAGGTTGCAGCCCGGCAAAAACATGCAAATTCAAGAAATCACGCTGCGCGAAATCTCGATGAAGCTGCTGACGCCGTTCGAAACGAGCATGGACCGGCTGGACGTGCGCCGCATCATTCTGCTCGAGGCAAACGTGGATGGCGTGACCGGTTGGGGTGAGTGCGTGGCTGCCGAGGCGCCGTTCTACAGCCCGGAATATGCGGACACGGCCTGGCCGGTCTTGCGGGACTTTCTGTGGCCGATAGTCAAGGGCAAGAGATTCGACTCCGCCTGCGAAATTTGGGGCCTGCTGAAACGCGTGCGTGGCCACAACATGGCCAAGGCTTGCCTGGAAGCAGCCGTGTGGGATGCGGAGGCGCGGCAGAAGAGAATTCCTCTGTCGAGGCTGCTGGGAGGGACGCGCGAAGAAATTGCCTCCGGCGTTTCGATTGGGGTTAAGGATTCGATCGATGAGCTGGTCGGAACGGTGAAGAAGGAGCTGGCGGCGGGCTATCAGCGTATCAAGATCAAAATCAAACCGGGGAAAGATTTGGAACAGGTGCGGCGCCTGCGGCAGGAGTTTCCGCGACTCAAGCTGATGGTGGACGCGAATTCGGCTTACACGATGGCAGACCTTCCGCTGTTGAAGCAGCTTGAAGGCTTTTACCTGATGATGATCGAGCAGCCCCTGGGCTGGGATGATCTCTACAGCCACATCGAACTTCAGAAACAGATGGAGACACCGATTTGCCTGGATGAATGCGTCCATACAGAGGAACAGGCGCGCGCGGCGGTGGAGCTTGGCGCGTGCAAGATCATCAATATCAAAATGGGGCGTGTGGGCGGACACACCATGGCGCGGCGCATCCATGACATTTGCCAGGTGAACGGCGTGCCGGTGTGGTGCGGCGGGATGCTCGAAACGGGAATTGGCCGGGCGCACAACATTGCGCTTTCGACGCTTGCAAACTTTTCGCTCCCCGGCGACGTGACGGCCAGCAAGCGCTATTGGGCGGAAGACATCATCACTCCGGAGGTCACCGTTTCACCGCAAGGAACGATTCGTGTTCCTACAGGCCCGGGCATCGGATTTGAACCGAGGCTCGACCTCATCGAAAAGGTCACCGTTCGCAAAGAGCGCCTGGTCTGACGCAGTGAAGATCGAATCGTCCACGGGACGCGCCCCAAGCCGCCCTGTCATTGCCGCCTCCATTGCCGTTTTGGTGGTGGTGTGGGCGGGCAATTTCATCGCCGCAAAAATAGGGTTGCTTTATCTGCCGCCTCTGGCCATGGCCTCTTTTCGGGTGGTCCTGGCGGGAGTGGTCATGATTCCGGCGTATTTCTCGTGTTTGAGGCTAAGTGCGTTTGCGGAAGCGGCGGAGCTTCGTCGGCGAGGTTTCGTCGCGCGGGATTTCTGGACTTTTGTTTATCTCGGTTGCTTCGGCGTGACGGTCAATCAGATGTGCTTCACGATTGGTTTGCACTTCACGAGCGTAAGCCATTCGGCGGTGATTGTCGGCCTGAGCCCGATCTATATTCTGGTGCTCGCGGTTCTCTTCGGCCTGGAGCGCGCCACGGGGCATAAAGTCGTTGGAATGCTCATCGCGCTGGCCGGAGTGGCTGTGCTGGCAAGCGAAAATGGCATATCAGCGCATTCCCCATCCATCGAAGGCGACGCGATTACGATGGCAGGCTCTCTTGGTTTTGCGATGTACGGGGTTCTTGGGAAACGCGTGACAGCGAGGTACGACACATTGACGATGACCGCCTGCACTCATTTTGCCGGGTCGCTGATCGTACTTCCGTTGGCCATTCGGGAAGCCAGGGCGCTCTATGGCGCCGGTCATTTGCAGCAGCCTTGGCGTGTTTGGGCCGCGTTGTTGTATATGGCGGTTTTTAGTTCGGCGCTGGCCTATGTGTTTTACTACTGGCTGCTTCGTTATTTGGAAGCCTCGCAGTTGAGCGCATTCACGTACTTGCTTCCCGTGCTCGCGACCAGCCTCGGAATTGTGTGGCTGGGGGAAAAGGGTTCGTGGACACAGGTGTTTGGGGCGGTGATGTCGTTGGGCGGAGTGTATTGGATTGAATCCGGCCGCCGGGCTGTCGTGAAAGCCAATACTGTTTCGTAAACACGGCCGCGCAACCTGGTTGACGCGAGTTTGTTTGAGTCCCTACTATCGCTTTAAGTCGGCGTCGCCCTCACGGTGATTCCCCCCAAGATACTGGTTCGAGGATCCGGCTGGGACGCGGGTTCGGTTTGAAGCCAGCTTGCCCGAGGTCCGAGAGGTCGTCTATCGTTCATGAGGACCAAGCTCCTTCTGGCCATGTTGCTTATCGTCCTGCTTGTGGCGGGAGGCTTCTGGTATTCCGGCAATGGTGTCAAGCTCGCCGACAAAGACTTTCTCCTCGTTGGTGATTTCGAAAATTCGACGGGCGACGCGGTTTTCGACGGGTCCCTTCGCGAGGTGCTCTCCATTGGCCTAGCACAATCGCCGCTGCTGAACCTGGTCTCTGCGGAAAAGGTTGCGGAGGCGCTGCATGCGCAGTCGCTCGCCCCGACCACCCCGGTCAATCACGCACTGGCACCAAGGCTTTGCGGACACGTTGGCGCTAACGTGTTCTTAACAGGCGCTATCGCCAAGGACGGAGAGACCTACCTTTTGAGACTCAGCACTTTCGAGTGCGGATCTTCCAAAGAGATCTCCAGCGTGAAGGGCGAGGCAAGCAGCAAAAGCCAGGTAGTGCATGCGCTAGGTGAGGCCGCGGCGAAACTGCGCAGCCAATTGGGGGAGAGCGCGGAGTCGGTCAAGAAATTCAATCTGCCGCTGGAGCGAGCTACCAGTTCTTCCGTGGAGGCCATCAAATCTTTTGCCGAGGGGCGGCGCCTCAGCCGCGAGCAAGGTTCACTGGATGCGGTTCCTGCTTTGAAGAAAGCCATCGAGCTTGACCCCAAGTTCGCGCTGGCGCGATCCAATCTAGCCGTCAGCTACTACAACCTGAACCAGAACGCGCTGGCCGCGGACAGCATCCGGCAGGCGTTCGAGCTGGCCGACCGGCAAACGGTGCGCGATCATCTCCACATTACGACCCTTTACTATGATTTGGGCACCGGCGACGTGCAGAAAGCTATTCAAAGCTACAAGCAATGGGTCGAGCTTTATCCGCGCGATGACATCGCGAAAGGCAATCTAGCGTCGGAATACTTCCTGATTGGGGATTACGAGCAGGCTGCCAATTTCGGGTCGCAGGCGCTGCAGCTCGATCCGGGAAGCGTGGCCTGGTATGAGAATGTGGCCACGGCCGATATCGCGCTTTTGCGTCTCCATGAGGCACGTTACGTGTTGAACCTCGCGGCTTCGCGGAAACTGGAAGATCCCGCGATCCACACTGACGTTTATGCGCTGGCTTTTTTGCAGGGCGATACAAATGCCATGCAGCGCGAAGTGGAATGGTCCGCGGGCAAGCCGGGCGGAGAGGACGCCATGCTTGCGCTGCAGGCGGACACGGAGGCATACGCGGGACATCTTAAGAAGGCGCGGGAACTATCTCAGCGTGCTGTCCAGGCCGCGCAGGACGCGAATCTTGCGGAGCCGGCTGCCATTTGGCAAGGGATCTCCGCGCTACGCGATGCGGTTTACGGGAAGACACAAGAAGCTCGATCAGCGGCCGACAAGGTCCTTACGATTGCCCCGAACAGCCGAGATGCGCAGACCCTGACCATTCTTGTGCTCGCTCGGATTGGAGAGTTACGGCGGGCGCAGAGCATGCTGGAAGATTTGGCGGCGGCGCATGTGTCAAACACCGTGGTGCAATCTGCCTGGGTGCCGACGGTGCGCGCGCAGTTTAACCTGGTGAATCAGAAGCCGTCAGAGGCGCTGGAGTTACTGGAGCCGGTAAAGCCCTATGAGCGGGGACAACTCATCGGCAATTTGAGTTACGCGTGTATGATTCCGGTCTATCTGCGCGGGGAAGCTTACCTGGCAGCAAAACGGGGAGGGCCAGCCCTGGCCGAGTTTCAGAAGCTGAACGACAACCGTGGGGTTGTCGGGAATTGCTGGTCGGGAGCATTGGGGCTTCTGGGCCAGGCCCGGGCTCAGGCACTCTCGGGCTCGACGAATGCTGCGCGTAACTCCTACCAACGGTTCTTCGAGTTGTGGAAGACGGCGGACGCGGACCTTGCCATTCTCAAGGCGGCTCGGGTGGAATGCGCTAGACTGAAATAAGAGACTCCCATCGATCTTTCTGCTATTTCTAACCTGCCGTGGGTGGATACTGGCGCAGCGTTCCCTTTAGTGAAAAAATAGTGCGGCAATTTGGGTAGAACTTTTGGTAGCGACGGCTGCAGCCGCCGTTTGAGGAGGGTTGACCTTGCCCAGCATTCCTGCGAGAAGTGGCGGCGCGAAGGCGCGCATTGCGGTGATTCCCGGTGATGGCATCGGGGCAGAAGTTACGCCGGAGGCCGTGAAGGTTCTGAGGGCGGTCTGCGCGCCGACAGGTCGCGCAGTGGAATTTGTGGAATTTGACTGGGGCGCCGACAAGTATCTGCGCGAGGGCGTGACGCTGCCGCCAGGTGCGGTGGAGATGCTGCGCGATGAGTTTGACGCCATTCTTTTTGGTGCCCTCGGAGATCCGCGGGTTCCTTCCAATCAGCACGCTGCAGATATTCTGCTGGGCTTACGCTTCAAGCTCGACCTCTACGTTAATGCCCGACCAGTGGAATTGCTTCACGACCGGCTCACGCCTCTGCGAGACCGCACGGAAAAAGACATTCGGCTCGTGGTATTTCGCGAGAACACGGAAGGCATCTATGTAGGCGTGGGGGGAACCTTCAAGCAAGGCACTCCCGATGAGATCGCCGTGCAGGAAGACGTCAACTCCCGCAAGGGAGTCGAGCGCATCATTCGCTATGCGTTTGAGTACGCGAGGGCGAACGGCTTGAAGCGCGTTTGCATGAGCGACAAGTCGAACGCTATGACCTTTGCGCACGGCTTGTGGCAGCGAGTGTTCCAAGAAGTCCGCCAGGAGTATGCAGACATTGACTCGCGGCATCTTTTTATCGACACGCTGGCAATGGAGATCGTGCGGGACCCGCGGCAGTTTGATGTGATTGTGACTTGCAATCTGTTTGGAGACATCATCAGCGACTTGGGAGCGCAGCTTGCGGGCGGCTTGGGCCTAGCGCCTTCTGGGAATATCCATCCAGGCAAGACCTCATTGTTTGAGCCCGTTCACGGGTCCGCGGCGAATATCGCGGGCAAAGGCATAGCGAACCCGTTGGGCTCGGTGCTGACTTCGGGCATGATGCTGAACTTTCTCGGATGGAAGACGGAGGCTACGGCGATTCGAACGGCTGTTCGCGCTGTGCTGCGAGAGAACTGCGTTACGCCGGACCTGGGCGGGAACAAAGGAACTGTCGACGTTGGAGATTGGCTTGCGAAGTTCGTCGAGAAGGGTCACTCCGCACAGTAGTTCAAGTGAGATTTGAGGATATGGCGGCCGCAGGCGGAGGCGACCTCCCCTAGCGCCACCGTAAAATCCCTGTTATCAGCATCCCCAGCAGGAAGCCACCGATGTGCGCCATCACCGCGACTCCCCCGGAAGCGCCGCCGCCTAGAACATTCATCCCTGCCAGGAATTGCCCGAGGAACCACTCACCCAAAACAAATACCGCGGGGATAGGGAGCAAGAAGACGAAGACAAGGGTCAGGATTCGGGCGCGGGGATAAAGAAGAATGTAAGCTCCCATCACGCCGGAGATTGCGCCGCTGGCACCCAGAGCCGGGATGTGAGAGTAAAGATTAAAGAGGATGTGAACCAGGCCCGCGCCGATTCCGCAGATGAAGTAAAAGAACAAGTAAGGGATGTGGCCGAAGAAGTCCTCCACATTGTCCCCAAAAATCCATAAAAAGAGCATGTTGCCCCCGAGGTGCAGGAAGCCCGAGTGGAGAAACATACTGGTCACTATCGGAAAGAAGGCTATTTGAAAAGTGCCGTGGCCGGCGAAGAAGGATGGCAGCCGTGCGGGAACGGTGGAGTAGGTCATCAGGAAGGCGGCATAGGCTTTGGGAGTCATCGAGAATTGCAGACTCAATTCGTAAAAGAACAGAGCTACGTTAGCGGCGATGAGCGTGATGTTGACATAGGGGTAGCTGCGGGACGGGTTGATGTCTTTGAGCGGGATAAACATGAGATTTGGTCCGGAGCAGAGTAGCGAACCACGGAGCAAATGAAAAGCTGGCCGATGGGTCTGATAATGTTTGTAGTGGAAACCTGCTGGTTAACAGAACATTTTGACCGCGGAACTGACTGAATTTGCAGGCGTTGGGTTGAAAAGAGCTCCTTGGCAGCAAAAAAGCGCGAGATGGGTGGAGTTGTGGCCAGCGCAGAGACAGCTCGCTTCCGAAAGCGGACGCTGGGGCGAACCGCTGGTGCAGCCCTACAAGAACGGTTCCGGCATAGATTTCGTTGGGCCCTGCGAATCCGTTTCGTTCGGGGATCTCCCTAATGGTGCAGGAGATGGCCCCAGGATTCTTTGTGAGAAAGCCGGCGGGCGGGTTTGATTGGAATCGCGTCGGGGCTAGCATGGAGGTTTTGGGGATAAATGGTTTTTGTGCTTTTCAGGGCAGGGAAAGATTGCGTCTTGCAGAAGCGTGTGGTAATTAATTGAGTTCTGCGTGTGCGTGCGATTCGGACGGAGTCTCGCAGTAGTCCGGCGCAGCGTCGGCGCGCCGACTACCCATGCCTGCCCGGGAAACGGAAGCCATCATCCTGAAAACATTTCCGCTGGGCGAGGCGGACCGCGTGGTGAGTTTTCTTGGCCGCAGCTCGGGGCGGGTTCGCGGTGTTGCTCCCGGAGCCCGGCGCCTGAAGAACCGCTTTGGCTCGACGCTTGAAGTCCTATCTCACGTCCAGATTTGGTATGTCGAGAGGGAGACCCGCGAACTGGTGCGCATCCAGCAGGCGGAGCCGCTGGAGTCTATGCACAAAGCGCAGAGCGATTACGGGCTGAGCACGGGACTGGCGGTGATCAGCGAAGTCGCGGAGCTGGTTCTGCCGGAACGCGAAGTGTCGGAGGCGATGTTCCGGCTGATCCTGCTCGCGGCGCGGGAGATTGAACGAACAGGGAACTGGGAACTGCCGCTGAGCTATTTTGCTTTCTGGACGGTGAGGCTTGGCGGGTGGCTCCCCCGATTTGACCGGTGCGCTGGGTGCCAAAGAGCTTTTGAATCGAGGCTGTCTTTCTATGATGCGCACCGCACGGGGCTGTTCTGCGAGAAGTGCCGGCGAACGGGAATGAAACCGATGCACGAAGAGGTAAGGGCGCTGGCCGAAAGATTCACGAGCGAGCGGCTGGATCACATACCGTTTGAAAGGGCGATGCAGCTGGGCGCCGGAGATTTGCGGCGCGCATCGCTGGCTTGGATTGAGTTGAGTGCAGAGCGGCGATTGAACACGCCGGAATTATTGGAGACTCCTTGAGAGCTAAAGTAAAACTTGAAGAGAAGAACCAGGGGCTTACGTTCCAGGATTTGATCCTAAAGCTTTCGGAGTTTTGGGGAAAACAGGGTTGTGTCCTCCAGCAGCCGTATGACGTCGAAATGGGAGCGGGCACCATGCACCCGGAGACGTTTCTGCGCGTGCTGGGCCCGCAGCCCTACCGTGTCGGATTTGTGCAGCCGAGTCGTCGGCCCGCCGACGGTCGCTACGGAGAGAATCCCAATCGGCTGTACAAGCATATGCAATATCAGGTCATCCTCAAGCCTACGCCGGTGGACGTGCAGGACCTTTATTTAAAGAGCCTGGGCGCGATTGGAATCGACCTGAAGAAGCACGACATTCGATTTGAGGAAGACAACTGGGAGTCGCCCACCCTTGGCGCCTGGGGGATTGGGTGGCAGGTATTGTTGGATGGGTTGGAGATTACGCAGTTCACTTACTTCCAGCAGAGCGGGGGGATCGATCTCGACCCCATTTCGGTCGAGCTTACCTATGGACTTGAGCGTATCTGCGCATTCCTGCAAGACGTCGAAAGTGTTTACGCGCTGCGCTGGTCTGCAGACAAGACTTATGGCGATATTCGACTGGCCGAAGAGCAGCAGCTTTCGGAATACAGCTTTGACCGTAGCGATGCTGCGGCCATTCGCTCCGAGTTTGAGCTTCATGAAAAGCAGGCCAAGGAACTGCTTGACGGTTTCAAGGCACTGGAAGGGAAGGCGCGGGAGCGGTATCCGTTGCTCGCGGCTTACGACCACTGCCTGAAATGCTCGCATCTTTTTAATCTGATGGATGCGCGAGGAGTAATCTCGACCACAGAGCGCGCGGCGCTGATGGCCCGTGTGCGCACGCTGGCCTGCCGGACGGCTGCATCGTACCTCGAACAAATGAGCGCGTCGGAGAAGGCCCTTGAGGTGCGCGCATGAGACCGCCCGCCGAGAGGAGCGCTTCCGAACTGCTCTTTGAGATTGGATGTGAAGAGATTCCGGCGGGGATGCTGCCGAAGGCCGAGGAGGATTTGCGAGTCAATATCGAGAAACTGCTGGCGGCAGAGGATCTTTCCAAGGACGCGACGGTTGAAACGTGCAGCACGCCGAGGCGCTTGATGGCCTGGGTTCGGGGGCTTCCACCCAAACAAGCTGACGTTGAGTTTGAAGTGACCGGGCCGCCGAAGTCCGTGGCTTACGATACTGTCGGCGCGCCGACAAGAGCGGCCTTGAGCTTTGCGGAGAAGCAGCGCGTTCATGTCAACTCGCTCTATTTGGTGCAAACGCCGAAAGGGGAATACCTGGCCGCGAAGCAAGTGAAGATGGGGCGCGCTACGGAGCAGATTCTTGCCGCCATCTTGCCTCGAGCGGTCCACGACTTGACTTGGCCACGTTCTATGACGTGGACGGCGCTCAATGGGCCGCGGTTCATCCGGCCGATTCGCTGGGTAGTGGCTGTTTTTGATGGCAAGCCGCTGAAGGTTGAGGTCGGAGGAATTGCCGCGGGGAACTTGACGCGCGGCCATCGTTTCCTCGGGTCCACCGCGATCCGCGTTAGCGACTTTCAAGACTACGAAAAGAAGCTGCAGGCCAATGGCGTGATTGTGCGTCCCAGTCGCCGGCAAGAGAAGATCAGCAAGGAGCTAGACGGCTTCGGCAAGCGAGGCGGCTATCGCATCCACGAAGACTCGCGCCTGCGAACCCTTGTGACGCATCTGAACGAATATCCAACGGTCATTCAGGGCGGATTCGACCCTGCGTTTCTAAACCTTCCGGATGAAATTCTGGTCACTGTGATGCGGGATCATCAGAAGTATTTTGCGGTGGAGAAGAAGAACGGAGAGCTCGCGGCACAGTTCTTGGCGGTTATCAATACGGACAAGGACGCCAAAGGGATTATTCGGGCGGGGCACGAGCGTGTCTTACGCGCGCGTTTTGCCGATGCCCGGTTCTTCTGGGAGTCCGACCAGAAATGTCGGCTCGCCGACTATCTCCCGAAACTTGAGAGGGTTACCTACGAGTCCCGCCTCGGCAGCTACCGCGACAAAGTCGAACGCGTTCGCGACATCGCGCGGTGGCTAGCCGAGCAGTGGTTCAACCTAGGGATGCGCCAGGCGCATGTCGCGGAGGCGGACCGCGCAGCGGAGCTGGCCAAGTGCGATCTGGTGACCGAGATGGTACGGGAGTTCCCTGAGTTGCAGGGAGTTGTCGGCGGGCTGTATTCGCGCGCGCAAGGCGAATCGGCGGAGGTCTCGGACGCTGTCTATGACCACCATCGTCCGGTGGGATTGGATGATCCTATCCCGCGCAACTTAACCGGATGCGCGGTAGCTTTTGCCGACAAACTTGATTCCGTCGTCGGATGCCTTGCCGTCGGAATCGCTCCGACGGGTTCGAGTGATCCGTATGCGCTGCGACGCGCTGCCCTTGGAATCGTGAAGATTACCCTCGAGAGGAGGCTCCCTGTGTCGCTCTCTTTGGCAATTGGGGCCGCAGGGAAAGCGCTTCTCACGCACAAGCCGAAGCGCGGAGTCACTCCGGATCAGGAAACGAAGATTCTGGATTTCATCCTGGACCGTGCCAGGTTCGTGTTTCGGGAAAAAGAGCAGTTTGCTTACGACGAAGTCGCAGCCGTGTTCCGTGCCGGGGCCGATGATTTGGTAGATACACAGAAGCGTCTTCTCGCACTTCGAGCGATTCGCAAATCCCGGAACTTCGAGCCTTTGGCGATTTCTTTTAAGCGCATTCGCAAGATTCTGGAGAAGGCGGGTACCGCTCAGGATGGGGACCGCACTGTGAATCCGGAGTTGTTTGAGAGTACGGCCGAGCGCGAGCTTCACTCCGCAGCTCAGGCAGCAGCATCCAAAGTGCAATCGTTGAAGCGAGGAGGGAAGTATCAAGAGGCGCTCGAGGCGATTGCGAACCTTCGGCCGGTGGTGGACAAGTTCTTTGATGGAGTGATGGTGATGGCTGAGAAGGAAGAAGTGCGGAAGAATCGCTTGGCGTTGCTCGCGCAGTTGCTTGGCGAGTTCACCACCATCGCTGACTTCTCGGAGATTGGCGGAGAAGAGCGGTAAGCGCGAGTTAAAGTTGTACTTTAACTGGACAGGAATGAGTAAACGTCGGCGTGCCGACAACTTATTTTTGGGCCCTGCAACAAATCCCCGGCCATTACAATGAAAAGCCGCAAACAATTTATGCGAAGCGAGGACGAACGTGAAAAAGTGGGTGTATTTTTTCGGTACAGGTAAAGCAGAGGGAGACGGCACATGGCGTGACCTCCTCGGGGGGAAGGGAGCCGGGCTCGCCGAAATGACGAAGATCGGCTTACCGGTGCCGGCGGGATTCACCATCTCGACGGAAGCCTGCGATTACTACTACAAGCACAATAAGGCATTTCCGCCCGAGCTGAAGAAGCAGGTCGCAGAAAACGTCGCGAGGCTCGAACGCGCGACGAAGAAGAAGCTCGGAGACCCGAAGAACCCTCTTTTGGTCAGCGTGCGGTCTGGCTCTGCCCGCTCCATGCCGGGAATGATGGAGACGATATTGAATCTTGGGCTGAATGACCGTTCCGTCGCGGGACTGGCGGCCGCGACGAAGAATGAGCGCTTTGCTTACGACGCCTACCGCCGCTTTGTTCAGATGTATTCCACGGTCGTGATGGGCTTGTCCAAAGAAGACTTGGAGCATCGCTTGCGCGCTATGAAGGAGCGCCTCGGAATTAAGGAAGATACGGCCGTGCCTGGGAGCGCATGGAAAGAACTCGTCGCCGAATATAAAGAGCATTTCCGCAAGCAGTCGGGGGCTAATTTCCCCGACGATCCCATGGAGCAGCTCTGGGGCGCCATCGGCGCTGTGTTTGGGTCGTGGATGGCGGAGAAGGCGGTCACTTACCGCCGCGTGGAGAAAATCACCGGCCTGCTCGGCACTGCCGTCAACGTGGTGCAAATGGTCTTCGGAAATACTGGCGAGAATTCCGGAACAGGCGTTTGCTTCACTCGCGACCCAAGCTCAGGTGAAAAGATTTTCTACGGCGATTATCTGGTGAATGCGCAAGGCGAAGACGTCGTCGCCGGAATCCGCACGCCCATGTACTTGAATGAAATGGCCAAGACCATGTCCAAGGTCTACGGTCAGCTCCTGAAGGTCCGGGAAAAACTTGAAAAGCATTACCGCGACATGCAAGACATGGAGTTCACTGTTGAAGAAGGCAAGCTCTACATGTTGCAGACACGTACGGGCAAGCGCACACCGGCTGCCGCGTTTCGAATGGCCGTGGATATGGCCAACGAGAAACTGATCACGCGCGATGAGGCGCTGCTGCGCATTAAGCCCGAAGATATCGAGCGCCTCTTTTATCCCGTGATCGATTCCAAAGTGGACAGAAAATTGCTTTCCTCAAAGGTTCTCGTGACGGGCATCAATGCGGTTCCTGGAGCCGCCGCGGGGCGCGTGGTCTTCTCCGCGCCGAAAGCCGAGGAATGGGCAGAGCGAGGCGAGAAAGTCATTCTCGTTAGGCGGGAAACCAGTCCTGAAGATGTGGGAGGAATGGCTGTGGCGCAGGGTATTCTCACGGCAACGGGCGGAAAGACCAGTCACGCGGCTGTGGTGGCGCGCGGCTGGGGCAAGTGCTGCGTTGTGGGCGCCGAGAAGCTGGACATTGACTACAAAGCGCTCTCCATGTCCACCAACGGACATGTGGTTCGCGAAGGCGATTGGATCACACTCGATGGCAGCGAGGGCATCGTCTACACCGAAGCTCTGCCTCTCGTTGTTCCCCAGCTTCCAAAATCATTCGAGATCTTCATGAAATGGGCGGATGAAGCCCGCCAGCTTCGTGTCCGCACAAATGCGGATACGCCTCAGGACGCCCGCAAAGCGCGTGAATTCGGCGCAGAAGGCATTGGCCTGTGCCGCACCGAGCACATGTTCTTTACCGACTTCGAATTTCCGGACAAAAGCCACGAGCGGCAGCGAGCCATCCAGGAAATGATTCTTGCGGACAACAAAGAATCCCGCGTGAAGGCTCTGGACAAGCTGCTTCCATTCCAGCGCCGAGACTTTATCGGCATCTTCAGAGCGATGGATGGGTTTCCGGTCACCATTCGCCTGATTGACCCTCCGCTCCATGAGTTCGTCCCTCAAGAGCGGAAGAAACAGGAGGAATTGGCGAACGAACTAGGCATTAGTGTGGATGTTGTGGCTCGCCGCGTGGAGCAACTCCACGAAGCCAACCCCATGCTAGGGCACCGCGGGTGCCGTCTTTGCATCACGTACCCCGAAATTCTCGAGATGCAGGTGCGCGCGATCATCGAAGCTGCCATCGAGTGTCAAAAAACGGGAGTTAAAGTTTTACCTGAGATCATGCATCCCCTCGTTTTGGACAGAAAGGAACTCTGGATTCTTGAGCAAGCGACACGCCGTGTTGCGGACGACATCGTCAAAAAATCCGGCACGAAACTGAACTATCTGGTCGGCACAATGATTGAACTGCCCCGCGCTGCGCTGATGGCCGGAGAAATCTCGGAAGTCGCGGAATTCTTTTCCTTTGGCACGAACGACCTTACACAAACCACGATGGGGCTCTCCCGTGACGATGCCGGGCGCTTCCTCCCGGACTATGTAGATGAGAAAAAAGCCGGTGTTTTCAAGGCCGATCCGTTCCAATCCCTCGACATTAAAGGCGTGGGCATGCTGATGCGGTGGGGTATTGAACAGGGGCGCAAGACGCGCGCCAAATTGAAGGTGGGCATCTGCGGAGAGCATGGCGGCGACGCGGACAGCGTCAAGTTCTGCCACACCCTGGGTATGGACTATGTCAGTGCCTCGCCGTTTCGCGTGCCTATTGCGCGGTTGGCGGCAGCTCAAGTAATGGTTGAACTCAAGCAATCGAAGCAAAAACGAGTGAATTCTTCGAAAGAGACCAGTTAAAGTAAAACTTTACCTGGTCTCTTTCGAAGAAAATCTGCGATTCCACCTTTCCTTACGGGTCTTTTGAAGCGAAATCGCTGGATGAGAAAGCGCTCACGTTGGCATTCTGAAGAAGAAGTACATGCCCAGAAAGAAGAAAACGATGTCTGGCGACCACCCCGCTAATAAGGGCGGCAGTTGTCCAACTCCCCCCATAGCTTCCAAAAGGGCCGCAATCGCCCAGTAAGCCACCCCGATGCCTACGCCCAATGCTACGCCGCCGATGGCGCCTCGGGTTCCGACGAGGAACGCGAACGGAATCGCGAGCAGCATGCTGACTGGAGCCATCAGCGGATAGGCAATTTTCTTGTGCCACTGAACCATCAACGTGGCCACGTCGAAGCCCGCGCGGTGCAACCCGTCAATATAGCTTCCCAATTCGCCGAGACTCATCTGGAAGGCCTGGCGGACCTCGCGGTTGAAATAGCTGGGAGGCTCGGATAGTTCCGGCGGAGCTGCGGCGGCAAATGTCTCGAACTTAGTCACGGAGCCATCGGAAAACTCGCGAGTCCAGCCGTTTTCGAGCACCCAAACGTGCTGCCCTTCCGACCAGCGCGCGCGGGTGGCAAAAATCCTCCGTCGCAAATGAAAGTTCGCAGGATCAAGCTCCAAAACGCTGAGCCCGCCAAAAAGATTCTGCTCGGGATCGAACACGTCGTAGTTGTAGATCTTTGAGTTTTGGCCAAAAATCCAGCGCTGCGGGTGCGTGTAGGTCTGGGGCGGGCGGCCCTTGATCTGGTTGTGAAGTTCGTCCTGGCGCTGGTTGGCATACGGCAAATAAGTATCGTCGAGCAGCACCAGCGTGCCCGCCAGTGTGAAACCGGCCAGCAGTAAAGGGACAGCCAAGCGAAAAAGACTGATGCCGGTGGCTTTGATGGCGACAATTTCGTTATTCTTACTCATGATTCCGAGGGTCACCAGCACCGCGACCAGGCCCGCCAGGGGGGCGAGGTTGTAGGCCAGATAGGGCGTTAGATACTGGAAATACTCCGCGACGATCACGAACGGTATGCGGCGCCGTCCGATGTCGTCGAGAAGCTCAAAAAACGTGAAGGCTTCGAATAAGAAAATGAACACGACCAGCAGCACGCCGAAATAAAAAAAGAACTTTCTCAAGATATAGAGGTCCATCAAGCGTGGGAAACTCCCGCTCGAAGGCGCGGGTAATTCATTCGTGGTGCGGTCCCCGTTTGCGGCAAGCGCAGCGGCCGCGCGCGCCCGAGCTTGCGCTCTTCGCCGGCGCGCCAAACGAAAGCGTCTCGTGAGATATCCTAACCGCCGCAACCAGCGGCTTTCTCCGCGGAACTGCTCCATTCTAGGCAATAGCGCCAGGCCGAGAACCGCCAGGATTGCGTTCGCCATCCAGATTCCCGCAGCAGGAGAAAGCTTGCCATGCCGAGCGAGTCCTGCTCCCATGATCAGCAGGAGGTAATACACAGCAATCAAGATCACGGCTAAGAGAGAGCCGGCCGCCCGTCCGCCGCGCCGCGGCTGCGCTCCCAGGGGTACGGCCACCATGGCGAATACCAGGCAGGCAACGGGAAAAGCCAGGCGCGTGTGTAGTTCCACGCTCGCGTCGCGTGAGCCTGCATTTCTTTCGGCAACCAATTCCCGCATCGTCTGTTCAGGGATGCTTCGTTGTCGGGGATGTGGCGAGGCCAGTCCGCTCACTTCAATCGGCCAGTCGCTCTGGCCAAAGGAGGTGACAGAGTAATGATTCGCATCCTCGCGAGAGAACTCGTGTGTTGTGCCTCCCTGCAGGTGTAGCTCCAGCCTGCCCTGCCGAGGTTCTGCAATCACGATGGCGCTGTCGGCCAGCGTCACTTGCGAGCCGCTTTCCCCGCCCGTATCGGCAAGGAACACCCCGTGCCATTGCGTTCCGCTGGCGGACACGTCGTTCACGTACAATACTTTCTTGGGAAACCGCTCGTCGAACACGCGTGGCTGCACCTGAAAAGAAATTTGCGAGCTGGCGAGTTCTGCCTTGATAGAGTTCACGGTCCGCAGTGCGGCAGGTCCGATCCACGTGGTCATCATTAGAGTAAGCAGCGCGCCCACCGTTGCCAGCGTGCCAACCGGAAAAAGAATCCGGCGCCGCCCGATTCCCAGCGAAGTCAGCGCGATGATTTCGCTGTCAGCGGACATTCGGCCCAAACCCAGAAGAACGCCAATCAGCGTTGCGATCGGCACTGTGAAAACAAACACGCCGGGGAAAATACAAAGAAAGAACTTCAGGATTTGGACGTCTGAGCCCACATGGCGAACATAAATCTCCATGAGCTGCACCAGGCGGGGGACCAGAAACACGAACGTGAAAACGACCAGTCCGAGGAAGGCATGGCGGGAAACCTCGCGGACGATATAACGATCCAGAATGCGCATGACGCGAAAACTTAGTGTACCACGCTGTTAGTTTGGCCCGGTTTTCTCTCTGCTTAACAGCGGTAGTGAAGTGGGGATTAACAGGAAGTGTTGCGAATCGAAGCATCGGCTCTCCTCCAAACTGCTCTTGCCTGTATACTTTGGTTCTTGTCTATGAGAACGGCTATGAACCCTACAAATCGTCTGCGTCAGCTTCTCTTGCGGAAACCCGCCGAATGAATCGCCTTCATCTGGTTGTGTTGTGGCACATGCATCAGCCCCAATATCGTGACCCGGAAACCGGGCGCTTCGTTCTCCCCTGGACGCGCCTTCACGCGTTGAAGGACTACTTCGGCATGGTCGAGACGCTTCGCGAATCTCCAAAGTTTCATGCCACATTCAACATGGTTCCCGCTTTGGGGATTCAGCTTGAGGAGTATGCGAGCGGCAAATTCAACGAGCCGTGGCATGCGCTTGCGTTCAAAAATGCGGATGAGTTGACCCGCGAGGACAAGGCCGAGATTCTCTCTCGCGCCTTCCAGGTGAATCATGAGCATCTGATGTCGCGCTGGCCGCGATTTGTCGAACTTTACGAATGGTCGCGTCCTGCGGGAGGGGCGCAGGCGCTCGTCACTTTCACGCCGCGGGACTGGCGTGACCTACAGTTGCTCTCCCAACTCGCCTGGATGGAAGAATCCTGGTTCCAAAAAGATGAGGTTATCAGCCGGCTCGCCACCAAGGGCAAGGATTACTCGGAGAGTGACAAGGTTGGCTTGAAAGAGAAGCAGCAAGAGCTCTTGCGTCTGATTTTGCCCACGTATCGCGATGCGGCCTCGCGCGGCCAGATTGAGCTCAGCACTACGCCTTTCTATCATCCAATTCTGCCGCTTATTTGCGATTCGGATGTCGCGCGTATAGCCAATCCCGGGACGCCACTCCCGCGCCGTGCGTTTCGCCGGCCGGAAGACGCCCGCGAACAGTTGCAGCTCGCGCGGCAGTATCATGAGAAAACGTTTGGTGCGAAGCCGGCAGGCTTGTGGCCGTCGGAGGGGTCGGTCTCCAACCAAGCGCTGACCATTGCGGCGGAGGAGGGCTTCCAATGGTTTGGCACGGATGAAGGCGTACTCGGCCGCACGCTGAATGTTGGGTTCTTTCGCGATTCGAATGGCACCCCCTCAAATGCCGACCGGTTATTCAAGCCCTGGCGCGTTCAGCTTGGCGAAAAATCCATCACCGGGCTTTTCCGCGATCACCATCTTTCGGATCTAATCGGCTTCGTCTACAGCCGAATGGAAGCGAAAGCGGCCGCCGCTGATCTCCATTCGCGGTTGCGCCTGCTCGGAGAAAAAGTTTCGGGCAATCAGCCGCTCACTGTTTGTCTTTTTCTCGATGGCGAAAATGCCTGGGAATACTACCCGGGCAACGGGCGCGCATTCCTTCGCGAGTTTTACCAGCGCATCGAATCCGATGCCGACTTCCGCGCGCTCACTGCCAGTGAAGCCGTTGCTGATGCGGAAGCGATCCCCATGACAGGCGAGATTTTTCCAGGCTCGTGGATTAACGCCAATTTCGACGTGTGGATCGGCCATAGCGAGGACGTGGCTGCCTGGGAACTGTTGTGGGACGCCCGCGAGAGTTACGCTCGCGCGGTGGAGGCATTCAAAAACGGAAAGCCAGGCGCGCCCACGGAAGCCGGGCTTAAGGAAGCATGCGAATCGCTTCTGGCTGCGGAAGGGAGCGACTGGTGCTGGTGGTTCGGCCCGGAACACAGCACGACGAACGACGCAGAGTTTGACGCGCTCTATCGTAAGCATCTCACCGGAATTTATCTCGCGCTTGGTCAAGTTGCGCCGGAGGATCTCGCGAAGCCCATTAAGCGGCTCCCGGAACACGCACTTCAGCTCCCGCCAGCAGGTTATTTGAGTGTCAAAGTGGATGGCCGCGAAACTTCTTACTTCGAATGGCTTGGTGCAGGTTTGTACTCCCCGGAACGCCGCGGCGGTTCGATGCATGGCCGCGTCTTTTACCTGCACGAAATGCGTTATGGTTTTGAGAAAGACCGCTTCTGCATACGCATCGATACTTTTTCCGAAACCCTGAACGAGCTCGAAGATCCTGAATTTCGGATTACCGTCTGCGGCGCGGAAGAACTCATCATCGTCATAAAGTTACAGCGTGGTCGCATCCAGGAATTTGCCGTGGAAAAAGCTCGAGTTTGCTTGTTGAATCTTGAATCCGTCGCGGTGGCTGCGTTTGACCGCATCCTGGAAGTGGCGCTGCACCGCCATCAGCTCGACCTCAATGGTCAAGCCAAACTGAGACTCGGAGTAGCTCTGTGGCACGGGGGATTGCCCGTGGACGTGCTCCCGGCGGAAGGCTTTCTCGACATTCAGCTTGGTGAAGACAATTTCGCCTGGTCTCCTGAATAGTCTTGGCGCCAGGCAGCAGCTTGCTCCCGCGGCACTTCCTTCTTTGACTCCTTACGTCTTTGCTTCCTTACTTCGTTTCTTCCTTGTTTCCGTATAGCTTGACCGCCAACTCCTCCGGCCGTTGTCCCACGGGAATCATCGTTACCAAGGAGTTGGTCCGCACGCGAATCACGGCAAGGTCCCCGGAAGCTTGGCTCACCACCAGCAACAAAGTTTCATTGGTATCAAATCGCAAGTCGCCGGGCTCATCTCCCGAAGGAATGGCCAAGAGCATCGGATTTGTTGGGAAACCCTTGCCCGGATCCCGAATAATCCGCCGATTGGCAATATCCACCGGAGTGACGCGGTCCGCTGCGGTGTCCGATACGTAGAGCAGGCTGGCATCGGCGCTCAGCACTCCTCGCGTCGGCGCGGAGCCCAGAATCATCGTGTCGCCCACTTCGTGCGTCCAGGTATTGATGACTTGCAGCCCATGCGCTTCGGGCGAAATTACATATAGCTCTCCGCCATCCGGCTTGAGCAACATGTCCGTTGGCTTCCCAGCCAGCTCAAGATTCGTAACCAACACGCTGCGCTTCAGGTCCACGACAGAAAGACGCGGTTCCGCGCGGCTCATTACAAAGGCAATCGAACTGTCTGGCGACACCGCGACGTCATCGGGCTGAGGCACTACCTGAACACTGCTGCGCAACGCGAGCGTCGCCGCATCATGTATGCACAACGAACCTTCACGCCGGTTCACCACCAGCACGGATTTTCCGTCTGGTGTGGCCTTGGCGAGGACTGGTTCGCGGCCGGTCCGGCCGCGCTCCACAATGGAGCGCGAACGGAGGTCGACCGCGAGCACAGTGTCGCTCCCTGAGGTCGTCGTATAGAGGCGATCGCCATCGCGCGAAAAATCCAGCGCGTAAGGAAGCGGGCCCACTGGAATGCGGGCGCTCACCTGATAAGTGCGCGCATCGAGAATCCAGACGTAACCTCCCAGCGAGCTGACCCCCAGGATTTCCGGCCGCGTGGGATGCTCGCGCATTCCGGAAAGCCCCGGCCCCACCGCGATGTGCGCAACCGCTTTGAGCTTCACCAAGTCAACTACGGCGACGGAGCCATCTTCCGTCGTAACGTACGCGCAGAGATGGAGGTCCGGCCGCAGAAACGAAGGCCGATGCTCGCGCAGCAGGACAATTAGCGCGCAAATGGCCAGCACTGCGGAAGCAAAATACACGCGAAAATTTCTGGGACGGTCCATACTGGCGTCGAAATTCTCGCATGCAAGCCGTCTTGCTGGCTAGACACATGCGGGAAAGTGCTTCCGAAAAAAAACATTTCTGCGATGTCTGGTTCTAGCTTTCTCGTTCGTCCTATAGATGGAGGCTTAAAATCGGGTCAAAAAGGGCGTGACATCAAGTCACGCCAAGAATCAAAGGAATAGAAGGGAAGGTAAAACCATGGAGAGCATGGATTGCTCCAAGGCGGACATAGCGAGTATGGACACATTTCTTCCACCAATCGAAAACCCCAAAGGGTTAATGATGAAGCTGGTGTACTACTTCACCCGCAAGCAGTTCGGCAAGGTGCTTACACCTCTAAAGGTGCATTCGGCCCGTTTGCCGATCAGCTTCGGTCAGTTTTATGGAAAGATTGGCCAACTGGATAAAAAGCTCACCCTGCCGGTTGAGACCGTTATGATGATTCGCGAGCAGGTGGCGAGGATCAACGTTTGTCTCTTCTGCATTGATATTGGGCGCTCGTTCACGATTAAGGCTTCGATGAATCAAGGCAAATTCGACGCCTTGGAGCAATACCGGACGAGCCCTTTGTTCTCTGGCGCGGAGCGCGCGGCGTTGGACTATGTCACAGAGCTGACGAAAACAAAAAGCGTCAGCCCCGATACGTTTTCGCGGTTGCGCCGCTATTACTCCGAGCGCGATGTGTGTGAAATCGTCTGGCTGGTGGCCACGGAGCACGTCTACAACATGACCAACATCGGCCTCAACATCCACTCGGACATGCTTTGCGACCTCGCCAAGAAGAACGCCCAGAAGCAGGATTGAAACTGCAAGCTTCGAGTTCTTAAGCTTCAGCGCGTCGAACTGGCAATTTTGCGGCTTCCCAGGCCGCAATGCCGCCGGCAATTTCGGCGACGGAATTAAATCCTCTGTGTTGCAATAGGCTCGCGGCGATAGATGATCGGTAGCCACCGGCGCAATAGACCAGCAGGGAGCGGTTCTTGGGTAACCTATCCATGTTTTCGCCCAAGCGATTCAGAGGAAGGCTCAAGCTTCCGCCAATGTGTTTTTGCTCGCGCTCGCGGGGGGCGCGAACATCCACAACCAGCGGCGGTTCATTCGACGAGAGCAGTTCCGCAGCAAACGGGGCGCTTAGGCGCTCAGTTATTGCAACCAATTCCGGCCTCGATTCGAGATTGTGCAAACCATTTTGCAAATATCCGACAACGTGATCAAAGCCGATGCGCCCAAGGCGAATGGCGGACTCAGCTTCCCGCCCCGGAGCTGCAATGATCACGATCGGATGCTTGCGATGGAGCATGGTTCCGGCCCAAGTTGCATATTGGCCGCCAAGCCCGATGTTAATGCTACCTGCTAGGTGCGCCGCGCCAAATTCATCTGGATCGCGTGTGTCGAGGATTTGCGCTCCGTTGGCCCTCAACTCCAACACGGCATCGAGTGTCAGCGGATTCATCCCTCGCGCCAGGGCTTCCTCCAGCGTGGGCCTTTCTTCGCTGTTCAGTACGGCATCGTAGGTGAAGTAGGGCGGTGCTTCCGGCTGGTCGGCCGTAATTACCTGGATGAAGGCTTCCTTGCTCATGGGTTGCAAAGCATAATTCAATCGCCGTTGCTCGCCCAGCGTAGACACTGTCTCTTTGCTGATAGCCTTTCCGCACAATGAACCCGCGCCATGCGCAGGATAGACGAGGCTTGCGTCCGGCAACACGAGCAATTTGTTATGCAGCGAATCGAACAACAGGCTGCCCAATTCCGTTGCCGACCATCCCAAAGCCGCGCGCAGGTCTGGACGCCCGACGTCGCCGATGAACAATGTGTCTCCTGTGAGCACTGCGTGCGGTTGAGTGTCGCTGGTGTTCAGATCATACACGAGAATAGAGATCGACTCTGGCGTATGTCCCGGCGTCTCCAGCGCTTCCATGCGCACGCGACCAAATTCAAGCCGGTCACCGTCGCGAAGCCCAGTAAACGCATAACCTGTTTTGGCCGCCGCACCTAGATAGATCGCCGCTCCCACCCGATCGCGCAACTCCAGATGCCCAGCGACAAAATCAGCATGAAGGTGCGTCAGGAACACGTGTTTAATCTGGAGTGCGTGCTCGGCAGCAAACGCAATGTATTGGTCCGTATCTCGTTGCGGGTCGACGACCGCGGCTGTTCCCGTTGCTTCGTCCCCAATTAAGTAAGAAGCGTGCGCCAGGCACGACAGGTAGAACTGTTTAAAGATCACGCTGCACCGTCCTCGTTCGTCCCGCCTACTCTGGCTGCGGAACAATCCGCAAATAAGGACGCGGCGCTTTCCAGCCGCCGGGGTACTTCTTGCGAGCATCATCGTCCGAAACACTTCCGCTGATGACGACGTCGTCGCCGGGTTTCCAGTTTACTGGTGTCGAGACCTGGTGCTTGGCCGTGAGCTGCATCGAATCGAGTACCCGAAGCACTTCGTCGAAGTTACGTCCCGTGCTCATCGGGTAGCTGAGCATCAACTTGATCTTTTTGTCGGGGCCCACGACGAAAACGGTTCGCACTGTCGCGTTGGCGGCCGCGGTGCGTCCATCGCAAGTGTTGCCCGCGTCCGCCGGCAACATGTCATAGAGCTTTGCAATCTTCAGTTCCGGGTCGCTAATCATCGGGTAATTCACTTTATGCCCCTGAGTCTCCTCGATGTCTACTACCCATTTGTTGTGACTGCTCAGGGGGTCCACGCTCAAGCCGATAATCTTGCAATTTCGCTTCGTGAAATCTGGCTGAAGTCCGGCCATATAACCGAGCTCTGTCGTGCACACGGGAGTAAAGTCCTTGGGATGCGAAAACAAAATGGCCCAGCCATTGCCGATCCATTCATGAAAATTGATGGGACCTTGCGAAGTTTCCGCCGTGAAATTAGGAGCCTCGTCGTTGATTCGCAGCATCGAGCCTTTCTCCTGGTGGTAAGTTTTTTTGGGGACCGGCCTTCGCAGTCACGAAGGGGAGTCGTTGCATCCTACGCTTCTCTTGCTTCGGACACAACACCTTACGCAACCAACGCAACCAACCCGAGCGGATTCTTGGCTATTTGCCGGCTAAACCGCGCGGCCCGCTGACCCAAACCTGTCCCTCAGGACGTTGCTTTCGAACGCCAATTCAGCTATTTATTCAGTCACTAGAGTTGTACTCCGATAGGTCGTTTCTCGTTCGCTTTTGATCCGGGATAGGCATGTCCTGGTAGGAGTTCTCGGCCCATGAGGACCCAGCCATCGAGTGTTCCCTCCGAGACTCGCACTACCGCGCTATGCGGTTGCCGTCTATCTCCCGGGTCTGCGCCGAGATGTGTCTGGGGTAAGTCTTAGCTAAGAAGGAGACCCATGTTTCGCAAAACGGGGTTCCTCGCCGTAGTGATCCTCGCTGCTCTGGTTGCTGCGTCTTCCGCTTTTGCCCAAGCGGAATCTAGAGTGCATGCGCGCTCCCAAACCACGCCATCACAAGTCACTCAAGCCCGAATCAAACAAAGTATTGACGAAACGAATCGCGTCGCGCTCCGCGGCAATACGCGCCCGGAAGCGGTCCTTGCGAACGACCGCGGCCCGGTGGCGAACGATTTCCTGATAGAACATATGCTTCTGCAATTGAAGCGTTCGCCGGAACAGGAGAAGGCTCTTCAGCAGTTTCTCGATGAACTCCAGACGGCAGGCTCGCCCAATTTCCATCATTGGCTTACGGCGCAAGAGTTTGGCGAGAGGTTCGGCGTGGCGAAGTCCGATCTCGATGCCATTGCTTCTTGGCTGGAGTCCCACGGCTTCCGCGTTAATGTGGTTTATCCCAGTGGGATGCTCATCGATTTCTCTGGCACTGCCGCTCAAGTGCACAAGGCTTTCCAGACGGAGATTCATCACCTTTTGGTCAAAGGCGAGAAGCACGTTGGCAATATCAGCGATCCGCAAATTCCAGCCGCACTCGCTCCCGTTGTTGCAGGCATCGTCTCTCTGCACGATTTCAAACCATACGCGATGCACAACATGCATCAACCCCGCCCGCAATTCACCTTTCAGGATCAATTTGGTTTCGACACCTACGCGATTGTTCCTGCGGACCTGGCCACAATCTACAACTTGAATCCTCTTTTCAACGCCGGCATCTCTGGTCAGGGCCAGACTATCGTGCTCATTGAAGACACCGACGTCTTCACTGCGGTGGACTGGAGCACTTTCCGCTCGACCTTTGGCCTTTCCAGTTACACTTCAGCCTCTTTCACACAACTCCACCCTCCCGCTCCTCCCTTGCAACCTGGCAACAATTGTGGCGCCCCGGGCGTCATTTCTCCCAATGATGCGGAAGCCATTCTTGACGCCGAATGGGCGAGCGCGTCCGCGCCCAGCGCCGCCATCGAAATGGCTGCGTGCGCCGACACGACAA
Organism: Candidatus Acidiferrum sp.; assembly: GCA_035280065.1. Classification (GTDB taxonomy): domain Bacteria; phylum Acidobacteriota; class Terriglobia; order Acidiferrales; family UBA7541; genus Acidiferrum. Next base: position 32,924 of record DATEGO010000015.1, read on the forward strand.
CAACCTTCGGCGGCCTGATTGCTCTCCAAAACCTCATCAACGCCAGCTCCGCGCCGCCGTCCATCATGAGCATCAGCTACGGCCAGTGTGAAACGGTCAACGGCGCCGCCGCCAACGCTTCTTACAATTCTGCTTATCAACAGGCGGTCGCAGAGGGCGTCTCCGTGTTTGTTGCTGCGGGCGATAGCGGCGCCGCCGGCTGTGACAATAGCGTCGCCGTAGCCACGCAAGGCATCGCAGTCAATGCTTTCGCTTCCACTCCAAACAACGTCGCCGTCGGCGGCACGGACTTCAGCGACACATATTCCGGCACCAATGCCAGGTATTGGAATTCCAGCAACACTTCCGTGTTTGGTTCGGCCCTTTCCTACATTCCGGAAATCCCCTGGAATGACTCCTGCGCCGGACAGCTCGTTTCAGCGTATGAAGGCTACACACTCACTTACGGCTCATCGAGTTTTTGCAACGATCCTACCATCGGCTCACTCCTACAAACTACGGTTGCCGGCGGAGGCGGTCCTAGCCAATGCGCGACGGGCACTCCATCCATCAATGGTGTTGTCAGCGGCAGTTGTGCTGGTTGGCCGAAACCTTCGTGGCAATCTGTTCTTGGCAATCCCAATGATGGCGTGCGCGATACGCCGGACGTTTCTCTCTTCGCTGCGGATGGCCTGTGGAGTCACTTCTACGTTTTCTGCTGGTCGGACACCAAGAATGGCGGCGCGGTTTGCGGCTCTGATCCAAGCGCTTGGTCCGGCGCGGGGGGTACTTCTTTCGCTTCTCCCATCATGGCGGGCATCCAGGCGCTCATCAACCAAAAGGCCGGCGGGCCGCAGGGCAATCCTGCTCCGGTTTACTATCAGCTTGCGGCTGCGGAGTACGGTTCGGCCGGCAGCAACTCCTGCAACTCAAATAACGGAAACGCTGCTGGCGCGAGTTGCGTTTTCTACGATGTGACCATGGGCGACATGGATGTGGACTGCACCGGCCCCAACTGTTTCCTGTCGGATGGTTCCGTTGGCGTGCTTTCGACTTCTAATACGTCTTTCGCACCAGCCTATGGCACGACTACGGGTTGGGACTTCGCCACTGGCATCGGCACGGTCAACGCGGCAAACCTGGCTAACAACTGGCCCTCGTCCACAACACAACCAAGTTTTCTCCTTTCGGCCTCTCCAGCTGGCGTAGCCATCCTTCAAGGGGCTTCCGGTTCAACCACCATCTCAATCAATCCTCTCAACGGCTTCAGTGGCAGCGTCAATTTGGCGGCGTCCGGCCTGCCGAGTGGCGTCAGCGGCACCTTCGGCACGAATCCCACAACAGCTAGCAGCCTCTTGACTCTGTCTGCCGCGGGCACGGCGACGACCGGCGCTTTCACAGTGACCGTCACAGGAACGTCGGGCAGTTTGACAAGCACCACGACTTTTTCTCTCATCGTAAATCCGCAGGGGAGCTTCACACTTTCCGCCTCGCCAGCGAGCTTGACCGTTGTCCAGGGAGCCAACGGAACCAGCACCATCACCATCAATGCCTTGAGCGGTTTCAATAGCAGCGTGAACCTGTCTGTTTCTGGCCTGCCTTCTGGCGTGACCGCTTCGTTCAATCCCACTAGCACTACAGGCGCAAGCACATTGACATTGACAGCTGGCGGCGCCTCAACAACAGGTCCGGCCACCGTGACCATTACCGGTACGGCTGGCAATTTAACGAGTTCGACGACGCTTTCTCTGACAGTCAATCCTCCGCCGAACTTCACGCTTTCTGCGTCGCCCAGCAGTCTGACTATCATGCAAGGTTCGAGCGGCGCGAGCGCCATCACGGTAAACCCGCTCAACGGTTTTAGTGGCAGCGTCGCCTTGTCAGCCTCAGGTCTGCCCAATGGCGTGACGCCAGTGTTCAACCCCACCAGCACGGCCGGCACGAGTACATTGACGCTGACCGCGAGCAGCACCGCAGCCACGGGAACTGTCACGGTCACTGTCACAGGAACTTCGGGCTTGCTGACCAAGACCACGACCATTTCCCTCATGATTCGCGTGCTTCCTACGCTGCCTGCGGTCTGGTCGGACGGAGACATCGGCTCCGTCGGTGTGACGGGCGCCACCAGCTACGCGAATGGAGTTTTCACGGTTTCTGGAGCTGGCTCCGGGACGATGATCACCAGCACCGATAGCTTCCACTTTGTCTACCAGCCGTTTACCGGCGACGGTTCGATTGTTGCTCGCGTACTAAGCGTTCAGGGAAGCAGCGCCACGCAAGCCGGCATCATGATTCGCGAGACGCTGGCCAACGGCGCCAATCACGTTTTCTTGTTTGACTATTCCACTTCGATTCTTGCCACCGAGCGCACTACCACTGGCGCGAGTAGCTCTTACCAGTCAGTAGGGAGCGCGACGCTGCCGAATTGGATCAAGCTGACGCGAAGCGGGAACGCCTTCAACATGTACGGCTCCGCCGATGGTGTGAACTGGGTGCCGTTGGGAACCAGCCAGACGGTGACCATGGCGGCGAGCGTTTACCTGGGCCTGGCGGTGAGCAATCGCAACACGGCCTCTTTGGCTACCGCGTCGTTCGACAGCGTGTCCGTGAACTCGGCGGCCGCTCCAGCGCCGTTGATTACTGCGGTTTCCGCAACCACTGGATCGATCGGCAGCCAGGTTGTGATCTCGGGTTCAGGTTTTGGAGCCACGCAAGGAGGCAGCGCCGTGCTGCTGAACGGCGCTGCAGTGACGATCAACAGTTGGAGCGACACTTCGATAACTATAACCATACCGTCGGGTGCGACGACGGGTCCGATGCTGGTATCGGTGGCCCCAAGCATGAACGACAGCAATCCCGCGCGCTTCACGGTGACCTCCCAGCCACTGCCGGCTTCCTGGTTGGACCAGGATGTGGGCGTTGTAGGGGTTTTGGGGAGCGCGGGTTATGCAAATGGCGTATTCACAGTAGCCGGGGCGGGCAATGGGACGGTGATCACCAGCGCCGACAGCTTCCATTTCGTGTTCCAGCCGCTCGCCGGCGACGGAACGATCGTTGCTCGCGTGGTAAGCGTGCAAGGGAGCAGCGCAGCACAAGTCGGCGTCATGATTCGCGAAACGCTCGGTGCAGGAGCGAATCACCTCTACCTGTTCGACTACTCTCCGTCGCTGTTGCTGACCGAGCGCACCACCACTGGCTCCAGCAGCGCCTATCAGTCGGTGGGAAGCGCGACGCCGCCGAACTGGCTGAAGCTGATCCGCAGCGGTAACGTGTTCACGATGTACAGCTCGACGAATGGCACGAACTGGACGCAGTTGGGCGCGAGCCAGACGGTGACCATGGCGCAGAATGTCTACATGGGTCTCGCGGTGAGCAATCGCAACACGTCTTCTTTGGCCTCTGCGACCTTCGACAATGTCACCGTCACCACGCCTGCTCCTCCATCGCCGAACTTTTCTCTCTCGACCTCGTTGAGTAGCATGACGATGACGCAAGGCGCCAGCGCCACAAACACCATCACAATTACTCCGCAGTTCGGTTTCAGTGGCAACGTCGGCTTGTCGGCTTCCGGCTTGCCCGCTGGAGTGACGGCGTCGTTCAATCCCAGCACCACGGCCACTACGAGCACCCTGACCCTGACTGCCGTCGGCACCGCATCCGTGGGAACATTCCCCGTAACGATAACCGGCGCCTCGGGCAGCTTGACGAACACAGTGACGATTTCCCTCATTCTGAATCCGCAGGGGAGCTTCACGATTTCCGCCGCGCCAACCGGATTGACGGTTCCGCAGGGCTCTAGCGGCACAAGCACGGTTACGGTCGCTCTACAAGGCGGTTTCAATGGCACGATCAGTCTGTCCGCTTCTGGCCTGCCTAATGGCGTCACTGCCTTGTTCAATCCCAGCAGCACCACCACGACGAGTTCGCTGACGCTGACCGCGAGCGCCACAGCAGCCACCGGAACGGTCGCAGTAACCGTCACCGGTTCTTCGCTTGGGTTGACCAGCACCGTCACGATCAATCTGACCGTAAGTCAAGTCATCTTGCCTCTGCCCTCGGTTTGGTCGGATGGCGACATTGGTTCCGTGGGCGTGGCGGGGAGCGCTAGCTACTCGAATGGAACGTTCGCGGTGTCCGGCGCAGGTTCAGGGACGATGATTACCAGCGCCGACAGCTTCCACTTTGTCTACCAGACGCTCAACGGAGACGGAACAGTCGTAGCTCGCGTTCTAAGCGTGCAGGGGAGCAGCGCCGCGCAAGCGGGCATCATGATCCGCGAAACCCTGGCTAGCGGTGCCAACCATGCGTTCTTGTTTGATTATGCCTCGTCGATTTTAGCGACGGAGCGCACCACTACAGGTAGCGGTAGTTCGTACCAGTCGGTGGGAAGTGCTACGTTGCCGTATTGGATTAAGCTGACGCGAAGTGGGAACCTGTTTACGATGTTCGGTTCCGCTGACGGGGTCAACTGGGTGCAATTGGGGACGAATCAGACGGTGACCATGGCGTCGAGCGTGTATGTGGGCCTGGCCGTCAGCAATCGCACTACTGCTTCTACAGCAACAGCGACATTCGATAGCGTGTCGCTGAGTTCGGCGCAATCGCCGGCGCCGGTGATTTCTGCGGTTTCCGCGACCACGGGAGCGATCGGCAGCCAGATCGTGATCAGCGGAACCGGCTTTGGCGCTACGCAAAGCGGCAGCGCAGTGCTGCTAAACGGCGCTGCGATGACAATCAACAGTTGGAGCGCTACGTCGATAACCGTAACCATACCGGCGGGAGCGACGACGGGCCCGTTACTTGTGTCGGTCGCGCCAACCATGAATGACAGCAACCCTGTGCGCTTCGCGGTGACATCGCAGCCGCTGCCAATTTCCTGGCTGGACCAAGATGTAGGCGCGGTCGGGGTATTCGGGAGCGCTGGTTACTCCAACGGGGCGTTCACAGTGGCGGGGGCAGGGAATGGGACGATGATCACCGCTTCTGACAGCTTCCACTTCGTGTACCAGCCGCTGACAGGAGACTGTACGATCATCGCTCGTGTGGTGAGCGTGCAGGGAAGCAGCGCGGCGCAGATAGGAATCATGGTGCGGGAGACACTCGACCCTGGTGCAAACCATGTCTTCGTGTTTGACTATCCGCCGTCGGTCTTGATGACCGACCGCACCAGCCCGGGAACGAGCAGTTCCTACCAGTGGGTGGGAAGCGCGACGCCGCCGAACTGGCTGAAGCTGGTGCGCAGCGGAAACGTGTTCAGCATGTACGGGTCAACGAATGGGACGACCTGGGCACAATTGGGAACAAGCCAGACGGTGATCATGGCCCCGAACATATACGGGGGCTTGGCGGTGAGCAACCGCATGACGGCCTCGCTGGCGACCGCAACTTTCGACAACGTCTCCCTCACAACGCCCTAACAGAGTTTGGCAGATGCTATTTAAGAGTGAGGATTTTCTCCGCTGCCCTTTGGGGAATTGTCCCTTTGCCCTTCGCAACCAGGTGGCATAACCTGTTCAGGGATATGTTTCTCAGCGGACCATTTTCTGGGTTGCTCACCGACCTCTACGAACTCACGATGGCGGCGGGGTACGTTCAGAACCGCTTCGATGCCCGCGCCACGTTTGAACTTTTTGTTCGCCACCTCCCGCGGCGCCGCAATTATCTGGTGGCCGCAGGATTAGAGCAGGCTCTCGACTTCCTCGAAAATGTTCATTTTTCGAGTGAAGACGTTTCCTATCTCCGCGCTCTGCCTTTTTTTCGCAACGTCCATTCGGACTTCTTTGACCATCTCTCGCGATTTCAATTTATGGGCGACGTTTGGGCGTTGCCCGAAGGAACGGTTTTCTTTCCAGGAGAGCCGCTGCTTCGTGTGACCGCTCCCATCGCCGAAGCGCAGCTCGTCGAAACCGGTCTCCTCAGCATTCTTCACTTCCAAACCCTAATCGCCAGCAAGGCGTCGCGCGTCACCACTGCCGCTGCGGGGAGACACGTCGTGGAATTTGGTTCTCGCCGTGCTCATGGCATGGAGGCGGGTGTTCTAGCTGCCCGCGCAGCGTTCATCGGTGGTTGCGAGGGCACGTCGAATACTTTTGCCGGCCGCCACTTTGGTATGCCCGTGTATGGAACGCAAGCGCATTCGTGGATTATGGCGCACGAGGATGAGGCGGAAGCTTTCCGCGATTTCTTGGAGGTCTTCCCCGAAGAATCCACACTTCTCGTCGACACATACGACGTTCACGCGGCCATAGAGAAAATCATTGCACTAGGGCGCAAACCCAGCGGCGTCCGCCTTGATAGCGGCGACGTTTTGTCCGACAGTGTGTTGGTGCGCAAGAGGCTCGACCAGGCTGGCTGGAATGAAGTCAAGATCTTTGCCTCTGGCGAACTGGATGAGGATCGAATCGAGACTCTGCTGAAGAGTGGTGCGCGCATTGATGCTTTCGGCGTAGGCACTGCGCTTTCGACTTCGTCGGATTCCCCAAACATCGGCGTAATTTACAAGCTGGTGGAAGTCGATCTCGGGGATACCGTTCGAAACGCCGCAAAGTTCAGTCAGGAAAAAATCACTTACCCGGGGCGCAAGCAGGTTTTCCGCTATGCCGGTGAAGATGGGAAATTTTCAGGCGACATCATCGGCTTGGACACAGAGTCTTTCCCGGGGAGCGACCCGCTGCTGTTCCCAGTGATGAGGGAGGGCAGACGCATTGCACTGGCAGACCGGGATCGTCTCGCGACAATAAAAAGAGCCCAGGGCCGCCATCTGGGCGATCGCGCTCACCTGCGGGAGCGCAACCTGGCTCTTGGCGACGCCACCCCCCCGTTTCCAGTCCGGTACAGCGAGCGGCTCGAGGAGTTAAGGGATCAGGTGCGGCAAACCGTCGCGAAGTCAGCACGCATCGGGTGAGGGAAGGGAGGTGACTAGTCTAAATGAAGCCAATTTTATGGGAAGTAGACGCGCAGGCAGATTTTATGCTGCCGCGAGGAAAACTCTACGTTGCCGGCGCTGAAAAAATTATGCCGAACATCAAACGCCTGGTCGACCACGCTCGCCAAGGCCGCGTTCTTCTAGTTTCTTCTGCGGATGCTCACCAACCGGATGATCCTGAATTTCAGCATTGGCCGCCTCACTGCGTGAAAGGCACTCCCGGTGCGGAACTGATTCCCGAGGCGTGCGCGGCTCGCCAGCTCGTCACTCCAAACCAGCGCGATTTCTCTTTTCCGAACGATCTCGGTACCTACCGGCAAATTCTTCTTGAAAAGAACACGCTCGATGTTTTCGACAATCCCAGCACGGACAAACTGCTCACCCAGTTGAGCTTGTCGAAAGAGCCTTACGGCAAGTGCAGTTTCCATTTTTTCGTTTTCGGCGTCGTCACGGAATATTGTGTGTTCCGTACGGCCGATGGTCTGCTACGTCGAGGCCACGCCGTCAGCATCGTTGAAGACGCCATCCAATCTCTGGACGCCGCCAAAGGGCGAGAGATTCTTGACAAATTGCAATCGCAAGGCGCCGGGCTTGTCACAACAGAGCGAGCGTTGGCGCTCATCACCAGCGATGCGCTCCACTCTGGGGAAGAGAACCTTCACAAAGCCGCGGGGAACTGAGGCATCGAAGAGGTCTTGGTCACAACTGGTAAAATGCTCTAAGAGCAACCATCTCGACAGAAAAATAAGTTTCAATATAATGGCCGCCGAAACTTAGCCGGACTGGCAAAACCAGCGTACGCACCTTCGCGGAACATGGAGAATCCCCGCTGCCATGAACCAGGCGTTATCTCTCGAGTTTGTACTCGTGTCCAGCGACTATACTCTGATGCAAGCGGTCTCGAAAGCTGTCAAGAAATACGGTGGCAAGTTTGTGCTGGTACCGACGGCGCACGAGGCGCGCGAATGCCTGAACCGCAGGAAAATTGACGGCGTTTTCGTGGACATGGAAGTGCCGGGCGCGTTGGGCTTGATCGAATCCACACGCAAAGGAACCTCGAACAGCAAAGCGGTTATTTTTGCGTGCCTCGTCAATGCGAAGGAATCCACGCAGATTCTTGCCGTGGGCGCCAACTTCCTGCTACGCAAGCCCCTGAGCGAAGACGGCGTGGCCATGCATCTCACCATTTCGAAAGAGTTGCTCTTGCGCGAACAGCGCCGATATTTCCGCCATCCCGTAAATCTCTCGGTGACCTTGAAAGATGGGGAGCTCGAGCAGCAAGCCCGCATCACGAATTTGAGCGGAGGCGGCATGGCGGTTCGAACGGTGAAGCCTCTCAAGCACGGCGCGGTCCTGGACTTCACATTCGAATTGTCCATGGGAATTCGTATCAGCGCTCGCGGAGAAGTGGCCTGGGTGAATTCCGAAGGAATGGCCGGAATTATGCTGCAGACTTTGCGCGGGAAGGGAAGCGAGCAACTCGATGCTTGGCTGGCCGCGCGCGAGAAACTCGATTCGAAGGAGACAACCTCATAAAAGTGAATTGGTGTGTTGCTGTTGGAGCGCTTTCCGGGGAAGGATTCTGCTTTTTCGATTACCTGGCGAATCTCTGCTGAAGGGTCGCAGTTTCTTGCGCACGTCCTGTGTATTTCAGGTAAATGGACCAAACTACGGTGCAGTTCTGAAAATTCAAGCCAAGGGCATATTGATCGTTGCCATGTCTACGGCAGTAGACGACCTTCCCCCGCATCGCAATCTGATCCGGGAACGAAGTGATATCCACAGAATCGTCTGGCTGCCATTGGCTATTCGTAACCACCCACGCGCCGTGCGCGCTGACGTTATTCGTGAACGTCAACTCCACGCTGTTGGCGACTTGAGCCTGGGTCGAAACCAGGTTCACAACCATCGCGATAGGGAGCCGCTTCTCCATTGTTTCGCCAAAGCAGTTTGAGGACTTAGCGGGATCTCCCCGGCCGCTGTCGGAGTTCTCGGCCGCTCGGCGGGTGGGCCTTAACAACACAGCTTGCTCCAGCTGTCTGCTTCGTCCACTCTTAACGCCAGCCGGAAGGAATGCAATCGAACAGAAACCCGGAAAACTCCTCCGGTGAATCCCTAGCGATACCAGCCCCAGGGACAGGCCGGCTAGCAAGACGTCTTCCGAGGGAGGTCTTCAGTTGACGGTGCGGTGGAGAATTGCGGCGATTTGGCGCATCTCGTCGGCGAGTTCGGTGAACTCTTCAGGCAGAATGGACTGCATACCGTCGGAAAGCGCCTTGTCCGGCTGGTGATGAACCTCGATCAGCAGGCCATCTGCGCCCACGGCTACCGCCGCGCGCGAGAGTGGCAAAACCTTGTGCCGCTTGCCGGTGCCGTGGCTGGGGTCTACAAAAATCGGCAGATGGCTGCGCTTTTTCACTGCCGGCACGACCGCTAGGTCCAGCGTATTCCGGGAAAAGTCGGAAAAGGTCCGAACGCCACGTTCGCAGAGCATCACGTTGTAGTTGCCCTCGGACAGGATGTACTCCGCGGCCATAAGGAATTCATCGAGCGTTGCGGACATACCCCGCTTCAGCAGAACCGGTTTCTTGGCGCGCCCCGCGCGCTTGAGCAGCGAGAAGTTCTGCATGTTGCGCGCGCCAATTTGAATGACGTCCGCGTATTCCTCGACCAGGTCGAGCGATTCGTTGTCAATGGCCTCAGTGACGATGCCGAAGCCGTGCGTCGCGCGCACCTTCGAGAGGATCTTAAGGCCGCTTTCGCCAAGCCCCTGAAAGCTGTAGGGAGAGGTACGCGGTTTATACGCTCCGCCTCGAAACAGCCGTGCGCCCGATTTCTTGACGCGCTCGGCAATCGCCAGACATTGCTCTTCCGTCTCTACCGCGCAAGGGCCCGCCACCAGCGCGACATGCTGCCCGCCGACCAGGACATCGCCTGAAGGCGTAGGGATCCGAAGGATCGTGTCTTCATCTTTGGCGTCCCGGCTGACCAGTTTGTAAGGTTTGCTGACCGGAATGCATTCCACGACACCGGGAAGCGACTCGAGAACGCCCAGGTCGATCTCGCCCTTATTGCCAGTAATGCCGATGGCTGTACGAAGAGATCCAGGGATCGGGTGGGCCTTTAGCCCAAGACTTTCAATGCGCTGGCAAACCGCGCGCACCTGCTCCTCGGTTGCATGGGACTGCATGACCACAAGCATGGAAGGCCCCCGATTCGAGAGGTTAGTTTACGGCAAGGTGCCAGACCCCGCAAATCTTTGGGAAGTTTTCGTCTACGCGGGAACGGGATCCTTAAGCTTCAAAGTGTGCGGAAAAGGCCGTACCTTGGGTTGCTTGCCTCGTTGAGCCAGCCACAAATCGTGCTGGACCTGCATTCGGAGCCAGAATTCCGGGGAGGTGCCGAGAGCTGCCGACAGCCTCAACGACATCGCTGCGGAAATGCTGGCGTGGCCGTTGAGAATCCGCGACAAATGGGCTCGCGTCACGCCCAGAACGCTACACGGACCGCAAAAGCCGATATTTTTCATCAAAGGTTCTTGTTTTCAGGAACATAACCAGTCAAAATGGCTTCCTACGATGAGGAATAGCCCAGCCGGGAGGATAAGGTGCTCTCGGACTTTCCAGTACATTTGTTCGGCCGTACCATCAACATTACGGGGCAAGAGCAGTTTTTGGCGGTGTTGTTCGTCGTCGTTGCTGTGGCGACGTGGGGTGTGCTGCAAATCCGGCACAGGCGAGCTGTGGTTTTGCACCGTTCCGCCGTGACCGACCAAATGGTCTACGAACTGTCCCGTATCGCGGACACGCTAGACCGCCTGGCAACCCGGCCCACGGAACAGACATTTCATCAGTCGATTCCAACAGTTGCTGCCGGGACGTTCAAGGAGGACGAGCCACGCACGATGCCATTTTCCATGTTCGGCAGGGAACGCTAAGGCAGCTCAATCGGCTCGAACTCGTCCTCTATGAGCCGGTTGATTCTGGCTGTTTCCTCAAGAAAATGAGCAGTTTGCCGAACGATTCCATCCACGGCTTCTCACGGCCGACCTGGGTTTGAGTTTCTCGCGCAGGGCTTCGGTCACAAGCCGGTTCAAGGGTATACCTCGTTTGGCAGCTGCGGTCCATGCCTGTCAAAGGATTGCGTCCGGAATCCCTAGCGTCGTCTTCATGCGTCTATTCTCAAGTATTTCAAGCTTGGCCGAGATCGGGCAGTGCCTGAAGTGCGTTCGGGCACATGTGATAGAATAGGGAATTTATAACGGAGTCGAAATCCCGACAGGCATGCCCGAAGAACAACGCATCGCTATACCCCCTGAGTTCGATCCCGAAGACGAATATCGCCCCGAACCTGAGCCCGAACCGCTGCCGCCTTCCTGGATGGACGGGCGCGTTCGCATCGGCATCCAGACTTCCATAGCCGGGAGCTATCTCAACGCCCTGGAGTCCGCCCGGAAGCTCGGCTGCAACGCCCTGCAAATCTTCTCCGCAAGCCCCCGGATGTGGCAAGGCGGGCCAACGCGAATTCCAGACGTGGACGCTGCCGCATTCCGCGCCAGAAGGGAAGAACTGCGGCTCGGCCCGCTGGTAATTCACGCGAACTACCTCATCAATTTGGCGGCGTCCCAGCCCATGCTCCGAACGCGCTCGATCCAAGCCTTTCATGACGAAATCGTTAGGGCTATGGCTCTAGCAGCAGACTTTCTGGTGGTGCATCCTGGCGCGCGAGGGGAAGGCCGCGCGGCTCAAGCAATCTCCACCGTTGTCGAATCGGTGAAGCAAGCCACCAAGCGCCTCTCCCTCGGCCGTCTAAAAATTCTTGTAGAAAACACCGCCGGCATGGGAACTGCCATCGGCTCCCGGCTGGAAGAGGTGGCAGAGATCGTCGGCGGGCTGCTGCGGGACGTGCCAGTCGGGTCCTGTCTTGACACAGCGCATCTCTTCGCATCGGGCTACGACATCAAAAGCGAAGCAGGTTTGGCGTCAACCATTTCGCAAATTGAAAACACCCTCGCCTTGGAAAACGTGCCCGTCTTTCACGCGAACGATTCAAAAATTCCGCTCGGCGGGCGCATTGACCGCCACGAACACATCGGGAAAGGGAAAATCGGGAGGGAAGCATTCGCCCGAATTCTGCAGCACCCACAGCTTACGGAGCCAACAGAAGGGCTTGCTGGCCGTGCATTCCTGGCCGAAACGCCGATCGACGACCCGGGCGACGACCGCCGGAACGTTGCCATGCTTTGGGAATTAGCCGGCTTGAAGGAACAGGCCCCGGAAGCGGCCAAAGGATTCTCCATGCTCACGCCGGCCCTGAAGAGAAAAATTGCAAAGCACAAAGCTCAGCGGAAACGGAGTCCGCAGCAGAAAAAGCAAGGTTCAGCGAAGAGGAAGCGGAGATAAGCAAAGTGGCGGAGCAGACCACAACGGGAGCGGGCGGAGCCGCAGCAACCGGCTACGACCCGCAAAAAATAGAAGCCAAGTGGCAAAAGCGCTGGGCGGAAGCGCGTGTCTTTGAGACGGAAGCCGATCCCTCGAAGCCCAAATACTACGTTCTGGAAATGCTCCCGTATCCGAGCGGCACGATGCACATGGGCCACATGCGCAACTACGCCATTGGCGACGTCGTGGCCCGCGTGAAGCGCATGCGCGGCTTCAACGTGCTGCATCCCATGGGCTGGGACGCCTTCGGCCTGCCCGCCGAGAACGCCGCGATCAAGAACAAAACGCATCCGCGGATTTGGACCAACAACAACATCGCACAATTCCAAGGAGTTCTGCGACGCTTCGGCTTCACCTACGACTGGCGGCGCGAGATTTCCACCTGCGAACCGGAGTATTACCGCTGGAACCAATGGTTTTTCCTGCGCATGCTGGAGAAAGGCCTGGCGTACCGCAAAAAAAGCCGCGTCAACTGGTGCCCGAAGTGTTGCACCGTGCTGGCCAACGAACAGGTGATCAACGGCGGCTTCTGCTGGCGTCACGAAGACACGCGCGTGGAATCGGGCGAGATCGAGCAGTGGTTTCTCAAGACCACAGCGTATTCCGATCAATTGCTCGACGATTTAAAACGGCTCGAAGGCGGATGGCCCGAGCGCGTCATCCTGATGCAGCAAAACTGGATTGGCAAGTCGCAAGGCGCCAAAGTGAAATTTGCCGTTGGCGGCGCGGCTGGCGCCGGGCCCATTGAAATCTTCACCACGCGCATCGACACTATTTACGGCGCAACCGCGCTCATTCTTGCCCCCGCGCACACGCTCGTGAGCAAGCTTCTCGAAGGTTCGCCTGCACGTGCCGAAGCCGAGCCGAAACTGGCCAAGATGCGCCAGACGTCCGTTAAGACCGAAGATTTGGCCACCATGGAGAAAGAAGGCTTCTTCACTGGGCGCTACGCGATCAATCCCTTCAGCGATGAAAAGATTCCCATCTGGGTCGGAAATTTCGTGCTAATGGAGTACGGCACAGGCGCGATCATGGCGGTTCCAGCGCACGACGCGCGCGATCTGGAGTTTTGCCGAAAATACAAATTGCCTGTCCGCGTGGTGATTCAGCCGCTCGAAGGTGAAGAACTTATTGCAGAAAAAATGACCGAGCCGTTCGACGAGCACACACAAGGGAAGCTCGTAAACTCCGGCCCGTTCAACGGCCTCTCGCCGGTCGAAGCCATCGCCAAGATGGCGGCTTATGCCGAACAAAAAGGCTTCGGCAAAGCGGAGACCATTTACCGGCTGCGCGACTGGGGAATCTCCCGCCAGCGCTACTGGGGAACTCCTATCCCGGTCGTCTATTGTTCGAAAGACGGTATGGTTCCCGTCCGGGACGAGGATTTGCCTGTTCTGCTTCCACCAAATCCCAAGCTCACCGGCGAAGGCGAATCACCGCTGGCGTCAACGCCGGAGTTTGTGAACACGACGTGTCCGAAGTGCGGCGGCCCGGCGCGCCGCGAGACGGATACGATGGACACCTTCGTGGACTCGTCCTGGTATTTCTATCGCTATTGCGATCCCCACAACGACAAAGCGCCATTCGATTCCGCAAAAGTCGCCTACTGGTTTCCCATTGACCAGTACATCGGCGGGATCACGCACGCGATTCTGCATCTGCTGTATGCGCGCTTCTGGTGCAAAGTGATGCGCGATCTGGCATTGGTCAAGCACGATGAACCGATCGCGCGCCTCTTCACCCAAGGCATGGTGCAAAAGGGCGGCGTGGCCATGTCCAAATCACGAGGCAATGTCGTCGGCGCCGAAGAAATGGCACAGAAGTACGGCGCGGACACCGGCCGCCTTTACACGCTCTTCGCGGCGCCACCCGAAAAAGATTTGGAGTGGAGCGAGGAAAGCATTGAAGGTTCCTGGCGCTTTCTGAATCGCGTTTACCGGCTGGTTGAGCGCCACGCTACGGCGGTTCGCAGCGTGAAAGATGGAAAAGCGGACGCGGCTGCGGCATCTCTAAAAGAGAAAACGCTCCTGCGCAAGGTGCATCAGACGCTGCGCCGCGTCACCAGCGACTTCGAGACGCGCTGGCACTTCAATTCTGCCATTGCTCTCATCATGGAACTGACTAACGACATTTACTCCCAAGAGCCGCTCGAACAGGGCGTGCGCCAGGAAGTGCAGAAAGAAGTGCTGGAGCTGTTGACCCTGATGCTCGCGCCCATGACGCCGCATCTCGCGGAAGAGCTCTGGGAGATGATGGGCCACACCGAAGGCCTTTGGAAAACGGGCTGGCCCGCGTTCAACCAGGAACTCGCGCGCGAAGACGAGGTGGAAATTCCCGTCCAAGTGAATGGCCGTGTGAGAGGCAAGGTCAAAGTTCCGGCAGGATCGGCAGAGCCCGAAGTGGTTCGCGTGGCTCTGGCACTTCCTGCGATCGCACAGCATGTCAACGGGAAGCGCGTCGTGAAACAGATTTACGTTCCGGACAAAATGCTGAATCTCGTGGTGGCGTGAAGGGGGAGCCCATGACCGAGAGTGCTGCAAAGCAAGCGGCGGAGTTTACCCAGACGCAAGGTCAAGGTGCCAGGATGAAGGCGGAACTCGGCGGAGTGGTGGTGCTCGACTTCGGCGGGCAATACACGCAATTGATTGCGCGCCGTATCCGCGAGCAGCTCGTTTTCTCCGCGATTTTGCCCTGCACCGCGCCTCTCGAAGAAATCCAGAAGCTCGAGCCGGCGGGAATCGTTTTGTCTGGCGGGCCTAGTTCTGTCTATGACCCCGATGCGCCCAAATGCGATCCGAAAGTGCTGGCGCTGGGAATCCCCATCCTTGGAATCTGCTATGGGATGCAATGGATCACGCACACTCTCGGCGGCAAGGTCGAAAAGGCCGACCGTCGCGAATATGGCCGGGCGCACCTAAAGGTAGATTGTGCCGGCGGTCCAGATAGTTCCGAATTGTTCGCAGGAGCGCCCCCGGCGCTCCGTATTTGGAATAGCCATGGCGATCACGTAAAGAGCCTACCTGCAGGATTCCGCGCAACGGGACACACAGAGAGCGCCATCGCAGCGGTCGAAGATCCGCAGCGAAAGATTTACGCCACGCAGTTTCACGTCGAAGTAAAGCACACTGAGCAGGGAACCGAACTGCTGCGAAATTTCCTCTTTCGGGTATGCAAGGCCGAGCCCAAGTGGAGCGGCGCCACGTTTATCGGCGAAACCGTCGAATCCATTCGCGCGAAAGTAGGAAGCAAGCGCGCCATCTGCGCGCTCAGCGGCGGTGTGGACTCAACCGTCGCCGCCGTTCTCGTGCATCGCGCGATGGGCGATCGGCTCACCAACATTTTCGTGAATACCGGCCTGCTGCGCAAAAATGAATTTGAATCCACTTTGGAAATGTTGCGCGATCGCCTGAAGCTCCACGTCATCGGCGTGGACGCTTCCGAACGCTTTCTCGCTCAGTTAAAGGGCATCACCGATCCGGAGGAAAAGCGCAAGCGCATCGGCAGGGAATTCATCGCCGTTTTTGCCGAGGAAGCCCAAAAACTGCAAGCGGGCGAAGCCCACGGCGAAATCGCCTACCTGGTACAGGGAACTCTGTACCCCGATGTAATTGAATCCGTCTCCGTGAAGGGCCCATCGGCTACCATCAAGACGCATCACAATGTCGGCGGCTTGCCGGAAAAGATGCCTTTTGCCCTGATTGAACCACTGCGTGACCTGTTCAAGGACGAAGTGCGCCGCATTGGGAGAGATTTGGGCCTGCCTTCAGAGGTCTTGTTGAAACATCCGTTTCCCGGCCCCGGACTCGCCGTTCGGCTGCTCGGCGAGGTTAGTCTTACTCATTTAGTCACTCTGCAAGAAGCCGATGCCATTGTCGTTGACGAAATCCGCAAAGCGGGGCTTTACGAAAAAGTATGGCAGGCGTTTGCTGTGCTCCTGCCGATCCGGAGCGTCGGCGTAATGGGAGATTTCCGAACCTACGGATTGACCGTCGCTGTGCGCGTCGTGGAGTCAGACGATGCTATGACCGCGGATTGGGTCAAGCTGCCCGCGGAAGTACTGGAGCGGGTCTCAACAAGAATCGTGAACGAAGTTCCGGGAGTGACTCGCGTCGTCTATGACGTAAGCTCGAAACCCCCCGGCACGATAGAGTGGGAATAGACACGCATACCTTGATTGGATATTCGTTCCGATAGCGAACCGTCGGGAGGGCTGTAACACCGAAGAAGGAAGGGCCGTGCAAAAAACTACCCTTCTCCTTCGTCTTAACGAATTCAGGTCAAATTAGGCAACCGAGACCGGGGAACTACCGGTTGGCCATCTTCTGAGCCATGTACAGAATCAGCTTGCGGTCGCCTTCTTCCGCCTTGCTCAGCAAGCGGCGCAGCTTGTTGAGGAAGCGGGCTTCTTTGCCAACGCTGCCCCACGCGATGTCGTCAGACGACTTGCGCTTCGGAAGATTCGGCAACTGCGGCGGCTCTTCACCGTCATAAAAGAGTTGATAGAGAGGCACTTCGAGAGCCCGGGCCAGCTTCTCAAGTGTTTCGATCGCGGGGACGGTATGGCCGTTTTCCACGCGCGAAATGTAGCACCGAAGCAGCCCGGTTCGCTTCTCAATATCGCCCTGGGAGAGTTTCTTTTCTTCGCGGAGTCCGCGAAGTCGATCACCGATAATCATGGACGTAGTATTCATGACGTTTAGAAAAGAATCAAGATAAAACTTTGCATAGAGTCAAACCGAAACAGATGATGCAGGACAGGCCAATCCGGGGATAATAAACGTAACCAAAAATCTATGGCAAACGTCCCAAAAACAGAGCCCCTGGAAGGGCGTCCCCCGGCCAAAGCCGGCAAGCATCGTCCTGCCCATCCAGTGGTAGCCGCGGGCGACCGTGAATTGGTGCAGCGGGCGCAGCGCGAAGACAAGGAGGCTTTCGAGGAGCTGATTCGCCGGCACCAGCATCGCGTCTTTGCTGTAGCCGGCGGAATCATAAGGCGGCGCGAGGACGTGGAGGACATCGCGCAGCAAGTATTCGTGAAAGCTTATTTCTCGCTGAAGCGCTTTGACCAGCGGGCCGCATTCAGCACCTGGCTCTACAAGATTACAGTGAATGAATGCTGGGACATGCTGAGAAAGAAAAAGGTGCGGCCGCTCGTCTACGAAGCCGACTTAAGTGAAGAGCAGGCTAGGCAAGTTGTTAGCTCGGCAGAGAAGGACAAAGGCCAACCGGACATAAGCGAGAGGCTGGAGTCGAGGCAGCGCGTCGAGCGCTTGCTGGAAGGATTGGATGAAAGAGATCGCTTGATGCTGATTCTGAAAGAAGTGGAAGGATTTTCGATTGACGAGATTGCCGAAGTTTTAGACTTGAATGCGAACACCGTGAAGGTCAGGCTTTTCCGGGCACGGCGGCGCCTGGTAAGCCAGGCCAAGGCGCACGAAGGCTGAAGGGTGCAAGACCCGGCAGTTAGGAGGCTGGGATGTGGGACAAACTGAAAGAGAACGAAGAATGTAGAAGATTCCGCGGCGGTCTCGAAGACGCCGCGGCAAAACTTGAAGGTGCTATCCCTGTCGAAAGTTTGCTCGCGCGCTTGCCCGAAGAACAGCGCGCGCACGTCGCCGCGTGTGCGGATTGCCGTGAGGCTGCGAACGATCTTGTTAAAGTGAAAGCGCTTTTCAACGGAGCCGCCAGTTTCGCTGAAGAAGAACGGCCGTGGTTTGCGTCGCGCGTTATGGCCGGTATCGCAGTGCGAGAAAGAGAACTTGCGCAGCGTGTGACCGCGTGGACGGAGTTTCCACGCTTTGCCTCGCGGCTCGCTTGGGTTGCCGCCATCTTATTGTTAGCGGGAACTACGTGGTTTTACGAAGCCGTCCTCGCCCCCAGCTACGTTCCTGCCGGACAGGAATCTATCTTCGAGGCGCCGCAGCAGACTACTCCGGATGACGTCTTGGTCAGCATGCAGGTGGCAAGCCATGAGTGAAACCATGAACCAGACACCGGCAACCCGCAAGGCGGCCATCTGGGTTGTCATCGTATTCCTGCTCGGAGCCGTCGGTGGTGGAATGCTCGGCTACGGATACGCGCATCATTATTCAGTCTCGGCTGCCAGCGCGCCGCTGCCGGAACCTGAACGCCGTGCCAAGCGAGTCCAAGACCTGACGGTTCAATTGGGGCTTACGAGCGATCAAGCGAAGCAACTCGATACGATCCTGTTGGAGCGACACACCGAAGTGAAAAACATTCGTGAACAGTTCGATGCGCGGTTCGAACAGGTGCGCCAGAAAGGCCGCGACCAGATTCGCGCTATCCTCACGCCGGAGCAAAAACCAAAGTTCGAAGAATTCCTCCAGAAGCTCGACGCCGAAAGAAAGCGCAACGCACCAAGGTAGCTCTTACCCGAAGTGGCCTTCGATCGTTGCTTGTTTGCAGCTACTCTGTCTTACTCCCTCCAGGTCCGGATTTTTCCGTGAAGCTGCAGCCTGGCGGCTCGCCGTAAAAAGTGTTGCCCTTATAGTCGAGCTCTTTCAGACCGACACGTGAGGTGTAAAATCCCCGGATGCATTCCACCTTGAGAAAATCAAAGAGGTGCGTGCCTGCGTGAACAACGGACTTTTCAGGGCGCGCGTCGCTGATGGCTTGAATTAGTTCGACTTGCGAAGCTGAACCGGCATCCAGGAAGCTTTTTGTGAAGCGCCGGTGCGATTCTTCCTCAAGCCATGCTAGCCCTTCGCGGCAAATCCTTTCGGGTTCGAGAATTTCGAGTTCGCGCACTGGTTCCTCACTGCCGAAGTAAGCGACCGCAAGTGCGCGCTGTTCAGCGGTAAGATTTCGTGCGGCGGCCCGCGTCTTTGCGGCGCTCGCTACGATCAAATCAATCCATTCGGCAACTTCGTCACAAATGCTGGTGGGAGCGTTACGCCCCAGCCCTTTCTGCGAACTCTTCATGTCTTCGCCCAGAATGATTTCAGTCAGCCGCCGGACTACCGGGAATTCCGCTGCAGAAAATCCCCTCGGTTCAAAGGGTACTGCCTGCGGGCGCACGTATTCGGTCTCGCTGTCGGGCGGGATCGACAGGAAGGCGTTCTCGTTCGAGAGCACGTGACGCAGATGATCGAACGAAGGCGCGTAAAGCCCAGCCGGCAACACCGTGTTGGGGGCTTGGTGTTCTTGCAAAGCCTTCTGCAGCGCGTCTGGAAAGTTCGAGAGCACCACGGCAGGACCAAACCCATGGAGCCACTCGCGCCGCGTGAGGGCTGTGTGTAGCTCCCCCTTCTTGGTTTTTTCCTTCTCATCATCCATGACAGAAATCCAATCTCCTAAACAAGCCGCAGAAAGCCACGAATCACAAATTCCCCTTCCGGCTCTCGTCGGCGATGTAATCTCCAGCGCGCGCGGAAATTGCCATGATCGTAAGCGTCGGCTCGTAGCAGCCCTGCGTGACAAAAACTGCGCCGTCGGTGACGAAAACGTTTTTCGCGTCGTGGAGCTGGCCGAAGCTGTTGACCACACTTTTCTTCGGATCCTTGCCCATACGCGCCGTTCCGCATTCGTGGATGTTTTTGCCGAAAACGCTGATCTCTCCCGGCGGCTGAGGATCCTCGAGCTTCATGGCGTCGAGGATTCTCATCACGTCATCACGCATCGCCTTGGCCATCGCGCGCTCGTTCTCGCCATAGCTTGACACCACGTGCACCGCGGGAACTCCCCATGCGTCCTTCTTCTCGGGATCCAGCGTTACGTAATTCTCATAGCGCGGAACGCATTCACCTTGTGCGGTGATCCCGAAATAATACGGAATTTCCGAGCGGACTCTGCGCCGCCAATCTGCGCCAAATCCTGCCAGGCCGAACGCGTGCGCGTAAAGCTCCTGGCTGCCGTCTCCATCAAAGCGGTAACCTCGTACAAAATTTTTGTTCTCGTGGCCAGTCGTATTCGCATACTTGGGAATCAAGAATCCGCAAGGCGTGCCGCGGAGTTCGCGCTGTGAGGATTTAAACTGCGGCAAAAATCCTCCCGCGCCCTCCAGCGTGAAATGGTCCATCAGGTAATGGCCGAGCTGGCCGGAAGAATTGCCGAGCCCCTCCGAGAAGCGCGCGGACCGCGAGTTCAGCAAAATGCGCGTGGATTCGAGCGCGCTGGCCGCCAGGACGACGACTCTGGCACGCGCCTCGCGGTGAGCTCGCGTAGTTCTCTCGACGTAATAAACGCCCTCTGCCTTGCCGTCCGCCTTCATTAGCACATGGCTGACGACCGCGTCACTGATGAGCGTCAATCGCCCGGTCCGCGCCGCGGCTGGCAGCGTCACCGAAGGGCTGTTGAAGTAAGAAGCAGTGTAGCAGCCGCGCTGGCACTCGTCGCAGTAATGACAAGCCGGACGGCCGCTGTGAACAAGAGTCAAATTCGCCACCCGGTCGGGAATCACCGCCCAACCGAATTTCTTGCCAATGACTTCTCGCGCCAGCTGCCCGCCGCAGGAAAGATGCATAGGCGGCAGAAATTTGCCATCCGGCATCTGCTCGAGGCCTTCGCGCGAGCCGCTCACTCCGATGAACGATTCCACTTTTTCGTAATACGGTTCGAGGTCCTTGTAACTGACCGGCCAATCTTCGCCGTACCCGTCCCGGCTTGCTGCCTTGAATTCGTAATCGCTGTAGCGATAGCTTTCACGCGCCCAGCAGAACGTCTTGCCTCCCACCTGGCGCCCGCGAATCCACATGAACGGTTTGTCGACGGGAAACGTGTAGGGATTCTCGCGGTCGTCCACGAAAAACTGATGGCCATATTCGTCGCACGCGTAGCAGAGCCGTTGAATGGGTTGTCGTTCGAGCAGCGCCTGGCGGTTGCCAAAGCCCCGAAATTTCACTTGATACGGCCGGACGTGTTCGGTGAAGTCGCGCGTGGGCAGACGCGGCGGTCCGGCTTCCAGCATCAGCACGCGCATCCCATGCTCGGTGAGTTCTTTGGCGACCCAGCTGCCGCTCGCTCCCGAGCCGACAATCAACGCATCGTAAACCGCTAGACGGCCAAGTGACATGATGTGTAATGGCTCGCGGCGCATTCTGTCATAGCATTTGGTTTGTGGGCAAACGGATTAGACTTTGACGATGAGTTTGCCGGTGTTGCCGCCGGTGAAAAGCATGTTGATGGCGTCGGGCGCTTTCTCCAGGCCTTCTACGATGGTTTCGCGGTCCTTGATTTTGCCGAACATTTTCCATTGCCCAAGCTGCGTGGCCGCTTCCATGAAGCGCGACGCGTAGTCGAGAACAATGAAGCCTTCCAGGCGCAGCCGCTTCACCACCACCATGCCAAAGCTCGCCAGGCTGGGATCCTCTTTCGTGTAGCCGGAAATCAAGCCGCAGAGAATCACGCGTCCGTGCAGATTCATGAGGTTGAGGACCTCGTTCATGACTTCGCCGCCGACATTTTCAAAATCAATGTCAATGCCGCTCGGAACAGCCGCAGCCAGCTTCGCTTTCCAGTCCGCGTCCTTGTAGTTGATGGCCGCGTCGAAGCCTAGCTCTTTCGTGATCCAATCACATTTTTCGTTCGTACCCGCGATCCCCACGACGCGGCACCCACGAATCTTCCCAATTTGCCCGGCGATGCTGCCCGTCGCGCCCGCAGCAGCGGAAACCACCAGCGTCTCGCCTTTCTTGGGCGAAGCGATTTCCATGCCGAAGTAAGCGGTGAGTCCGTTGAGGCCAAGCGTGCCCAGGAACACCGTGTCTGAAACGAACGGAACCCTAGGCACTTTCTGGATGAAGTGTTGGCTCGCACTGGAGTCGATGATGAAATATTCCTGCAAGCCGGTGGCGCCCGTGATGCGATCGCCCTTTTTGTAATCTGGATGACGCGACTCCACAATTTCCGCGAAGCCCAACGCGCGCATCACTTCGCCGATGGGCACCGCAGGAAGATAGCTGTCCATCGCCATCCAGACGCGCATCGTCGGATCGATCGAAAGATACCTCACGCGCGCCAGCGCCTGCCCGTCTTTCAAATCCGACAGCGGCGCTTCCTTCAATTGCAAATCGCCCGCCGCCAGCATCCCCTTCGGCCGCGACTGCAAAACAAATTGGCGATTGGTAGTCATTGGCGATTTCATCGGAAGATGGTTCCTTCCCTCCAGCCGCGCTACGAATCACGGCACTCCAAACCTGCGCATCGGATGTCGACAGACTCTGGTTAAAAGCGATCGTCTCTCCGTCGCGTCTTTGGCAGAGGACAATTTTGCGATTCCTTCCTAAAGCTGGGTAGAAACCTTAATGTCATCCGGTAACGAGTCAAGCGACAGGCGTCTTGATTCAGGCTGAAGACAAAATCGAGGACTTCCGAATATTTTTGATTTGGTGTTGCCCTGACCTGTGCTTATCTCTGAGCGAGGGCTGACAACAGACGAACGAGAAGGAGTGCGGTTAGAGCAATTCTCATAAGGCCAACATCGTAACTCGGCGGCGAGGTGCATAGGTCTGAAGGTTAGAACGGAATATCTTCGTCGGAGATTTCGGGGCCGGCGGGCTGACCTCCTCCGCCGTAGCTGTCTTCCGCGGGAGCGGATTGATCGATGTCGTCACCGCCACGTGAAGAACTTCCGCCCGCGCCAGCACCGGCCGCAGCGCCTTCGGCGCGGCCACCAAGCATGCGGAAATTTGTCGCGACAATCTCGAAGCTGGTGCGCTTCTGGCCTTCCTTGTCCTGCCATTCGCGCGATTGAATGCGCCCCTCGATGAAAATGAGGGAGCCTTTCTTGAGGTATTGCTGCGCGATTTCCGCCTGCTTGCCCCACACGACAATCTTGTGCCATTCGGTGCGCTTCTGGCGTTCGCCGTTGCGGTCTTTGTAGGATTCATCGGTGGCCACGGAGAAATTGGCCACTGCCTGGCCGCTTCCGGTGTAGCGCGTTTCGGGATCGCGGCCCAGTCGGCCAACGAGAATCACTCTGTTCACGGACATTCGTGTCTCCCCCTGAGACGGCGACGATAGCATGCGGAGAAGGAAAAGGGAAATTGTGCTAGGCGTGAGCTTGGGGAATAGGGATAAGGGGCGCGGATTGGTACAGTTTGGAGGCTGTACTAGGGCCCAATTGACAAGGGGTGCAAAGGCAGCCTAAGTTCACGGTTCACGAATCGAACGTTGTGGAGTGCCCTGTGAAACATGAAACACTTGTCGAATCGCAGCATTGGAAAAAACTTGCCCAATGGGCCGCCGCCTTGGCGGAAATTCTCGCCATCGCCGGCATTCTCGCGATAGCGTTTACGGCGGGAAATTACATCGCCGCCCAAAGGGCCGCACTACAAGCCGCGAACTCCGCGAACGCTGTCGGCGTCTTTGAATCCCATGGCGACGTCGGCGCTGTGCTTCACTCGGGATCAGTGGACTACGACGGCGCGAAGCAAACGTACACGATCGCTGGCAGCGGCGAGAACATGTGGTCCGCCAAGGACGCGTTCCAGTTCGCATGGAACAAGGCGGCCGGTGACGTCACCCTCACCGCGGACATTGCGTTTCTCGGCAAAGGCGCGCAAGAGCATCGCAAAGCGGTGCTGATTGTGCGCCAGAGCCTCGAAGCGGACTCCGCCTACGCTGACATCGCGCTCCACGGCAACGGGCTGACGTCGCTGCAATACCGCGACGAAAAAGGCGCCGCCACGCACGAAATTCAAGCCAACGTCTCTGCACCGAAGCGTCTGCGTCTCGTCAAGCACGGCGCGTACTTCTCGATGTGGCTGGCCGATGAAAACGGCCAGTTTCAACTGGCCAGTGGCTCGACCCGCATCGCACTGCAAGAGCCGTTCTACGTGGGGATCGGCGTGTGCAGCCACGATGCAAACGTCATCGAGAAAGCGGTCTTCTCGAATGTCAGCGTCGATACGAAGCCCGAAGCGGCGACCGCTTCGCCCTCCGCCTCGGCCACGTCTGGAGCGGCTGCCTCGGCCACGGCAACGACAGCAACGACAACTTCGAGCACGCTTTACAGCGCGCTCGAAGTGATCTCGCTCGACTCCGCCGACCGCCGCGTCGTCTACATCGCGCCGGAGCGCTTCGAGGCGCCCAATTGGATGCCCGACGGCAAGCACTTGCTCTTCAACCGCAACGGCCGCATCGAGAAGATCGCCGCCCCGGGCGGCGCTCCACAACCGCTCGCCACCGGCTTCGCCACCCGTTGCAACAACGATCACTTGATTTCGCCCAACGGCACGCAACTCGGCATCAGCGACAATTCCCAGGAGAACCACGAATCGCTCGTCTACATCGTCCCCATCGCTGGAGGCGCGCCGCGCCGCATCACGCAGAAATCGCCTTCCTACCTCCACGGCTGGTCGCCGGACGGCAAAACGCTGGCCTTCGTCGGCGAGCGCAACGGCGACTTCGACATCTACTCCATTTCCGCTGCAGGCGGAGAAGAGACGCGCCTGACGACCGCGAAAGGCCTAGACGACGGCCCCGAAT
Source organism: Candidatus Acidiferrum sp. (assembly GCA_035280065.1). GTDB lineage: Bacteria > Acidobacteriota > Terriglobia > Acidiferrales > UBA7541 > Acidiferrum. The sequence goes on from DATEGO010000015.1 coordinate 57,716, forward strand.
ACACGCGCGACGGCCAGTACATCTACTTCAACTCCGAGCGTACCGGCCATATGCAAATCTGGCGTATGCGCCCCGACGGCAGCCAGCAGGAGCAAGTCACCTTCGGCGAAGACAACGACTGGTTCCCGCACATCTCGCCCGACGGCCAATGGATGGTCTTCCTCACTTACGACAAGTCCGTCTCCGGCCACCCCGAAAACAAAGACGTCTCCCTCCGCCTCATGAATCTGAAGGACGCAAGCGTCGCCGGCGGAGATTTCAAAAACGCCAAGATCGCCGTCCTGGCTAGACTCTTCGGTGGCCAAGGGACCATCAACGTCCCTTCCTGGTCCCCCGACGGCAAACAGTTGGCCTTCGTCAGCTATCAGCTGGCGCCGAAAGCGCCATAAGCGCGCCATGCTTTGGTCCTACTTTCTCGCGGCGGAGCGCTGCTGATAATTGCTGTGCAGTTTTTTCCAGACGGTGACATCAGGCACGGCCGGTGCGGGCACGCTCGCGACGCGATTGCCAAGTGTGTGAGCGATGTTGCAGCTAACTCCGGCCGCTGGCGTCCTGGCAGTTATGCCCAGATCGGAGACCATGTTGGACGACGAATCACAAGTGATAACCGCCGCGTTGCCGGTGAAAGTGTTCCCCGCAAAATCCACGCTGGAATTAACCAAAGCTAGAATCGCTGGGCCAATGTTCTGAGAAATCGTAACGCCGCGCAGCAGCGCCTCCGATCCGCCATCCATTCGAATGCCGGCGCTCAAAGGGTCGCCGGCCGTTCCGTTATTCGTGATCTGCGTTGCGCTCAGACCGGGAAGCTGGCTAGTCGCGTAGAGCTGGCTGTGTGCGTAGATGTCGACGCCTGGCCCGGTGTGGCCGTATATCTGGTCACCCACAAGTGTGACCTGACTCCCAAAACCAGCCTTGATACCAAAAGGGCCGTTATTGCGAATGATGTTCGGACCGCTGGACGTCAGGGCCCAGAAGGAGATCTCAGAGTTCTCTTGCAGAGAAACTCCTCCGTTAATATTGTTCTCAATCACGTTGGGCCCGTATACGGAGCCAATCTGCGCCCTTCCTGCGCCGCGCATATCGATAGCCACCCGGAGGTCGGCGTTCGGAATCGGGCCATTGTTGGCCATGTGGGTATTTCCGAGAGTAGAGAAAGCGCCCTCGTCACGGACCGCCCCAACTTGGTTGTTGCTGACTTCCGTCGTGCCTCCCCAGGAGTTGATATTCACAAAAGAGTTGTCTCCGGTCGATATGCCATAGCCCGCGTTGTTGCTGAATGTTCCGAAAGCGTTGACGGTAACGTCTGAGACTTGCGCTACGGTTAGACCGTTGCCGACATTCCCGCTGCTCGTACACGTGTCGAGAACTACGCCATGACTGCTTTGAACATAAACGCCGTCACCGAAGGCATTCGAGATATTCAGTCCATAGAGGTAAACACCTTGGGAATTAATGACGTTCAAAGAACCTACGACATTGGCCGTCTGTCCAAAGAAGGCCCCCAACATGAGGTTGTTCACACCGTAGAGCGTGACATTCTCGTTGCACGTTCCGGTCACCGCAATGAAGGCCCCGGGTCCCGCCGAGGGAAGGGCAGAGCTGATCGACGGAAACGCGTAGGGATTCAGGCCCGAGCAATCGACAACCAGAAACTGGGCTCGCGCCGCATTGGGAAACACAAATAAAGCCACCGCAAAACCGATCGCAATGCCTATAGCTTTCATGTCTAGTCCTCCTTGCTTCTTTATGGCAACCTGCCAAACCTGGTTGAACCTGCAGTTTGGCTTTGCTGCCCAAAGGTTGGCGCCATCTTTTCCTCCCGCGTTCTTATGTTGCAAGCGACAAGGTGCGACTGGACGGTTCCTGGGGGCCTCTGTCGTAGTTTGTCGCTCTGAATACATCGCGGTGTGATCAGGCAGTGATCTCCGGGTTGGGAGGCTCTTCATCTTCGACGGAGATGACTTAGAGCTTAAACTGCGAAGCGGAGGAGGGCTGGGCGAGAGGGGAGCGGAGCGGGGGCCGAAGACGAGGGGAGGCGAGCGAGGACTGGGGAGTGAGCGTTACCGCGAAACAGTGGCGCCGAGTTCCTTGAGTTGGGCGCGCGCGTAGCGATCTTCCTCGCTGCCGGGAAAGAGTTTCGTGATTTCGCGCAGCTCGCGGATGGCGCCAGACTTCTGGCCAAGCTTGAGCATCGCGGTGGCGCGGTGAAGGCGCGCAGGAGCGAGCTTGAAGCTTTTCGGATAGTTGTTGATGACTTTATCGTATTCTGCGATGGCTTCCTGATTCTTGTTTTGCTTGTAATAGATTTCACCGATGTAAAACTGTGCGTTGGAGGCGAGATCGGTTTTGCCGTAATACTTCAGGTAATCCGTGAATTCGGAGCGGGCCAGGTCATATTTGCCACTTTGAATGTCGCGCAGGCCGTTGGAATAGAGCATATCGGCGGAAGGTGCGGGGCTAGAAGGAGCCGCAGCGGCTGGAGCAGTGGAATTTGCTGGCGGAACATTGCTGGAAGTTGGCGTGGTAGTGACTGCTCCAGTCGCCGGAGCGGCTGCGCCAGAGGAAATCTTGGCGTCGAGGCCCTGCACGGAGTTTTGCAGATCTACAAGCTGCTGGTTGAGCTTGCCGAGGCGCGACTTGATTTCCTCGAGATTGTCCGAGAGTCCCTGGACCTGCGTGGACATTGTCTCGAGGCGCGTGCCGGAGTTCGCCTGCACGTCCTGTACGGACTTTTGCAGCGAGGACATCGTGGTGCCAAGGCGGTTGACGTTGTCATTGAAGCCGCCAACGATGGTTTTAATGGCCGTGTGATCCTGGATCATTTGCGTGGACATATCTTTTTGTCCCTGCAGAATGGAAGTGACGTCGCGCTGGAGGTCAATGATTTCCCTGGCGACGGCTTCTACCGGGCGCGGGCCTATGAGGCTTCCAGCGATGGCTCCAGCAAAAACGGCTCCGCTGAAAATCGCGATGTTGCGTATACGCATGACAAATCCTCCTAGAGGGTGCGAAAGGATCCCAACATTTAAGTTTAAAGCAAACCCAATCCGAGAACGAAGCCGGGGAAGCAGCCTCCACTCTAATTAAGAGGGCCGCAGGTGGGCAAGAGTTTGCCCGGCCCTGCGGCCTATTGGTCACGAGTCGGTTATGGCCACGGACAGAAGCGAAACGCCTCAGTTGGGCTTGACGAAATGGCCGCGGCGGTTCTGCTGCCAGCAGGGCTCGCCGTGCTCCGGGCAGAATGGCTTCTCCTTGCCGAAGCTGACGGTGGTGAGCTGGCTGGCAGAAACGCCCAGCGAAACAAGATACGCCTTTACCGCGGCGGCGCGGCGGTCACCGAGGCCGAGGTTGTATTCCGTCGAGCCGCGTTCGTCGCAATGACCCTCGATGGTCGCTTTCACGGAGGGATGAGCCTTGAGGTACTCTCCAGTCTTGGAAAGCGCCTCGCGCGCGTCAGAGCGAATGTCGGCTTTGTCAGTGTCGAAGTATGCATCGCGGACTTCTGCACTGAAGTCAGGTTCCGGAGCCGGTGCCGGAGCCGGGGCCGGCGGAGCGTTCACAGAGACCGCAGCGGTCGCGCTGGCAGAGCCGCCTGGGCCAGTGGCGGTGATGGTGTAGGTCGTGGAGTCAGTCGGCGAAACTTTGGTAGAGCCCTGCGCGTTCACAGCGCCGACGCCGGGATCAATGGAAAGTTGCGTGGCGTCGGTGGAATTCCAACTCAGCGTGGAGGATTCGCCTTTGTTAAGTGTGGTTGGATTAGCCTGCAACGTCACCGTAGGACGAGCAGGCGGGGGCGGTGCTTCAACCTGTTTTGGTGGCGCTGTCACTTTCTTATGACAGCCGGAAACAAGTACGGCAGCGCTTAGCATTGCAAGCAGTCCAGCGCGAAGGGACAATCGCGAAGCCAAAGTCATGCAATTCCTCCTGAAACGTTTAGTTGAATCCCCGTGTACGCCCCAACAGAGCCATTATCCTAACACCGGCAGGCTGCGTCCGGGCAATGTATCGTGACACGATATATTATACCCAGCCGTATAACACAAGCGCCTTAACAACAAAAAGCCGGATTTCCAAGGGAGCAACAGGTACCGACAGCTATCTCCAGTGACTGAGATGCGCGAACAGCTCCCTAGGTTCCAGGCTGGCGTTCAGCAGCTTAATCGAATAATCCCTTGAGTGGAATCAAATTGCGAACGAATCCAGTCAGGATTCCTCGCTTCGCTCAGAATGACAGAGCTTCGCTGGGCTTCAGCAGAGTGCTAATGGGTGGACCAGTTGGGCGATTCGTTGTGGCCGCTGTTAGTTAATTGGTGCGTCTGAGAGCCGTCTGCGACCATGGTCCAGATCTGGCGCTCGCCGGAACGCGTGGATTCAAAAACCAGATGACGGCCATCGGGCGCCCAGCTGGGGCGCTCGTTACGGCCCTGATCGCGGGTCAATTCCAGGATCTGCCGAGAGGAGGGGTCCATGATGTAAAGGTCGTAGTTGTCATTGGGGCGGCGCCAGCTAAAGGCCAGCAACTGGCCGTTAGGCGACCAGGCGGGGTCGATGACGTAGCCTTTGTCGGGCATGTCAATTTTCGCGACGCTGGTGCCGTCGGAATTCATCAGGTAAATCTGTGGCGTGCCACCGCGATCGCTGACGAAAGCGACGGTTTGCCCGGTCTTTGGGTTCCAAGCGGGAGATACGTTGACAATGTTGCCGCCGGACTGCGTCAGCCGTTTGGGGCGGCCGCCGTTTATGTCGCTGACGTAGAGTTCAGTGCCGGGCCCCTGCATGGAAGAAGAAAAAATGATTTGGGTGCCGTCGGGCGACCAGGCTGGCGTGCTGTTGGTGCCAGCGAAACGGGGAAAAGAGATGACTCTTCCAGTGTCCATAGAATACATGCAGATTTGCGCGCTAGTGACGCCTCTATAAGGCGCGTAGCAGGTGAAAGCGATGCGCGAACCGTCCGGCGACCAGCGAGGCGTGAGAGAGATGGAATGAAGATTGGTGAGCTCGTGCTGGTTGGCGCCGTCGTAATCCATCGCCCAGATTTCCTTGGTTGTGGAACTGGTGGAGCGAACGAAAGCGATTTGCGTTTGCGCGATGCTAGGCAGGCCGCCGGTAAGTTTGCTGATGATTTCGTCGGCAAATTGATGGGCGAACTTGCGGACCTGCGCGTCCGTTGGACCGCCGCGGTAAACTTTGCCGACAACGGGCGGGGCCGAGGAGTTACGCACGTCATAGAGCCAAGCCTGAATGGTAACTTCGGAAGTGGACTCGGTCAGGTTGCCGAAGCCTACGTAGTTGGCGTTGGTGGGCAGCGCGATCCAAGCGGGAGCTTTTAGCTCGGCCGGGACCGAAACAACCTGAGGAGGGTAGAAGCTGGGGCTGGCGAGATCGATGATCCCACTGTATTCCAAGTCATTGCGGACGACTTGCGTGAATAGAGAACCATGCGGTTTTGTGGAGTCGGAACGCGGGGCAAAGTCGGCCAGCGCCACGCGGGTCTTCGTTTGGCCGAGCCCGGTTTGAATACGAATCTGGTCTTGCGCCAAAACGGAACGGCAGCTCAAGAGAATGATCGCGACGAAAGACATCAGTCCCAAACATCGCACAGATTTCAGCAAGTTCCCCCCTTTGGTTACTGAAAATCACGCCCTTCCGGCAGCGAGAGCGGCTACCGTGTTAAAGAAAGATCGAAGTCAAAAGTAACGTCGACATACTTTCCCATGTAATCGTTGGGCAGGGGCCTGAAGGCGTCAATACTTTGCAGCGCTCGCATGGCGGAATAGTCCACGGACGAGTTGCCGCTGCTTTGAGCCATGCGAATGTTGGAAATGGAGCCATTTGCGTTAATTCTGAAACTCATTACCGCGTGGGCCTGATGAGCCGCGCGGGTAGCCGGGTCAATAGTGGTCTGATCCCAAGATTGTTCAACGCGGGTACGGACCGCATCCACGTACCAGGGATATCGGCCGGCGAAATTGCCGCCTCCCTGGCCAATGGCTGCCACACCCTGAGAACCTGCAGAAGGTCCTGGGTCTTGTTTGTACGACGTCGGAAGGTTGGGGCTGCCACCATGGCCGGGGATAGCGTTATCCGTCTCCGGTCTCGTGTCTTCGAGAATGCGAGATTTGCGGGACGGCGGGAGAGGTGTTTCCTTTTTAAACTTTTGTATCGGGGTTGCGTCGGTTTTCGGCTCAGGCGGCTTGGGCTTGGGGTCTTCCTTGTGACGGCTCTCGGTGGGATCAACGACTTTGCTTTCGGTGACCACTTCTTTCGGCGGCATGGGAATGCCGGCGGAGCTGACAAGGTTCACTTTCGTGCCGCCGCTCGCTTTACTCCCAACGCCGCCCCAGTCGGCGCCGGGATGGTTCAAATAGGCAGCGCCGAAGACAGCGGCAATCAACAGGACATGGAAAAATACAGAGCGAAAGAGGTATCTCTTCAGCGAAAGATCGCGCGGAATGGCAAGAGCGGTGGCCATATTCTTATTTTACTGCGTCCGTGCGCGTTCCGTCAGGGGCTCGGTGACAATACTAATGTTGTTAATACCCGAGACGCGCAGCGTGTCGACAACGGAAGCAAAAATGCCAAACGGAACCTTTTCGTCACACCGCAGAAACACGCTTTGCTTCGTATCTTTCAATTGCGATTTGATCTTCGGTCCGAGCTGATGGATGTTGATGGGATCGTTGCCGAGGTAGACGCGCTGCGACTTGTCAATGCTGACGACGATGCGGTCCTGGTTGACGTCTCTCATGGTCTTGGTTTTCGGGACGTCAATTTCGATGCCGGACTGCAGGATGGGGGCGGTAATCATAAAGATGATGAGCAGAACGAGAACCACGTCCACAAACGGGACCATGTTGATTTCGGAGAGCGAAGTTTGCGTTGTTTTGCCGACTTGCATCGTAGTTTTGCCGCGGCGGCCGGTGGGGCGGCCCCGAGAACTTAGTTAAATGCTTTCTCGACCTGCGCGGTGACTTCCATGGCGAAATTGTCCAGACGCTGCGCCAAGTCTCGAATGTTCTGCAAGAACTGATTATAAAAGATGACCGCGGGAATGGCGGTAGCCAGGCCGGCGGCAGTGGTAATCAGAGCTTCCGCAATACCGGGCGCGACGGCGCGAAGGCTGGCGGCTCCGGCGCTGCCGAGCCCTGCGAACGCATCAATGATTCCCCAAACCGTGCCGAAAAGCCCGATGAATGGCGTGACCGAACCAGTGGTGGCTAGCCAGGACATTCCTTTCTCGACGCGGCGCACTTCTTCGGCGGATTGCAGTTGCATGCTGACGGTGACGGCGGACAAACTCTTCAATTTGGGCGGGTGCGGATTCGGAGAAATGCCCCCCACTTGCATCTGGAGTTCACGATAGCCCGCCGAATAAACATTAGCGAACGGCGAGCCCCCAGACGCGAGCGCCGCAGGATTGGCGACGCCATGCGCGCCGCGAAAATTCTGCAGAAAATGGGCGCTTTGTCGGCGAACGCGGCCAAACATTCCCCATTTTTGAAAAATCATGGCCCAGGAAATGAGCGAGAAAAGAAAAAGGATCGCAAGAACGACGCGGGCGACCAATCCGGTCTGCTGGAGAATTCCCATAATGTCGGTCTGAAGAATGGTGTTGAAGAGAAAAATAGGGCGCCCCTCAGCGAAAGAGTAATTTTTTTCTGGGCATGAAAACCGTAACACACGCACCAAACACCCGCAACCTATACGATGCGGAAGTTTCTGATTGTGCTGCTTATTGGGAAACAGGGGTTGGGGACTGCGGATCAGGGACAAGCGGCGCTTCGTTTGAGCTGTACAGACGATGCTCGTTTTATTGAAGCGACTTACCAGAGGGCAGTAAGAAAAACGGCGGCAAGCCGCAACACTCCAAAAAAGGAGCTGTGGTAAACTGCGAATTGAGCATGAGTAAACTGTTTGACTTCGATGTTGTAAGATTGACCGGCCAAGGGATTTATTCTCCCGGACCGGCCGCCGCCTTCCATCCACTGCCCGAAGCGCTGACTCCAGCGCCGGAGCGCGCAACGTTTTTCCTGGAAACTTTTGGCTGCCAGATGAACGACCACGATTCGGAAAAAGTGGCCGGAGTGTTGCTGGCGCGCGGTTACCGGCAGGTGGAAACTGCGGAAGCTGCCGGGTTAATTCTCTACAACACGTGCAGCATTCGTGAGAAGGCGGCGCAGAAAGTCTTTTCGCGGCTGGGCGAGTACCGCGCAAGGCAAAGCGAAGGAAAGATCATCGGCGTGTTGGGATGCGTGGCGCAGCAGGAAGGTGAAAACATTTTCGAGCGCGCCCCTTGGGTCAGCCTTGTGTGCGGTTCGGCGAGCTATCGGAAGCTCCCAGAAATGCTGGCGCAGCTCGAGGCAGGGAATCATCGCGTGACAGGCCTTGATACGGATACGGATGAAACGTTCGAGACCGAGATGACGCGGCGCGACAAACCGTTTCGCGCGTATCTGACGATCATCGAGGGATGCGACAAGGCGTGCTCTTATTGCGTGGTGCCGTACACCCGCGGGCCGGAGCGCAGCAGGGCGAGCGATTCGATTTTACGAGAAGTGCGGCAGCTCGCGGAACTGGGCTACTCGGAAGTTCAATTGCTGGGGCAGACGGTGAATTCCTATGAGGACCCCACGCCCCGGAGAATGCGTTTTGCGGAGTTGCTGTTGGCAGTAGCGGACGTGCCGGGGATCCGGCGCGTACGATTTACAACTTCGCATCCCAGCGATTTCGGCAGAGACATCGTCGAAGCCATGCAAGTGCAGCCGAAGGTTTGCGACCACGTGCATCTTCCGGTGCAATCGGGCTCGACGAAAGTTTTGCGCGCGATGCAGCGCACGTACACCCGTGAAGGGTATTTGGAAAAGATTGCCATGATTCGCGGCGCTTCGCGTCCGATTGCGATTACGACGGACATCATTGTGGGATTCCCGGGCGAAACGGAAGCGGATTTTGAAGAGACACTGAGTTTGCTCGATGAAGTGAAGTACGACAGCGTGTTTTCGTTCAAGTATTCACCGCGGCCCAACACGCCTTCGTTGAAAATGGACGATGCGATCCCGGAGCAAGAGAAGAGCCGTCGCCTTGCGGTTCTTCAGGACCAACAGCGCGAAATCCAGAAAGTGCGCAACGCGAAAATGATTGGGGAAACCTTTGAAGTGTTGGTGAGCGGCAAATCGCGGCGCGAAAACCAGTGGTCTGCATATACAAGTTCGTACCGCCTGGCAAATTTCACTTCACTATCGCAGGAACTTCTGGGAACCTACGTTCAAGTACGAGTGACAGGAGCGACGCCCAATAGCCTGGTCGGAGAGCACGTGGTGTAACCAAGGGAGGCCTCCATGGAAGTGGAAATGAAAATCCGCGGCCTGATGATGGACCCCGTGACAAACATGCCGATTGTCGTTCTTAAGGATGTGCAAGGCCAGGCGATCCTGCCGATCTGGGTGGGCGTTTATGAGGCGAACGCCATCGCGCTGGAAATTGAGAAAGTTCACACACCGCGCCCCATGACCCATGATTTGCTAAAAAATGTGCTGATGGGGCTCGAAGTGCGCGTGCAAAAAATCGTTGTCAACGACCTGAAGGACGATACGTTCTACGCGCTGATTTGGGTGGAGCGCGACGGGCAAATGATGACGATTGATTCGCGGCCAAGCGACGCGCTGGCTTTGGCGTTGCGAATGGATTGCCCGATCTATGTGGATGAAGTGGTGCTCAAGAATTCCAAAGTCGCGACCGCATTCACCGAGAAAAATACCCACGAGCAATTGCGCAACTGGCTGGAAGGGCTCTCGGATGAGGACCTCGGTAGTCGATACAAGATGTAGTCTCCAAGAAGTTCAACCCCGCCGCACATATTCTTAGTTATCCCAACATGAGCAAGAGTCCTGATTGGCTACCGCAAGTCCGTGAATTTTGTCGCGGCGCAGAAATAAAAATAATGGCGTGGGGACCGAATACGCTGGTGGTAGAAGCGAAGTCGCCGGAAATCGCGTTGCAGATATCAAGTCGGCTCAGGCAATTAGGATTCAACGCCGTTGAAGATGAGGCCGACAGTTACGCCGGAATTCTGACTTTGTCACTCAAGCCATAGCCGTTCGCTAAAAACAATAGAAAGGTGGCGAAGTGTTGCTTCGCCACCGGAAGTGCAGCCTCGATTCAGAGAAGCTTGTGATTACCTGAGAGGGGCTTAGGAGCTGGTTTCTGCTTCCTCCATGTCGTCGGAGGCTTGCTTGTTGGCTTTTTTGACCTCGGACTTTGAATTAGCGCTAGGCTCAAAGGATTTGATGGCTTTGCCTAGGCTGACGGAGCCCGTTCCCGTAACTTTCGCTTTGAGGGCGTCAAAGCCGCCGGGGATGTTTAGGTTTTTTGCCACATGAGCTGCGGAGACACACTGGCCCAAATTCTTGAAGCCGCTGCAGGCGGTGGCCGCGTCTTCGCCGGTCAGCGTTTTGATTTTGCCGGCGATGGCTGTGTTATGGCTGAGCACAGTGCTGGGCGAAGCGTGGGACATGTCGGTGTGATTCATGGCTTCGCCACCATGCGCCGAGCCTGCGCCGGAATTCTCCATGCCCGGGCCGTGGCCTGCGGGAGGACCTCCCCCGTGGCCGCGCTGGGCAAGCGCCGGCAGACTGAACGCTAGCGAGAATGTGGTCAGAGCGGTAATCAGGACGAAGTGCTTGTGCTTCACGGATGCCTCCTGTGATTGCTAATGACCGGCACAAGGCTGGGATGGAACCGGGGTCTTGCTTGGCGAAGAGTTGCTGTGAGTTTAGGATGCCTCCATTCCGGGAATGGATGCAAGGGGTATGCAGGGTTTTGTTGAAGACCGAAGAGTTCAAGGTGCGGCAGCATGGAAAGCCTGCATCGTAAGTTGATGGACGGTGCGACGCCAGGCGAAGAGTAAGACGATGCCGATCAGGATGAGCGCGAGGCTGAGACCGGACCAAATCCCGAACGCGCCCCAGTTGCGAGCAAAGCAGAGCCAGGCTCCGAGCGGCAGGCCGATCACCCAGTAGGCCGTGAAATGACAGATCATGGGCGTTCGGGTGTCTCCTGCGCCGCGCAAAGCGCCCGTGGCGACAGTCTGAATGCCATCGAACAGTTGAAAGGCAGCGCCGGCAACTAGGAGGAGCGATGTGCTGCGAATGACCGTTTCGTCCGGCGTATACATCAGGGCAATCCAACGAGGAAAAACTAAAAGGGCGATCGCGGCCAGAGTCATGAAGGCGGCGCCGAGAAAGATGGCGGTGTAGCCTGCGTCGCCGGCGGAGGCGGGTTTTCCGCGCCCGATGGCGTGGCCGACGCGGACGGCGGCGGCGGAAGAGATTCCCAGCGGGACCATGTAGGTGAAGGCGACGGTGTTCAGCGCGATTTGATGCGTTGCGAGAGCTACGGCTCCCAGGCGGCCGATGAGGGCCGTGGCTAAGGCGAAGACGCTGATCTCTAAGGTGATTTGCACCGCAGCGGGCAGGCCGAGGGAGATGAGGTGACGGATGCGAGTGAAGTCGATGTTGATCGGCGTCTTCAGAAGCTCGGTGCGATGACGGCGGTCGTACCAGAGAAGATAGCTGACGAGCACTGCTGCCAAATACACCCGGGAAATGGCGGTGGACCAGCCGGAACCGACGACTCCCATCGCAGGAAAGCCCCACTTGCCGTAAATCAGTACCCAGTTGAAAAACGCGTTGATAAGGTTGGCGCTGACGAGCGCGAAGGCGATGGGTTGCGCCATGTTCATGGCTTGCAGGCAGCGGCGGACGGCGAAATACAGAAGAAGAGGGAAGAGGCCGAAGGCGAGGGCCTTCATGTAGGGGACGGCGAGCGCGGCGACTGGAGGCTCGATTTGGAGGCGGCGAAGGAGAGGGGCGAAGAACCAGACGGGGAGCATCAGGAACGGCGTCATGACGATGCTGAGGTAAATGCTGTTAATGAGGGAGCGATGACAGTCTTCGCGTTGGCCGGCTCCAAAGGCTTGCGCGACGAGGGTGTCGAGGCCGATGAGGAGCCCACCGCCGAAAAAGGCTAGGACGTTGAACAGGTTGGAGCTGATGCTGACGGAGCCGATGGTGCGGGCGCTGTCCGGAAGATGGCCGACCATGACGGTGTCCACGATGCCCATGCTCATCCAGCCGATTTCGGCGAGAACCAACGGCAAAGCGAGGCGGATGGTGGGACGAAGTTCGTGGCGAAGTCCCTGGAAGCTGATCATATGCGCGCGCCCCTCGAAGCTCCCGTCGCAGTTCGGGGTAAACGGGGCAACGAGAGTTAAGAGAGTGTAAGCGGGGCGCAGGATAGGAGCAAACACAGGCGATGATGGGTCATGTTCCAAAGTGGCGAGGCAACTCCAAGGAAATTGATAGTCGTAGGGGGGTAACTTGCGGGTGTACTGGGCGTGAAGTTCCATTGACCGACGGGGAGGAGGCACTTAGGCTGAAAAGCGGTCCGTTTTTCTCAGTGAAGAGCATCGAGAAGAGGAAGAGAGATTCATCGCGCGAAAACCGCTCGATGGCGCCATAGTACCTCGCTTCGCTCGGAATGACGGACGCTGCGATCGAGGCCGGAAGATGCCGGGCGCCTCGAATGAAGGCTGCGCAGATGCCGCCCTAAAGGGACGGCGCTACATTTTAATCTGGGAGTTGATTGTGCCACTGCAAGAGAACGTGAAGTTTGAACAGAAGGGGAAGGAAATTCGTGGCGTTAGCCGGCTCAATTCGCGGGTGCGCGTGGCGATTGAATGCTCGGAGGACGGGAAGACGGTGCGGGCGGAAGGGTTTACGAAGGACATCAGCGCGCGGGGATGCCTGGCGGTGGTGCCGCATGCGTTTGCGGTGGGGCAGAAGGTGCGGGTGATCAACCTGGTGAACCAGAATGCGGGCGATGGGTATTTGATTTGGCGGGGGCATGAGAGTCCGGCGGGGTGGGAGCTTGGAATCGAACTGCAAGATCCGATGGAGGATTTCTGGGGCCTCGACTTCTAGGGTCGCGACTTCGGGATGGAAAGTAGGGCGGGGCCAGGGAGCACCAGCTCCGGTTCTAACTGGAACGGGACATTTCCACAATCTCTCCGAAAAACGACGAATTCCGCACTTTTTCCCTTGCAAACGAACGGGCGGCGAACGTAGAGTTGTGCTAGGCCTTGGGGGTTATCAGGAGGCGGCACCCATATATAGGAACCCAGTTGCCAGATCGCAGCCTGCTTGTGCGCGCGCCCTTCGTTTGCAGCGAGGGCCGGCCCCTTGGCGGGGGCAAGCGGACGGAGGCAGAAGAAGATGACTGCCATCATCACGATTGCGAATCAAAAGGGTGGCGTAGGCAAGACAACGACAGCAATTAACCTGGCAGCGGCGCTGGCGACTCGCGGAAAAAAAACTCTCCTCATCGATCTCGATCCACAGGCAAATTCCACGATCGCGTTTTACGATTCCGGGGAAATTTCCACCTCGATGTTTGAAGTGCTGAGCGACAACCGCGTGGGAATGCCTGCTGTCATCAAGCCTTCCAAGGATCCTTTGCTCTTCCTTGCTCCAGGGCGGCTGGCGTTGGCGAAACTGGAGCAAGTGCTGGCGGGGCAATTTGATGCGCCATTTCGTTTGAAAGATGCGCTGGCACCGGTGTTAAAAGATTATGAGTACGTGGTTGTGGATACGCCTCCATCGCTGGGAATTCTTACGGTGAATGCGCTGGTGGCGGCGACGCATTTGCTGGTGCCGATTCAAGCGGCGTATTTCGCGATTGAAGGAACGGACGATCTTCTGGAAACGTACGAGCGCATTCGCGCGCGGCCGAATCCCGGGCTGAAAGTTCTGGGCGTGGTGATCACGCTGTATGACAAGCGGACGAATATTTCCAAGGACACGCACGGGCAGATTCGCAGCGTGTTTGGAGAAGTGCTGTTCAGGACGAAGATCACCAAGAACGTGAGGCTGGAAGAAAGTCCCGCGTACAAGGAAACGATTTTTACATTTGCACCGAAATCACCGGGGGCCGTGGAGTACAAGAAACTCGCGGCGGAGGTTATCCAACGTGTCGAAGAGGATCG
>DATEGO010000016.1:0-3587 GCA_035280065.1 Candidatus Acidiferrum sp.
GGGCAGTGATCTGTCGTCGAAACGCAGGATCCCACCGCCCGGGAATGCTGGCGCCGCAAGAAGGGCAGCAACCCTGAGGCGTAAGGAAGTAGCCTGTGATCAGATAACCGCTACGCTCAATGAGAAGCTGCTTGCACTTCGGGCAACGCGTGTTCTCCCAGTCGCCCACCATTCCTGGCAAATTCCCAGCATAAATGTACCGCAGGCCTGCCTTCTTGCCGATCTCTGCTGCCCGCATTAGCGTCTCCGGCCTGGTGTTCTCTGGATCGGTCATTTTGTAGTCTTTGTGAAAGGCCGTTACATGCCAAGGAATATCCGGCGACACGCCCGCCAGAAACTCGGCCAGCCGAGTCAACTCGTTGTCCGAGTCGTTGAACCCAGGAATCACCAACGTGACGATCTCCAGCCAGAACCCCATCTCGTGCAAGCGTTGAATAGTATCCAGGATGGGCTGTAAGCGCCCGCCGAGCTGACGATAGTGGCGATCATCAAAACTCTTCAGGTCAACCTTGTAAAGATCAACCCACGGCCGTAGGTATTCGAGTACCTCTGGGGTGCCGTTTCCGTTGGAAACAAAGCCGGTCACCAATCCAGCCGCACGCGCTTCCCTGAAGACTGCCACGGCCCATTCGCTCGTGATCAGCGGCTCGTTATACGTGCTGACGATGACCCTGCCTCCCTGGCGGATAGCGTCAGCAGCAAGTTCTGCGGGCGCGACGCGCATCGGACCGACAACCGCAGCGGGATCGCGCAGGGCTTGTGAAGTTACCCAATTCTGGCAGTAGGCGCAGTGCAAGTCACAGCCGAGCATTCCGAAGCTGTAGGCCAGTGCCCCTGGATGAGCATGGAAGAAGGGTTTTTTCTCTATCGGGTCGCATTGGACGCCGCCGACATAGCCCCAGGGCACATAGAGAGTTCCACTCTGGTTGTAGCGAACCTTGCAAACCCCCGGCTGGCCGTTCGGGATCTTGCAACAGTGCCCGCAGGCAAAACACCGCACCCAGTTGCGGTCGAGCTTTTCGTATAGCTCGCCCTCGCGAACATTTTCATGAATGATTTCGTGGAGCGTGCCCATAGGTGCCAAGCGTAGTGCCGAGGCAAACGTCAGCTACTTGCTTTTTGATACTTGTCGGGCTGAAATTTACCGCCGTCAACGTAATTCTTGTTGGTCTCGATGTACGCGTGCCACTTCTCTGGCAGATCATCCAGCGCGAAAATGGCCGTCACCGGACAGACCGGCACACAGGCCCCGCAATCAATGCACTCGGTGGGATCGATGTACAGTTGAGGTACTTCATCGAACGTCGGGCGGCCGTCGTCATAGGTTCGGCCCTTCGCCGGATGGATACAATCCACCGGGCACACATCCACACAGGCAGTGTCCTTGGTCCCGATACATGGTTCTGCGATGATGTAGGCCACCGCTCACCTCCATGCGTTGACCGTGCTAGTCTTCAATACCCATAGAGCAACTAAGTGACGTAGCCGCGCGATCTCTGTCCCTCCAACCGAAGGCCGAATTCACTCGCTACACAAACCACCAAGAAAAACACGCGAAATCGTTTGCGTCACCCTTTCTGAGCAAACGAGCAGACCTTGGGCTTCGCCAGACGAACGAAGTCCTCATAGCGCATGCGAATCGCGTCGCGGTGCGTCCCGGCGTTGAAGACGATCGCCTCATCGGCGGCCAGCGACTCATCCACGTACACGGGCAGGTTGTATAGAGAGCCGAAAGGCGGCATGGCCCCCGGTTCGCAATCGGGGAACAGACCGCTGAATTCCTGCTCGATAGCAAGCGACACAGACTTTCCGACTTCGGCAGCCAGCCTATCGACCCTGACGTGATTCGGCGCCGGCAGGACGGCCAGAATCATTTCTTCGCCCGCCCGCAGAACCACGGACTTGGCAAGCTCTTTTCCCGAGATCTGCATCGTGGCGGCTGCGCCCTGCGCGGTGTATGCCGTGGTGTGCGTCATTACCGAGTAAGGAATTTGGTTTTCGTCGAGGAAACCCTTCAGACGTGTAGATATGCTCATGGGCGTACTCCTTTCGCCCTGTGCATTAGCAGGATTATCCCCCGGCGCACCACAAAAGGGAATATATGCCCCGCCTATTCAGACCTGAGGCGAGAGCACCCGAACTCAGCCAAACCACTTGCCCCCCTTTCTGCACGTAGTCCAAAGGAACGGAGCCAATCGTCGTTGATCGTCACTAGGGTAAATTACGCCACTTTCGGCGCAGGGCACCCACCTTGTCCCCTTAGCGTCCAGACAGGCTATGCCGCTGGCGGAAAGACGTCTTTGTCCGCTTCCCTTTCCGCGTTCCTCTCAATCTCAATCGAACCTTTGAAGTACGCGCCGTCTTCGATCAAGATCTGCGCCGTGGTCAAATCTCCGTCCACCGAGCCGTCCTTCTTGATCTCCATCCTGCCCTTCGCGCGCACGTTTCCCTTCACTTTGCCGTAGACCACCACCTCGCCAGCGAAGATGTCCGCTGTCACCTTCGCCATCGTCCCGACCGTCAGCTTCCGCTCATCGAGCTGTACGAGTCCTTCAGCTGTGCCATCGATGTGCAGATCCTCGTTGCCGGAGATTTCGCCTTTCACGTGCAGGCTCGACCCCAGCCGCGACGTTGGGCGATCCGCTATCTCTCCGGCCGGACGTCTCGAATCTTTGTTCGCCTGGGTTGTTCTCTCGCAAACGGTCGGGGCAGGCTTTAGTGGCTGATTCGTTTGCAAATTTTTCGGTTCCGGGTCCGCAGCTTGCGGCCTTTCCGGTTTCTTGCTACCCCACATGGGAACCTCCCTAGGGAAAGTGCAGCACAGACTGTCAAATAGAATCGGCACCACAAACCTTCAGGTGTCATCCCTGGTTAGCGGATATAAGTCTCTGAACATCTTCCCGTTCGCTTTGAACGTATATCCAGGCTGTTTTCTCCATTTCTTAAAGAGTTTCGGATTGCTCCTCAGTTGTAGTAATGCAGACGCAACTACTTCCGCGCTCGGCATGTCCGGGATCGCCGCAACGGAGAAACACGTCGATTTGCCATGGTGGGAGATAACACGCATGAATTTAGAGTCCACCAGGAAGTTCCTATGTCCGGCTCTGAGCCTGTAACTATCATCAGAAACTTGCTCGGCTCCAGTGGGTGCAGCGACGCGCTCCAGGTACTTTGCCGCGCGCCGGGCCGGCGTGCATTTAGTCCGGTCTTTCATGGTGGGTGAACACCTGGCCGTCCGCTTTGAACGCCAGTCCGTTCTGGACGGCCCACTTGTCGAAGAGCGCTGGATTGCTCTTGAGTTGCAGCAACGCGGTAGCGATTTCCTCTGCCTTCGGCATTCCTTTGTGGATGGGATAAAAGCAAGTTTCCTCGTCTGCGCATTTGGGATCTGCGACGTCTCGCAAGCGATTGACGTATCGATGGCGCACACGAAATTGCGTGTTGCCAATATCCAGGACATAAGTGTGACCCATTTGTGTTGCGCCGGTGAGGGCTACGATACGCCGCAGATACGTTTCCGCGCGATCTTTTCGGCCGTTGTGTTCAATTTCATCCGGACCGTTTTCGGAGCGGTTATCTGCAATTAC
>DATEGO010000017.1:0-126594 GCA_035280065.1 Candidatus Acidiferrum sp.
TCCGGCTCAGCTGGCCGGTAATTTCGACCCGACACTCATATCGTCAAACCCAATTCCATTTGTCGGTGGCATTCAGGGCCCTAACGGCAACTGTCCCCAAAACTCGGCTTGGAATGCTTGCCTAGTTGGTGGCGCTATTCCGACGTCGGATTTCAACCCGCTCTCCGCGAAACTGGTGCAGCAGTTCGTTCCTGCCGCTGCTCCAGGCACCAATCAAGCCTCGTTTAATACAACAAGTCTCGTTAAGATCAACCAACATATCGGTCGAATAGATTATAACTTTGGGAAGAATGACTCGATCTGGTTCTATGCTCTCGCCAACGATCAGTCGGCCAGCAACAGCATCCCCTTTACGGGCGCGACGTTGCCCGGATTTGGCGACCAAAGCACGCCGTACACGAAACAGTTCACAGCTTCGTGGAATCATATTATCAGTGCTGACGTCCTCAATGAGCTTCGGGTGGGATACACGCGCTTGAATTTCCTGAGCGGCACTCCGGTAAATGTGAGGCAGCCGTCTTCTGTGGGGTTCTCTAACATTACTCCCCAACTTGCGTCGGCAGCCGACTATCCCCAGATCGCGATCACCGGTTACTTTACGCTGGGTGGTACAAACAATGGCCCTCAACCCCGCAAGGACCAAACCTACCAGATCACAGACAATTTCAGCTGGATTAAGGGAAAGCACAGCATGAAGTTTGGTTATGCTGGGCGAAAATTCCAGGTCTGGAATCCTTTTGCCAACTCGAATGACGGCGTTTTTAACTTTGATCCCGCAGGTTTCTACTCGACGGGTGACCCAGGTTTGGACTTCTTACTGGGGATTCCCAACACCTACGCACAGGGCTCTGGTTCGGTCATTATCGCCCAGTCGTACGAACACTATATCTATGCGCAGGACCAATGGCGCGTAAAGCCGAATCTGACTTTGACAGTCGGCGCAGGCTATCAGATCGATACGCCAATCGCAGAGTATCAAAATGGGGGTCTATCCCGCGCCTGTATCCAGCCTGGCCTACAGTCCAAGGTATTTCCTACCGCTCCCTTGGGCTACACGCTTCCTGGCGATCCCGGATGTAACGTGCAGGGAGGGGCTAGCACCAAGTACAATCACATCGGCCCAAGGTTTGGCTTTGCCTATACGCCAAACTGGGGAGGGCGCCTCACAGGTGGAAACGGAAAAACTTCTCTGCGCGGAGGGTTCGGCCTGTACTTCAACCGCGGTGAAGAAGAACTGAACCTCCAAGATTTGGGCATTGCGCCATTTGCGCTTAATTCAGTAGGTGTTGCAGATGCCACGAGTGGCACGTCCTTTTTCAATCCGTCCTTCCCGGACCCCTGGCACGACATCGCAAGCACATTCTCCATTCCGAATAAGTTTCCGTATGTCACGCCTGCTCCTGGCTCGACCAACATTGATTTCAGCCAGTTTCAAATTGGCCCGAATCTAAGCGTGATCCCAAAGAATTTCACCACCCCGCGCTCGTACAATTACAATTTGACGTTGGAGCGCGAATTTGCAAGTCACACCATTATGCGCGTGGGGTATGTCGGGGCGCACGGAGATAAGCTGATCACTTCCTATACCTTCAATCCCATCATCCAATCAAACATTGCGGTCTGCCTGGCTGATCCGGCTTGCGTCGCACAACGGGCCATCCTCACATCCGTTCATCCAGAGTTTTATCCTCTTGATGGATCGGTCTACGGGAGCGGCGGCCAGGAAGCCAATGGCGGTTTCTCCAACTACAATTCGCTACAGGTTACTGTGGAAAAGCACCTTAGTCATGGGTTGCAGTTCCTTAGCGCCTATACCTGGGCACACTCTTCCGATGTCAGTTCTAGCTTTGAGGACACTGCATTCTTGGCTGGTGGTGGCGTGGACCCGTACGGAAGTTTTGAAAGGGACTATGGCGACTCCGCGTTTGATGCGCGTCATCGCTGGGTGTTTTCAGGTACCTACGACGTCCCAAGCATAAAGCGCGTCTGGGCGGGAGCGCCTGGCAGGATTTTTGAAGGATGGCGCCTTACTGGTATCAATGCCATCCAGACTGGCTTCCCAATCAACTTCCAGGACACTGGCAGCCGATCACTTACTTGTGCGTTGAATTTTTCTTTCTATTCTTGTCCCGATCGGCCAGAGGTCCTTTCCCCTGCCGTCGTTTTGGATCCCAAAACTTCAGTAATCGGTGGGAAAAACCATTATTACTTTAACCCCTCGACTTTTGGACGTGAGACCCTGGGTACGCTTAGTAATATGGGCCGAGGGTTCCTACACGGTCCAGGTTACTGGAACACCGACTTCTCGGTCCAAAAAGACACCAAGATTACCGAAGGCAAGACTCTTCAGATGCGCTTCGAAGCGTATAACCTGTTCAACCACACTAACTTTGCCAATCCTTCGGGTAGCGTTAGCAGCGGGAATTTCGGACGCATCCTTGGCATCCGCAATTTCACAAATTCCCGGCAGATTCAGCTGGGTGCGAAGTTCCTCTTCTGACCAAGAACCAAGAGATGAGCAAAAGGGCGTCCCGGGTTCCGGGACGCCCTTTTGCTTGACTACAAGGTCGAGATCTTCGGGCCAAAGCAGAAACGTAAAGGTCGTTTGATTGCAGAGCGTTGGCTCCAGCTTCTATCGTAGGCGGCCGGGGGGATCGGCGGGGGCGGGCATGGAGGCGGCACTGCGGCTCCCTGGCAAATTGGCGGAAACTTTCACAGGTGCAGGATTCGGCAAGCCAATGCCGGTGTTTAGCTCGTGATGCTCCTTTCCACATGCGGGGCAGTAGCCTTTCCCCGTGTCTTCGTCGCGCAAGCTGGCCAGTTCGTAGCATCCACAGATGCAATCGCAATAACCCGTTTCGGAAGCCGTCTTTATGGGAACTAAAGCCATCGGCAGTGTTCCTCCGCAGCGATGGTACATAAGAATCGAGGAGTGGACAAGAGGCGGCGCGATTTTCTCGCAGCCCGCCGTGCTTCTCCCTGGTCTCTAACTTCTGCATCCAAAGCACCAATATTTCCTAGATCACTGCCAGGATGCACCTCACCGCACCCCTTTGCTTTCATGCTTTTGCATTGTTGCCGGGGGTAGGGGCTTGCTACAGGTTCTTGAGGTGCGCCAGACGGAACGGTGAGCCGAGATTTTCGCGCAGCTCGATCCAATGTTGCTCTGGAATAGACAAAAAGACCTTCACCACCGCCGGATCAAACTGGCTGCCTGAGCAACGCTTGATTTCTTCCCGCGCGTGAGACATCGGAAGAGCCCGGCGATAAGGACGGTCGCTGATCATAGCGTCGAGAGAATCGGCAATTCCGAAAATGCGGGCGCCTAGAGGAATTTGATCGCTTTTTAGGCCGCGAGGATAGCCGGAGCCGTCATAGAACTCCTGGTGCGCCAGCACGATTTCCGCGGCATCGCGAAGAAAGGGGATGCGAATCAGCATGTTGTAGCCGATTTCGCAGTGCGTGCGCATGATTCTCTTTTCGTCGTCGTTCAGCGGCCCGGGCTTTCGCAGAATCCCGTCGGGAATAGCCATCTTGCCGATGTCGTGGAGAAACGCGGCCCGAGCCAGAATCGGCAAATACGTGTCGGGAACGGGCATAGTCTTCGCGATCGAGATGCAGAACGCGGTAACGCGTTGGCAATGACCTTCGGTCTCGGCGTCTTTCAAGTCCAGCGCGCTGCCCAGCGCCTCCAGGGTGTCGTCATAAGACTGCTCGAGCTGATCGATAGCTTCTTCAAGGCGCGCCGTGCGCTCTTCGACCTTTTGCTCAAGTTCGCGCTGGTATTTCCGGTTTTCATTGACTAGCCGCCGGTGCTGCAGGGCCCGGCCGACGCCGAGGAAGAGCTGGTCCTTTTCAAACGGCTTCAAAATGTAATCGTAAGCGCCCCGGCGAATCGCTTCGAGCGCCGTCGAAATGTCGTGAATCGCAGTAACCATGATCACGGGAACGTCAGGATCAAATTCCCGCACCCATTCCAGCAGCTTGATGCCATCCATCTCCGGCATGATCATGTCGCTGAGAATCAAGTCTGGAGGAGTACGCTTGATGTGCTCCTGGGCCGCGCGGCCGTTGTGGGCTACGGTGCAATGGTAACCTTTGGATTCAAGCATCGTTGAAACGACTTCTCGAATCGCTTCTTCATCATCCACGACAAGAATGTTTTCGATGTCCACCGGGGTCGGCTCCAAGCACACATTATAAGGGACGGCACACCTTACTGTACGGGGCCTTGCCCAGTCGGAAAATAGCATGTTAGCGTCAGGGAGGTCGTCCATTCAGCGCTTCTCGCCGTCCACCCAGAATTATGGGCAGCCCAATCACCAAAGTGGCGGCACGTCCGGCCAGGAGGCGGCATCGTGTTGGAGAACCAGGGCCTGCTCGGGATAGCCTTCGTCGAAGCCAGCGCCTTCGTCATTCTGCTAGTCCTGTTTTTCCTTTTCCGCGGCGATCAGCAGGGAGGTTCTTTCCGCTTCTGGCTGGCCGGTTGGCTCTGCTTCACACTCTCCGCTGTTTGCGAAGTGCTGTTTCTTGCAAAGCCGATCGCCGGGCTGAATCTGGCCTGTCTTATGAGCCACGCTGCCGCCGTGTTGCTCTTTCTGATGGCGATAGTAGCCCGTGTGGCTGGCTTAGACCGCAGAATTCATTCTGGGCTTCCTCTGATTACGTTGATTCTGGCAGTGGTTTTTTACGTCGAGCAAAGCGGGGCGCCGCGGTTTGCCTCCTACCACTGGGGGATCACAATTTTAGAAAGCGCAGCTTGCCTTGCGGCCGGCTTCACGTTGTTGAGGTCTCCAGCGATCCGAAGGGGGCACGGTTCACAGCTTCTCGCAGGCGCACTTCTGCTGATTGGACTCCATGGGTTGGATCGGCCCTATTGGCTTCAGCATCCGTACTTCCTTTTGCGCATAGCTTTCGATCACATTCTGGGAGTGGCACTGGGCATCGCCATGGTCGTCGTGGTGCTCGAGAGTGAGCGGACGCGGAGCGAAGAGTTGAACGACAAAATGCGACGGCTGTCGCTGCTGACTGCGGCCAGCACGCAGACTCTTTCCGTGCAGGACGTAATCGACCAAGTGCTTGCGCAACTCGTGGAGAGTTTGGATGCCACGCACGGGGTCGTTCGGCTGAAGGAAGGCGAAGGCAAGGATGCGCAACTGGTGGCTCGCGCTTCCGTGGGTTACGAGCCGCAGTATCTTGCGCGGTATGGCAGAGTTCCTGCGACAGAGCCCTGGGCACAACGCGTGCTGAAGGAAGAGTGCCAATTCCTGGAATCGCAAGACGAGTGGGATCCCGGCGCCCAAAAGCGATTGCTAGAATCCGGGGTGAAGTCGCTGGTGACGCTTGCGCTGCCCGGGAAAAACGGCGCCCTGGGCGTCATCTCGGTAGGCACTCAGGAACGCAAGCGTTTTGCTCCCGGCGAGATTTCCTACCTCGTGAATATGGCGAACTTGCTTGGCATGACACTCGAAAATGTGCGGTTGTTTGAGCAAGTGGCCACAGTTCGCCGGCAGTGGGAATACACATTCGACTCTATCGGCGACCCAATCCTCGTCCACGATGGGCAAGGGCGCATTCTACGCAGCAACCAGCGGCTGCGCCACCTTTTGAGCCGCGAACGCGAGGCCATGGTTGGCTGGAGCGTCGCAGAACTACTTCCCGCGAAGAATGGAGCCTACAAGATTTGCCCCTATTGCGAAGGAGTCGCCGGCGAAGGAGACCATCCAGACCCGTGGCTTCCCGGATTTTTTCTCGCCTCGAACTCGAGATTTGCGGATCCCAACGGGCGGGACCTTGGCACGGTTCACGTTTTGAAGGACATTACGGACCGAAAGCGGGCCGAGGAAAAATACCGCACGCTCGTTTCCAATGTGCAGGAAGGCGTTTTTATTTCCACTCCGCAGGGCCGCTTCCTTGATTTTAACGACGCCTTGCTTCGCATGTCGGGCTATGAAAGCCACGAGGAATTGCTGGCGGTGGACATTCCGGGAGCGTTTTATAAAAACGCGTCCGACCGGGAGAGACTGAGAAAACTGCTCGACGAGCATGGAGCGGTGGCGGATTTTGAATTTGAAATGCGCCGCAAAGACGGCGAGGTGCGCACGATGCTGGAATCTTCGATCACCGTGCGCGACGCTGCGGGAAATATCACAGCGTACCAGGGTTTTCTTCAGGACATTACGGAACGCAAGCAGGCCGAACTGGAAATCCGCAGGCGCAACCGCGAATTGATGGTACTGAATTCCATCGCCCAGACCCTCACTGAGTCTCTGGACCTCAGCGATTCATTGCATCGCACGCTGCGGCAGATGTCGGAACTTTTCAGCCTGGATGCCACTTCGCTCTACCTTTTCGACGAGAGCGGCACAAAGTTGCGCCGAGTTGCAGCCGCAGGCCACCGTTCTGAATACTCCCGGAATTTTCCGGCAGTTTCCGTGAAGCCTGAGCTGTTGCAACAGATCAAGGACGCGCACGCCACTTTCATTTCGGCCCAGGGTTTGCCTCTGCCCGCTGTTTTTCGCGACGCCCAAATCAAAGAAGGAATTGCGACGGCGTACATTGTGATTCTCTGGTCCAAAGACCGCGTGATTGGCGGTCTCGTGGTAGGAACCCGCGCACCGCGTGAGTTTTCTCCCGCGGATGTGAACCTGCTTATCGCCGTTGGCAGCCAGGTTTCGAGCGCGATCGATCGCTCCATTCTTTACGAGGAAACACGTCAGGCTTACGAAAATCTTCGCCGGACCCAGGAACAGTTGCTTCATAGTGAGAGGCTTGCTGCGGTGGGCCAGCTTATCTCGGGCGTCGCTCATGAATTGAACAACCCGCTCACTGCTATCCTTGGCTACAGCCAACTGCTGACTTCCAGTGGCCAATTGGGGCCACAGGGCGTCGAGTACTCCGAGAAACTTTACAAGCAGGCGCAACGCACCCACCGCATCGTCCAGAACCTCCTGAGCTTTGCCCGCCAGCACAAGCCGGAACGAGTCCTGGTGAAAATGAATCAGACCGTGGAGGAGACCCTGGCTCTTCGAGACTACGATTTGCGGATGAGCAACATTCGTGTCCACTTGGACCTCTCTCCCGACCTCCCCGTGACCGCCGCCGACCCTCATCAATTGCAGCAAGTCTTTCTCAACATGGTGAACAACGCCGTGGATGCCATCCTCGAGAACTCCACAGAGGGCGACCTTTGGGTACGAACCGGAATGGAAGGCGAGCGGCTGGTCATAGAATTTACAGACAGTGGCCCCGGTGTTAAAGATCCCGCGAGAGTTTTCGATCCTTTCTACACTACAAAGCCTGTCGGAAAAGGAACCGGGCTCGGCTTGAGCATCTGTTATGGCATCATCACAGAGCACGGCGGAACGATTCGCGTGCGGAACATTCCGGCGCGCGGCGCCTGTTTCACCATCGAGTTGCCTTGTCAGCCGGTCACAGCGTCGGGTTCTTCCTTGGATGCTCCCAAGGCCGACTCTGGCAGGAGCGCGCACATCCTCCTTCTGGATCACGACGAGTCGGTTTTGGAAGCCGTGAGCACATTCCTGCGTGGCCGCGATCACCGTGCCCACTCTGCCAGGAATATGCAAGAAGCGCGAACTGTGCTAGAGCAGGAACACTTTGACGTGATAATCGCGGACCTCCAGACTGCAGACGGCCCCAACGGTAGCGGGCTGGAGAGCTGGCTGGCGCAGAACAAACCCGCCCTTTCGCGGAAGCTCATTTGGATGTGCGCTGTGGCTCCGTCCGGGGGAGCCGCCGAACGCGCGAGCGACAACAATTCTCGGGTCCTGCAAAAACCCTTCAAGGTAAGCGAATTGCTCGCGGCCGTGGATGAGCTGCTGTCAGATAGGATGAGTGCGGCGCCGATCGGGCGATGAGACCATCTCTGCAACAAACGCGGCGCGCTCACCCATTTCTTTCATAGCTTCTTCCAGGCGCACGCTGTAGCCACTGAGCAGATTGCTCAGAGCGCCGAGTTGCGGCAGCGGAGCGAAACCTGCGCGCAAGCTAAGCCAGATGATGCGGTACCGCCACAGAAAACTCATTCTCAGGCGAAACCTTTCAAACTCCTGCGCAACGCCAATTTGTGGCGAGAGAGCGGCAATCACTCTGGAAATATGCATTAACTCTTCAAAGTCACTGCGCAGGGCCGCCAAGTAAGACAAGGCTACACGCCGCCTTTCCCGGCTCACCCGTCCGCGCAAGCCGCGGACACCTGTCCGCGCAAGAAACTCCGCATCCTCGGATTTCAATGCCTGACGCATTTGCGGCAGAAAGCTGACATGAGAGCGACCGCTCTCCTCCAGGACCTTCCACTTGGAGCGGGATTCCTCGTGCTGTCCATTTCCACGAAGGGCCCAGGCAAGCAGCAGGAGCAGCACGACCACGATTGCGATGAAAGCAAGAAAGGGAAGACTCATTATTGGGTAGCCTCTAATTTCCACCAACGGCCCAGCAGTTCATCCAGCCGACGCAGGCGTTCATTGACTTGTGAAGATATTTCCTGGTACGAGCCGCTTGCTTGGGAGGGCATCCCTTTTTGCCGGGATTCCGGCAGGGGCCTGCGCAGGGCCGTTGCCCAAACTAGGGACACACCGACGAAGGCTCCCATCGTCACCAACTGCCAGATCATTTGAGAATTGGCATTCCCGCGAACGGTAAGCAGTCCGCTGACCGTATTGGCCACAACAGCAGTACACGAATAGAAACAAAAGCCACCCAAGAGAGCTTTATAGGCCGGGAGGACGGGAATGAAATAATAGCGAACGAGCAGGAGGCAAGCAACCAGCGCCACGCCGAAAGCCAGATGAAAGCCGCGGTCCGCGACCACGATGGCCCACGAAACATTCCGCCCCAGCGCAATGAGCGCAAGAGAAAAGACCACTCCGAAACCAACAGCCAGCACGCGCCATCCCAGCGCCCAAATTCCCCGATAGGGCCTTAAGATGATACGAAGGATTTCGGTGGTGGCGAGCACGCGAAGAAGCTGTGCTACGCCCTGCGACATCCAGGCAGCCTCGAGGGCGATCCGCGAACGCAATCCAAATTCGGTGTACGTGATATAGACAACTCCCGCTTGTGCGATGTTCCAAATCACATATGCAGTGAATAGGGAAATCTTGCGGAAATTGCCACTCAAGAAAAGAACTGCGCAGACCCAGATCTGGATGGCCACGCTGACGCCCCACAACCACCGCACATATTGGGCCATGCCAGCCATTCCACGGGCATCCTAACATTGAGTGACTGGCCGGTAAATAGCCTAGTTTCTCCAATTTCTCCAAGGCTCTTGGATGGGGCTCCGTGGGAGGGAAGTACCAGGGCCGTCAAAATTTCCACAGTAAAGACTGCTGGTCGGTCAGCACAAGCTCTTCGCGCTTCGGTCAGCTTCCTTTCGCCTCGTGCCATGTCCGCCAAACTGCCGCAGCCCGCACCTTCAATCGAGTACGGTTTGGCCTGCGGCTTGGCAGCGTCCTCTGCCCTTAAACAAGCGTTGCGCCGCCGCCCGGAGGATTGGGAGGCCAGGGGAGTGGCGAGCCGTCAGCTACCAGAGGTTTACTTACATTGTACTTGCCATTGAGACTGCCTGGCAGTAGGATGAAAACAGCCAGAAGCAGCGCAGCGGAAAGAGTTACAAGTTTTTTCATGGATGAACCCTCCTGGACGAGCACCATGAGGGCTTCCAGAGCTACGCGGAGTCAGAGCTCGAAAATGTTCTGATTTCGGAACAGGCAGGGTTGTGCCGGCACTTTCCAAGCTTCAACAGAACCGCAGGGTGGTTCAGGACTTTACCGTGAACTCCCTAGCGGGTATTCCCGGGCCCTTCGCGCGGCTCGTGTACGTGGCTTCGCTGCGGGATTTATCTAGCGGACGCTACGAGCACCAGGGCCTGTCGGCGCTATACCCTGAAGAGGCGGTTCAGCAGGCGCTGGAGTTATGTCACGAGCAGATTTTTGAGCGCATCCTGGAGATGCCCCTAGAGAAGCAGTTGCCGGACTTGAGGAACTGCCTAGCAGCTATGGGAGGCGGGCTCCCAGTGGTGGTGGCCCACTGGCGCGAACTGGAGTCCTACCGCGTTCTTTTGCCCGAAAATGCTCCCGGTTATCTCAAAGACCTTTTCTTTTCTAATCTTCGGGCCCTTCTGGAAATCCTCGACGAGCAGTGGAATCCCAAGCATTCAGACGCGTAACAATCCCTGCAACCTGGCCTATGATCTCCGCCTCAGCCGGCGTACGCCAGGCTTCCGGCGGACAATGGGACAGCGGGTGGGGCTGCATGACCAGTCGTCCGCTGCCCTGGTGAAACCACCCGCAGCGATAGCCCGCTCTAACGTCAACGAAATACATTGGACGGTCATGCTCCGTGGTCCAGTGGTCGTCTTCAACCTTGTTCTTCGAGGTGTCCACAAGGACGATGCTGCCGGGCCGCAGAATCGGCATCATACGCCGGTCGCTGGCGCCAATATATCCGTAGATGTGGTGGCTATGACCGTTGGTGAGCACGCCTTCGAAATGTCCCCACTTCTCCACCATTCGGGAAAGCAGCTCCGTCCTTCGCGGGTCGAAGGCAGGATCAAACTTCATAGGAATACGCAAGGAAGCGGGCGCGGCCATGGTATGGGTCTGCGGCACTTCGAACGACGCTCCGTCGTGGAAACAATTTTCAATGGGAACGTCGTACCAGCGAAAGATTTCCAGCGGACTCAGGTGGTAGAGAGCTGCCAGAGTGTAGAGCTTGTGCAGGCCGGGTACGACACCCCGGTTTTCAATGTCCGCCAGCCGGCTGATATGGAGAATAAAGTCCGGACGCCCTCTGACTGCGGCTAATTCATAACTGGCGCGCTCAACGTCCCGGTAAGTCAAACCCAGTTTTTCCCGGGTTTGCCTAAGACGAAGACCAGGTTGCATCAATTCTTCCCCCGCGCCAGGTGGGAATCCCGCTCTTCAGAGTACTACAGAATTACCCAGAGTGTTAAGAATGCGGAACAGAATCGCACCCGGGCTTAGTTTCGGCTTGAAACAACATCATCATATTGCCAGTTGGGGCGCGGAACTTCTGATTCTGTTATTCTGCGTTGGATATGGCTCCTGTCACAAAACAGGCACGAAGCGCTCTCTCCGTGTTTTGTCTTAGCCTTGCTTTTTGTTTTTGCAGCTCGGTGGTGTGCGCACAGAGTAACTCTGCGGCAGTGCCGCGTGCGGATTCCAAAGCCGCCAATAATGCTGACTTCCTTGCGGCCGCGGACGAAGTGCTCCAGCAGATGAGCGAGATCACCGGGCTGAGGCTGCTTACTCCCTTGAAAAAGTCTTTGCGGTCGCGGGAGGAGATTCGCGCCTACGTCGTCAAGCAGATGAACGAGGAAAAGAATGCCGCTGAGCGCTATGCCGACGCGCGCACGGCCGAGGCGTTTGGGTTGCTGCCAAAGGGGTTTGATCTCGACACCTTCATGGTGAACGTGCTCACGGAGCAAGTCGAAGGGCTTTACGACCCCAAGGCCCAGGAATTCTATATTGCGGATTGGAGTCCGCCGAGCGACCAGCGCATGGTCATGGCTCATGAATTAACGCACGCGCTTGAGGACCAGCATTTCCATATCGAGGCGTGGAGCAGGGCGGCGCGTCCCAATGAAGACGCGGAGCTGGCGCGAGACGCCGTGCTCGAAGGCAGCGCTATGGCAGCCATGGTGGATTATTTGATGGCGGGGACCGGGCGCTCCCTCAAGGACCTGCCGGAATTCGATCCCTCGATGCTGCTGGGTGAATTGGAAAGCACGCCAACGCTCAAGAGCGCGCCGCCTTTCCTTAGAGACGCGCTGATTTTTCCCTATATTAGCGGACTCAATTTTTCCGCGGCGGTGCTGAAAAACAGCGGCTGGCCGGCCTTGGCTGCGGTCTTTGAAATCCCGCCTGTCTCCACGCAGGAGATCCTGCACCCCGGGGTGTACAAATCCAGGAGATCCGACCGGACGGGGACCTTGGTCTTCGGCAAGACGCCTTCCACCGTTTCGTTGCCCTCGTTTGACAAGATTCTTGGCAAAGACTGGGCCAAGCTCGACGAAAATATCATGGGCGAGTTCGGCTGGAAGGAAGTATTGAAGCAGTTTTTGGATGACGACCGGGCCAAGTCCTTGGCGGCGGCGTGGGATGGCGACCGCTACGCAACTTACGAGCAAAAGGAAACGAAAAAGTTGATTCTCGTGACGCGCCTGCATCTCGACAGGGAGGAGCATGCGGCGCGTTTCTTTGGACAATATTCCGAAGCGCTGGAGAAAAAACATGCCCAGCGGTCGAACCTGCTGCGGCGGCCGAATTTCTTTCAGTTCGATACACCAGATGGCAGCGCGTTTCTTTACTGTTTTGGCGAGAGCTGCGTAACTATGGAAGGCGGCACGCGCAAGCTTTTCGATGCCTTCACCAAAGCTCTCGAATGGCCTTCGGCTCCGCCGCCTCCGGAGCGCCCCGGCGCCGTGCCGGAGAAGACCGCGTCGCTTTTCTTTCCAGCCGCGCAAGCCGCGCGTTGAAGGATTTTTCCTGACCCGCAAGCCTGGCTCCCACATAAAGATCGATTGGACCACGCAGCGAACCAGCCCGCTCGCGTCTAAGTTTAGCGAGGCCCAATTTTGCGTATTCCGTGGCACGGGGAACGTCTTTGACTCGGCGTTCGTAATAGATTGCCAGTTGTTCGCAAGCGTGAACTTCATCTTGAGAATTCACGACCATTTCTTCCCAGATTTTCGCAGCTTGTTGGTGCTCGCCGCGGCGCTTAGCCATCAAGGCCAGTTCTCGCTGAGCCTTGGGACGAATCTCGGCGGGCAGACCGATGGCCAACGCCCGTGCGCACGTCGTATGCGCTCGGCCAGTATCGCCCCGTCTTTGCAAAAAACGCGAAAGCCCAAAGAGGTCTAGGCTCTCTCGCTCCTCAAGAATGTCTCTCGATTCAGAGAGCATCGCGTTGATTTTGCAGAAAAGAGCGGCCAGCCCGCGCAAGTCCAGCTGATTGTGCTTCACGATTCCCACAATCGGTTGCGCTGCTCCCCCGCGCAAATAGTTGAAGTAATACTGCGGGATTAGTGCGGATTCTATGTCCTCGCCGCGATGCCAGCCGAGCCGTCGCGCATCCAGGACACACCGTTCGAGTTCCGCGAGGCGCACGCTGCCCAGGCGCAGCTTCCACAGGGCCCGCGCGGGATGCAACAGGTCCAGATGTGCGGCCGGCTGCGGGGCAGAAATCGAGCGCGTCATCGCAAAACGATTTTCTAGCAGCGGCCAGTCGAACGTCTTGCCGTTGAACGTTACAAGGACCGGCCGCTCTTTGACGCGTTCCGCGAGTTCCTGAAGCAAGGAGTATTCTTCCGTGAAATCGCGCATGAGGAATTGCTCGACTTGAAGTCCACCTGCGTCCCACCATGCGAGTCCTATGAGAAACGCATACGTGCCGGTTCCTCCCGCGAGGCCAGTCGTTTCTGTATCGAGGAAGAGCCATTTCGAAGGATCGTCAAGAGCCGCGCGGGTCTTGCGCGTTGCGGATGCATCTCGAGTCCGCAAGAGAAGTTCAAGAGAGACTGGCGATGGATCGACGTATTCCGGAGTGGAGAACCAATTTCGCAAAGCCAGATGTTCGCCGAAGCAATTCTTCGCTACGCCAGCACCGAGGAGTTGGCCGAGGGTGTCTTCTTCTTCCGGAGGGCGCAAAACGGCCTTTTGCACGCGTGCGGCAGTGGATCGGGCTGGTCTCAGCGCTGCCAGTCGAGAGTATTTGTCTGCTGTAGCCGCCATCTATGTACACAATCGGTCGAGAATGGCAACGGCCGCCTCTTTGGCGCGCGGCGCGAGATCGCCCGCGGGCCCGACGCAAGAAGGGCAACCCTCTTCGCATTCGCAGGACGAAATCAGTTCGCGCGTCTTTTTCATCAGCAAATCGTGCGCGCGGAAAAGCGGCTCGGAAAAACCGATGCCGCCGGGGTAAGCGTCGTAGAGGTAGAGGTTCGGCTCGAAGAGTTCCTTAGTGTTACCAGAAATCGCATCTTCCATCCGGAGCGGAGTGTCGGAGTCTTCTTCGGGGCCGTGCGCGGGAGGGCGTTCCGCGATGGCAGTTCCGAGATCACGCCGGTCGCACATCAAGAGAAGGGTAGCCACCGATTCCATAGCATGCAGCAATCCAAACATGCCCGACTGCCGTTCGCTGACGGAGAAAGGGAGCGACTCGAGTAACGCCCTTTCGAGTGTGATCCAATACGACGTCGTGTGCATTTCGTTTTCAGGCAATTCGAGTTTGCCGTCGCCGATAGTTTCGTTGGTGAAGAATTTGATTTTCTTGAAGCCCACAACTTGCGAACGCACTAGAACATCTCCATGGGAGCGGGAGTGCGCGGATGCGTTTGCGCTCAGGATGACGGCGCTCTTGCATTTGCTGTCTGAAGATGCAGCAATTTCGAGGACGCGGACCTGCGTGTAGCGCACCGCATCCGTGTAGTAGTCCACATTAACGCGCTTCACGTAGGCTTTGCGTTCCTTGAAGTCGAGATGCTCGGCGTGGAATTGCTGCCCTCCGTGCAAATAGATGGCTTTTTCGTGGACGAAAACGAGGGCGCTCGGAAAATCAATTTCGCCGATCACATTCGGCTGGCCCGTGATGT
Source organism: Candidatus Acidiferrum sp. (assembly GCA_035280065.1). Classification (GTDB taxonomy): domain Bacteria; phylum Acidobacteriota; class Terriglobia; order Acidiferrales; family UBA7541; genus Acidiferrum. The sequence continues at coordinate 14,636 of DATEGO010000017.1, forward strand.
CAATGATCACGAAGTTGTCGCTGGAGACGGAGCGCAGGCTGATCGTGTCGGCGGGATAAGCTTCGTGGGTCCAATGATAGTTTTCTCCGGCAAGATGCAGAAAACCGGCTTCTGCAAGCCGTGCGCAAAGATCGGGCAGGTCCACGTCGCCAAATTTCTCGTCAGGCGCAATCGGCAATTCGAACGCCGCGCATTTCACGTGATTGACCAGGATTTCCAGATTGTCCGGCTGGATGAACGCCTGCTCCGGCGTCCGGCCAAAGAAATAATCGGGATGGCGCACCATGAATTGATCGAGCGGGGTGGAAGAAGCGACCATCACGGCGCAGGAATTGCCGCTGCGGCGGCCCGCGCGGCCGGCGCGCTGCCACGTGGCGGCAATCGTGCCGGGATAACCAGCCATCACCACCGTGTCGAGCGAGCCAACGTCGATTCCCAATTCGAGCGCGCTCGTTGCGACCACGCCGCGGATCTTTCCATCACGGAGGCCGCGCTCGATTTCGCGCCGCTCGTTCGGCAAGTAGCCGCCGCGATAGCCGCGAATCGTTTCCGGTTTTCCCGGCAAATGCGGATTGCATTGCTGCAAATAGGTAAGAAGGATTTCCGTATTCAGCCGGGAATTTGAGAAGACTATCGTTTGCAGATCGTGACGCAGAAATTCCTGAGCCACTCGCGCCGATTCGTTGATGTAGCTGCGGCGGATGCCGAGCGCGCGATTCACGACCGGCGGATTGTAGAAAACGAAAGTCTTCTCCGCGGACGGAGATCCATTGGAATCGAGAACCTCGACCTCACTTTCGAGGAGGCAGGAAGCCAGTTCGCCCGGATTGGCTATCGTGGCGGAGCAACAAATGAATTGCGGCTCGCGTCCGTAGAAGTGCGCGATGCGGCGAAGCCGGCGAAGAACATTGCAAAGATGGCTGCCAAAAACGCCGCGATAGGTGTGCAATTCGTCCAAAACGATGTAGCGCAAATTCTCGAACAGACGCGTCCAGCGCGTGTGGTGGGGCAGAATCCCCGTGTGGAGCATGTCAGGGTTCGTCAGAACCACGTGGCCCTTTTCGCGGATGGCTTTGCGCGCGTCGGCGGGCGTGTCGCCGTCGTAGGTAAAAACGCCAAAGCAGTTCTCAAGCCGCTGATTCAAGTCATAAAGTTCCGCGAGTTGGTCCTGCGCGAGAGCTTTTGTGGGGAAAAGATAGAGCGCGCGCGTATCGGAATCTTCCAGAACCGCGTTCAGCACCGGCAGGTTGTAGCAAAGCGTTTTGCCGGAGGCCGTGGGTGTGACAATCACGACGTTTTTTCCGGAATGAACCGCTTCGGCCGCGGCAGCCTGGTGCGTGTAGAGCTGGCGAACTCCTTTTGCGTTGTAAGCCGAAGCCAGATTTGCCTTCACCCATTCAGGGAATGTCGCCCACTGCGCTTCGCGTGCGGGGAAGTGACGGATCCTCGTCAGGATTTCGCCGTTATTGTCGCGCGAGGCGAAGCCGTCGAGCACTTCATGAACGCGTGCAATGGCGCTAGTTTCGCGAGCCCTGCGAATCGCCAGTGAATCCGGCATAAGTACCCCTTGCAAAAGGTGTGCGGACAACGCCGCGGCTTCGCCTTTTGTTCGCCAACGTAGCATGCCATTCTTGACAGCGCAAGAGCAAATCAGGGATGTGTGCTCAGGCGGAGGATAAGAACGGCGCCGGCAAAGAAGAGGATGGCCGAGGAGGTGAAGGCGGTTTGCACGTTGAAGGCGCTCCAGAGGGAGCCGACCAAGAGGCTGGACACGAAGTCGCCGAGGGCGTTGACTGCGGCGAGCGTGCCGAAGGCCATGCCATGTTGTTCCTGGGGCACGAGTTCAGCAGAGAGGGAATCTTCGAGCGCTTCCTCCGTGCCTATGTAGAGGCCCGCGAGGATGAAGATCACGATAAGTAACGCCAACGAGTGTGTTCCAGTGCACAGAAGAATCGCAGTGAAACCGGCGAGCGCGTACCCCGCAGCTAGAACAGCTTTGCGGCTGGGGACGTGGTCGCTGAGCCAGCCGCTGAGATACGCTGAGCCCGCGTAAAAAACATTGTGGAGCGTGTAGAGCCCCACGGCGAGGCTTGCGGCACGTGCGAGGCCGTGCTCTGGCGCAAGCATGCGCGAGGCGTAGAGAATTAGTAGCGAATGCGAAAAATCTCCGGCGCCGAAAATGCCGACGCCAACTAGCAATCGGCGGAAGGGAATTGGAAGCGCCTTTAGACCAAGCAGGAACGAACGCTTCGGTCGGCTAGCGATGGGACGCTCCCGGACGAGCAACCAGAAACAAGCGACGGCGACGAGGCCGGGGAGAAGCGTGCAGAAAAAAACTTTGCGATAAGAATGATTGGTCGCTTCGAGAAGCCAGAGCGCAGTGAGTGGGCCTAAGATGGCACCGAGCGTGTCCATCAACCGCTCGAGTCCGAATGCGCGGCCGTACGCGCCCGTGGGAACGTCGGCGGCCATCAGGGCTTTTTTTGCAGGGGAGCGAACGCCGCGGCCAAGCCAGGCTCCGGCCCGGCCAAAGAGCAGTTGGTAGGCTTGCGTGGCGAGGCCAAACGACGCGGTGCACAGCGCCGTGAAGGCGTAACCGAATACGGCGAGCGGCTTACGGGTTTTCAATCGATCCGTGTAGTGACCAGCAATGAGTTTGGCGAAACTCGAGAGGCCATCGGCGACGCCTTCGATGGCTCCGAGCCAAGCGGGGCCGGCGCCAATCGCCGCGAGAAAGGCCGGCAGGACTGCCGTCGCCGTTTCGTGGCTCCAATCGCTGAACAGGCTGGTCAGGCCAACGCCGAGCACCGTGCGGTTGAGCCAGGACTGTTTTTCTGCGGCCTCAGACATGAGGAAGCAGTTTACAGTCGTCCGTTCTGTGTTCAAAGTACAGAGGCGAGCTTCGCGATTTTGGATTCGCACAGCGGACAATTTCTGGGAAGAGCCGGCAGAAAAAGCGGCAGCCGGGATGCCGCACTCCAGAACTATTTCTTTGCAGGGCGGTAGAGAATGACGCGGACTTTTTCGAGAGTGATGAGACCGCCATCCACCATTTCGTCGAGGCGGGGGAGGATTTGCTCGATGCGCTCAGCGGATTCGATGACTTCGAGAACAATAGGTAAGTCTTGCGAGAGGCGAAGAATTTTGTCCGTGTGATAGACGCTTGAGCCGCCATAGCCCGCGACACCGCGCAGGACGGTTGCGCCGGAGAATCCCTCTTTGCGCAGCATCTCGACAATGGCTTCGTGGAGCGGCTTGCCGCGCCACTTGTCGGACTCGCCGATGTGGATGCGCATCAGGGTGCGCTCGCCTTCGAATTTTTGGTGCGGCATATGTGAGTTCTCAGTTCCTAGTTCTAAGTCTTAAGGTAGAATCGAACAGAATCATTTAATTCGAGTTCTTACTTTCTAACTTTTCTCCTCGCGATCCGTGGCCGTAACTCATGAAGTTGAGATCCTTCGCCGATCCTCATCGGATAGGCTCAGGATGACAAGTTCTGCATCGAACCGATCCGAGAAGGCACGATGTATCGTGCCCCTACGGTCGCCACAACTAAAACTTGTTGGCGAGGCGGATGCCGGCTATGGACAACGCCAGGCCGGCCACGACACTCGCGGCGACGTAGGTTGTGGCGCGCAGCCATTCGCCGTCTTCCAGCATTTTCGCTGTCTCCCAGCCAAAACTCGAGAAAGTTGTGTAGCCGCCAAAGAAGCCTACGGTGATGGCCAAGCGCCAATCGGGAGAGAGCACGATGCGATTCATGGTGAATTGGCCGATCAGGCCGAGAAAGAAGCAACCTGTCAAGTTGATGAGCAGGGTGCCGTAGGGAAAAGCGCTTCCCGCGCGAACCTGTACAAGGCCCTGGAGACCGTAACGCGCGAGCGTGCCCACAGCGCCAAAAATGGCAATCAGCAGCAGTTGCAAGGTTTCTCCATTCTGCAGTTTGACGGTGGCCGGATCGGATTCCTCGGAGCTCGTTACTCAACGAACAAAAAACTCCTGGAGCCCAAAGCCCGATCTACCGGGGCAAGCTACCAGGAGTCATCAGAGCCGTGTCAACGCGGCTCGGTTATGGCGAACTCCATCGCCTTTGAATTTGACTTAGTGTAACACGTTTCTGTTAAGGCACTCTTTCAGCCGGGGCGAATAAGGTATGGTTAAAGACAAGTCTCCGTGGAGAATGCGCTGTCTGACAATGAGCGATAGACCAACTAGGTTCTGGCTTCTGGTTTTGCTGGTTGCCCCAAGCGCAGCCATGGTTTGTCCAAACAGGCCGAGAAGCGAGGCTGTAAGGGCTAACCAGGCGAAACGAATGCTCGCGGTTACGGTCGACGATTTGCCGGGGGCGATTCCCGCGACGCCTACGGCAAACGGGGAATTGCGCAAACTGGCGAGGTACAACGAGGCGATTCCGGCAATCCTGAAAGCGCACCACGCTCCCGCGATCGGGTTTGTCAATGAAAAGAAACTGAATGTGGCAGGGGAACGTGATGCGCGCGTCGCATTGCTGCAAAGATGGATTGATGCGGGGTTCGAGCTCGGTAACCACACCTACTCACACGCCAATTTCAATCAGGTCTCACTCCTGGAGATGGAGGATGAGACGGTCCGCGGAGAAGTGATTACGCGGTCGTTGATGAAATCCGCCGGAAAGTCGGAGCGCTATTTTCGTTATCCTTATCTCTTCACGGGACCGACCTCAGAGGTCAAGGAGGCGTTCGAGACGTTTTTGAAGAGCAGGGGATACAAGAACGCTCCGGTTACCGTGGACAATGCGGATTACATGTTCAACGACATCCTCTGTGAAGCAGCGGTACGGAAAGACACCAAGCTCGCCGAGCAAACGAAGCTGGAGTATTTGCAATTCGCACAGACCCAGTTTGATTATTTTGAAGAAGGATCAAGAAAACTGTTTGGGCGCGAAATCCCGCAGGTTTTCCTGATGCACGATAACGAAATCAACACGGAGACGCTGGACCAACTGCTGGGACTTTTAGAGAAGCGCGGCTACCAGTTTGTAAGCCTCGACGAGGCGCTTGCGGATCCTGCGTATGCGACTCCGGACCGGTTCGTTGGCACCGCTGGCATCTCATGGATTGACCGGTGGAGAGTTTCCTTCGGCCAAAAAGCCGACTACGAACATGATCCGGATCCTCCGGAATGGGTGATGAAGCGATTTCGAGAAATCCGCAAGGCCGCTGCGAATCAATAGTGGAAGCGGTAGCGCAGTTGGACGAAGACTTCGCGCGGGTTGAGGTAGTGCGTTCCGCCAAAGGTGAAGCTGTTGTCGAGCAGCACGCGGCGATTGGCCACGTTGATAGCCTGGAGATTGACGGTGAGGCGCTCGCGAAACTCCCTGCTGAGCGCTAGGTCAAAGGTCGTATGGGGCTGAAGATGGTCTCCGGGGGCCATCTGAGGCGCGTCGCCGTTGGTGAAGCCTGAGGCGTAAGAGACGTCGGTGGAAGCGGAAACATGCCACGGCAACGAGAACTGCCCGCCGATGTGCAGCGTGTTCCGCTGATCGTGGTCGAGGAGGCCGCAGCCGCCGCCGAAAGAGAAATCGGTGAGGCCGCCGTTGATGCCACCGCAGCCGAGCGCGAGCTGGTTCGAATAGGTCAGGTAGATTTGGCTGCGGTCGTGGATGCGCGGCGAACGCAGGGTGAGTTCCCATCCGTTGATGCGCGCGCCTTCGATGGTAATGGGGATGAAGATTTCGGAGTTATTGAAGTTGTTGTGGTCAAAGAAGTTGGTGGCACGGGTTAGGAAGTTGTCGGCGTCGAGGGTCCAGCCGTGAAAGGGAATGGTCACGCCGAATTGATGTTCTTCGTCGCGCTCACCGTGAAGAGGTGCGAAGCCCAGGTTCTGGTCTGTCGCAAGGCTCAAGAGCGGGCCGGAAACGGTGAGCAGCGGCGGCGCTTGATAGAAATGGCCATAGAAGCCGCGGAAGACCCAGTTGAGTTTCGGAATACGCAACGAAGCGCCGAATCGCGGGCTGGTGGCGTTTTCCACTACGCCCCCTAAGAAATGAGTCTGGCGAACACCTGCGTTGAGCGCGAGCCAGGAAGCTACCTTGAATTGGTCCTCCGCATAAACGGCGGCCTGGCTGCCTGAAGGATTGCCGGTTTCGGAGAGCGGATTACTCGGATCACCCTGGCACTGGCTGTGCATTGGATCGTGGCAGAGCAGGCCGAACGTCTGGGCGTCCTGCTGCGCGAAGCCGAAAAAGCCGGCTCGTAAGTTGTTGCGTTTTTTGACCCACGAAATGGTGGCTTGGCCGCCTTCGTATTTGGAGGTTCGGTCCTCCGTGGCAGAAGTTGGGAAGTCCTGAAGGCTGCTCTCGTAGTTGGCGGAATTGTAGTGATAGAAAGGCGAGACCGTCAGTAACACGCCGGGGCTCACCGTGCGCACCCAAGAAAAAATCGCGAAAGAATCGTTCTCGCGGTTGGCATCTTGAAGGAATTGCCCCTGGGTAGCCGGATCATTGGGATCGAATGGGACCTGATAGAAATCGCGGCGCGATTGGCCTAGGAAACGGAACTGGTCCTTGGGATCCGCGTTGTAGATGAGCGACGTGAATCCGCCGAAGCCATTGGCGGCGTCGTGAATCACGGCTGGGGTGGGCGGCTGCAAACCCAGGTTGCTGCGATTGCCGTTGACGCTGCCGTAGTAGGCAAATTTGTTCGAGTGCCCCCCGAAATTAAGCTGGTCGTCGGTCTGGTAGAAGTTTCCAGCACTAAGAATCAGCTCCGCTTCATTGTTGCGCTCGAAGCCGGTGCGCGGGGCGACGTTGAAGACGCCGTAGGTTCGGTCGCCGTAGTCGGCCGAGTAGCTGCCGCGCTGGATTTCGAGCACGTCAATGTCCTTGGGATCAATTTGCGGCCCCAGGTTGCTGGCAATATTCGTGTTCGGTATGGAGATGCCGTCAATCAGCCAGCTTACCTGATGGCCGCCGCGAATGTGCAGTTGGTCGTGCGTGAGATAGGCACCAGGAACAAAGTTGGTGACCATCGAGAGGCTGTTCGACCGCGAGGCTCCTGGCGTTTCCTGAATTTGCAGCCTGTCGACGAGGCTCGAAGGAGTAACGGTTTCGGATTGACCGGCATCGGCGGAAACGGTAACGGTTTGGGTTTGCGAGGGAAGCTTGAGTTCGAGATGGAGAATCGGCGACGTGCCGGAGAGCACGGTGATCGATTGCTCGTCGGCGACGAACGTCGGGTCGGATACGTTCACCACGTATTGTCCAAGAGGCACGGCGTCGAAATGGAACTCTCCGGCGGCGTCGGTTTCCGTAGTCTGTGAATAGTCAGAGGCGAGCACCTTCAGCACAACTTTAATGTCGGGAACCGGGTGATGCTGTGGATCGTGAACAATTCCGCGGACGGTGCTGAAAATCGTGGCGAGAGCGCTGCCAGGCGTGAACGAAAGAAGAGCAACAAGCAGAATGCGTCGCATGGAAGTTGTGTCCTCAAAATGAACTGGACGCGCGGAAAATGCGCGGAACGAGTGGATCAGCGAAGTGGAAGGGGCATGCCGCGGTTCAGGCGGCTAGTGGGCAAAGTCGAGGGGGCGGAGAGGGAGGCTCAAAAGAATTGACAGAGCTTTGCGGACTGGAAAGAGCGATCAATGATTCCAAAGTCGCGGCCACAGAAACGGTGACGGGCGTAGGGAGAACAAAAATGGCGGGCGCGACCGCGGGCCTATCAGGATTGTGGCAACAGGACATACTGCAGTGTGCCATTCCGGCCATTTCGTTCCCGCAGTCCATGGCGCGTTCGGGAGTCGCCGGTGTCTGCGAGTGGTGATGCCCGTGAGTCGGACACTGGCTTCCTGATTTGCAGCAAGCGGCGGAGTAGAGAGCCCAAGCTGCTCGACCGAAGGGAGCATAAAGAAGCACGACCGCAAGAAGACAGACTGTTGCGAAAAAGGACCGCCAGCGGCTTTGGTGTTGAACAATCATCTCCGACCAACTGCTTAAATCATACGCCAAGTCAGCCCTTATTACAGCAGACCAGCCAAATCGCGCGGGCATGCCTGTTAGGAGTAGGAATTGCGGATTGGAGGCTCCAAATCTTGACTTGGCGTTCGCCGCGTCGCAGACTCGAAGTATGGCTCACGCGTACGGAATCTACATTCGGTTTGATTTTGGGACGGACGAGGAAAAGGCGCAGCAAGCGCGGCACAAACTCGAAGGTTGGAGGCAAGCTTTCCGTTTGGATAGGCGCGTCCAGTACAAAATGGACCGGCCGGAGAGCGTTACCGCTGGTGATGCGGAGGCGAAACCGGCTCCCGCTGAAAAACCAGGGGCCAAAACGAAAGAAAAGCCTGCGAAGGCTTCCGCAAAAGGGGCGGGGAAATCTGGCGAAGCTGCCGCAAAAGCTGTGGCGAAGTCCGACGGCGCGGTCGACGGCAAGGTGGGATTGCTGGTGCGGCTTTATTTTTCTCCGCATGAAAAGCTTTCCGAGCAGCGCTGGCTGGCGCGGATTCCGGCCGAGGAACCGTTTAAAAGCGCATCACCGAAAGTGATCAATCACGACGACCCGGAATTTGAGGCGACCGACCAGCAATTCGAAGCGATCCCGGTCGGGGAAGCCGGCGGACGTTCGAGCTAGGATCTAGGCCAAATTGGACGGGTAACGGAAGACAATCTTCCACAACCAGGAGCTTCGGTTCGCGGCGCGATTTTGGAAATTCGGTATAATGGAGTTCCGCGACCCTCAAACCCCTGAATCCAACGCGAGGACGGAACGAATGGCGCTTCACACGCGCGTCAGACTGACCAAGCTTGACTCACCCAAAGCTCACGACCTCGACCACGACACGCTCATAAAAATCTACCGAACGATGTATCTTTCGCGGCGCCTGGACGACCGCGAAATCCAGCTCAAACGCCAGAATAAGATTTTTTTCCAGATTTCCAGCGCAGGACATGAAGCGGTCTGCGCGGTTATGGGGTTACTTTTGCGCCCCGGCGTGGACTGGCTCTTCCCTTACTACCGCGACCGCGCGCTCTGCTTGATGCTGGGCATGACGCCTTACGAGATGCTTCTGGCGGCTGTGGGCGCGAAGGATGATCCGAGTTCCGGCGGGCGGCAGATGCCGTCGCATTGGGGTCAACCGCAGCTGAACATTGTGAGCAAGTCGTCTTGTACCGGGACGCAGTTCTTGCAGGCTGTGGGCGCGGCCGAAGCCACAGAGTATTACCAAGGGCGCGCCAAGGCGCTCGAGCAAGCGAAGAAAGCGCCGCTAGGCGAATACGTTCGCCACGAGAACGATGAGATTGTGTATGTGTCGGGCGGCGACGGGGCGACCAGCGAAGGCGAGTTTTGGGAATCCCTAAATGTTGCCTGCGCGAAAAAGCTGCCGCTGCTGTATTTGATTGAAGACAACGGCTACGCCATTTCCGTGCCCATTGAAGTACAAACGGCGGGCGGGAGCATCTCCAAGCTAGTGCACGGATTTCCCGGGCTGCATGTTGGCGAGTGCGACGGGACCGATCCGTTCGAAGGCTATGCAGTCTGCAAAGAAGCCGCGCAGTATTGCCGGGAGGGGCGCGGGCCGGCGCTGGTGCACGCGCATGTGACGCGGCCGTATTCGCATTCGTTGTCGGATGACGAAAAACTCTACAAAGTGCCTGAAGAGCGGGAAGACGAGGCGCGGCGCGACCCGATTTCCAAGTTAGCTTTGCGGTTGGTGCGCGATGGGATTCTAGACCAGAAGCAGATCGAGAACTTGGAAGCGGAAGTGGATGAGGAGATTCGCGCAGCGGCCGATCAGGCGCTTGAGGCGGAGCAGCCGGCCGTCGAATCGATTCTTACCAATGTTTACTCGCCGGAGATTGATCCGACATCGGCAGCGTTCGAGGCGCAGCCGCACTTTCACAATGCGCCCAAGACCATGGTAGAGATGGTTGCGCTGACGTTGTCTGATGAGATGGCGCGCGACGAGCGCATCACCGTTTTTGGCGAAGACGTGGCTGACGCCAGCCGTGAAGAAAACCTAAAGCACGTGAAAGGGAAGGGAGGTGTTTTCAAGGCGACGTCGGGCTTGCAGCGAAAATACGGTCACGACCGCGTGTTCAACTCGCCGCTAGCGGAGGCGAGCATCGTCGGGCGGGCGATCGGCATGGCGGTGCGGGGATTGAAGCCGGTGGCGGAGATTCAGTTCTTCGACTATATCTGGCCGGCAATGATGCAGATTCGCGATGAATTGTGCGTCATGCGCTGGCGTTCGAATGGCGCGTTCAAGGCGCCGGTGGTCTTGCGCGTCCCGATTGGCGGTTACCTGACCGGCGGCGGAGTGTATCACAGCCAGAGCGGCGAATCGATTTTCACGCACTGCCCGGGTTTGCGCGTGGTGATGCCTTCGACGGCGCTGGACGTGGCCGGTTTGTTGCGCACGGCGATTCGTTGCGATGATCCGGTGATGTTCCTCGAGCACAAACACTTGTACCGGCAGCCGTATAACCGCTCGGAAAACCCAGGTCCCGATTTCACGATTCCGTTTGGCAAGGCGCGTGTGGTGAAAGAGGGAAGCGATTTGAGCATCATCACATACGGAGCAGTGGTGCATCGCGCGGAAGTGGCCGCGGCGCAGTTGCAGCGCGAAGGCATTGGCGTAGAAATTGTCGATTTGCGTTCACTTTCACCGTATGACTGGGAAGCTATCTCGGCAACGGTTCGAAAGACGCACCGCGTGATCGTGGCTTATGAAGACATGTTGAGCTGGGGCTACGGCGCGGAAATCGCAGCGCGCATTGCCGATCAATTGTTCGAGGAACTGGATGCCCCGGTCAAGCGCGTGGCGGCCACGGACACTTTCTGCGCCTACCAGCCGAAGCTGGAGGACGTGATTCTCCCGCAGGTCGGTCACATTACCGCGGCCGTGAAGCAGCTCTTGGACTACTGAGCGCGCCGGTTTAGACTAAGCCCCGGAGCCATTGCGAAACAATTTACCCACAATTCTCGTATTTATAGATGGGACGCGGAAAATGCGCTCTGCGAGGGTTAAGCTATGATCTGCCCGAATTGCCAAAGGGATATCGCCGTCGGTTCGAGGTACTGTTACAGTTGTGGCGCGAAACAGCCGGAGACAGCGGCCTCTGCTCCTACGCCCCCTGTTTATCCGCGCAAAAGACTGGTGCGCTCGACAAATGACCGAAAGATTGCGGGGGTCTGCGCCGGACTCGCAGATTATTTGGATATCGACCCAATTATCGTCCGTGTGTTATGGGTCCTAGCGTTTTTCTGCGCAGGGACGGGATTGCTAGCGTACATCATTCTTTGGGCCGTCCTCCCTGAAGGTGTTACGGGGGTTACTGCGCCCTCTGCAAGCCAGGCCGCTCAATAGCCCTCAGTTCCGCAGTGTAGGTCTGGGTCAGGTAACCATTCGGCGAGGGCTCATTTGCCACCTTTTTCAAACAACGGTTGATCCAAGGAAAAAGCGCCCGCTCCAACCGTTGCCAAGGCGAAGCAGGCTACTGCGAGCGCGAGCGGGAACTCGTATTCGTGAACGGCCAGGTAGCCCTTGGCGCTATGGACTTTCCAGATCGCCACGGCCATTTCCACGGCAAGCAGCAGCGCAGCGGGGCGTGTAAACAAGCCCAGCATCAGCATCAGGCCGCCAAACACTTCCAGCACGCCCGCGACATAGACGAAATACCCCGGCAGGCCGTGTTCTACAAAGAAGCCCTGTAGGCCGCCGCCCAAGTGCGCTAGCTTGGGGTATCCATGAGATAAAAAGATGATGCCAAGTGCAAGACGCAGCGTCAGCAACCCAAACGGCTGTAAAGCGTTCAGCGATCGCATGGAGAACCTCCACAAAGGATTTATCGCGCGATTTTTTCAGGGGCGGCGGCATTTTAACAGAAAAGTATCAAGGTCACCGGCGTCTCGGGCGGCCAGCGCGTTTTCAGGTACAATCTCGGGTAATCAAATCGAGACGCGGAGCTAATGACTCAGGGGAACAGCATGGTACTGCCTAACGTCCCAGCGTTAGTGAAGCGAACATGAAGCGGAAGCTGCTCATCGCGGTACCGCTGCTCTGCCTTGTGGTTTTTGCCGCTTGGATGGTCCGTCCGCGGCATGAATCGCAGGGGGAAGCTTTTGTCAGCGAAAAGGTCGCGCCCGTGCTCAGCGGCATCGCGCAAGTGCGGCAACAAGTTGGCGTGTTGCACTACGGAGAGCGCGTCGAGGTCCTCAGCAAACGCAATGAATACATGAAGGTACGCACGCCCACGGGCGCGGTCGGCTGGGTGGAAGCGCACCAATTGATGGAGCCAGCGCTCTGGCAACGCAGTATCAAGTTGCTGGAGCAGGTGCGCAACATGCCGGTACAGGCGCACGGTCGCACGAAGGTGTCCACCAATTTGCGAGTGCTGCCGGGGCGCACCGAGCCGCGGCTTTATCAATTTGCGCGAAATGTTCCCGTGGAGCTTGTGGGGCGCGGCGTGGCCGATTGGGTTCAGACCACGGATGAAAAAGATTCTGGTAGTGACGAGGAAACAAAAAAAGAAGATTGGTTCCTGGTCCGCGGCATTGCTTCGCGGCCGGCGGGAGAAACCTCCGCCCGAGTCTCTGTGGCCACCACTACCACCGAACCCGGGGATCAGAGTGTGCCAATTGCCGGTTGGGTGGTGGCCCGATTCGTCGAACTGGACTTGCCCGATGCCGTGCGCGAAGGCGCGTCTTCCGCAAACATTCGTCCCGTCGCGTGGTTTGAGCTGAACCGTGCCTCAGACCCTTCCGGCGACAAGCCGCAATACCTTCTCGCGGCAACGCACGGCCCGGAGGGGCAGCCGTGCGACTTCACGGCGCTGCGAGTCTACACCTGGAACGCGAGACGGGAGCGCTACGAGACCGCGTTCATCGAGAATAGTCTTTGCGGGCAGCTACCGATTCGAACCGACAAGGGCCCAAGAGACGAGCCGGAATTTCGGTTTCACGTAATGGATGGGGGCAAGGAAGAACGTGTTTACCGGCTGATGCAAACGGTGGTGCGGCGGATTCGCGAGCCTGGTGAGGCCTCGGGGAGACGGGTTACGGCGAAACGAGCTAAGCCGTCGCGCTAAAGTCTACAAATTGGAGAATCGAACGTTGGGTTGTGGCACGGCTGCGCCTGAGCGGAGAGAGCCAAATGACCTTGCATATCAGCGAAGCGGAAGTGCGCCAGGTGCTCGACATGCCCCGAGCGCTCCGGGCGGTCGAAGATATTTGTCGCAAGGAAGCGGCAGGCGAAGTCGTAGTTCACCCGCGAAGGCGCTTCGAACTCGCTCACGGCGGCTTCTTTCACTACATGGCCGCCGCAGACTATGCCGCAGGCTTTGTGGCCATGAAGCAATACACCTACGCGCGCGGAAAACTGCAATTTCTTGTTCCTTTGTACGAAATGGCCAGCGGTGACCTGCTTGCGGTCATCGAGGCCGATTACATGGGCCAATTGCGCACCGGAGCGGCGTCGGGCGTGGCTACCAAGTACCTGGCTCGGGAAACCTCACGCGTCGCTGCGATCATCGGAACGGGTGGTCAAGCCCGAACGCAACTCGAAGCGGTTGCTGCTGTTAGAAAGCTCGAATCGGCGCGCGTTTATGGACGCGATGCCGCCAAGCGCAAGAAGTTTTGCCAGGAAATGTCCGCGAAGCTGGGAATCCCCGTGACGCCGAGCGGTTCTTCCAGCGAAGCGGTTCGTGGTGCGGCCATAGTTTGCACCGCCACGACGTCTTCACAACCCGTCGTCTTTTGCGCCGACTTGACCTCAGCGGTGCACATCAACGCGATCGGCGCAAACCATGCTCACAAGCGCGAGCTGGATGACGAAGCCTTGGCCAGAGCGGACGTGATTGTGGTGGATTCGGTCGAGCAATCCCGCCAGGAAGCGGGCGATTTGATTCTCGCGTTCAGGGGAGACGAAACCTGCTGGACCGGTGTGAGAAAGCTTTGCGACGTTGTCGCGGGCAAAGTCGTCGGGCGTAACAGCGAGGACGAAATCACTTTGTTCAAGTCCAATGGGATCGCCTCCTGGGATTTGGCGGTGGCGATGAAAGTGTACGCCGCAGCTCGCGAAAGAAAACTCGGCAGGGAATTGCCGTTCTGGAGTGGTGAAATCGCCTAGAGGGCGATTCAGCTTGGACGAGGAATTGGACGGTTTCTAGATAAGATACATGGCATAGTTCTGGCCTCGCGGCAGAGGTATTCTGAGAATACGAAGTTCGAGAGAAGGCGTTGTTTCCTGTTTGAAAAAAACGCGCACCTCAATTCAAAGGAAAAATCAAAAATCGAAAGGCATAGTAAGCTGGAGCCATGCGTACCCTGCCCGACCACCTCCGCAAAGGCATGAAGCTTGTCATCGTGGGCTGCAATCCCAGCGAGTCTTCCGTCCGCGTTGGGCATTACTACGCCGGTCGCGGCAATGAATTCTGGCCTATCCTCTACAAGAGCGGCGTGGTGCCGGAGCCTTTCGACTATCACGACGACCGGCGCGTGATCGAATTCGGCATTGGCCTTACTGATCTTGTGAAGCGCCCTACCAAAGGTGTCGAGGAGTTGAATCGTCAAGATTTTGCGGAAGGGCGGATCGTGCTGTCGCAGAAGCTTGAGGAATTTACTCCTCACGTCGTCGCTTTCAATGGCAAACTCACCTATGAGCAATTCGCACAGCGGCGGTGCAAGTACGGGGTACAAAAGGAGCTTCTTTACGGTGCCCAGGTATACGTCCTCCCTTCCACAAGCGGCGCGAACAACAAATTCAAGGATGAGAAATTGGTGCACTTTCGCAAGCTAGCGAAACTCGTGGCAAAAGTTGAAAAAGCCAGGGAAGTGCGGGCACACTAGCCTGGACACCTTATGAGCAATTCTTCTCAACCGGCGGCGCAGGCCGGCCCAGTTCTTCTAGAGACGAAGCATGACGGTATCACCACTCTGGTGATGAACCGCCCGGACCGCCTAAATGCGTTGAATAACGAACTTGCGACGGCATTGAACGATGCACTCGGTCGTATTGCCAAAGACGAATCCGCTCGCGTCGTCGTGGTCACCGGTTCTGGAAGAGCTTTTTGCGCCGGGGGCGACCTTGCGTTGATCGCAAAAGGCCGCGCCAGCGGGGACACGCGGGCCCTCGAGCCGCTTTTGCGCGCCGGGATGCAGGCAACGCTCACCATGCGTACCATGCCGCAGCCGGTGATCGCGGCGGTCAATGGAGCTGCTGCAGGTGCGGGAATGAACATTGCTCTGGCGGCGGACATTCGAATCGCCGCGGAGGAAGCCACGTTCGGTCAGAATTTCGCGAAAATTGGTCTTTTTCCGGACTATGGCGGCACCTACTTCTTGCCGCAACTGGTTGGCCCCGCAAGAGCTGCTGAGCTTTTTTACACCGGTGACATGATTGATGCAAAGACAGCGCTGCGTCTGGGGATTGTGAATCAGGTGGTTCCCGCCGCGCAATTCGAAGCGGAAGTGAAGGCCCTCGCGCAAAAAATCGCCCAAGGCCCTCCTTTGGCAGTTCGCGCCGTGAAGAAGACCATTTTTGGCAGCGAAAAGGAAAGACTCACCGCCGCGCTTGAGCATGAAGTGCAGCAACAAATGCCCTGCTATCTTTCCGAAGATTGCAGCGAGGGGATTCGCGCTTTCTTTGAAAAACGAGCCCCGCTGTTTCGCGGCAAATAGCTTCCAATGCTCATCGTTCAGCCCGCATGACCGCCCCTCACGAAGCCATTCAACTCCGCATCGAGAATCGCAACGCGTGGATCACGCTCAATCGCCCTCCCTTGAATGTTCTGGACACCGTCATGATGGAATCTCTGGACGCGGCCCTTGAGCGTGCGTTGCCCAAATCCGATTTCGTGGTTTTCCACGGCGCTGGAGCAAAGGCATTCTGCGCGGGTGCCGATGTTGCGGACCACACTCCCGAACGAGTCGGAAAAATGCTTTCCTCCTTCCACGCCGTCTTTCGCCGCTTGGCCCCAGCCGATTGCGTAACCATTGCCGCTGTGCACGGCTATTGCCTGGGAGGCGGAATGGAACTCGCGACGTTTTGCGATTTCGTTCTCGCCACGGAGTCCGCGCAATTTGGGCAGCCCGAAATCAAGCTTGGCTGCTATCCGCCCGTCGCCATGGTCACTTTGCCGCGCCTGATTGGCATGCAAGCTGCGGCGCATCTGATTCTCACAGGCCATCAAATCGGCGCGACGGAGGCGCATCGACTCGGTTTGGTTACGCGATTAGTGGCAGATCACGAGCTTCCCAAAGCCGTGGATGCTCTTCTTAAGGAGTTGCGGACATTGAGTCCAAGGGTCCTGCAACTGACACGAAAAACTTTAGCGCGGCTTCATTCCGCGGACTTTTTGAAACAGCTCGAAGAAGCGGAGCGCGTATACTTGTCCGAACTGATGCAAACGCATGATGCGCAGGAAGGCATTCGCGCTTTTCTCGAAAAGCGCAAGCCGGTTTGGAAAGGAAGATAAGACAGAGAATGGACGAACTGGAGATTACGCCCGTGGAAGTGAAGGCCCGGCTCGACCGCGGCGAAAATGTGGTGCTCGTTGACGTGAGGGAACCGTGGGAGTTCGAGATTTGCCGCATTGAGGGCGCGAAGCTTGTGCCGCTGGGCACTCTTGCAGCCAGCTTGAATGCGCTTCCAGATGTGGACGAGTTGATTTGTTATTGCCATCACGGCATGCGAAGCTTGGATGCGGCGGCGTGGCTGCGCTTTCAGGGCTTCGAAAGGGCCAAGTCCTTGGCTGGAGGGATCGAGCGCTGGTCGCTCGAGGTCGACTCCAAAGTTCCGCGGTATTGATTGTTTTTTCCTGCTGAAACGCAGTTTCTTTGAATCGATTCAAGTTTTGAGAGAACAAGAATGGACGTGAAAACCATTGCGGTGATTGGCGCGGGCACGATGGGCAGGGGCATTGCTTACGCCGCCGCATTTGGTGGATACAAGACGGTGCTCGAAGATATTTCTATGGGCGTGCTCGAACACGCGACGGCCTGGATTCGTCAATCGTTTGAGGAAGGCGTTTCGCGGGGAAGAGTCGAAGCCGGCGTTCGCGACCAGGCACTTTCGCTTATCTCCACCACGACCGATGTAAAAGATGCGATTCGCGACGCGGAACTCATCATCGAAGCAGTTCCTGAAGAATTGAAGATGAAGGTGGAGCTCTTCAGGACGTTTGACGGATTCGCAAAAACCGGCGCGATTTTCGCCAGCAATACTTCGTCGCTTTCTGTCACCGATTTTACGAACAGCACCCTTGCGCGAGACCGCTGCATCGGCATGCATTTTTTTAATCCGGTGCCGAAGATGAAGCTCATCGAACTGGTGCGCACTCCGCACACTTCCGGGCAGACGGTCGCCGCGTGCCGCGAAGTGGCGCGGCGCATGGGCAAAGAGGTTGTGCTCGTAAACGAGGCGCCGGGATTTATCACCACTCGCGTCAACGCGTTGATCGGGAATGAAGCCTTCAACATGCTGGAAGCGGGAATCGCCAGCGCTGAGGACATCGATAAGGCACTGAAGCTGGGCCTGAATCACCCCATGGGGCCTTTCGAACTGGTCGATCTTGTCGGCCTTGATGTGCGCCTGAACATTCTCGAATATCTGCACAGCACACTGGGAGAAAAATACCGGCCGAACGAATTGCTGCGGCAATTCGTAAAAGAGGGGCGCCTGGGGAGAAAGACGGGCCGCGGGATATATGAATATCCGCAGCAGAAAGTGGCCGGGAAGAAGGGTTAAACGAGGAGCGGTGTAGACTGCAGCAACAATGAAATCACTCTCGGAAAAAATTGCCATCGAGCAAGGCGATCTGACGGAAATGGCCACGGATGCCATCGTCAACGCAGCGAACAATGATTTGATTCTGGGTGGCGGCGTGGCCGGAGCCATCCGCCGAAAGGGCGGAGACGAAATCCAGCGCGAGTGCAGCGAAATCGGAAGCATTCCAGTGGGTTACGCGGCCATCACCACGGGCGGAAAATTGAAAGCCCGGTTTGTGATCCACGCCGCAAGCATGCGCCTTGGCGGGGCAACCACTCCCGAAGCGCTGCGAAACTCCACCGCGCATTGCCTGAGGATTGCAAAAGAGCGCGGATTGAAAAGCATCGCGTTTCCCGCAGTGGGCACCGGCATCGCGGGATTCCCGCTTGCAGAATGCGCGAAAATCATGTTGCGCGAGGCGGCGGAGCATTTGCGCGGAGAAACTTCGCTCGAGACTGTGCACTTCGTTCTTTTTGACGATGACGGCAAAGAGATCTTCCAGAGAACGTGGAGAAAACTGCAAACCGAGTTGTCTCCCGGAGCGGCTGGAGCCAAAGGCGCGTGACGCCGCTCGAAGAATTGCTGGCGGAACGGATTCGCCGCCACGGACCCATCCCTTTTGCCGACTTCATGCGCGAATGCCTGTACCATCCCGTGCACGGCTACTACAGCAAGCCTGAATCGCAGCGATTCGTTGATTACTACACCAGTGTGGACGTGCATCCGATTTTTGGACGATTGCTGGCCCGCAAGTTTGCGGAAATGTGGGAGCAGCTCTCGCAGCCGGAAGAATTTCTGCTGGTAGAAGCGGGAGCGGGGGTGGGGCGGCTGGCGCTGCACGTTCTGGATTTCTGCGCAGCCAAACTGCAGGGTTTTTACGGCGCCGTGCGCTACGTTGCTGTGGAGCGTTCGGCATCACGACGGGAGCAAGCAGCTCGACAATTGGAGCGGCACGCGGTGGCTGGGCATCTGCGAATTTCGGCGGAAATTCCAATGCAGATTCCCTTGGGCTGTGTCTTTTCGAATGAATTGGTTGACGCGCTGCCCGTGCACCGCGTGGTGATGAGAGAGCGCGGTTTACAAGAAGTTCTTGTGTGCTGCGAGCACAGGGAGTTTGTGGACGTAATCGAGCCTGTTTCGACTTGCGCGATTACTGAATACTTTGCAACACAGGGAATAGCGCTCCGTGAGGGCCAGCAGGCAGAAGCGGGACTTGAGGCTTGCGACTGGATTACGGAGGTCGGCCGGCGAATCGGACGCGGATTTGCGCTGACGATTGATTACGGGCATCGCGCCGCGGAGCTATTCGACGAACGCCACATGCGCGGGACTCTTCTGGCATACAAAGGGCATCGAGTGAGCGAAGATTTCTACATGTCGCCGGGAGAGCAGGACTTGACGGCGCACGTGAATTTCACAGCGCTGGAAACCTGGGGGAAGCGGTCAGGGCTGGAAACGGCGGAATTCACCTCGCAAACTGCATTCTTGCTGGCGCTTGGGCAGCCCAACGAGTTCGCAGACCTTTATGATTCCGGACAGACCGAAGCCGCGCAGGCTCGCGCGCGGCTGCAACTTAAGACGCTTATCTACCCGGAAGGGATGGGCGAGCGGTTCCAGGTCCTCGTCCAAAGGAAGGGAACACAGTAAGGCTGGAGCGACGGTCTACTCAATGGATCTCAGAAGAACAGACTGATGATCTTTACAGCTCACTGCCAGCCGTGGATCGAACCGGGGCGAATTAAAGTGGGGCGGTAATTCTCGTCTGAGTTGCTCATAAGGAGAGAATACCCGTTGGCAAGGTAGTCTGGGATATCGCGGTCATCGTGAAGCGGAATATGCGGCCCTTCCCGCGTCAGGCTCACGTGAAAACGGTCGTCCTCTCTGTGACGATGAGGGAATAGGTGGACTCCTGATTTCTTTCCCCGCCGGACGATTGCGAATAGCATTGAATCCCTCCAAACAGATAGCGGCACTATGAGCCTACGCGATGCGCGACGCAATATGAGTATCTGTGGAAAACGTAGGGCAGCTGTGCATTCCCGTTACCTGCATGCCAGAGCGCCGGGAACGCTCGAAGACCGGCTTTGCCCTGTGAATGGAAGCGTGGTTCAATCAAACGCCTGATTCGTGGGGATACAGCGGTGTTTAGCCGGCACTCCGACGCGCAAGGGCGGCAGGCTCTTTGACAAGCGCGGCATGTCCCGGCCTTTCGTTGGGTTCCAGCTGGAGACGCAGCCGCAAACACAAACGGAAAAACACGAGGGCAGAATGCGAAGGGTATTGGCTTGGGCGGCGGCTTGCAGTTCATTTGTGGCGGTCCATTCGGCGGCGGCACAGTCAAACACGAAACAAACGACTTACGAAACTGCATTCTATCCCAGCGGAGAACTGAAGATCGAAGCGTACGTGTTCAAACTCGAGGGCCCGGGGCCCTTTCCGGTGGTGATTTACAACCATGGGTCACGACCGGGGCACGAGCGGGAAGAGCGCCCGTTTGCTTATGTAGGGGAGCTGCTTGTGCGCAACGGCTATGTAGTTGTGGTGCCGGAGCGCCGCGGGTACGGCAAATCGGATGGGGTTACGTTTGGCGAAGCAGTCGGTGAGGACCGGGGGCCACGATTCGTCACGCGCGTCCAAGAGGAGACGGACGATATGCTGGCGGCAGTGGAGTTCGTCAAAACGTTACCATACGTCGACCCGAAGCGGATGGGAGTGATGGGCTGGTCGTTCCGGGGGATTGTCAGTGTGTTCGGGGCGAATAGATCTACCGCATTTCGCGCAGTTGTCGATCAGGCCGGTGCGGCGCTGACTTGGGACCACAGTCCTGCGATGCAGGCGGCCCTAAAGGAGGCAGCGGGAAAGATTCGCATTCCGCTGCTGGGCATGGTGGCGCAGAACGACCGCACGACGGAATCGGTGAAAGCGGTGGTGCGCGAAGCAGAAAAGCACGGCGCAACGACGAAGCTCATTGTTTATCCGGCGTTCATTCCGCAGGACGCCGGAGGAGTTGCCCGGGGCCACATGGTTATTGGAAGAGAAGGGTGGCGGGTTTGGGAAGCGGATCTGAAAGAGTTTTTGGGCAAGTTTTGGGGAACGGTTAAAAAAAGGGCGAAGCATTCGACGCCCTATCATCGCTGAAGGCAGTCGGCCTCAGAAGGCCACCCTGCAAAAAAATCCCGCACCCTACTGTGGGGAAGAAGGGTCGGGCCGTTTCTTGAGGACGGGCTTCTCGCCGGCGGCAGGAGTAGGGAGCGCGTTGCCTGGCTTCGCGGGCTCAGCTGTGGCGGGCGTGGCTACGAGTTCGCCCCCGCCTTCAGAATAAGGCTTCTTGATTAACTGCTCTGCGCGTGCCTGCGCCCCTCCGGTATTGTCATTGGTTTGCTTGGCTTTGCTATATTCGTTGACAGCGCGTTCCCGCTGACCTAGTAAATCAAAAACTTCGCCAAGATAAATGTGACTCCAGACTTCGGTCCACTTTTCAGCAGGCTCGGGAACGTTTTGCAAGGTTTCTCGGAATGCGTTGGCTGCTGCCTGGTAATTTTTCTGATAGAAGAAAGCTTCGCCCATACGGAAATTGGCGAGCGGACGGCCCGGCTGGATACCGAGCGCCTTTTGGTACTGCGCGACGGCATCGTAAAACTTGCCTTGTTCGGCAAGGTCTTCGCCTCGGGCAATGGCGGCCCTTGCTCGGAGCGCGGTGCTGGATTTGAGAATGACGTTGTTAGGGTCAACTTTAATGCCCAGGGGCTTGGGGCGGCCAAAAACGTCAATCGAAAATTGCGATTCGAGGCCGCTGACGTCGATAGTCTTGGTTTCAGGATTGCCTTCGGTATCAATGCGCAACTCCACGGGCATGTGAAAGGTGTCAAGCGGCTGCTTGATTTTGCCAACCACGCGGAAGCCTTTCGGGGTGCGGTACACGACATATTCGAGGGTGAATTCCGGAATGCCGGTGGAATTCAGCCATTGCGCAAAGAAGCTCCGCAGATTCGGCGGATCCTGATTCGCTTTGGCGGAAGCTTGAACGCGTTTCTCTGCGAGATTCTCGAAATCGTCCACGCGGGCGGATTTTTCGGCAAATTGAAAATAGAAATCGTGCAGCGCGGCTTTAAAAGCCACGTCGCCGATCATGGCGCGCAGCATGTGGAAGAGCATGGCGCCTTTATTTTCGACAACCGAGCGGTAGTCGGGTGAATACGGCGGGAGGCGCCCGGCCTGCCCGACGGGCGCAGCGTCTTCATACATGAGCGCGCCGACGGCAAATTCGTCAATGGCGCGGAGGCCCGCTTCCTTGCCCGCAGTTTGTTCGGCGTAAAGCGCTTCGCAGTAGCGCGCGAGGCCGTCGCTAATCCAAACGTCGTTGGGGGTGGCGGGTGCTACTTGAACTCCGAACCATTGGGAAGCGACGAGGTGAGCGATGGTGCGATCGCTGCCTTTGGGATCCCACATGCGCTGGCTAAGAAGGAGGACCCCGGGCGCAGCAAACTCGCGCAGCGTGCCTTCGGGCAATTGAATCAGCGTGAACGAAGGATCAGGGACGGGGCCGAACATATCGGAGAAACTGACGGCCGCGCGGGCAACGTCGGCGGCAAACTCCTGGGCATTAGCGGATTGGTTGCGCGGAGCGTAAACGGCGACACTGATGCCCTCCGCTCTCTTGGGATTGAGTTGCAGATTACCGGCTACAAAGGTGCCGTGTTGGGCGGGTCGGTTGCACTCAAAAGTGTACAGAAGCCGGCCGCCCTCGACGGCGTTCTTTCCGGGCGCCGGCGAAGGAGCTGCCGCCTTACCGGAGCCCGCCACTGCGAAAGTATCAGGAACGTTCAGGCGGAACGTAGCCGTGTAGCGATTGGAAGGGTAATCAGTGAGGGGGAACCAGCGCGCGGGCAAAAGCAAGTAGGCTCCATCTTTCGTGATGGAGGCAGCGCGTACGCCGGGCACGGGGCTGTTTTCTTCATTGAAGAGCAGGCCCGAGTAGGTGAAAGAGAGCGTGACGCGGCCTTTGGTAGCCACGGGTGTGAGAAGTTGGACGTTAACAAAGAGCGGGTTTTGATTGTCGCGCTCAAAGGTGAGCGGCTTGCCCTCAGGTCCCTTGACTTCCTTGACGACCAGGTTGGGATGAAGTTCGACCCGCACGTTGCTGGAAGCCTCGGTTGCAACGAGTTCTACTTTGGCGGTGGCGGATAACGACTGGCCGATGGCATCGAGCGTCGCGGAAACGTCGTAGTGGCTCGCAAGAAAATTAACGGGACGCGGCGCCTGAGCATGAACTGGCGCGGTAGCGCCGAATAGAACGACAAGGGCGAACAAACCGGTATTGCGAGCAATGCCTCGACTGCGGGTCATCGGACCCCTTTCCATGTGATGCATTTCCCCAATCAATGTACACCTATTAGGATACCAAAGGACTCACTTTGCGTTGCTTTGGGCGGCTAGCAGCAGCCGGGCGATTTCGTCGGCGGCGCGTTCGACAGCCCCCGGAGGGCCAAGGAGATTTTGCACTTCTTGCAGGCCGCGCAACATTTGTATGACGCGCGGGTTTTCGGTTGGTGAGCCGGCAAGCAGCGCTTCCGCTTCGGAGGCGAGACGCTGGGGCGTAAAATCGTCCTGAATCAACTCCGGAACCACGGCGCGCCCGGCGATGAGATTGACCATGCTGAAGAATTTGGTTCGCACGAGCGGTTTTGCCAAGCGGGCGGTCAGCGGCGATAAGCGATAGACAACAATCATCGGTTTGTTGAGAAGCGCCGTTTCGACGGTGGCCGTGCCGCTAGAGACGATGGCGAGGTCGGCGGCGCTAAGCGCGTTGTAGGTGTCATTGGTGATGAAGCGGGCATCCCAGTCCGCCGGAAGGCTTTTCTGAAGCCGCGCCGCATCCAGACTTGGCGCGACGGCGACGACAATTTGTACGAGTCCTGGGACGCGTTGGCGAATTTCACGGAGCCCTTCGACGAGAACCGGGAGGTGATGACCAATCTCGCCGCGGCGGCTGCCAGGCAAAACCGTGATGATTTGCCCTTGAGATTGAAGACCATATTGCTCGCAAAATAAAGCCCTCGTCAGCGCGGCCTGTACGTTGCCCACTAGCGGGTGACCAATGAACTTCACCGCCACGCCCGCATCCGCATAAAACCTTTCTTCGAAATGAAAGATGCAAAGGGCCTCGGAAAAGCGGCGCCGAACCAGATTCACACGCCAGGGACGCCAGGCCCAAAACTGAGGGCAAATGTAATAGACATTTCGAATGCCTTTAGGACGCAGCTTGCGCGCAAGGCGCAGGTGAAAACCAGGGAAATCCGTAAGAACAGCGAACGGCGGCTTGCGGCGTTGTGCTTCCTCGACAAGATGGCGCATGGCGCGCACAAGAGAAGGCAAACGCTTCAAAACCTCAGTGATGCCTACAACGGAAACTTCAGAATAATCGGTGATGATTTCGACGCCTGCGGCATGCATCTGTGGGCCGCCCATACCGAAAATGGCGACATCGATGCGCTGCTTCAAAGCGGTAGCGAGGCGCGCGGCGTACATGTCCCCCGAGGCTTCGCCGGCGGAAAGAAGAAGCGGAATAGGCGGCATGTGCGGCGAAACGCGGTCAGTCGCTCGCCCGTACTGCGGGCGGCTCGGCTGCGCCGCGAGCTCCCAGGGGAAGATGCAGCTCCTGTTCTTTGTACTGGAGCTGATACAGGCGGAAGTAGATTCCGCGCTGGGCTAGAAGCCCCTGGTGCGCGCCCTGTTCGCGCAAGCGGCCTTTGTGGAACACCAGGATGCGGTCGGCATGCTGGATGGTGCTCAAGCGGTGCGCGATGACGAGCGCGGTGCGGCCCGAAAGCAAGCGGCTCAAAGCTTCGCGGATTTGCAATTCGGTTTTCGTGTCAACACTCGAAGTGGCTTCATCAAGAATCAGGAACCGAGGATCGTGGGCCAGGGCGCGCGCGAAATTGATGAGCTGGCGCTGGCCGACGGAAAGCGTGGAGCCTCGCTCATTGACGCTGGTGGCGGCGCCATTCGAAAGCGAATGGATGAATTCGCCGAGCCCGACTTCTTCAAGCGCTCTTTCGACGGCCGCGTTTTCGATGTTCTGTGTGCCCAGCCGGACGTTTGTCTCAATCGTGCCGGTGAAAAGAAACGGATCTTGCAGCACGATGCCGAACTGGCGGCGCAGATCCTGCAACTCGATGAGCCGAATATCTTTGCCGTCCAGAAGAATCTGGCCCCGCTGAATGTCGTAGAAGCGGAGGAGCAGGGAAATCAGCGTGGTCTTGCCGGCTCCAGTGTGGCCCACGATGGCGAAGGTCTGGCCCGGCTCGACGCGGAAAGAAACATCACGGAGCACCCAGTCTTCGTCGGCGGGTTCAGGAACGTTGCGGTAGCTGAACCATACGTTTCGAAACTCGATTTCGCCACGCGGCTGGACGAGAGGGGCTGCGTTCGGGTCCGATTGAATCGTGACAGGTTCGTCGAGTAGCTTGAAGATGCGCTCCGAAGCTGCCATGGCGGACTGCAGGATGTTGAACTTTTCGCTGAGGTCCTGAATGGGACGGAAGAAGCGCTGCGCGTACATGGTGAATTCGATGAGCACGCCGATCGTCAAGAAGCCATGAAGTATGCGATTGCCTCCATCCCAGAAAATCAAGGCGATCGTGGCATAGCTCAAGAACTCCACCGCCGGATAAAACAGCGCGTAAGCCAGGATCGCGTCGCGCCAGGCGAGCATGTTGTCGTGATTTCGCTTGGCAAATTCATCCTCCGCTTTTGCCTCGCGGTTGAAAAGCTGCACGACGCTCATGCCGGAGATATATTCCTGAAGAAAGGCGTTGATGCGCGCGATGGCGGTGCGAATGCGGCGATTAGCGTCGCGCACGTATTTGCGGAAAATCAGTGTGACAATCAAGATGCCAGGCAGGATGGCAAGCGTGTCGAGAGCCAAACGGGCATTGATTTTGAACAACAAGCCGGCCATGACGGCGAGGAGGAAGAAGTCGTTGATCATGGTGACGACTCCGGCGGCGAAAAGGTCGTTCAGCGCATCAACGTCCGTGGTGACGCGAGTCACGAGGCGGCCAACCGGGTTGCGGTCGAAATAGCTCATGGGCAAGCGCTGCAGGTGGCCAAAAATCTCGCGGCGCATGTCATACATGGTTTGCTGGCCCACGCGTTGCATGATGCGAATCTGAACGTACTGAGCAAGGAAATCGAATCCAAGAACAGCAAAAAACAAAAGACTGAGGAGAACGAGACCGGCCCAGGCCTTGCTTTCGGGAATCAGGTGTTTCATCGCCGGGACAAAGTTATTGTCGATCGCTTTTTGGAAAATCCAGGGCGGAGCAAGCTCGAGCGGCGTGACGACGGCCACGAGCGCAAGCGCCAGCGCCACGCGCCAGCGATACGGCTTCATGTACTGCAATAGCCGCCGCATCAGGTGCGAATCGTACGCTTTGCCTAGAGCCTCTTCTTCGTGTTGCGTGCTCATGCGTTTTCGAGTTCTTCTTCAAGTAATTGCTTCTGGTATAAATCCGCGTAATAACCGCCGCGCTCGAGCAATTCGTCGTGCGTGCCGCGCTCGATGATGCGGCCGTCGCGGAGAACCACGATCTGATCAGCGTTCTGTACGGTGGACGTGCGGTGCGAAATCAAAATAGTGGTGCGGCCGCGCATAACACCGCGCAAGCCGGTGAGGATTTTCTCTTCGGTTTGCGTGTCCACGCTGGAAAGGGCATCGTCCAGAATCAGGATGCGCGGATCGCGCACGATGGCGCGGGCGATGGCCGTGCGTTGCTTTTGGCCGCCCGAAAGCGTGATGCCCCGTTCTCCAACGGCAGTGTCATAACCGGCTGCAAAATCCTGAATGTCGCCGTGAAGGCTGGCGATTTCCGCGGCTTCGCGGGCGCGTTCGAGATTGTAATCGGGCAATCCGAACGCGATGTTTCCGCCGACCGTTTCGCTGAAGAGATAAGTGTCTTGCGGAACGTACCCAATGGAGCGGCGGAGCGCTTCGAGCGGCCAATCCTGAATGGGCCGGCCGTCGATGAACACGGTTCCTTCCGGTGCTTCCCAAAGGCGAGCGACGAGTGCAGCGAGCGTGGTCTTTCCACATCCCGTTGGCCCGACGACGGCGAGAGTGGATCCAGCCGGAATCTTCAGGTTGATATCTGAAAGCACTGCGTGCGGGCCGCTTCCATTGGTCTTGCCGGACCCATTCGAACCGTTCACTCCGGAGAGTGTGGTGGGGTACGTGAACGTCAAGTTGCGAAACTCGATATCGCCTTGCGGTGCCGCATCCTTCGGAAGGGTTGCGTCACAATCATCAATATTCGGCTTCGCCGTCAAAATGAAATTCAAGCGGCCCATGGAAGCGGCGCCGCGCTGGAAAATATTAGTGACCCAGCCAAGCGCGATCATGGGCCACACGAGCACGGCGAGGTAACCATTGAATGCAATAAGCGCCCCGAGTGTGATCTGTCCGTTAAGAAGCTGATGGCCGCCCTGCCATAGCAAAACGAGAAAGCTGGTCCCCGATAAAGCAGTGAGCGAGGGCATGAACATGCTCCAGGTGCGTATGAGGCGGATGTTGCGCGAGACGTACTCGCGATTGGGTTCGTCAAACGCCCGAGTTTCCGCTTCCTCTTGAGCGTAGGCGCGGACGATGCGCACGCCGGCAAGGTTCTCTTGCACCCGCGCGGTGAGAGTTGCCAAGGCGGCCTGAATTGTCTCGTAGAGCTCGTGAATGGTCTTGCCGAAATACCAGACGGCGATGGCGACGACTGGCGCAGGGACCAGAACCCAAAGCGTCAGCGAACGCGAAATCGTGATCATCACAAGGATGGCCATAATCATGGTGACGAGTGTCGTCGCGCTGTACATGATTCCAGGGCCGAGCACCATGCGCACAGAATTGAGGTCGTTGGTGGCGCGGGACATAAGTTCGCCGGTGCGATTGCGAACATAGAATTCCGGCTCGAGTGCAAGCAGCCGCTTGAGGAGGTCGCTGCGGATGTCGAACTCAATATCGCGGGAGACACCGATGAGCTTCCATCGTGCCTCAAAGGAAAGAGCGCCCTTGATCGCGACGCAGAGAACTACAACGAGACAGTAGATCCCTAGGGTGCGCCGGCTATTTGGCTCATAGAAAGGAATGGCGCGGCTCAAAGCCGAGAGGCGATGCATAGCAGCGAGTGCGGCCCCGGTGGAGCCTGCGTGTTCAAAAGGAGCAGGGCTGCCTGAAAGCGTGTCCGTCAAGATGCCAATCGCCAGAGGAAGCACATTACCGACGATCCCCATCAGAACGACCATGAACAGCCCAAAGACAATGCTCCAGGTGTACCTACGGAGATAGGGCATTAACCCGCGAAGGTCTTTCCTGGTGTTGGCTCCCGGCGCGCTAGCGTGGGTCGTTGTCTGGCTCATCGCAGCCTGGACCTCGCGGTTTCGATGGAGGGCGACTCGAGGAGAAAGTGTTCGTAGGTGCGGTCGAGCGATTGGTAACGCTTCGTTTGAGGATTCCAGCGAACGCCGATGGGCAAGACGTGCGAATCGGTGACACCCTTCAGCGGTGTGAAGTAAAGCGACAGACCCTTATCGTCACTCTGTTCGTACTGCAGACGCCAGCCGGTCACGGAGGTCAAAGGCGTCAGTCCCAGATACCCTTTCTGGTTTTTCAAATGTTCATCGCAGCGCAAGACTTCCGACCACTTCCCTTCAGAGTTCTCGGCGACAATCGCGCGAGTGACGATCGTGCCCGGCAGGTTGTTCGTAGGCGTTTTGGGCACGACGTTGGCGGCGAGGAACTCCTGCTTGCCGTCTTTTGCCAGATCCCCGAACAGCAGCACTTGCGCCTCTTTTCCGAGCAGGGACTCCGCGGCGGATTGAATCTCATCGGGGACGGCCGGTTCGACAGGCTTTGCCTCCGCTTGAGCCGCAGGTTTGGGCGCTTCCGTGCCGCAGCCGCACAGAAGAATAGCTATGGGCACAAAACTCACGCACAAGTACAGCGGGATTTTTCCGGCTCGGACCGCCCCGGCACCGACTATCCTCTCTAGGAAGGACGGCGCGCGCTGCGTCCCGTTAGCATTCGTACTGGCATTCGATAAGGTCTTTACCATCCCAACCTTGGGGCGCAATCCGGCGTTCGGACCAAGCTTCCCCTCTTTCCCCGGAGTGCGGAGGATTGGCAACCTCGACTGCACTTCCGGACACGCTAAATTCAACCTCAATCCATCAATTCTAACTTCAGGCGGCATTCCTTGGAAGCATTCTGCATGTCAAGATTGCGATACGCGCAGCCCCTAGTGCCGCGCGAGTATTTCGTCCAGCCGGGCCTCTATATTTTCTTCGCCTTCCGACCATAACTCCGTCCGCTCCACGGGCAGAGCCCGGTCGATGGCGTCCACCCAACCGAACAATTGTTGGATGTTTTCTCGCGTCTTGGCGTGATATTCCTTCAGGTTGTTGCCGGCGGCCATCCACTGGCGGAAGGTGTGCTCGACAGGATGTTCAAAAGAATTGGAGGAGTTGAACGGTTTGAAATTAGAAGAGGGATTCGGAACGAGGAGACCCGCGTGTCCGGTGAAGAAGTGCTCAAAACCCAAATCTGCCTGAAGATGGCCCGCCGAGGCGGCAATTCCGTCGTCGTAGTCTGGGCCGTGGCAGGCCAGTTCCAACGGTTGCGGCTTCTGATTCCATTTGAGAGTGTCCATGTCGAACGTCCACAAATCCCACGCCGCGCTAGCGATGTATGCGGTGTCGGGGTTGAGATGCTGGGCCGCCATGGCGGCGACCTGCGCCGCCCCTACCTGCGAAGGGCGCAAATCCCATTCCGCGATGGGGGTTTCACCGGGGGCGACCGCCTGGACGATCAATTCGTCGAAAGTGTCGTGAGAAGGGGAGAGCGGCGCGGTGGTCAGGAAACGGGCAAACTCGCGGATCATCGTTTCCAGAGAAAAGTCGCGTGTCCAGACACGCAAGTAAGCATGATTGGCCATAGTGGTTGAAACTCCGAATTATAGCGGGCTCAGGCAGAAGTAGCGAATTGATTGCTGTCCGTCGGTGCGCCTTTTTGATTTTTTTTTACGGAAGGTGGGGATTCTAGGTCCCAGACTTCGCGCTTTTAGCCAATGGGGAAGGCGGTTCCGCTGGCGGCGTGAAATGTTTCGCGATTTCGCCGAGCCGTTGCCGCAGGGAATCGCCCACGCCCTCGAAAACTTGAGTACAAGCGGCGCGCAGCTTCTCTTCTGCGGCGGCGGCAACTCCAGCAATCATTTCGCGAGACTGGTGATCCAGCGACGCCACCGTAGTCAGAAGCCATTGATTGGAGACGCGCTCGAGCCGCGTCTTGTGCTGTTCCGCGGCTCGCTCTGCAATATGGTCATAAACGCGCTTCACTTCCTGCTGGTGCGCATCGGTCATTGTTTTCCATCGCTCCAGCAGGGGCGCGAAACTTTCTGTCACGGTCTTCTGCGCTTCGGCGACGCGGGTTTGGAGGACTCCGCCGAGCGATTCGTGAAAGCGCTTCAGAAACGCCTCCTGTTGCGAATTGACCTGCTGCGCAAGCTCGGTGCGCTCCTGCGCAGTAGAACGCTTGAGTTCGTCGGTGTATCCGCCAAGCTCTTGACGGGCGGTGCGCTGAATCTCGTCAACGAATGCGGCAGTGGTCGTGTCGGCCGCGTCCGCGAAAAGGGAGCGGGCGCGTTCGAAAGAGTCGCGCACCACGTCGTTCATCTGCGTCTGCGTGTGGCGGAGGAAGTTCCGGCTCGAGTGGTCAAGCTCCGTCGCAAACACACTGGAGATTTCCCCAGCTTTATCCCTTAGCTGGCTTGCGGTTTGCTCGGCGGCTTTTTCGGAATAGTTTTGAATTTGTGTTTGCGCTTTCTTCTCGTACCATTCCGCGGACTTCTGAAGTTCGTCCAGGACTTGATGTTTCAAGTCGACGACTTTTCCTTCCAGCTCTGCCACCGAGTGGCCGGTGATCGATTGAGAGGATTCGCGCAGGATTTGTTCGACGCCGCCGAGATTTTCGCGGAAGTGCGCCAGGGATTCGGCGAAAGCCTCGTCTGCGCAAGTCCGGATGCGGTCCTGTTGCAACGTCAACGCAGCATCCACCATCGAGCGGCTCCCCGCCAGACGGTGCAGGGCTTCCTCGGTGCGCACGATCTGCGGTTCCACGATCTCTTGAACGTGTCTTTCGAATTGCTCACGCGCTCTGTTCGCAGCTTCATCGAAGGCGGAACGAATGCGCGCATTGACTTGTTCAACGAGAGATTCCGCCTCGCGATGCAGCTCGCTGCGGCGCTCGCTGAATATCTCCCTGATTTGCGTATTAAAGGTAGCGAGCGCGCTCTGAAGCTCAGAGGCTTGATGCCCGATGCGCTGATGTGTCTGTCCCGCGCGGGACAAGATGGATTCTGCCTCTTGCGCCTGCTCTTTGAGGGCATCGCTTGTCGCAGCAAGCCGCTGTTGCCACTCCGCAGTTGAGGATTCTGCGGAGTCCCGCAAAAAGGCTGCGTGCTGGGCCGTTTCTTCTTGAAGCTGCGCGAGCAGCGAACGCATGTGTTCGTTCAATCCGCCTGCGGCGCGATCCTGTGCTTCAGCAAGCGTGCTCTCCAGACGTTCGCGCAATTGGCTGTGGGCAGCTTCCTGGTCCTTGACGGCTTGCTCCTGCCAGGAAGATTGAGCGCTTGCGAGCGCCGATTGGGCTTCATGCCGGATCTCAGCGGCTCTTGCTTCAAACGCCACGCGCTGCGTGTTGAGGGTCTCTTCCTGTTGCTTTACCGCGGCCTCCAGCGAACGTGCCGCGGTTTCAACTCGGGCCGCAATTTGCACCTCAGCCTTTTCGGCTTGCGTTTTCAGCCAGCCAGCAGTCTCTTCGGCCTGCTGACAAGTGGCTTCAAGTGACTCCGTAGCGGCTTGCCACTGTTGCGTGTGCTCGCTGCGCTCGGCTAGAGCCTCCCGCAACAGAGTTTCTGTCAGATCGCGCGTAAGTTGGTCGAGTTGCGGCGCCAGCCAGCGAGGTAAATCCGCGCGCAGCGCCTCCGCCGCCTCCTGGGCTTGCTTGTCAGCTTCTAGTTGAAGTTTTTCGAGCGCGAGCGAAGTCTCATTGGCGATTTCAGCGCGACCAGCGGCAAATTTCTGCTCCCATTGGTCAAAGGAAACACGCCGCTCGGCGGAGACTGCTTGCGATGCCGCTTCCTGCGCCGCAGCCTGAATTTGTTGACGAGCGTCCGCGACAAGCCTGGCCACTTGCCGGGCCAACTGAAGCGATGCATCGGTGGCGCTCGCCGGGGAAGGGAATACGCGCAAATTGTCGTTTGTGCTTGCGAGAGGAATCTCGGCGTCGCGGGCGGAAACTGGCGCCTCTGGTTCCGACGCGGAACTTGACGCCGTCGGCAAAGCCTGTGGCTCAGGGGCGCCCTCCAAAACCGGCGGAACCTGAACGCCATCGGGAAACGCAAACCAATCTTCCGGCGGAAACGCAATGCCCCAAACGTTTCCGGAGACTTCCAACTCCAGCGCGACTTGGAAAAGCTGCCGCACCGTCCGAGGGCGCTGAATCCAGGCCACTCGGCCGCGCACGCCTCTCGGCGGCTGCCCGGTTTCCGGGTGAGGCATCTCCAGCGTCACCCACATGTTCTTGAGAACGTAGTGTTTCGATTGATAACGGCAGCCGTGGCAGTTGAGGATTAGGGAAGAAGTGCGCTCCACGAACGGGCGCCCGAGCGCATCCACACCGGTTACCACGAGGGGAACCGCTTGCACGATCCGCGTGCTGCGGCGTTTCCTCAATTCCGCATTCGGATTGGCTCCCGACTCCGAAGCCATTTCGACTGTCTCATCGGCAAAATTGCCGCCCGCGTCGTTCATACAAACCGCCGTCTTCCCTCAGTGTTTCTGACTTCGAGCAAATGCAAAAGCCCGCCGAATTACTTTGCGGCGGTGCTTGGCGTGGTACCCTCTGAGGTCGGCTTGCGGTTTGTGCCCGTGAGAAACATCCAAACTTCTCGAGCGACCCAGATTGGCCCAACGAGCAAATAAATCGGTCCCTGGAAAAACGCCGGATGGTTGCCTTCCATCTTATGTCCGAGAAACAACAGCACCCACCCGCCAAAGAAAAATCCCGCGCCCCAAATCCACCTCATGAAGAAAGCAAGAATGATCCCCGCGAAAATCATCGGGATGCCGATGCCATGCAACACTTTGTTCGCAGTGGATTCGTGCTCGTGATCGTACTGTGTCATGTAGTGCGCCAAGCCTGGCATGTAGCGCACCTCCCGGCAGCCCTCCGCAGGCTGCCAAGTTGCGGGTGTGGAGACATCCACCTTCAACGTGGACTTTATACTGAATTAGGTAAATTTCCTAGAGCGTCCTGGAACTACTAAGAGTAGTAAGTCGACCCGACTATTGCATCACCAAACTCGCGTCCTTAAATTGCCTTCTGTGATTAATCTTACAGGTCCCGCCGGCCCTCCATCGCTTTCAGCATCG
Source organism: Candidatus Acidiferrum sp. (assembly GCA_035280065.1). GTDB lineage: Bacteria > Acidobacteriota > Terriglobia > Acidiferrales > UBA7541 > Acidiferrum. The sequence goes on from DATEGO010000017.1 coordinate 47,855, forward strand.
TGACTTCGTCGGCGTATTCCAGGTCTGCGCCTACGGGGATGCCAACGCCAATGCGGGTTACGCGTACCCCCAGGGGCTTGAGCAGCTTTGAGAGGTAAACAGCAGTCGCTTCGCCTTCGGCGGTGGGATTCGTCGCGATGATGATTTCCTCGACCGTATTGCCCTTCAGCCGCTCAATCAGGGACTTGATGTGAAGCTCATTGGGCCCGCGCCCGGAAAGCGGCGAAAGGGAGCCTCCCAATACGTGATACATGCCACTGTAGGTGCGTGTCTTTTCGATCGCCAGGATGTTGTGCGCTTCCTCGACCACACAAATCGTTTTTTTGTCGCGTGTCGGGCCAACGCAGTAGAGGCAAGGGTTGGTGTCCGTGATGTTATGGCAGGTCGAGCACTCCCGAATCCTCTCCTTGGCGTCGCGAATGGCATCGGCAAGCGCCAGGGCATCTTCCGTCGCGGCGCGCAAAAGAAAAAATGCCAGGCGCTGCGCGGTCTTCTGGCCGATGCCGGGGAGATGTTTCAATTCGTCGATGAGTCGTTCTACCGGAGCTGCAAAATCGGGCATGCAGCATGTGTAGCACAGCCTCGCGCAGGAGCGCAAACGGCTCAGAGTTGGCGGTACATCACGAACGCGTCGACAAGGCCAAGCGTCGGATGTTCGAAAACCTGCGGAAGGCGGCCAACAATCTCGAAGCCGAAACTCTGCCACAGCCGCACGGCCCGCTCGTTCGTGCTGACTACGAAATTGAATTGCATCGCGCGAAATCCCCGCTTTCGTGCGTGTTCGAGCGAGTGTGCACACATCGCTCGAGCCACGCCGCGGCCGGTCGCGTGAGGCGCCGTCATGTAGCCACAGTTCGCAACGTGTGCTCCACCGCCTTTCTGGTTGGTCTTCAGGAAATAAGTGCCGACAATTTTATCGCCGCCTTCGGCGGCAAAAACCTCATGTCCCGGCGAGAACCAGTAGGCCAGTGCGCTTTGTCTGTCCATGTCGCGTGGCAAAGGGTAGGTCTCGCCCGCGCGAATAACGGGCTCCAGGATTGACCACAGCGCATCCCCGTCCCGCACGGCAACCGCTTCGCGGATCAACATCCCGGTATCTTGCCATGACTGACCGCTCGGCCGTGTAAGTTCTGTATTTTTAGGAGGTTATCCCAGCCGGCGTTTACTGCGAGGCGCTCCGTCGAAACAAACCGCAAGATTCCCACCGAGCGCCGTTCTAACATCAGAAGAAAGATTAAAGACCAGGCTCAACCAAAGGGCATCCCTAGCCCATGCCGCTGCTCGTTATTTTCGGGATCTTGTTGGTGATCACGCCGTTCTTGACTCTTTACCTTCTGGTGCAGTACAGCCGGTTGCGCGCAGACTTGGACGGGAGCAAAGAGGAGCAGGAAAGACAAAACAGAGCCTTCCAGCGCGACATCACCGAACTGAAAAAGCAAATCCCTTCGGCCGGGCCTGCGGTTTCTGCGCCCGCAGAGAGACCGATGCCACAGCCTGTTCCTCCTCTGTCAGCTCTGCCAAGAAAAGTATCGATCTCTCCATCGCGCGTCGATTTTCACCCGCCGGTTCAAGTGCCTCCTTCCGAAGCCGTACCTCCGCAGAAAACGTCAATGCCCTCCGTGACCGCTGCACCAACAGGACTGCCCACAGCGGCGAAGACACCAGCTGAAGGGAACCCTGCAGTCCCGGCCACGCCGTCCACGCCAAAGGATCCCTCGCCAGTGGCCCCGTTGGCGTCACCTCCCGCAGCCAAGCCACCAGTGCCGCCTGCTCAAGTGCCGGCACAACCGCCTGTCCCACGCCTGACGCCGGCCTCGCCGCATCCGGCGGAAGAAGCGCCAACCGCTCTGTTCGCTCGGATTTCGACCCCGCTGCCTGTCTCTGCGTTCAAAGTTTCTGCTCCCAAGGAATCTGCTAACAAGCCGACGCTTCAGCAACGCCTAAAGACGGTCTCCTCCATCGAGGAAACCCTTGGCACCAACTGGCTCTACAAACTCGGAATCATCAGCATCGTTATTGGCGTCGCGCTCTTTGGGATTCGGGAGTTTGGAACTCTCGGCGCACTCGGCAAGGCTGGCATCTCTTACTTCACGGCGCTATTCCTTCTTGCTGGCGGTATCGCACTCGAAAAGCGCGAGCGCTATCGCCTCATCGGCCGCGGCGGCATCGGCGGCGGCTGGGCGCTGCTCTTCTTCACCACGTATGCCATTTATTACGTCGCGGCTATGCGGCTTCTCCCGCCGGATGTTACTTGGCTCACGGTGGATTGCGCCCTGATGCTGCTTGTTGCCGTGATTATGGCGTTCCACACGCTACGCTATCGGTCGCAATTCGTTACCGGCCTCGCCTTTCTGCTCGGCTACTTTACGGTGGCGCTCAGTCAGAGCAGCGTCTACAGTCTTGCGGCCGGAGTGTTTCTTGCCATCGGCCTCGTGTCCATCGTCCTGAAAATGGGCTGGTTCGAACTGGAAGTCTTCGGCATCCTCTCAACCTATCTCACGCATCTCTACTGGCTCTATCGCCTCCTCGGTGTCAGCGGCGCCCGAGGCCGCGCATTTCCCGAATACCACGCTAGCTTGACCATCCTGTTTTTCTATTGGCTCATCTTCCGCTTTTCCTATGTCAAACGCTCCATCAAAAGCGACTTCGAAGAGCACGTTTCCACCGCCGCCGCCGTTTTGAACATGATGCTGTTGCTTGGCTGCCTGAAATTTCAGTCTGTCGATCCGACGCTCGCTTACATCGCACTGTTTGCAGTGGGAGCGGTCGAATTTGTTTGCGCTCAGCTTCCTGCAACCAAACGCCGCCGCGAAGCCTTCATTGTGCTTACGGTTGCCGGCGCGGCGTTGATGCTCGCGGCAGTTCCTTCGCACTACTCGGACAATCACATTGCCATGCTTTGGGTCGTCGGCACCGAAGTTTTCCTGATTGCCGGTTCGATGGTGAAAGAAGTCGTCTTCCGCCGGCTCGGCTTGCTCATCGGGCTTCTCGTGGGCATCCGGCTCATCGGTTTCGACTTCCGCGATCTCGTCAGTCTGCGTTTGCGCGGTGAGAGGCTGGAGCTGAGCGCCGGAATTCTTTTCGCTTTCTGCGCCGTGGTGTTTTATTTGAATGCTTTGGGCATCGGCGCGCGCTGGAAAGAATTCTTTGAGGGCTCGTTCGAACGACCGGCGCTGAACGTCCACTCCTATCTTGGAGCATTTGCGGGAGCCACGGCAGCCTGGGCTCTCTTCACGCGAGACTGGACGGCGATTGCGTTTGCTGCGCTGATGCTCACTCTGGCGGCCATCGGCAAAGCGCTCAAGTCACGCGATTTGCAGGTGCAATACGTCTTATTTGGTCTAATCGCTTTTTTCCGGGCCATCGCAATCAACTTGCACCTCGAAGCTCCAGAACACACGCACGCGTACATGCGTCTGCTGACGTTGCCGATTCTTGGCGCAATGTTCTACCTCACCGCCAAGCTCGCCGCGCATCAAGATGACGCCGAGCAGCGAACTCTGCGCGGTTTCTTCGCCGCAGCCGGCACCGCTCTTGTTGCTCTGCTTATTTGGTGCGAAGTTCCCGAACTTTGGCAGCCGCTCGCCTTCATCGCTTTCGCAGTGATTTTGTCCGAAGCGGCGCGGGCCCTTACGCATCACGCCATCGGTTGGCACTCGCACATCCTTGGCGGCTTGGCGATCTATACCGCGTTTATCGCTGACCCTAACAGCATACACAAGTGGCACACGATTCCATGGCACGCGCTTGGCGCACTCGCGGTCGTCGCCGGCCTCTACTGGCTCGCGAAACGCGTCGGCGTTATCAATCCTCGCCATCTCAGCGTCGCTCAAGTCGCTTACTCTTGGGCGGGAACAGGGGTAATGACGTGGATTATCGAAGAAGCGCTCCAAGCGCCCTGGATTGCTGTCGGCTGGGTTATTTTCGCGGTCGCTCTCACAGTCACTAATCGGTGGATTCACTATTCGCAACTCGCCTGGCAGGCGAATGTCGTGGGGTTCTGCGCACTGCTCCGCGTGTTTTTCTACAATTACGATCTGGCCCAACCATTATGGGGCCCCATCTCGCTTCGCGTGTTCACGATTACCGCGGTCGCTGCCGGTTTGTACTTCCTCTCTCGGCAAGCCGCGCCTTCAGAGAACTTCAAACGCGTCACAGCATTTTTTCATTCCTTTGCCGCTACAGGTCTTCTCTCTCTTCTCGCGTGGTACGAATATCCGAACGGCTGGCTGGCACCGATTTGGGCGGCGTTCGCGCTGGTCCTGGCGATTGTGGATCAGCGCCTGGAATTCGAAGAACTGCCCTGGCAATCGCACGCTCTTGCCTTGATGACGTTAATGCGCTCGCTGAGCGTGAATCTGCAGGTGAGCGCAACCTGGCGCGGCCTCAGCGTCCGCCTGCTTTCGCTCGCCATCGTCGCCGTAATTTTCTATGCCCTCTCACGCGTGATTCGCATGTCGGAAGAGTGGCGCCGCCGCGATCTGCACCACACTTATTCCTGGGCTGCTTCCGTCATCGTCTCGCTGCTGCTCTGGTACGAGTTGCAGCCGCTCAGCATCGCTGTGGGCTGGGCAGTATTCGGTCTTGTCCTTTTTGAATACGGCATTCTCCGCAAAATCACGCAATTCCGCTATCAAGCCTATGTGGCGTTGATTGTGGCGTTTGCGCGCATCTTCTTCGCGAACCTGACGGCAGGCGAACCCGGCGAATTTTGGGGTCCGCGCGTATACACGATTCTCCCCTTGGCCCTTATTTTCTACTTCGTCTACGCGCAGTTGCCGGAAAAGGAGGAAACCGTCTCGCGCGACCGCCGGCTGCACTTCGACGTCCTCCTGGCGTACCTTGGCACCGCCGCTGTCGTGGCGCTATTCTACTTTCAATTTCCAATCGAATGGGTCGTGACGTCTTGGGCGGCGCTGGTTTTCGTTTTGTTCGGCGCCTCGCTCGCCCTGGATAAGCCGCTCTTCCTCCAACAAGGCATGCTTCTCACGCTCATGGTTTTCGGGCGCGGTATGGTCCACAATCTGTTTGGAGGAAGCTATTTTGGCGAAAGCGATTGGAAGGGAAACTATCTGGTCGTTAGCTCTGCCGCTGGCATTTTGTTGGCGAGCCTGTTCTTTGCTTTCCCATTGCGCGGCCGCTTCCAGCCGACGCAAGGCAGTGGTCGGCTCGCGCAGCTCTTGCATGCAGCTATTCGCCGTCCAGAACAATTGGTGTTTTTCGTTCCTGTCACGTTAGTGACCTTCATGCTCGCTCTGAGAATGAAAACCGGCATGATCACCGTATCGTGGGGCATCGAAGCTGTTCTTGTTTTTCTCTTCGCGCTCGCCGTCAAAGAGCGCAGTTTCCGTCTGACTGGCTTGGGCCTGCTCTTGCTTTGTGTCGGTAAGATTGCGGTCTTGGATTTCTGGGGTTTGCAGGTCCGCGATCGTTACATCACACTCATTGTCGTCGGTATCGCCCTAACTTTCGTCTCGTTTCTCTACACGCGGTACCGCGATACCATTCGTCAATACCTATGAAGCGCTCCGTTGTCTTTGCCATTTTTTTCCTAATCCTCGGCTTCTCTCTCGCCGGCCTCTACTGGAGCCAGCGCCGCCAAAAATCCACGGCCGTTTCTTCAAACGCCATCCTGGACATGGCCGCTGACGCGCAGCACGACCTCTCGCGCCTGCCCATGCGCCTGACACGTCTCTCCGACGAGCAGGAAATCGCCATCGGCCGCGAACTCGTCTCTCGTTACGCCACGCAAACGCGCCCACTCACTCCCGAAGACCAAGGTCTCCAAAAATACGTCCGTCGCGTCGGCGCCCATGTCGCCCTCCACGCCCACCGCAACCTGCCGTACTCGTTCACAGTTCTTCCTGACCACAACATGCTCAACGCCTTCTCGCTTCCCGGGGGCCCTGTGTACATCGGTGAAGGCATGCTCGACTTGATGACCAACGAAGACGAACTCGCCAGCGTCCTCGCTCACGAAGTCGAGCACATAGACCATTACCATTGCGTCGAGCGCGTGCAGGTCGAAGCGCGGCTCAGGAAACTCAATCTCGATATCGTTGGGGCGCTGGTTCAGATTCCGCTGGAATTTTGGGAAGCCGGTTACCACAAAGACGAAGAATTCGAGGCCGACCGCGAAGGAATGTATCTCGCCGTGCAGTCGGGCTACTCGCCCTTCGGCGCCGTAGATTTATTCGAACGGTTCGCGAAGCTCAAAGACGAATATGTTTTCCACGCAAAGAGCCCGGACGAAGAACTGTCGCAGCTCGCCATCCAAAGTCTTACGGGATATTTCCGTTCGCACCCACTGCCTTCCGAGCGCCTTGCGCAAGCCAACCGAATCATCGCACAGGAGCACTGGGAGTCTCGCACGGAGCGAAAGCCCTTTCGTGTCGAGTACGAAGTCCACAACGGCGAATTCGTGAAATAAGTGAGGAGGGGTTCTCTCATTCACGCCCCAAAAGGAACGCGCAAGAAGCTACTATGGACCTTTCGCAAGATCGCCTCTACGTATTTGGATTTCGGATCGGTTTTCTTGCTTAGAAGTTACGACTTTACAAACTGGAGACTGACAGCCGATGCTAGAAAAGTCCCGGAATCTTCAGACCAGCAATTCCCGGAATGCCCCCGGCAAGATTCTTCATCTGGTTAGCGAGTTCTTCATCCACTCGGCGTCCCGCTTCATTCACAGCAGCGCGAATTAAGTCCTGCAACATCTCCTGGTCTTTACCCGCAAAAACGTCCGGCTCGATCTTTACGTCCACGACCTGTTTCTGGCCGTTCATTCTCACCATGACCATCCCGCCTCCGGCCGAAGCTTCCACCGTGACGGAATTCACCTGCCGCTGCAGGTCTTCCTGCAGTTGCCGGAATCTCGAGAGCATTTGTTGCAGGGCGCCGACTTCCATACTGGATCCTTCTTGGGCACTCACTTCTCTTCTTGCCGCGATCTCACTTCGGTGATTTTACCACCGAATCGCTGCAGCATCGACCTGACTAACGGATCTTTTTCGAACTGCGCGCGCAATTCCTGTGTGCCGGACGCCGCGGCAGCCGCAACAGCGACGGAATCAAGTTTAGCACAGACTCGCACGGCCCGGCCCAGCACGTTGCTCGAAACGGCACGGATCTTTTCCAGTGTGTCTCTTCCTTCGATCAACTCCGCAAAAGTTTTGTTGCTCGGCGAAAAATAAATCCGCAGCTCCGCGCCTTCCAGTTCCCAGCCGCTACTGTGTTCCACCAGTTCGCCAAGAAATTTTTGCTGCGCCTGGATGGCGCTCTTGATCTCCGCCACTTGCACCTGCGAAATTCCGCTGACGTGAATCTCCTTCGTCTTGCCGTTTGGCGCCTTAATTTCTTTTGACGCGGGTGTTTCCGCCGCAACCGGAGGAGTCGCCGAAGGCAGAGATGCAGAAGAGAGCGGCTGACTCGTTTGCGCTTGGGGTGACGGCGTGCTCATGGATGCAGCGGGAGAAGTGCTTCTTGGCGGAGCCGTGAATGCAGGAGCCACTGATGGCGGCATCGCCGAGCGAGGCGGCGGAGGCGCGCTTGAGCTTGCGCGCATGGTTCCCGTGCTCGTTCCGCCGGGAGTGCCGCTCTTCAATTCCGCCAGCAATTCTTCCAACGGAGCCAGTCGCGCTGCGTTAATCAGTCGAAGCAAGCCCATTTCCAGATGCACGCGCGGATCGGGCTTCCTTCGCAAATCATCATCTGTTTGCAGCAAAATCTGGAAAAATCGCGTCAAATCTTCTTCGCTGAAGAACGTCGCAGCTTTCGCGATCGCGGGCCTCTGATCCGGCGTCGCCGCAATCAACTCCGAATCCGCGCCGCACACGCGCGCAATCAGCAAATTGCGCATGTGCCGAATCGCTTCCCGGCAGAAGTGCTGCAGGTTGCGCCCTTCTTTTTGAAACGTGTGTACGAGTCCCAGTGCTCGGTCTGCCGAGCCCGCCGCAATAGCGCCAACCAGTTCTTCCAGCGCGTCTTCCGGAACCACGCCCAGCAGCGCGCGCACCTGGTCGTCAGGAATCGTATCGCCGCAGTACGCACGAGCCTGCTCCAGAAGCGACAGCGCGTCGCGCAAACTTCCTTCCGCCATGCGCGCGATCACCGCCATCGCGCCCGGCTCGATCTTCAATGCTTCTCTCTGCGCGATTTCTTCAAGTCGCTTGGTGATTTCCGCAAAAGTCAGCGCGCGAAAATGAAAATGCTGCGACCGCGAACGGATCGTGTCTTCCAGATTTTCCGGCTCCGTCGTGGCCATCACGAAAACCACGCGGTCCGGCGGCTCTTCGAGCGTCTTCAGCAACGCGTTCGAAGCTTCGCCCGTCAGCATGTGCGCTTCGTCGAGAATCACGACTTTGGTTCGCGAAGCCGCGGGCGCATAACGCACCATCTCGCGCAATTCGCGAATCTGGTCAATACCGCGATTCGAAGCCGCATCAATTTCGATGACGTCGAGCGAAGTTCCCGCCGCAATCTCCTTGCACGAATCGCAAACGCCGCAGGGTTCCGGCGTCGGCCCCTTCACGCAGTTCAGCGCCTTCGCGAGAATCCTCGCTGCGGTCGTCTTCCCCACGCCGCGCGCGCCCGAAAAAATGTACGCGTGCGCCACGCGGTTGTTCAGGATCGCGTTCTTCAGCGTTTCCGTGACGTGCCGCTGGCCGACAAGATCCTGAAACGTTTGTGGCCGCCACTTGCGGGCAATGACTTGATAGCTCATAAGCAGGTGTTCAGCCTTTTCAGGCAATCAGAGTTCTTAAGGCGAGAGGAACTTCGGGTGATCTGCGGCACCCGAGGCATACCCGGTACCGTTGCTCCCTTCCGGGCCTGGCGGGGTTCGCGGGACCTCGTTGCACAGAGCCCGAAGTTCCACGCTCCGGCAGACACGCTCTTTCGCGCGTCCGCGTCGAAAAGTCTAGCATAGCGATGCGAGCGCAGCCAGAACGGTCCGGCGTTCTCGATCGCGCTTCTGTGAAAATTTTTTTGTGGCTTGCTTACGACTTTGGCTTTACCGCTGCGGCCGGCGCATCCGGCGGCTGTACTTCCGATGGATTCACCCAGTTCACTTTGAATGGTCCGGCGCCGTGGAGTTGCACGATCGTGTCACCCTTGCAAGTTCCAAAATGCCGAACCTCCTTCGGCATCACCATGAAATTCCCCACGTTCATCGTCTGCAGTTTGCTCTCGTCGAAAGCTTCTCCTATCCCCACTAGAAAGGTTCCTTTCAAGACGGTTGCGTTTTCGTCAGTGGGGTGCCAATGCGCAGGAATCTTGGCGCCATCCGCGCACCGAAACCGCAGCACAAAGGGCGCACCCTCGGCGCTCGGGTCGCCCGACACCGTGGCGATTTCGGCTCCCTTCATAATCGGCGTCCATTTCAAATCCCCGAAGTGCACGATCTTTTGTGCCTCCATGCCTTCCTTTTTATCCTGGCTCGCTGCTGCCATCGTGAATGCCGCAATTCCCAGCAGGCCCACACAGACTTTCCCCACTGGATTTTTCTTCATAGAAATTCCTCCGTTGCAAGATTAGGGGCACAACTGGGCAAAACATACTCCTACCTGTTGTTTGCGGCAAGATTTACGACCGGCTTTTCATCTCTCAAGTAACTCCCCACTCCGTTCAATTCGAAAAACTCTGCCCTGCGGCGCGCGCTCACGTTGCCCAAAAACACGACTGCGCTGCGCAAGAACCTTCCTCACGCAGCGCGCGGAATTTTCTGGAGCTCAGCTATTTCTTCGGAAAATTCGGGTCTGCCTTCACTTCATTGATCTGCTTCGTGTGCCGCTCGCTGTGGGCTGCGATGAATAATACAAACTCGTACCCATCGAGTTTTCCCAGCGGACTGTCCATTACATGGTCGCGTAGGCCTGCTGTCGACTTCAGAAAACTTTCCGTTGTCGCACGGCTATCCACGAAGTGCTTGAGCGAGCCTTCCGGCGAACCAAACCGGTTGCTGGGCACCAAAGGTTCCGGAGCTTGTGCCTTGTGACTGCGGTCAGGAACCATCATGAGAACCGCTTCATCCGTCTTTTTGAAATCCCGGCCGGCCTCTCCCGCGGGCGAGGTCATAACTTTTTCCTTGGCCGTCTCCAGGATAAAAGCCTCCGCTGTCGCAATGTGTTCCATCACTTCCGCCACTGACCACCGGTCCGGCGCAGGCTTGAAGTTCCACTGCGCTTCGGAAAGCCCCTTCGTCGCATCGAGAACGTTCTTCTTCGTCGTTTCCAAATATTGCAGCGCGCGGTCCTTCTCCACCTGGGTTACTTCTTGCGCGGACTCAGCTGCCGCTCCAGTCATCAGAAGCAGCACCGCCAGCGCCCCTGTCAGGGATTTCTTCCTCATGGTTTTGCTTCTCCTTTTGCTTGGCTTCGGTCGGCGAAACGGGGGAGCAAAATGATAGCATACCTGTATCTTTTATCGTCGACGCGTCACGCGGTTAATTGCAGTCGCTCCCTCGTTGGTTCAATTCCACCGCGTTTTCCACGGAACTTCGTGTCCCTCCCTGACGTATGAACTATTTGACGCCAGCCGCTCGTGACTCCAGGGAATTGAGGCGGAACCCGTGGGTTTCCTGACAAAACAGCTTCGGCAGGTTCTTCGAAGATTGACCCGCGCGCCGATGTTTGCGGTCATCACCCTCGTCACCTTGGCGGCAGCCGTGGGAGCCAACACCATCGTCTTCAGTGTCTTGGAAGGGGTGCTCCTGAAGCCTCTGCCCTATACAAACGGCGAACAGTTAGCAGGGGTCCGCCTCACCGCCCCGGGCATTGAGTTGAACGATTTTGAACTCTCACCTTCGGATTATTTCATCTTTCGCGAACAAGGGCGCACCTTTCAGGACATCGGGCTGTACGCCGACGAGTCTGTGAGCGTGACAGGATTGGCCGAACCAGAGCAGGTCCAAGCGCTTCGGGTAACGGACGGCACTCTCCCGATTCTCGGCATTCGGCCAGTATTAGGCCGCGCGTTCACCAAACAGGACGATTCACCAGGAACGCCGGAAACGGCCATGCTGACCTATGGCTATTGGCGTAGGACGTTTGGTGGCGACGTGTCTGCCATCGGGCGAACCGTCGTGGTCGACGGCACAGGACGCCAGATCATTGGTGTGTTGCCTAAGACCTTTCACTTCCTGGGCTGGGAAGACCCCGCTTTGGTTCTGCCCTTCCGCTTTGATCGCAACAAAACGCACCTCGGCAACTTCAGCTATCAAGGTATTGCCCGCCTCAAGCCTGGAGTCACAATCGCGCAACTGAACGCAGATATGGCGCGGATGCTCCCCATCGTCTTGAGCAGTTTTCCTGCACCGCCCGGTTTCAGCATAAAACTGTTTGAAGATGCGCGTATCGGCCCGAACGCCCGTCCATTGAAGCAAAATGTCGTTGGGGATGTGGGCAATACTCTGTGGGTCTTGATGGGTTCCATCGCCATGGTCCTGTTGATTGCATGCGCGAACGTCGCGAACCTCTTGCTCGTCCGAGTGGAAGGACGGCGGCAGGAACTTGCTTTGCGTGCTGCGCTGGGGGCGGGTTGGGGCCGCATCGCCAGCGAATTGATGTTGGAAAGCCTCACACTTGCTACCCTTGGCGGCGCGCTAGGTCTGGGATTAGCTTATGCCACGCTGAGGGTCCTGCGCGCCATTGCTCCCTCAGGACTTCCTCGCATCCACGAAATCGGAATTGACGGCCCCGTTCTGCTATTCACTCTGCTCGTGACGCTCCTGGCCAGTCTGCTGGTCTGCTGTGTTCCCATTTTCAAATACGCCGGGGTACATCTTACCACCGGCATTCGCGAGGGAGGGCGCGGCGTCAGCCAAAGCAGGGAACAACATCGCGCGCGGAGCGTGCTTGTCGTCGTGCAAGTGGGGATGGCGCTGGTTCTTTTGATTTGTTCCGGCTTGATGATCCGCACCTTTCGAGCTCTCACCCATGTAAATGCGGGATTCAATAACCCGGCGGAGCTGCAAACCCTCCGTATCTTCATCCCCGACACACAGGTTAAAGAACCCGAAAGCGTGGTTCGCATGGAGGAGGAAATCCTGCGCAGGCTCCGCGCGATTCCAGGAGTCTCTTCTGCAAGCATCGGCACGGTGGTTCCCATGAGCGGAGGCGGATGGCACGACCCCATCTTCGTAGAGGGCCACACGTATGCCGAGGGCCAGCTCCCCCCGATAAGCTACCAAAAGTTCATCGCGCCAGGGTTTCTCGCCACGATGGGCACGCCGCTCATTGCCGGACGCGACTTGACCTGGACGGACACTTATAACAGGGTTCCTGTGGTGCTGGTTTCAGAAAACCTCGCTAGGGAGTATTGGAGCGATCCAGCCGGCGCCCTCGGCAAACGTATTCGCATCAGCGGCAAAGACGACTGGCGGGAGATTGTCGGCGTCGTGAAAAACGTTTACGACGACGGCGTGAGTCAAAAACCGCCAACCGCTGCCTACTGGCCCCTCATCCTGAACAACTTCGAAAGCGATGACGTTTCGGTGCGCCGCGGAGTCGCCTATTTCATCCGAGGTTCCCGCGCAGGCTCGGAAAACTTTTTGAAGAGTGTTCGGGAAGCGGTGTGGTCCGTCAATGCCAATCTCCCACTGGCCGACGTCCACACCGTGCAGTACTACTACGGGAAATCGCTCGCCCGGACTTCGTTCACTCTGATCATGCTTGGCGTTGCTGGCGGCATGGCCCTGCTGCTAGGTGTCGTAGGCATCTACGGCGTAATCGCCTATTCCGTGTCACAGCGCACCAGAGAAATTGGCATTCGCATGGCCCTGGGAGCGCAGCAGCAAAAACTCACTAGCATGTTCGTGCGTCACGGGCTGCTGCTGACCAGTATTGGTGTAGGCCTCGGCCTGATCGGGGCTGCCGTTTCAATGCGGCTGCTATCGTCTCTGCTCTTCAACGTCCGGCCGCTCGATCCGATAACTTACGCTGCTGCCTCCATCGGCCTTCTTGCGACCGCCTGGCTCGCAAGCTATCTTCCCTCTCGCCGCGCCGCCATGGTCGATCCCGTCGAAGCCCTGCGCGCGGAATGAAAGTTTTCTGCTCATTCTGCGCGATTGGTCCGCCGGCGGACCAATTTCGCAAGACCGAAATGCTTTAGCAAATGAAAATACAGTAGTTAAGCGGAGCGCACGTCTTGAGACTGCGCGCGGGGGATGCTCTTGCTGAGAATGTTCCTAATTGGTGAGAGCGCGCTGAACAAGTCGGCATTAAAAGTGGCTGCGCAGGAGAATCCCCATAGCAAAGGCCTCGATCGGACGATAGACATATTGGAAGCCAAACAGCGCCAGAACCAAACCGAGGATGCCGTATTGATTGCCGCGCAGCCAATCCAGGTAGCGCCCTGCGCGGTACTCGGGCATAAATAGCATGATGGCGGTGCTGCCGTCGAGGGGTTGCACCGGGAGCAGATTGAATGTCCCGAGCAAAAGATTCAGCGAAAACATGTCCCAGAGCAGCGCCTCCGGAAAGGAATCTCGGTGCAGCCAACCCTGGCTCCATCCCGCTCGCAAGACAATCGCCGCGATGAGCATCAAGGTGTAGTTCGTGGCCGGACCGGCCAGAGCCATCCACGCGGCGCGGTGCGGATGGCGCCGCGCCCAGTCGGGATCGTACGGAGCGCTGGCCCATCCGATAATAGAGCGGGTGAGGAGCAGCATCAGAATGGGGATGATGACCATGCCCCAGGGTTCGCGCTGGATGTGCGGCACCGGGTTGAGCGTCACCTGTCCACCTTGGGAAGCCGTTTCGTCACCGCCAATTTTCGCCACAAGCGCGTGCGCTGCTTCGTGGCACGTCGTGGAAAAAAGAAAAACCACGAACAGGATGAAGCCGCTGGCAAGAGCTTCCGGTGAAAGATCGGGCATCAAGAGTGGTGTGGTGTCCTCCGCGAGTAGGGTAGAGGGAGCGGCCTGGGTTTGCAAGAGGCGTCGACAAGGCAGAAGGCAGAAATTAGAAAGCAGAAAAGAACAGGGAGTGTTGAGTACAGAGAAACGCTAGCCACTCACTTTGGGCAAACGCTCCCTGAGGTAGGATTTCCAACTCTCCGGGAAGGAGGCGACTTGCAAGGCGCGGTGGACGACGGCGGCGTCCAGCTTGCTAAAAGGTTTGCTACGCTCGCCGGGATTGGCCACGTACAGGCGGGTAATCTCGGAGACGCGGACGGCGTTGGGGTCGCGGGAGAGAAGTTGGATTTCATCGCCGGCGCCGACTTCGCCTTCGCGCGTGCCCGCCAAGTAGAAACCGGTGCGGGCGCTCGAGAGAAAGCGCTTCACCATATCGTCGGACCCGAAACGGACGCCGAGTTTGTAACAAGGCAGGCGCGGCTGCGTGACCACTACCTCGCCGGAACCGACGGCGAAGCGGTCGCCGAGATGTACGGAATCTTCGAGCAGTCCTTCGGTGGTGAAGTTCTCACCGAAAATGCCGAAGCCCAGATCGCGGCCCGGCAGCTCCTTTTTCCAGTAGGCATAGTGTTCGACGGGATAGCAGTAAACCGCTTTGTATTCGCCGCCGTGAACGCGGAGGTCGGCTTGGCGGTCGCCATCGAGATTGAGCTTGCGAAGAGCGAGGCGGCCGGAGACGGGTTGCTTGAAGATGCCGGTGGTGACGGTTGTATTGTGCCAGGCGACTTCGCGCGGGAGGCCGACGTTGAGGGAGAGTAGCTTCATCGACTGGAGAGCATTAGATGCGGGATGGGGTGGAAGGATACAGGCAGCGAGAAAGCAGAAAATTGAAGAGAAGAGGAAAGATGCCGCGCTAAAGCGTTGGCGCTTGTATCTTGCCTTGTGAGGGATACTCGCGGGAGTTGGGCGAGTAACTCTGGCAGGGAGCCGGCGGTACAAAGAAGGGCACGATGTATCGTGCCCCTCCGTTCCGCCTCAGAAGGCGGGCCCTACAGGAAGAAACAAAAGAAAAACGCTAGGGCGCGACTTGGCGCGGGAAGGTTTTGACGCCGGAGGGCGTGAACTCGAAGCGGATTTGCCATTCGCTGGGGACGCTGCGGCCGTTCACTTCGGGAGAATTGAATTCCCACTGGCGTACGGCTTTCAGAGCGAGGTCGGCGAAATACTTGCTCGGGCCCGGATCCGTGAAATCGGCTTCGGTGACACTGCCGGACGGATTCACGTGTGCGAGCACCGTGAGGCGTACTTTGCCGGAGATGGTGGCGAGCGCTTTTTCAGAGACCTCGGGCAGGACTTGGTCCATGACTTCACCTTTTCCTGGCGTAGCCCCGGAGGCTGAAGAGGTGGCGGAATTCTTTGACGCGTCAGGCGAAGCTTTTGTTTCCGTGCGGAGCGTTGCGGGAGAGGGCGAGGCTGCCGGCGCGTGCGAAACGTCCTTTGCGGCAGACTTCGCGGCAACGGAGGACTTGGAGGAATCGCGCGAAGCATCGCGGCTAGAAGATGAGGCATTCCGTTTTGCGCTGCTAGAAACTTCGGCGCCCGAGGGCTGATCGTCGGATTGCGGGGCGCGCGCAGCGGACGGGGTGGAAGAGGCGGCGGACTCGACGCGATGCCCGAGGATTTTAGGCAGCGCGACGATGGAGCCTACGACGACAAGTCCCACCGCAATGGGAATGACGTAGCTAGGCAGGACGATGGGTTGTTTCGGGGCGCGCCTTGGAGCGTTCCTTTGCGCGCTCACCGCAGCGATGGGCGGCAGAGAAAACGGCGAAGGAGCTTTGCCGGGAGCTTTCGCCGCAGGAGGCGAGGCCATAGGCGGCACTAAGGGGGCTGGCTTAGGAGTTCGGCCCGCGAGATGCAGCGGGCCTCTTCCAATAGCCGGAATAGTCGGCGGGACGGGTGCTGCAGCGGGCGGCGGTATAATTGGCGGAGCGGGAGCAGCGGCGATTGGCGCAGGCCTTGAAGCTTGCAGGTTTACCGCAGACACTGCTGGAGCTGTGGGCTGCGGCTTAGATGTGGGAGATGCACTTTGAGCCGCCGCGGCCGCGCGAGGATTCAGGCTGGCTTCGATGTTGGCGATGGTCCAGCGGAGCCGAGGATCGGGTTCGAGCGCGTGGCGCGCGATATCGCGAAACGGCTGTGCCAAAGACTCTGCCGCGAACTGGAGCGGCGCGCGTGCTTGTGAATCGGGGGCGCGCTGCGTGAGCACTTCGATGAGCAGGATGCCAAGCGACCAGACATCGCTGGCGGCCGTGAGCGCGTCGGTTGCTGTTTCTGGCGCGTCGTAGGCGATGCGCTTCGACGTGGATTTGCGGATTTCACCGGCGGGGAACAAGCGGTCAGTGGAAAGCTTGACTTGATCGGCGGTGGCAAGAATGTTGGAGGGCATCAGGCGTGAGTGGACGAGGCCTTGGGCGTGCAGATCGCGCAGAGCGTCGAGCACGGGACCAAGCATGTCGCGCGCTTCCGCGGAAGTGAGGGCACGCTGCGGCAGGATTTGGGAAAGATCTTCTTCGGCATATTCCACGACCACATAGAGGAGGTCCATGTCCGCGAGGTGGCAGCGGCCGCCCTGGAACAGCTGCAGCAAATTCGGATGCGTGAGCTTCGAAGCGCGGCGCCAGAGAGAGAGTTGCAGGTCGGCCGATACGCTTTCGGGAACCAGCTTAATCACCGCTTTGGAAGATTGCGGGCCCGCGAGCTGCGTAAGGAAAACGGCGGATTCGCTCGAGCCGCCTAAATACCGTTGAAGGGGGAACGCGTTGTTGACGACCTGCCCTTCGTATTGTTTCCACGAAAAACTCATCTTACACCTCTAGCAGCAGAATGCTCGCCGCCGATGAATGCGGACACGCGCATTTCACCTGGTCGAACCTCAAGAGAGGGCGATGGCGTCTTGGACGGGCTGGATCGTCGTCGAGACTTGCAATCGGAGGCGCCCGGGGCCAAGGCGCTCGCCGAATTTATTCTGGCACGAAATGGTTGGCATTGCGAGTATTCGTGTCGCAAAAACCTATGAGTAAAGAATCGGCCCCATTTGCAGGCTTAGTCACGGGCTATGCCAGGCGCGCTCGGGGCTTGTGGCGTTTTGAAGATGGGTGATTGAGGCGTTTTGGACCGCTGACGAAGGGACTGCCGCGCTCGAAGAAGCGCAGCAGCTTGTCGGCTGCGCGTGTGATGCCGATGCGCACGCTTTTGCCGACAGGGCTGCTAGGTTGGTTGATTTCGCCGAGCCAGAGTTTTTTGTCTTCGCAGAGATCTACTCCATCGTGGCGACGATCGATTTGCAGGGCTTGGGCGAGGCGACCCGGGCCGCGCGTGAGATCGAGGAGCTCGATGGTTTTGCGATGGCGCTGCATGATTTCGATGCCCTCGAGCGGCTCGAGGGCGCGAATCAAAATGGCGGCGGCGGTTTCAGGCGGTTCGCTCACGACGTTGAGCATGAAGTGCGCGCCGTAGTTGAAGAAAACGTAGACGTGGCCGGGAGCGAGATACATGGATTTGATGCGCGGCGTGGGCCCGCGGAAATGATGGCCGGCCGGATCGCCGGGAGGATAAGCCTCTGTCTCGACGATTCGGCCGCTGACGCGTCCGGCGGATAGTTCGTGAACAACAACCTTGCCGATGAGGAAGCGCGAAAGTTTGACGGTGTCTTCGGGAAGCTCGCAGCGGCGAATCCGGCGAATGGAGATTTTCGCGGGTTCCTTGAGGGCGGTCGCCTTTAGGGCGCTGAGCGGAGAGGACATTCGCGAATCGTCTCAGGCGGACAGAATTTTCTGAAGATCGTTGGCAGAAACCAAATCCTGATATTCGCGGTTCTTGAGGAGGAAGCTGGAAACGTACGGGCACACAGGAACCACGCGCAAGTGATCGGCGCGTGCAAAATCCAGCGCGGCCCGCGTCAGTCTTGCGGCGATTCCCTGGCCCTCGATTGGTGCCGGCACTTCCGTGTGATAGAGCACCATTCGATCCGGGAACCGGCGATACACAATAAAACAAAGAAGCCCATCCACGATAGCTTCGAAGCGATGGGCTTCTTCGTTGTGGGCAACACCGACGGCGTCCAGGTCGAAATCCAAGGTCCCTCTCCGCTCCGGGAAAGATGAATTCTATCAGGAATTGCAGCGGGACTTACGCAGCGGAAGAGTCCGGCGGCTCATTGTTGAAAAGTTTGGCGAGTTCCGCGTGCTCGATGACGACGGCGGGGTCGTTCTGGATGGCGTCAAAATATTTTTTCTGAAACCCGTCGCCTGATTCCGTCGGCATAAACATCTTTCGCGCCAGAGAAAAAGCCACGCTGGTGTATTCAGGGGTGATGGGCTCTTTGGCGGCGAGAGATTCGTCAATGCGCACGACAAATTCAGAAATGTTGTGAAGCCAGGCAAATTGCGAGTGGTCAACGACAAGACGGAAAAGTTCGCCAACGTTGACTTTCCCGTGCTCGCGCTCGTAGGAGCGTCGCTCCATTTCGAGCAGCGTCTTGTGTACGCGAAGCAGCGCGAGCCGCAGGGCGATGAGCTTTTCACGCGCCGGGGAGTCGTAATTGGAGCCCTCCAATTTGGAGTTCGTGGAGTCCATGTTTGTTTAAGAGTCTATTTTCCGCTAGCCGCCGCCATTTTTCAAAACGGCGATTGCGGCTGAGAGCAGAGAGCGGAGAACGGAGAGCAGAAGGCAGAAGGCAGAAGGCAGAAGGCAGAAGGCAGAAGGCAGAAGGCAGAAGGCAGAAGGCAGAAGAAAGACAACGTCAGTCGTGGTAACGCTGTTCGCCAACGGGTAAGGGAATGGGGAGGCGGTTGCCGGGCGGGGGAAGCGGGCACGTGGAGTAAGGCGTGTAGGCGCACGGGGGATTTTCCAGACGGTTGAAGTCAAGCACCAGTTCTCCGGGCTTGTCGAGGCCGTTCGATGGAAAACCAGTGTAGAGGAAGCGGCAGGCGCCGTAAGTTGTCGTTGTGCTGGTGGTGTCGCGAAGGATGAAGAAAAGTTTGGCGACCGTGGGATCTTCGAGGACGGGCTCGAGTCGAAACGTCTTTCCCACCAGAGTAAATTCCGCGGCGCCAGGCATCGGCTGATCGTAGCTGGTGCCGACGAGAGTGGCGAGGGTGATGGTCTTATACGGAGTGTAGGGAGTCCACTTCGCAAGGACGCGGAACGAACTGTCGGGTGGATACCACTCGAGGCCGTGAAAACCGGTGATCGAGGGCGAGTGGGCGTCTTTGACGCGCAGAGCGAAGCGGGATTCGCGTCGAATCACGTACAGGTTGAGATCGCCGATGGTCATACGAGGAGCGAGTTTGTCTTTGTTGCCTTCCGCGCGAAGAGATTGCGGCTTTGCGGGCGTGCCGGATACGAGAAAGTCTGGGGGGAAGCCGCCTGGAGGGGGATTCAGCATGACGTTGTCGCCTTCAAGATGCAAGACAGCAAGATGTGCGGGCCCTTTGCCGAGGTGAATCTTGTTGTCGGGCGCAGCGCCTACGGAATTGTCGCCAGGCTGTAGCCACTCGAGGCCGACCAGGGAGAGCCAGCCATCGGGCTTCAGCAAATCGGCCGTATGTAAGGTGCGCCAGGCGGCCGTTTCCCGCTCGAAACTACCGTCTTGGGCGAGGAGGGAGGCGGCCAGCAAAAGACCTGCAAGAATTGCGATGAGCTTCCGAGAGTTTTTCAGCAACGAAGGCATGAGCAAGTATAACGCCGAGGCAGCTCTTTGCACCTTACCCGGCGCTTTCGAAGAGTGTAAACTCTAGCTGGTTGCTCGGGTGGGGCAGACCTCAGATAGAAGCTTGCTTGGGTGCGTCTCGTCGATAGTGTGCAATTCCCATAAGTTTAAAAGTTTTGGGCTTGGAGGAAACTTCATGATTGTGGGCGTTCCGCGAGAAAGCTTCCCTGGAGAGCGGCGCGTGGCGTTGGTGCCACTAGTTGTGCCGAGTCTCACAAAAGCGGGGTTCGAAGTGTTTGTGGAAGCGGGCGCGGGTCTAGCCGCGGGTTATCCGGATGCGGAATACGTTTCGAAAGGCGCAAAGATTGTAGCGAGCCGCGCGGAAGTTTTTCGCGGCGCCGATATTGTCGTGCAAGTGCTGTGTTACGGCTCAAATGACAAGACGGGGAAAGCGGATGTTCCTTTATACCGGCAGGGCCAGGCACTGATTGGATTTCTGAGGCCGTTGGGATCGATTGAGACGATTCAGGAGATTGCGTCCAGGGGTGTGACTTCGTTTTCTGTGGAACTGATGCCGCGCACAACACGCGCGCAGAGCATGGATGCGCTTTCGTCCATGGCTACGGTTTGCGGATACAAGGCGGTGGTCCTGGCCGCCGACAAATTGCCGCGCATTTTTCCGATGCTGACCACGGCCGCGGGAACGATTACGCCGGCGCGCGTGTTTATCATCGGCGCGGGAGTTGCGGGTTTGCAGGCGATCTCCACGGCGCGGCGGCTTGGCGCCGTTGCTTCGGCATACGATTTGCGGCCTGCGGCCAAAGAACAAGTGCAAAGCCTCGGCGGGCGGTTTGTGGAGCTTCCGATCGAGGCGAAAGACGCGCAGGATGCGCGGGGTTACGCACGCGCGCAAGACGAGACGTTTTATCAGCGGCAACGCGAGCTGCTTGGCAAGGCGGTTGCGGATAGCGACGTGGTTATCACAGCCGCAGTCATCCCCGGAAAAAAGCCGCCGACTCTAGTCACCAAGGAAATGGTGGCGAGCATGGCGCCGGGTTCGGTGATTGTGGACCTTGCCAGCGAGCGCGGCGGCAACTGCGAGCTTACAAAGCCGGGCGAAGTCATCATCGAACACGGTGTTACCATCATCGGCTACTTCAACCTGGCGACGGGCATGCCTTATCACGCCAGCCAAATGTATGCCCGAAACTTGACCGCATTTCTATTGCACTTGGTCAAAGAAGGCAAGATGCAACTCAAGCTGGATGACGAAATCATTCGCGAGACTCTGCTTACCAGGGACGGGGAAGTTCTTAACGCGCGTGTGCGGGAGTTCTTTTCGCTGCCGGCTTTGCCGGGGGCGCCGAAGGAGGTCGCGAAATCATGAAGCTGGACCTGCTGACCAGCCTCTACGTTTTTATGCTGGCGGCGTTTATCGGATTCGAAGTGATCCGGCGCGTTTCACCGCTGCTGCATACGCCATTGATGTCGCTGACGAACGCGCTGGACGCCATCGCTGTAGTCGGCGCGATCATTTTGGCCGGCGAGTACCACGAGCACGGAGCGCTGCTCGCGAGAATTCTCGGCACCATTGCGATTGTCGCGGCCACGAGCAACATTGTTGGCGGCTTCCTAATCACCGATCGCATGCTGCGCATGTTCAAGGCCAGCGGGCCAAGGAAACAGTGACGGCGTGCCTACTGAACAGATCATCGAAGTCACTTACCTGATTGCGACAGCGCTTTTCATTCTTTCCTTGAAGTGGCTCAGCTCTCCGAAGACGGCGCGCCGGGGCGTTTTCGCAGGCGAAATCGGCATGTTGCTCGCCATTGTCGGCACGCTGCTTTACCACGGCATCGTTGAGTACAAATGGATTGTGATCGCGCTGGTTCTTGGCTCGATCATTGGCGTGCCGCTCGGCGAAGTGGCTATGACCGCTGTGCCGCAACGGACGGCGCTGAGCCACGCGTTTGGAGCGCTTTGCGTAACGCTGGTAGGCACCGCCGAGTATTATCTGCGCGCTCCGAATGTGCCGCCGTTCACTATGGGCGTTCTTTCGATGGAAATTATTTTGGGATCGCTGACGTTCACGGGCAGCTTGATGGCTGCGGGAAAACTCCAGGAAATTCTTCCGCAGCGGCCGATCACTTACAAAGGGCAGAACTTCGTCAACCTGGGCCTGCTTGGTGTGGCGGTTGTGGTTGCGGGCGTGCTCGTTGCACATCCGGAAAAGATGCAGCTCTTTCCGGCGATTGTCGGCATCCCGCTGGTCTTCGGTGTGATGATGATTATTCCCATCGGCGGGGCGGACATGCCGACGGTGATTTCGCTTTTGAATTCCTACGCCGGCCTTTCGGCCGCAGCGATGGGCTTCGTGCTGCAAAGCAAACTGCTGATTATCGCAGGGGCGCTCGACGGCGCATCGGGCTTCATTCTTTCTGTGAATATGTCCAGAGCCATGAACCGTTCGTTTACAAATGTGCTGTTTGGAGCCTTCGGTCAGGATCAAGCTTCTGGTGCCGCGGGTGCGGCCGATGCGCGCAGCGTGCGAAGCGCGAGCCCCGAGGAGGCTGCCGGCATTCTCGCTGCAGCCAGCAAAGTGGTCATTGTTCCGGGTTATGGCATGGCGGTGGCGCAGGCGCAGCATAAGGTCCGCGAACTGTTCGATGGGCTGACCAAGCGCGGCATTGACGTGAAATTTGGGATCCATCCCGTGGCGGGGCGCATGCCGGGTCACATGAACGTGCTACTGGCCGAGGCGGACATTCCTTACGACAAACTTCTGGATATGGACGAAATCAACGGTGAATTCTCACAGACGGATGTTGCGCTGATCATTGGCGCGAACGATGTTACCAATCCCGCGGCGCGCGCGGACAATTCCAGCCCGATTTTTGGCATGCCGATTCTCGACGTGGACAAAGCGCGCACCGCGATGGTCATCAAACGCAGCATGGGCGCGGGTTTTGCGGGGATTGAGAATCCGTTGTATTACTTGGACAAGACACTGATGCTTTTCGGAGACGCGAAGAATTTTGTTGGTGCTATTGTCCGTGAGCTGGGCGGCGGGCATGAATAAACCTGGAAAACGAAATCAGAGCAGATCCCTCAGCCGTAAGCTGCAGAAGACTCCAGTTTACGGGTCGGGATGACAGTTTTCAGGTTTGCGAGATCAGAGGAAGAAACGCGATGTTCTTGGGAGACTAGCGCGCTTGACGCACGACCTCATTGCGCGTCATGGAAGATGATGCCGAGCGTGTGGCGGGTACCGCGGTGGACGCGGCTTACGCCATGTTTCATGTTCACGCGGTAGTAGCCGCGCGCGCCGCGGACGGGGCGGTGCCGCGTAGTGAAAATGATGGCCTGGCCCTGGTCGGCGTGGATGACCTCGGCTTTGGACTGCGCGCGAGGCTGCTGCTCGACTAACAAGAACTCGCCGCCTTCCCAATCGCGGCCTTGCTGGCCCAGGAGAAAGACCATCTGCAGCGGAAAGGCAACTTCGCCGTAGATGTCTTGGTGCAGGCAGTTGTATCCGCCCGCTTCGTAGTAAAGCAAGAGCGGCGTTGGCCTGGTTTGGCCAGCTTTGTGACAGATTTTGAGGAAAGCTGCATGTTCCTTTGGAAAGCGCAGACTTTTTTCGCCGAGATTCTCGGCCCACTCATTCGCAACACCGGCGAGGTGCGGGTAGGCGGCGGTTCGCAAAGAGGAGATGATTTCCGGCAGCGGGTTGTCGAAGTATTTGTAATCACCGACGCCAAAGCGGTAGCGCTCCATGATGATGTGGCTGCGGAAACGGGTGTCATCGCCATACATTGCGGTGAGGGACGCGCATTCTTCGGGCGAAAGAATTTGCGCTGTTACCGCGTAGCCCCGGTGCGAAAGGGAATCCGCCGCGCTATTCCAATCTAACGCCGCGACGCGTTCCTCGACCGATTGTACCTCTGCCGTTTTTTGCGCGGGCTTCGTCAATGCACGCCTCAGTGGTCTCAAGCGCAAGTCGCTTCAAATTTAAAGTTTAGGTCAGGCCAAGTTGTTAAATCTATCCGAATACTGCGGGCAAATTCAGTGCTATAGTGGTTGCCTGAAGCTAGAACCCCGGTCGGATTCCTGTTCAGGAGGTTCGCATGAGCCCGAACCAGACGCTTCGCAACGATTCCCGCAGAACGTTCTTGAAATTCTCCGTCGCCGCTGCCGCTGCTTCCGCGCTTCGCATCGTGAACGAGCCGATGCTCGCGGCCGCGGCCGTCGACCGCGATATGCAACACTTTCCTCCGGGCTCTGTGGTCATCAACGCGAACGAAAATCCTTTGGGGCCGTGCGACTTGGCTAGAAAAGCGCTCAGCGACATCATTCCGGACGGCGGCCGCTATTGCTGGTGGCTGAAGGACGAGCTGACGAAATCGTTCGCTGACTCGGTCGGCGTGAAGCTGGAGAACGTCGCGATCTTTCCCGGGTCGAGCGAGCCGCTGCATTTTTCCGTGATGGCGTTTACTTCGCCGACGCGCAGCTACGTCACCGCCGACCCTGGTTATGAATCGGGGATGCATTCCTCGAAGTTCTCGGGTGCGCGTGTGGTCAAGGTTCCGCTCACGAAAACTTACGCACACGACATACCCGCCATGCTGGCCGCCGCACCTGACGCCGGCCTTTTTTACGTTTGCACGCCGAATAACCCTACGGGCACGGGTACGCCCCACGCCGCCATCGAGGAATTGCTCGCCAAGAAGCCGAAAGGCTCGGTCGTGCTTGTCGACGAGGCCTACATCCACTTTGCGGACTTGAACGCCACGGCCATCGACCTGGTTAAAGCCGGTCAGGAGCTTGTTGTGCTGCGTACCTTCTCGAAGATTTACGGCATGGCAGGCATACGCTGCGGGGCGGCCATCGCACGCCCCGATTTGATCGAGAAGCTAGTCCCGCAGGGCGGCGGAAGCGCCATGCCCATAACCGCGCTGGTCGCGGCTTCCGCCAGCTTGAACCACGAGCATCTGGTTCCTGAGAGGAAGCTGATCAACACGACGATTCGGGAGAAGACGTTCGATTGGCTCCGCAGCCAGGGCTACTCCTTCACGCCTTCGCAAGCCAACTTTTTTATGCTGGACGCCAAGCGCCCCGCCAAAGAGGTTATCGACGCGATGGCGGCGCGGAAAGTGTTCATTGGCCGCATCTGGCCGGTTTGGCCTACACATCTGCGTATCACCGTGGGCACGCAGACGGACATGGACGCCTTCCAGTCCGCGTTTGGCGCCGTCATGAAGAACTCTGCCAGCGTCAGCTACGCACTCCCGACAAGTGCACCCGGTTCGCATCGCGACTATTTCTACGCCGATGGCACGAGGTTCCCTCGCGCCTAAGCCGCTGGTTAATCCGAGGGAGTCTGTGTCGTCGGGACGGTCTTCTGGGCCAGTCCGGGCTTATTCCTAGTTTATTTCGCGCTCTCCGGCAGGTTCTAGCGGGATCGGTTCAAAATGCTTTGGCACAATTACCTTTGTCTTGGGTGAAGCCGTCTTGACTTCCTCCACGAAGGACTGCACGGCCTCGATAGCCGGTTTCT
The DNA here is from genome assembly GCA_035280065.1 of Candidatus Acidiferrum sp. Taxonomy (GTDB): domain Bacteria; phylum Acidobacteriota; class Terriglobia; order Acidiferrales; family UBA7541; genus Acidiferrum. The sequence continues at coordinate 72,974 of DATEGO010000017.1, forward strand.
GCGAAGCGCCATAGGGGGCGAAGAAGTTGTCCCAGTGTGTGGGAAGCACTAGCCGAGGAAAATTCAGGTCGCGCATTAGCCGGCCGGCATAGTCATAGTTTTCTTTTCGAGAAGCAGCCGCTCCCACCAGTGCAACGTCCGGCTTCAATCCTTCGATCTCGCGCTCGATATAGTTCATGCCACCAAACACAAGAATCTGATGGCTGTGGAAGCGAACCAAGTAGGCAAGTGTTCCTCCTTCCGGGCTCATCTCCCGCAGCGTCAAAGGCGCTTTCATTCCTTCTGGAGCCTTCGCGGAACTGAAATAGTGCTTGCGATCCAGGGGGCTGTGAATGCTTGGGATGACCCGAAGAGAAAAAACGTCAAACTCGTAATCCTCACCGCCGCGCACCGTGTAGAGTTGTTCATCGGGCACGCGATAAGCCCGTAACACGTTCACCGTGCTCTCGGTCCCGATGACTTTGGCGTGTCTCTTGAGCGCGATGTACGGTACATCCAACACGTGGTCGTAATGCGTGTGTGTCACCAGCACGTAGTCCGCGCGCGGAATTCGGGCGTCGATCGCAGCTTCATCCGGCACCGCGGCGTCGTCCCATCCATAAAACTTACGCGTGTCGCCTGAGATTGGCGTGCCAGCTGAGCCAACACCCGGAGGTCGCGGCCCATTGATTCGTGAAACATAAGGATCGATCAGAATGACGGTGGAGCCGTCGCTGATCTCCCAACCGGCAGTTCCCAGCCATCGCAGAATCACTTGGACATTCTTAGCAGCGTTCGGTGGGCTCTGCGCAGCCCAAGCGATGATTCCCGTAACGGCAAACGCGGCCGTCGCAAGCGCGGATTTCAACATCCAATGGCCTCCACGCAACAGATTTGCGCCAAAGTCTAGCGGGGGGACCGCAGTAGGGTCAACGCGTTTGCGCGCTTCCGAAGAAAATGGGCCTTGTTGCTGGGTCGACTGTCGCGCTGCTGTGGAACTGTTCTGCCTCGGTTGAGCCGGCCAGGGCGGTTGTGGAGGAATTCCCGCTCGACACGACTTGCGCGATCTCGTCGAAGTAGCCGGTGCCGACGAACTTCTGGTGCGTTACTGCGCGGTAGCCGAGTTCCTGCGCCGCAAACTCTTCCTGCTGAAGTTTGGAATAGGCGGTCATGCCCGACTGTCCGTAACCGCGCGCGAGATGGAACATGGACATGTTCAGCGCGTGGAAGCCGGCCAGCGTTACGAACTGGAACTTGTAGCCCATCTTGCCCAGTTCTTGCTGGAAATTCGCGATGGTCACGTCGTCGAGTTTTTTCTTCCAGTTGAACGACGGAGAACAGTTGTACGCCAGCAACTTGCCCGGGAACTTCTCGTGAATGGCGTCGGCGAATTTTTTCGCTTCGGCGAGGTCCGGGGTCGAAGTTTCGCACCAAATCATGTCGGCATAGGGCGCGTAAGCGAGCCCGCGCGCAATCGCCGCGTCGATTCCGCCACGGAATTGATAGAAACCTTCCGTTGTGCGCTCACCATAAATGAATTCGCGGTCGCGCGGATCGGCGTCGGAAAGCAGCAGACCTGCCGAATTCGCATCCGTGCGCGCGATGAGAATTGTTGGAACGCCGCAGACATCCGCCGCCAGACGCGCGGCAATCAGCTTCTCCACGAATTCGCGAGTGGGTACGACGACTTTTCCGCCTAGGTGCCCGCACTTCTTCGCAGAAGAAAGCTGGTCCTCGAAGTGCACCGCTGCCGCGCCTGCTTCAATCATCGCTTTCATTAGTTCGTACGCGTTCAGCGAGCCGCCAAAGCCGGCTTCCGCGTCGGCCACGATCGGAGCGAACCAGTAAGTGCCGGATTTTTTGCCCTCAGCCGACTCAATCTGGTCTGCGCGCAGGAGTGCGCGATTGATGCGCTTTACCAGCTCCGGCGCGGAGTTGCAGGGATAAAGCGACTGGTCGGGATAAACGTCGCCGGATGTGTTATTGTCAGCCGCGACTTGCCAGCCGCTGCCGTAGATCGCTTTTAACCCGGCCTGCACCATTTCAATTGCTTGATTGCCAGTAATCGCACCGAGCGCAGGAACATAAGGCTCGGTCTGCATCAGGTTCCACAATCGCTCTGCACCCAGGCGAGCCAGCGTGTACTCAATTTGAATCGAGCCGCGCAAGCGCAACACATCCGAGTATGCATACGAGCGCGTGACTCCTGCCCAGCGCAGATCGCGGCTCCAGTGATTAATGGACGGATGCGGTTTCCCGTTTCCGTTTGTCCCATTGGCTTTGCCATTGGCCCCATTGGTTTTGCCGTTTGTCCCGTTGCTACCGTTTGCTGCCATTTTCATGCTCCGTGCTTCCGAATCTCCTCAGACTGCCTGACACTCTGCGGAACTGAATAAATCTCTGACCACCTTCACCAACTACCTCGGATCGAACTCTTCTCGACGGATCATCTCTTCGCTGATCCGCCGCGCTTCGCGCAGCGTCTCTGCCGTTTGCGCATCGTCACTCTTCATTTCGCGTAGCAGCCGATCGACTTCTTCGTCGAAAACTTTGCCGATTAGTTCCGGCGTATGCGGCACGGCCGTGCCATTGTCATCGAGAATTTCGACCTGCCGCGAATGGCGCATCCGCTGCGCGATCATCAAGCGATAAATCCGGTCTGTCGCGAGGTCCTCCATGTAGCCATCGAGCAAGCTCGCGCCCTTTCCCTTCAGCACTCCGTTGCGATAGCGAATCACCGTTCGCACCGCGGCGCGCGTTCCTGCGAGCGTGTGCTTGCCCACTCCCGTGGGGATTGGCCGCAAATCCGGATGCGCACTGGCGTTTGCCGGCCGCGCTTGCAATTGATTGGGAACAGGGAACTGGCTGACCGCGATTTCGTTTTGGTCTGGGTGGCCAGTCCACGCGCCGTCCATGAGCGAATTAGCTTCGTTTTTCTTGTCTTCGGCGAGCACCTTTAACGCCCGCGCATTCAGCTTCGCGTCTTCACGGCTCGGATACAATGCCGTCATACCGCCAATCGCCAGCATTCCGTGTTTGTGGCAAATTTCCGGTATCAGGTTGCGCAGATTTTGAAAAAAAGCCACGTTGTGGGGAATTGTGTTTCGATCTGGCAACACCCACTCGGGATTCTCGAGATTGAAATGAATTAGGCTGGCCATATAATCCCAGCGGCCCAGGTTCAACCCGACAATGTGGTCCCGCAGATTCCAGGCGAACTCTTCCATCTGAAACGCCAAGGGATGCGATTCCACCAGCGCCATGCACTTGATAGCGCCTTTCGGAAGGCCCTTCATCCGCGCGGTCATCTGGAAAAGATCGCGCCACCACAGTGCCTCGTCTGCTGACTCCGATTTCGGAATGTAAATGCACAGAGGATGCTTCAGCGTGTTGAAGTCCAATTGGTAAGCGGCCATCGCCACGTCAAAGAGAGAAGCGGGCAGTAGCTCTCCTGGCAAAATGCCTGCTTGGTGAAGATGCAACCCGCGTGGCCGCGTAAAAATCACGGTCGTGCTGGGATTGATGCCAACGGTCTTGTTACGCTTGCGATCAAAGCAGGTGAGGCCTCCCCCGAGCGCTTCCAAAATGTTCTTGATGCCCAGGGCATTGTGCTCCCACGTATTTGCGGTGGAGTCTTCCAAATCCAGCATCACGCCGGGCGCCCCGGAATTGAGCATCTTCACAACGAGTTCGGCGTCATCGGCTGGGCCGGTCATTTGGTTACGCTGGTCCGCGCACCACGCCGGAAGCTCAATGCGCCACGAACTCATTGTTGCCACCGACGACGGCAAATAGGAGGGAACTTTCCCCGCGTGCGCTTCGGCGAGCGCGTTTTCGCGCCGCGCCAGAAGCGCCCTCTGGCGCAGTGTTAGCGCCGCGTGCAGGGGCGCCAAGAAATCCAGGAATCCTTCGGGTAGATCTCTTTCCGGGTCAAAATCCGTCGGAGCGGTGTTCACCGGAGCAACCCGTCTCGAGAAGGGAACCGGCGTAAGCGCCAAATTCAGCCTTGTGGTGGCAGTGGCCATGATGCTTCTCAGTCCTTTCTAAAGAATTCGAAGCAGCACCAGTTGGCGGACAGGAGAGGCAATTCGATGCCCAACGGCGTGGAAATGGGCGGTTCTAAGCCTCACGTCTCCAATGAGATAGAAGGCCCTTGAAAAGGGGCTGAAGAGGATGCGGAAAAATTGGGGCAAAGAGTTGAGAAATTTGTCCATCCTTGCCGGAAGTTTTCCCGTCCAAAATCGATTGTTCAATAGGCTGAACATATGTTCAACCTCCGTTCCCTTTCTACTGTGTGAACACGCCGGGGCGCAAGATGTTGTTCAGTATCCTGAACAAATATTCTATACTGTGAACTCTCGAAGACTCTATCAGGAGTTTCCATGCCAGTTTCAGACGCCAGTCCCGCCACTTCCGTCGAGCGCGCCCTCAATATTCTCGAAGCCGCCGCGCATCGCCGCGAGGGCCTGACCAATTCAGAGATTAGCCGCAAACTCGGCATCCCCAAGAGTTCCGCGAGTTACATCCTTCGAACCCTGGAGCGGCGCGGGTACTTGCGGCGTGACGCGGAAAGCGGCCGCTACCGCCTTGGGCTGAAGATTCTAAGCCTCGGCGGCGATGCCCAGGCGAACCTCGATATTGCTGACGTCGCGCTTCCCTTCATGCGGGCGTTGGAAGAAAAAATTCACATGACGGTGCACCTTGCCGTGCTGGATCAGGGCGAAGCCGTTTACATTGAGAAAGTGGAAGCGCCGGGATTCTTCAAGGTGAACACCTGGGTGGGCCGACGCATGTTCTTGCATTCCACGAGCGTGGGCAAATGCCTGCTCGCCTGGCTGCCAAAACAAGAAGCCGAGACGATTGTGAAACAGCAGGGTCTGAAGAAGCGCACGCCAAAGACCATCACCACGATGACCAGGTTGCTTGCCGATTTGGAACGCATTAAAGACGAGGGTTACGCGGTGGACGATGAAGAAAATAGTCTGGGCGCGCGATGTCTGGGCGCGCCGGTCTTTGACGTCACAGGAAATGTGGTAGCAGCGCTTGGAGCGAGCGGCACTCTGACTCAGGTGGATGAAGCCAGCATGCCGCGTCTTGCCGAGGCCGTGAAAGAAACCGCGCGGCGCATTTCACGCCAATTGCAGAGAAGTGGAGCCGCTGGAGCCGCGTGATTTGCACCTTCTTCAACCGGATTCTTGCGAATTATAGGGCTCTGTGAAGTGTCATAGACTTCAGGCGCTCTTTTTCTCATTGCGCGCCACAACCAGATTGTTCTTCACAGAAAAAACATTGGGCACCTGGTTCGCGCGCAAATTAACGAGATTCCTGTCCATTTCACTATCCACGACGCCTTCCAGCGTGACGTTGCCGTTTTTCACGATAATGTGAATCGCGGGAATCGCCCCGAGCCCATACCGCTGGAGCCCCGGCCCGCTGTAAATCACGCGGTACTCAGCGTGGCGCAATTGGTCATCCATCGGCGATAAGGGAAGCACTTCAATGTTGTTCTTTACGGCAGCGACGCCCTCTATGCGTTTCACTACGTTTTCGGCGTCGGACTTCAGGGTCGGGCGCGTCACCTGCCCCGACAGGATTACCTTGTCGCCGTTTACCTGAAACGCGAGATTGTCGAACACGGAATACCACGGCAGCATCACCAGTTGGTGGCGCACTTCTTTTTCCAGCCGCGCGCGGTACTTCTCTTCTCTGCGTTGGCTCCTGTTCTGTTGGGCGGAAGCGAGTCCGCTTCCCGCAGAAACACCAACATCTGCAATCAACAAGAACGCTATACCTAGGGCCCGAATTTCTTTTTGCATGATTTCCTCCCCGACGAACCTCTTAGGGTCCCTGCCAAGTTAGATTCAGGGTGAACACCAAATAGGTGTACGAAACGAAGGAAAAATTGGATGCTAACATGTTGGTTGAGGCGAAACTTTTTTGGCAACATCGTGTTGCTGAGGCAACCGCAAAGGAGAGCCAATCGGAATGCTGGTGATCGCACATCGCGGAGCTTCGGGCCACGCTCCCGAGAACACGCTCGCCGCGTTCCGCAGAGCCGTAGCGATGGGCGCGACCTTCATTGAAACGGATTTGCAGCTCTCGCGCGACGCGCACTTCGTGGCCGTTCACGATAACACCGTGAATCGCACCACGAACGGTCGCGGCTCCGTACACGACTTCACACTCGCGGATCTGCGGCAACTAGATGCAGGCTCCTGGTTCGGAAGCGAATTTGCCGGGGAGCGCATTCCCACACTCGAAGAAATTCTGCAATTCTCCAAGAAAAACGATGTGGTGTTTTACTTGGAAATGAAGCCGAGCGGTTCCTGGGGCGGGGAGCACGCGTTGATTGCCGCGTTGCGCGAATCGGGTGAGATTCCGCGCGCCGTGGCCATTTCGTTTGAGCCATCGCTGGTGCTCAACGTGCACAAAATCGAGCCTACGGTGATGACTGGATTGCTCTATGACGGACAGCTGGCGAACCCGGTCGAGAAGGCTGTGGAAATTGGCGCGAGGCAACTGGCGGTGCGGGGAGACTTGGTCACACCCGCCCTGCTGGAACAGGCGAGGAAGAAAGATTTGCAAGTAGTTTGTTGGACCATCAATCAGCCTGCGCACATGCGCCTACTCATTGAAGCGGGGGTTCAAGGGATCATGAGCGATTATCCCGATCGCCTAGTCGCCGCGATGAAGAAGGAAAGCGAAACGGTTTTGTGAGCGGCGCGAGCCGGCGTGCTTCAGGTAGCTTCCACCAACGCATGAAGTGCGGCGAGCTCGGCGACCGTAAGCTGCTCGGCGCGGGCGTCTGGACGAAGGCTTAGCGAGGCAAAGGCGGCGCGGAGTTTTTCCGCCTTGGCCAATGACTTTAGGTTGTTCATCAGCGTTTTGCGTTTCTGCGAGAAAGACAATTTCACGAAATTCAGGAAACGCTGTTCGTCATTAAGGGCGAGTTGTGAACGTTTGCCAGGAAGCCGCAGACTAACGAGTGCGGAAGTCACCTCCGGCGGCGGCCGGAACGCCTTGCGGGGAATCTCGAAAACGAATTCCGGACGCGTGTAGAACTGCGTAACGACGGAAAGATAGCCATAGTCGCGCGTACCCGGCTGCGCGGCCAAGCGTTGTGCGACTTCGGTCTGAATGACCAAATGCATTTCGTCGATAATGGCGGCGAAGTCGAAAAGGTGATGCAGGATGGGCGACGTGATGTAGTAGGGCAGGTTCCCGTAGACGCGAACACGGCGACCGGAAGCGAGTGAGGCAAGGTCGGTCTTGAGAACGTCCTGGGAAACGACGCTGAGTTGGGGAAACTCTTCTGCAAGACGGCGAAGGCCGCCGGCGAGGGCAGGATCCAATTCGATGGCGCTAACGGGCCCGCAAGCCGCGAGCAGATAGCGCGTCATTTCACCGTGGCCGGCGCCGATTTCAATCCAGCAGTCCGGATCGTCTTTGGGCAACGGAGCAGTGGAATACGGGGAGACGCGAATGGCGCGGGCGATTTGTTCGCGCCATTCAAGGTCCGCAAGAAAATGTTGGCCGAGCCGTTGGCGAGGCATGCTGAGAAGCGAACAAATAATGAAGTAAGGACATAAGGATGTAAAGAAAGAAGGGGGAGTCGAGCCCGCGCTTGAAAGGCCGTCCTGAATAGCCACCAAGAATGGTCAATCTTCGTTGAAACAAAATGGACCCCTCAAACGTTTATGGGTGTATAGTTGGCCCCCTAAGGGAATTATGGGAGCGGCTGGCGCTAAGGGAGCGGGAATGGAAAAAGAAGGCGATTTGATGAAGGGAACGCTGGACATGCTCGTGCTGAAGGCGCTGGGGCGCGGGGCGAAGCACGGCTATGGCGTGGCCGAATGGATTCATGAGAGCTCGAACGATGTGTTGCATGTGGAAGAAGGCGCGCTCTACCCGGCGCTCCACCGGCTGGAGCTGAAGGGACTGCTGGCTGCGGAGTGGGGCACTTCGGAGAACAACCGGCGGGCGAAGTATTACTCACTGACGGTGGCGGGGCGCAAGAAGTTGGCGGAAGAGGCCGAGTATTGGCGGCGCATGTCGGGTGCGATCGCGAGAGTGATGCAAACCGCGTGAAGTAGAAAACGGAAATTTGAAAATTGAAAATGGGTCGGAGAATGGGAATGAACTACTGGATGAGATTGAAGGCGCTTTTTAAGAGGAAGCAACTGGATCGGGACTTGGAGGATGAGCTGGCGTTTCATTTGGCGATGCGCGAAGCGAAGAACCGCGAGCGGGGAGTTGAAGGAGCTGAAGCGGGCTACGCAGCTCGGCGGCAATTTGGGAATGTGACGCGCGTCAGGGAAATGTGCCGGGAAGCTTGGAGCTTCGTGTCACTGGAGACGACATGGCGCGATCTGCGTTATGGGGTACGGACGCTCGCGAAGAATCCGGGATTTACCGCGGTGGCGGTGTTAGCATCCGCGCTCGGGATTGGCGTGAATACGGGGATTTTCTCCGTAATGAATGGAGTTGCGCTGAAGCTGCTGCCGGTGCCAAGAGCGGACCAGATTGTAAGTGTGGATCAGATTTTCCATGGAAAAGTCCGGCGCAACGTACACGGGGAACCCGGCTTGTTTTCCTACGCGGAATACAAGAATTATCGCGCGAATAATCATGTGTTCAGCGGTTTATTGGCGTATGCCCCATTTTTGGAAGCGACTCTGGGAGGGGAAAGCCCAAAGAAACTTGCGGGGGCAGAAACGTCCTGCAACTTCTTTGATGTTCTCAAAGAGTGGCCAGCGTTGGGGCGGACATTCGTGGAAGAGGATTGCAGCGCGCCCGGGGCGAGCGCAGTGGCAGTGCTGAGCGACGATTTGTGGAGAGGTCGATTTGGCGCTGATCCGCTGATTGTTGGAAGAAGTGTTTCGTTGAACCGCGCCAAGTTTGTGGTGATAGGAGTGGCCGCGCCTGGATTTCACGGACTTGATCCGTGGCCAAGCGACTTTTGGGCGCCGGTAACGATGCAGAAGGCGCTAGAGCCCGATCGTGATCTTCTTGACGAAGATAACACCGGTTGGCTCGCATTGCTTGGACGGGCGCAGCCCGGCATTTCGATGGAAGAAGTGCGCGCGGATCTGGGCGTGATTGCAGGGCGAATTGACCAGCGGTACGTGGGGAGAACGACCACGCTGGCGATTCATCGCGCGACATTCCTGGGGCGGCCGGAAGAACGCACCGTAGTGTTCGGGATTGGCTCGGTGGTGCTGGCGGCCGTGGGATTGGTGCTGCTGATTGCGTGTGCGAATGTCGCGAATCTGCTTTTGGCGCGAGCATCGGCGAGACAGAAAGAAATTGCGATCCGGCTTTCGATTGGAGGAAGCCGGTGGCGGATTGTCCGGCAACTCCTTACAGAAAGCCTGCTGATCGCGTTTCTGGGTGGGACGCTGGGGTCGCTGCTGGCGTTCTGGTCGATCCAGGTCATCGCGCAATCTGTGCTGGCGCACTTGCCTCTCGGGGCTCCGCAGCTGGTGTGGAATATGAGCCCGGACCTGCACGTTTGGGCATACTCGCTGGTTCTGACCGCACTGACGGGGATTGTGTTTGGACTGGCACCGGCACTTCATGCGACGAGGCAGGACTTGAGCACAGCGGTGAAAGGAGAAGGCAGCGGGCTCACGGGAAAGGCACGCGGAGGAAAGCTGCTTAGCACCCTCGTTGGCGTCCAGGTGGCAGTCTGCATGATGTTGCTAATAGCCGCTGGATTGCTGATGAGGGGTCTCTATTTAGCGCAAACGGTGGATCCCGGTTTCGAGATGAAAGGAATCACGCAGGCGCAATTTGATTTGCCTTCGCAGGGCTATACCTTGGAGCACGCGCAAGCGTTTCAACGCGAATTGATAGCGCGTGTTTCGGCGTTGCCCGGCGTGGATGATGTGGAGCAGGCCCGTGTAACTCCGCTTGGCCATCAGTTTATGGGAACTGGATTCACGGTGGGTGGGGAGGCTGAAGCGCGGGCGTTTGAGTACAACCTGGTGACGCCGGGCTTTTTCACCATGCTAGGAATGCCGATGGTACGCGGACGAACTTTCACGGAAGCGGAGACGAGGTCCGATGCGCCTGTCTTGGTGTTGACCGAATCCACGGCGCGGCGGCTATGGGCGGGACAAGACGCAATTGGAAAGACGTTGCAGGAAGGCGAGAAAAAGCAGTATCAGGTCGTAGGAGTAGTACGGGATTCGCAGGCTTCGCACTTGGGGCAGTCGGACGGTCTTTTCTTTTACAGGCCGGCAGGACCTGCGGACCAGGGCAGGCTGCAATTGCTGGTGCACAGCAAAAGCGGCGATACCGCGACGGCAAGCGGGATTCGCGAGGCGATGCACGCGCTGGATCCGGATTTGATTGTGGGTGTGACGACGCTTGAAGACAACCTGGAGGCGTGGCGAATACCGTCGCGGATAGTGGCGGCGCTCTCCGGCGTGCTCGGGGCGCTGGCGTTGCTGCTTGCTTCCATTGGCGTGCATGGCGTGGTTTCCTACGGAGTGAGCCAGCGTATTCGCGAGATTGGCATCCGGATGACTCTTGGGGCCGATGGCCGCGACGTCATGGGTCTCGTGTTGCGGCAAGCGCTGAGGCCGGTGCTGATCGGTGGCGTCGTTGGCGTAATTGGGTGCGCGGCTGTCTCACAAGTTCTCTCGGACCTACTGTACGGCATAGGTTCCCACGATCCGATTGCGTTCGTCGGCGTTCCGCTGTTCTTGCTCGGCATCGCGTTTCTGGCAAGCTACGTTCCGGCGCGGCGAGCCGTTCGTGTAGATCCGGTTGTAGCTCTACGCTACGAGTAGCGGCCTGCAGACGAAGGGTCACGCTACAGGAACCAATCTCCGACAATCACGGTGAGGAGTGGGTGCGCTGGAATCTTTTTTTGACGCGCCTCGCGCGCTTGCGTAGCGTAAAATGGAAGCGCATCGAGTAATGGAATACGCATTACTTGGATGGGTCATCCATGAGAATTCTGTTCGTCGCATCGGAAGGGCTGCCGTTTTCGAAGACCGGCGGCCTTGCGGACGTCGTGGAAGCGCTGCCCAAGGCGCTGGTGACGCTGGGCCACGAAGTCGCCGTCGTCTTGCCGCGCTATCGCGGTACCGAAGCCACGTCCGTGGTGTTGCCGAGCCTGACGATTCCCATGGGCGGCGCGCGGCTGCGCTTTCCCGCGATTGTGGATGGCGCTCTCCTTGCCGGAGTCAGGTATTTCTTTGTGGACGATCCGGCGTATTTTGACCGCGAGGGATTGTACGGAGCTGGCGGAAAAGACTATCCCGACAACGCGGAACGCTATGCGGAGTTTTGCCACGCTGCGATCGAGCTTGCCAAGCATATTTGGCCGGCGGACGTTTTTCATTGCCACGACTGGCAGACGGCGCTCGTGCCGCTGCTTCTGCGCACCTTGTACAGCGACGATCCATTGGTGAAAAACATTCCCGTCGTGTTCACCATTCACAACATGGGATATCACGGGCAGTTTTCGAAAGATGTGCTCGACCGCGTGGGAATCCCCGCAACCGTTTTTCATCCTGAGGGGATTGAGTTTTACGGCAGCGTGAATCTGCTGAAAGGTGGATTGGTTTATTCGGATTATTTAACGACCGTCAGCCGGAAGTACGCGCAAGAGATTCAGACAAGGGAATTCGGGCACGGCTTGGATGGCGTTGCGCGAAATAGGGCGGACCGGCTGGTGGGGATCCTGAATGGCGTGGATTACGGGGCGTGGGATCCGGCGAAAGATTCGCTGATTGCGGCAAATTATTCTGCGAAGGACCTAGACGGCAAGCAAAAGTGCAAACAAGATTTGCTCCAGACGTTTGGGCTGCCCCAGGAGCATCTGGAGTGTCCGGTCATCGGCATCGTGTCTCGTTTCGCGGATCAGAAGGGATTCGACCTGATCGCAGAGAAAGCGCACGAGCTCATGAAAGAGGATTTGGTGCTCGTGGTGCTAGGAACGGGCGACAAGAAGTATGAAAGATTGTTCGGGGCTCTGGCGGCGACGCATCCGGGGCGCGTCGGATTAAAAATCGCGTACGACAATACGCTGGCGCACAAGGTGGAAGCGGGGGCGGACATGTTCCTGATGCCGTCGCGGTACGAGCCTTCGGGCTTGAATCAGATGTACAGCTTGAAATACGGTACCGTGCCGATTGTGAGAGCCACGGGAGGTTTGGACGACAGCATTCGGACGTTTGACCTCGAGCATGGCACGGGGACGGGTTTCAAGTTCAAAGAATACTCGGGAGAAGCGCTCTTGTACGCCGTGCGGCAGGCGTTGCATCATTACATGGACGAACGCATCTGGAAGCGCATTCAGTTGAACGGAATGGCCAAGGATTTTTCGTGGAAGGGGCCCGCCAGGGAATACGCGAATCTGTACGAGGCCGCGCGAGTCTCTCGCGGATTCGCGCTGACCGCGCAAAGGGCAGAGAAGCCGGAGAAGGCAGTTAAGGCCGAGAGTCAGGAGAAGTTAGCGGCAGCGGAAATAGAAACGAAGAGCGAAGCTCCAGCGCGGCGGGGAGCCAAGAAAGCGACTCGAGCGGCGGGACAGCCTTTTCCTGCAGTGGTAGATGCTCCCCAGGCGCCGGCAAGGTCGGACCAAGGAAAAGAGCAGAATTCCGAGAAAGCAACGGAGGGCGCTGAAGGATCGGGGAAGGATGCTCAAAGTTCTGGGCCAGAAGCACCTGAAGGATCGGGGCAAGCCCATCGAGTTTCGGAAAAGGACGCTGACCTCGCGGGGCAAGGCTCTCAAGGATCGGGACAGGCAGGAAGAAACCAAAAACCTGCTGCAACATCTAATTAAATTGATAAAGGAGAGACAAGCGGCCGGCCGAGAGGCAAGCCGCTGAAAATAAAAGTTATGGCAGACAATTCCATTCCGGCGGCAACTGACGGCAATTTTGAAGCGGAAGTTTTGGCCGCAAGCAACTCCAAGCCAGTGATGGTGGATTTCTGGGCCGAGTGGTGCCGGCCATGTCACATGCTGGCGCCCACGGTGGCGGAAATCGCTCAGGACTACGAAGGCAAGCTGAAGGTGATGAAGCTGAACGTGGATGAAGCGATGAATTCCGCGGGACGCTACGGCATCCGCGGCATCCCGACTCTGCTGGTGTTCAAGAACGGGCAGGTGGTGGAGCAGATTGTTGGCGCTGTGCCAAAAGAACAGATCACCAAGGCGCTGGACCGCCACGTAGCGTAATTCACGAAGGAACCGGTGGCGTCATGCAAGATGACGCCACCTTTTTGCTTTTGCTGGCTCCCGCCACTATTGAGTATCATTTCAGGTGAGATCATCGGCAGCTTCTTGTCAAATCCATTGACAAAAATCTCTTGAGAAAATCAGGCCAGCGGAGGACGAGTGATTCCACTGGGACGCACGACAGCGGAACCGGAGAGTCCACAGTTTCTGATTGACGAGCCGCTTAGACCGCATCTGCGCTTGTTCTTTTGGTGTCTCGCCATCGTGCTAGGAGCGCTGCACGTCTGGGTGTACCGCAATGACCTAAACCCCGATAGCGTTTCGTACATTGAAATGGCGGAAGCTGCCGTGCGAAGCGGGTCGCACGCGCTGGTGAGCGCCTATTGGAGCCCTCTCTACCCGACGCTGCTAAGCGTGGGCTTTCGTCTTCTTCACCCATCCATGTACTGGGAATTTACAGTCGTTCACGTGGTGAACTTTGTGGTGTACCTTGCCGACCTGTTTTGCTTTGAATTTTTCCTGAAAGAGCTGCTCGCCACGCGCCGGGCCGAGACTGCATTGGAAGATAATTTGAGGCCCGTGCCGGAAAAGATTTTTTGGATTTGGGGATATCTGCTTTTCATTTGGAGCAACCATTTTTGGCTAAGGCCGCAACAGGTCAATCCTGACATTATTGTTGCAGGACTCGTCTATGTGGCGACGGCCCTGCTGCTGCGGATTTACAGGGGGAATGGAGGCTGGCTTGCATTCGCGGGTTTAGGGGCCGTGCTAGGAGCGGCTTATCTCGCGAAGGCCGCCATGTTTCCTCTTTCCTTCCTGTTTCTCGTGTGCGCGTTTTTGCTTTTTGGAAAGACGCGAGAATCGTATTCGCGTGCGCTGGCGAGGTCTGCCCTGGCGCTGGCGGTCTTCGCCATGATCGCTATTCCGTTCATTGTGATGATTTCGAAGGAGAAGCATCGCCCGACGTTCGGTGACAGCGGAAAGATTAATTACGCGGAGCATGTGGACGGCGCTTCGTTCATGACCCATTGGCAGGGGCAGCCCGCGGGAACGGGCACTCCCGCGCACCCAACGCGAAAGGTTTCAGCGGATCCCCTCATTTACGAATTCGCGCGGCCGATTGCGGGAAGTTACCCGCCTTGGTATGACCAATCCTACTGGTATGAAGGGATCCGTGCGCACTTTTCATTGAGGGGCCAATTGTGGGTGTTGTTCAAGAGCGCCAATATCTATTTCAAACTATTTTCGAGGACCGGCGCACTTTATGTCGTGTTTCTTGCGCTCATTTTGCTGGTAAGGAAGGCAGGAAAATGGGAATGGGGAGGAAGACGTTTCCGGCTCGTCTGGCTTCCTTCCCTGGGCGCACTGATTATGTACTCCTTCGTGCTGGTCAAACAGAGGTACGTGAGCGGATTTGCCCTGATGCTGGTATTTTGGATTCTTTCGAGCGTGCGAATTTCGTTGACGGGTGAAGAGGTCTTTAAGAGGGGGGCTATTCTGGCAACGATCCTCGCGCCCGCAGTGGCTTTGTTGTGGCCGCTGGGTGTGAATGTGCGTGAGACGATTGCGAACCGGCCCTATGATCAGCAGGAGGTCGCGGACGGACTGCGCGAAATGGGGATTGCCCCTGGGACGCAAGTGGCATCGATCGGCACTGGGCTGGAGGCGTATTGGGCGCACCTGGCGGAAGTAAGAATCATCGCCGAAGTTCCTGGAAAGGGAGAGAGCTTTTTGGTCGCCGATCCTCTTAAAAGGAGGGAAGCCCTCAGCAAATTCTTGGAACTTGGGGCGAAAGCGGTTGTGACGAAGAATGCGGCAGTGGCGCATTCGACGGATGGATGGCAGGAAGTGGCGCAAACGCAATACTATGTGTGGCGGCCGCCTGCCAAGTAGGCAAGCACGTTCGTGAGGCGCAAACTGTAATGAAGAAATCTCAGGCGTCAAATCTGGTGCGCTGCCATTGGGCTCAGAGCGAGCTCAACATTCCTTACCACGACGAGGAATGGGGTGTGCCCGTTCACGACGAAAAGCAGTGGTTCGAGTTTTTGATTTTGGAAGGTGCGCAGGCAGGGCTCAGCTGGGACACGATTCTGCGAAAGCGCGCGCGGTACAGGGAAGTGTTTGATGGATTCGATCCCGCAAAGGTTGCGCGATACGACAAAAAGAAAGTGCGCGGGCTTCTGCGCGACCAAGGGATTATCCGTAACAAACTGAAAATCGCCGCTACGATCGAGAATGCACGGGTCTTCCTGAAAGTGCAGGAAGAGTTCGGCTCGTTTGATGCTTATATCTGGAGGTTTGTGGATGGCCGGCCGAGGCAGAATGCGTGGACGACCCACAAACGAGTGCCCGCAAAGACGCCGCAATCCGATGCTCTGGGCAAGGATTTGCAGAAACGAGGCTTCCGCTTCGTCGGTTCGACGATTTGTTACGCCCTAATGCAAGCCACCGGCATGGTCAACGACCACCTGGTCACTTGTTTCCGGTACACGGATTTAGCGGGTGTAAGCAAAAACAGCAATACGGCATTAGTTTGATCGCGGTTGCGGCGGAGGGGGAACCATCTTGGTGAGCCGCAAACGCCATCCATCGGATGATCGCGTTAAAACGTCAGTATCGTCTTCGTCAAAGAATTTAGTATCGCCCGCAGCGCTAAACAGTCCAACGATCTTTTTCATGATGTACCTCCGTGGAGTGCAGCGAGCAGATGCGGATTCTCTTCTGGGCTGTCGTAGTGATGCGCGGCTCAAGCAGGTGTTGCTTGCGCTAAAGGGCGGCACCAGCGTACGATTCTAGACGGTTGTTCCGCAATTTCCCACCAGTCGTATTTCCTCTCAGGAAGTCGTGGAGGGGGAAGAGTGCGGCCCTGAAAGACCGTGGCTGTTCCCCGGGGAACGGGGAAGTGTGAGGAGAACGCAAGAGAATGAAGTCCGTCGTCGTGGTGGGCGCGCAATGGGGTGATGAGGGCAAGGGCAAAGTCGTCGACTATCTTTCCGGCTCATTTGATTACATCGCGCGCGTCGCCGGTGGGCACAATGCCGGGCACACCGTCATCATTGGAAAAGACCGCTTCGTTCTGCAGCTCATTCCCTGCGGAATTTTGCGGCCAAAGCAGCATGCCGTAATTGGCACCGGCGTAGTGGTGGATCCTGGTGCACTGGTAGCGGAGATTGAAACCCTTTCGAAAGCAGGCGTGGACGTGAACGGGCGGCTCCACGTCAGCAACCGCGCGCACCTGATTTTTCCGTATCACCGCGAACTTGACAAAGCGGCGGAAATTGCGCGCGGCGCCAACAAAATCGGCACAACCTCCCGTGGCATCGGTCCAGCTTATGAAGACAAGATGGCGCGGCGCGGCCTGCGCATGTGCGATTTGCTGGAGCCGGAACTGTTTCGAAAGAAGGCCGCTCACGTTGTGGCGGAGAAAAACCGCCTGGCCAAAGGCGCGTACGGCGCGGACATTGATTTTTCGCACGAAGTGGAAGAAACCCTGAAACTCGGCGAAAAGATTCGCGGTTACATCGGCGATACCGCGGAACTGCTGAACGGCGCGCTCGGAGAAGGGAAGTCCGTGCTGTTCGAGGGGGCTCAAGGCACGATGCTGGACATTGATCACGGTACATATCCGTTCGTAACTTCTTCCAGCGCAACTTCCGGAGGGGCTGCGACGGGTGTGGGTGTACCGCCGACGAGAATCAAAAACGTGCTGGGAATTTCAAAGGCGTACACGACACGCGTAGGAGGAGGGCCGTTTCCCACAGAGATGCCTGACCTCGACGCGAAAGAAGTCCGCGACCGTGGAAATGAGTTTGGCGCGGTAACCGGGCGTCCCAGGCGCTGCGGCTGGCTGGATTTGCAGGTGTTGCGCTACGCAAAAATGATCAACGGGATCGATTCGCTGGTGATCACCAAGCTGGACGTTTTTGATACGCAGCGCGAAATTCAGGTTTGCGTCGGCTACAAATACAAAGGTAAGCCACTGAAAGAAATGCCGGCATTGGCCGAAGAGTACGAGCATGTCACGCCGGAATACAAAACCCTTCCCGGATGGAACCTTCCCACCTATGGCTTGAAGGATCAAGCGAAGCTGCCCAAGGCCGCGCTGGATTATTTGCGCTTTATTTCCGATTTTCTGCAGGTGGAAATTGGGATGATTTCCACAGGGCCGGAGCGGGACGCTACGATTGTGCCTGAGGGGACGCTCTTGTCGAAGTGGCTGTAAAAAAAGTAACTGGTGACTCGTAATTTGATGGCGTCTGTGTAGTTGGGCGCCCAGCCTAAGCCGAAATGCTCACCTTTGAAGAAGCGCGACGCAAAGTAATCGACCAAGTTGGAAAGATGCGAGGACCACGCGCGAGCGCAAGTGTGAGCGTGTGGGATGCCCTCGGTCTTGTTCTTGCGCAGGGAGTTAAAACGGATCGCGAATATCCGCCGTTTGACCGTTCCACGCGCGACGGCTTTGCCGTGCATTCGAAGGAGATCAAACCGGGGACGCAGCTCAAATGTGCTGGAGAAATCAAAGCCGGTGACACGGTTACGCAATCCCTGTCAACCGGCATGTGTGTACAGATCATGACCGGAGCTGCCGTGCCTGTGGGCGCGGACGCGGTCATCATGATCGAATACACGCAACGTGAAGGGGATCTTGTTCGATTTGAAAAAGCCGCCCAGTCGGGACAAAACATTGTTCCGCGAGGAAGTGAGGCAAGCGCTGGGCAAACCATCTTGAAACCGAGAATGCGCCTCGGATTCGCGGAGTTGGCCCTGGCCGCACAGGTCGGCGCAGCCCAATTGCAATGCGCAAAACGGCCGCGCATCGCAATCTTGTCAACCGGAGATGAGGTCGTTTTGATTGATCAGCAGCCGGGGCCGTTTCAGATTCGGAACAGCAATAGCGTGTCGCTCGCAGCGCAAGTTCGAATCGCCGGTGGCGAGCCCGTGCTGTTGGGCAACGCAGCCGACCGCGTGGAGGATTTAGGGAAGAAAATCGAACGCGGCTTGAATGAAGACGCGCTGGTGCTCACCGGTGGCGTTTCAATGGGCAAGTACGACCTAGTCGAAAGCGTTCTGAAAGCGCTAGGCGCAGAGTTTTTCTTTGATGCCGTGGCAATTCGACCAGGCAAGCCCGCGGTATTCGCGATTTGTCAGGGCAAGCCGGTGTTTGGATTGCCGGGGAATCCCGTTTCCACGATGGTCACGTTTCAGTTGTTTGTGACTCCCGCGATCGCTTTGCTAAGCGGCGCAGACGCACACCCGCTGCCGCTGGTCGAAGCGCGTTCAGCCCAAGCCTTGAACGAAAGGCCTGGGCTGACCCATTTCTTGCCCGCGCACATCGAATGGCACGGCGCAGAACCCCACGTGAGCGCCCTGAAATGGCAAGGCTCAGGTGACATCGCAGCTGTCGCTGGGGCAAATTGCTTCTTGGTGGTTCCAGCGGAACGAGAAAAGATCGCGTCCGGGGAGCGCGTTTCAGTGCTATTGAGAAAAGACGTTGTTTAGGCCCCCTTAAAACAAAGTCCATGGCCAAACTTTCTCATTACGGAGCCAAGGGCGAAGTGCACATGGTTGACGTGTCTGCCAAAGCGGTGACCACGCGCACGGCCAGTGCCCAGGGATTCGTAAAAATGAAGCCCAGCGTAGTGCAAGCCGTGCGCCGCCTCAAAAATCCCAAAGGCGACGCGCTGGAAGTTGCCCGAATCGCCGGAATCGCTGCCGCCAAGCGCACCGCCGAGTGGATACCTCTTTGTCATCCTCTCCCTCTCACGCACATTGATGTCACCGCACGCCTGTGCAAGAATGGCGTGGAAGTGCGATCCGCAGTGACTACGGCAGCGCAAACGGGTGTGGAAATGGAAGCCCTGGTCGCCGTAGCCGCCGCAGCCCTTACGGTCTACGACATGTGTAAAGCCCTCGACAAAGGGATGGAAATCACGGACATCGTGCTCGTCCAAAAAACTGGCGGAAAGAGCGGCGACTTTCATCGCAAGCCGCCTCGGGAGAAGCGCGCGCGATGAGCGCCACGCACGGTAAATCTGCGGTCAAACTGCTGCTTGCGGACGATAACCCGCTGGTGCGCGACTTGATTGAGAAGGGCCTGGAGCCGTTCTGCGACGTGGAAGTGTGCAAAGACGGTGCGGACGCTTTGCTCAAGGTGGTTGACTCGCCACCGGACGTGATTCTTTCCGACTACAAAATGCCCGTATTGGATGGTAGGCAGCTTTTCGAAAAGCTGCGCGCGCGCGACTCCACGCGCCACATTCCGTTTTTGTTCATGGCCAGCCGCTCCGACATCGAAGAGCGCTTGAGGCCGTTGGTGGACGGTGTAGAGGATTTCATCACCAAGCCCTTCTTGATCAAGGACCTCGTTCGAATCGCGAAGAAGGTCATTGATAGACTCCACCTAGAGAAACTGCAGAAGACCGCTTCCCGTCCCGGTGTCATCCAGGGCCGGCTGGAAGAAATGAGCATGATTGACCTGATGCAGTCCTTGGAGATGGGTCAAAAATCCTGCCGGCTCATCGTGCGCAACAACGGCGTCCAAGGAGAACTCTATTTTACCGGCGGGCAATGCCACGACGCCAAAGTGGGCAAAGTGGAAGGCGACGACGCGGTCTATAAAGTCGTGCTCTGGTCCGCGGGAGATTTCGAGATCGACTTTAATGCGGCCAACGCTTCCAAGCGGACAACGACAACCAAGAACACAACCGGCCTGCTGATGGAAGCGATGCGGCTGATGGACGAAGCCAATCGCGACCAAGACCCTGTGGCGACGCAGTAGATCTGGCTAGAATCCCTCCTCATGCGCGTAGCCGTTCTCACCATCAGTGATAGCGTGGCCAAAGGCGAGCGCGAGGACCGCTCCGGTCCGGCCGTAGTGGAGGCTTGTTGCGGGTTGGGCTGGGAAGTTACAGCGGCGCTAAAGATCTCCGATGATGCTGCGGGGATTCGCGAGCAACTGCGCGAACTCGCGGATTCCGGGCGCGTGGATGTTTTGCTCACTACAGGCGGAACGGGAATCGGCCCGCGTGACAATACTCCCGAGGCGACGCAGGCCGTTGCCGACCGGATGGTCCCAGGCCTATCCGAAGAGATGCGGCGCAAAGGGTTGGAGCATACGCCGACTGCGGTTCTCTCGCGCGGAACCGCCGCAGTTAGAAGCAAGACTCTCATCGTTAACTTGCCGGGCAGCCCCAAAGGCGCGGCCGAATCCCTCGATGCCATTGCGCGCTTGCTGCCGCATGCCGTAAAAGTTCTCCACGGCGCCCGTCACGATTAATTCATTTTCCAGAAACAATCGGAAGGAAAATTTGGGATGGGTGCTCTTTGTCATGAAGGACTCGAATCTTGCAAGCGACCATTTGCGCCGTGGTCACTTCGGAAGCGCCGGTTTGCAAGTTTCGAGAAAAGTGTGGGAAGAAGGCGCCGGACAATTGGACACGAATGCGATGTCCGGCGAGGAAGGCATTGCTGATTAGCAAGCGGTCCAGTCTCAGGCGAATGATTTTTCCCGGCTCAAGATATTCGGGTTGCGGGGACTCGTTTCGGTAGCTCGCGCGAAGGACGTCGAGACCAGGACTCATTAGATTGAATGCTGTTCCGTCGGGCGCCACATCGAGCAGTCGTACCCACAAATCAAAATCGTGGCAATCCGCTGAAGCGTAAATTTCCGCGCGGACAGGTCCCGTGACCTCCCAGTCCGCCGTGAGTGGTTCGGTGTCAAAAACTTGGGTATCGCTACGTCCAACCAAAGACCGATAGTCATGCGCGCCATAAGCGGTGTAAGGGTCGGTAAGTGGCTTGGCCGGGTCCGAAAGAAAAATCGAATCGGGGTAGGAATCGTTCGCAATGGAGCGCAGGTTCCCCGTCCTGTCGTCAGCGGATTTGGAAGCAAGGTAGAACGATTCGGAACGGGCGCGCTTCAAAGGCCACTCGTTTTCGTCGCGCCATAGGTTTTTCCCCATGACAAAAATGCGCACGCGGCTCTCGCGGTCAGCCGCGTTGTCGATGCTACGTACATAGTGGTCCATCCACCGAAGAATCAGTTCGTCATAATCGATTGCTGCCGAAGGCCCGAATTCGCGTTCGCCGGAGCGCGATTCCTCTTGGCCGCCGTGCGTCCAAGGGCCGATAACGGTACGCGTTCGCGGATCTTTGTCAGCGCGGCGGGCAGCGAGGAGACCGTTGAAATTTGTGGTAGCGCCATCGGGCCCGTAAGCTTCGTCATACCATCCTGAAAGGTTCAGGACTGCAGCATGCACGCGATCATATTTGTTGCGCAGCTCCGCCCAATCCCACCACGGGTCGGCGGGAGGATGCGAGAGCCATTCATAATAAAAGGGCGAAACGTCCTTCAAGTCGGGAAGGTCACGCAGGGGAAGAAGCCCCTGCAATCGCTCATGTTCTTTTTCCCAGGCGGCAGCCGCTTCTTTGCGCGTTTTGGGGCCGGGAAGATTCTTCCTGCGGCGAAGGTCCGGCACGATATTGAACCAGATCCAGTCAAGCCAGGAGCCGTCAAACACTCCGCCCGAATAGAAAAAATTGCGCGGCGTTGAAAAAGTCATCGCCGGAACCATGGCTCTTAGATGCGGAGGGTTCTCGACGGCCGCGAGCCATTGAACCGCGCCAGGGTAGGAAAGACCGAAAGTTCCTACATTCCGGTCCGACCATGGCTGTTTCGCAGCCCATTCGATCGTGTCATAGCCGTCGCGGCCTTCATTCCGGTAGGCATTGAATTCTCCGTCGGAAGCGTAGCGCCCCCGCACATCCTGAGCCACTACGGCGTAGCCGCGTGCCACGGCCTTTTCGAAGGTCTTATATTCGCGAAGGGCAGATTCTTTGTTGTACGGTGTACGGTAAACGAGTGTCGGAAAGCGGCCGGAGTCAGTGCGAAGCAGAATATCCGCTCTCAGTACAACACCGTCGCGCATCGGAACTGAGACGTCTTTCCTCATAACGAACGACTGAGCCTTGGAGGGGGAAGGCGTCTGGGGGAAGAATGGAAACGCGGCGCATAACGAAAGCGCCAACGAGAGACAGGCCAAAGACCAAACCGTGGGGCGAAAGTTTTTGAGCGCAGAGATCATCAGGCGCAGCATTGTACTTGAATATCCGAAGAAACGGCGGTTGACGAAGGTCTACTTGTCGTCAAGAATGTTTGCATCATGACGCAAAAACTAGCGGAGAAAAAACTGGCAGTTTTGGGCGTTGGTAAACTCGGCGGCATCCTGTTGCGCGCCTATCTAAAGCAGGAACTCTTCGCGCCGAAGCGCGTGACAGCCACCGTGGCCCACGCAGAAAAAGCTTCAGCGCTTTCCAAAGAACTTGGCGTCACGGTGAAAACCGAGAATCGCAAAGCCGTGCAAGGCGCGGACATTGTGTTGCTAAGCGTCAAGCCGAAAGTCGCCGGCGAAGTACTGAAGGAGATCTCGCCAGAAGTAAACGAGAAGACATTGATAATTTCTGTGGCAGCTTCCGTGCCCACGAGCTATATCGAGCAACACTTGGGCAAGAAGGTTCCTGTCGTGCGCGTCATGCCGAACACGCCTTCCACCGTGGGATGCGGCATGACCGGCATCTGTCGCGGCGCACACGCTGGCCTCGAACACCTCGAAACCGCGAAAACAATGTTCAACGCCGTCGGCCGCACTGTGGTGGTTGACGAAAAGAATATGGATGCGGTCACGGGCCTTTCCGCAAGCGGCCCTGCGTTTGCCTACATCATTCTCGAATCCCTGGCTGAAGCCGGCGTCAAAGTTGGCCTGCCTCGCGACGTGGCAACTTTGCTTGCCGCACAAACCATGAAGGGCGCGGCAAGCGTGGTGCTCGAGACGGGCGATCATCCCGCTCTTCTAAAAGACGCCGTCACCACCCCGGCGGGCTGTACCATTGATGGAATCCTCGAACTCGAAGAAGGCAAGCTCCGCGTCACGCTGATAAAGGCCGTAGTGAAAGCCACCAGCCGCGCCGGCGAACTCCTCTTCGAAAAATAAGTCCAAGGCAGTCATGGTTCCTTGAAGTCTTGAACCTTCGACTCTTGACTTCTTGCACTCGCCACTTCCCCGAAGGAGTGATAGGATGCTGCGCGTGGAGGAGCCGTGCCCAAAGCGTATCTTCCCGTACTAATTTATGCCGCTCTCGTGGCGGGGTTTCCTGCGGTCACGTTGGTCTTCGCCAAGTTAATCCGGCCTGCTTCCACGTCCTTTGGCCCGAAACTGGAACCATACGAATGCGGAGTCCCCTCCGAGGGCCACTCTCGCGGACGATACTCTGTGCGGTTTTACATCATCGCTATGCTGTTCGTGGTCTTTGATGTGGAGACAATGTTTCTGATTCCGTGGGCCATCCTCTACCGCGGCTGGGTGATGGCGCACATGGGCCTGTTTGCACTTGTTTCAATGTTCGTGTTCCTCGGCATCCTGCTGATCGGTTACATATGGTTGTACAAAAAGGGCGCGCTGGAGTGGGCTTGAGAGGCAAGACTCATTTGGCCCTAGCGTTTTCGATTTGCTTTCCATGTTCTTGCGATTGACTAGGTTTTTGCCGTGTGTTAGAAACGCGGGCGATTGAAGTCTGAAATCAGGGTCTTCGTTCGATGCGACCGGCGCACGTAGAACCTTGCGCCCTGGTAGCAAAGAATGGACCGCAGCCCGCATTGCACAGGGTCTATGGCCGACGAACCCAAGGAACAGCAGCCGTCTTCCGTGCCCGCGGGCGATAAGCCCGCGAGCAGCCCTGCAGCTACTCCCCCCGCTAAACCCGCAGCCCCGCCCGTCGCAGCTCCCGCAAAACCCGCCGTCCCAGCGCCTCCAAAGCCTCCCGTGCAGTTGCAGACCCCGCTCAACAATGAGTTGGTCGGTCGCGTTCGCGCGAAATTTGGGACGGCGCTCGTCGAGGCGATTGAAGACCGCAAGCAGGCGATTCTCACCGTCGAGTGTGGAAAGCTGGCCGAGGTTGCGCAGTATCTGCGTGATGATGAGAAATTCGAATTGCTTTCTGACTTGACCGCAGTGGATTGGCCGAAGCGCGAGAAGCGTTTCGACGTCGTACTCAACCTTTATTCCTTCGCGAAGAACGAGCGATTGCGTTTGAAAGCGCATGCCGGAGATGGCGAACAAGCCCCGAGCGTCGCAGGAGTTTGGCCCACGGCCAATTGGCTGGAACGAGAAGCCTTTGACATGTATGGGATCGTCTTCGCCGGCCATCCCGACTTGCGGCGCATCTTATTGCCCGACGAGTGGCAGGGCTATCCACTGCGCAAGGACTACGACATCATCGAGCAGGACACCATTTGGGTGAAGGACAACCTGGGCATTGAAAGCGGTCAATAACGAGCATGGGCACGGACACCACAACCGACGAGCGCGATAAGCGGCAAACGCTGCTGGGTGCGGACGAACTTGTCCTAAACATGGGGCCGCAGCATCCGTCCACGCACGGCGTGCTGCGCGTGAAGCTCAAGCTAGATGGCGAGCGCGTGATTGGCTCCGAATGCATGATCGGTTATTTGCATCGGGGCGTGGAGAAAATCGCCGAGCATCGCACCTATCAGCAATTCGCCCCCTACGTCGACCGCATGGATTACGTCGCGGCCGTCAGCAACGGGCTGGGGTACTGCGAAGCCATCGAGAAATTGTTGATGGTGGAGGCGCCGCCGCGCGCCAGGGTCATTCGAACGATCTTGACAGAACTTCAGCGCATCGCCAGCCACTTGTTGTGGCTTGGAACGCATGCGCTGGACATCGGCGCGCTCACGCCGCTCTTCTATTGCTTCCGCGAGCGCGAAGAAATTCTCAAGATTTTCGAGAAATATTGCGGCGCGCGCCTGACCACGCACGCGTTTCGCATCGGCGGGCTCCAGTATGAAGCCTACGACACGCTCGAAAAAGACGTCGAGCGCTTTTGCAAAGCTTTCGACTCCCGTACCAACGATTACGAAGAATTGCTGACGCAAAACCGCATTTGGCTGGGCCGCACCAAGGGCGTCGGAATTTTGAAGGCGGCTGACGCCATCGCGATAGGCGCAACGGGGCCGGTCCTGAGGGCCAGCGGCGTGAAGTGGGACATTCGCAAAGCGATGCCCTACGCCGCCTACGACCAATACAAATTTGAAATTCCTGTCGGTGCCACAGGCGATACCTTTGATCGCTACCTCGTCCGGATGGAAGAAATGCGCCAGTCGCGCCTGATCTGTCTGCAAGCCATCGAAAATATTCCCAGCGGCCCGATCATGGCCAAAGTCGGCAAGGTTCTGAAGCCGCCGCCAGGCGAAGTCTATCATTCGATTGAAGCGCCCAAAGGAGAGCTGGGCTACTACGTCATCAGCGACGGAACGGTGCAGCCGTATCGCGTGCGCATCCGACCGCCCTCCTTCGTGAATCTGCAGGCATTTGACCAGATGGCTCGGGGGCATTTGGTGGCCGATGTGGTGGCCATCATTGGAACACTGGACATCGTTCTCGGGGAAGTGGACCGGTAGTGGCGGGTTTATCCCGCCGCGGTTGGGTGCCCGCAAATACCAGGGGCGCGCAGTCTTTAGGGGTGACAGGTCACTAATGCAAGCTGTTACGCAAGCCACATTGGAATTTATGAAGCAATACTGGGCGCCGCTCCTCTGCAGCTTGGCAGTTGTCGCGATCCTTCCGCTCGTTGCCGGCTACATCGTGCTGGTTGAACGCAAAATCATGGCCGACATGCAAGCGCGCCTCGGGCCAATGCGTGTGGGACCCCACGGTTTGCTTCAGCCCATTGCGGACGCCGTGAAACTCCTCATTAAAGAAGACATCATTCCCGAAGACGCAGACAAGCTGGTCTTCTGGCTCGCGCCGGTCCTCTCCGTGGCGGCAGCATTGCTGGCGATGGCCGGGCTGGCAATCGGTCCCGCGTTCCAAATCGCCAAAGACATCAACATTGGAATTCTTTTTGTCGTCGGCGTCAGCGCCTTGGGAATTTTCGGCATCGTACTCGGCGGCTGGGCCTCGAACAGCCATTATTCGCTCATCGGCGCTCTTCGCAGCTCCGCGCAACTGGTGAGCTACGAAACCGCGGCCGGTATGGCGCTGGTTTGCGGACTCCTCTTCGCCGGCACATTGAACATCACCTCGATTGTCCAAGCGCAGAAGGATCAGGGCATTTGGTTCGGATTGCTCGCGCCCGTGGCGTTCTTCACTTACTTGGTCGCCTCGATCGCGGAAACCAACCGCGCGCCTTTTGATTTGCCGGAAGCGGAGTCCGAATTGGTGGCCGGTTACATGACCGAATTCAGCGGCTTCCGTTGGTCGCTCTATTTTCTTGCGGAATACACGAACATGATTGTTGTGGCCTCTGTCGCGACTACTTTATTCCTCGGTGGCTGGCTGCGGCCCTTCCCCAGAACGACCTGGCTCAACTTCCTCGATTTTCTACCGCCCTTGTCAGTGATTGCCGTTGCCGCGTATTGCGTCATGCGCGCACCCAAGCAGCCCACTCGGGTCCAGCAACTCTTCATGCTGGCTGTAGCAGGCCTGTGTTTTGCCGTCGCCTTGGTTCTAGTCGCGCCGATGCTTGTGCCTGCCGTGAAACCGTTCCATGACGGAATCTTGGGCGCATTCTGGTTCATCTTCAAGGTGAGCCTGTACATTTATTTCTTCATGTGGCTGCGCTTCACTCTCCCACGCTACCGTTTCGACCAGCTGATGCACCTCGGCTGGCATTTCCTGATTCCTCTCTCTATCATCAACGTTCTGCTCATCGGCATTGCCATGATCGCGGGCCAATACTTCAATTTGACAGACTCGGCGCTGCTTCTGACCACCATCCCCGCGTCTATCATCGCGCTGATCATCGCGCTTTTCATTTTGGCTGCGGGGCAAAAGAGCGAGCCGCAAAAAGCCAGCGGCGCCGCGCCGGATTCCTATGCTTGATCAAGTCATCTTCTACTTTTTCGCAGCAATCGCGGTCATCAGCGCGATCCTGACCGTCACGCGCCGCAACGTCGTCCACAGCGCGATCTTTCTGATTACTGCGCTCCTCGCCACCGCAGGAATCTTCCTCCAGCTCCGCGCGGAATTTCTCTTCATCGCGCAAATCATTCTTTACGTCGGCGGCATTATGGTGCTCTTCGTTTTCGTCATCATGCTGGTGAATCTGGACGTCGCGGTGCGCCAATTGCAATTCGCCAGGCAAAAATGGGTTGCGTTGCTCATCTCGCTCGCGCTCGCTGCGCAGGTGGGCCTGATGCTATGGTCCACCGGCAAAATGCCGGGTCAGGGAGTGCCCGTCCTCGCCGCAGTGCCTGTGGACAAGTTGCCGCCCAATTCCGAGGAACTCGCTAGAAGTTTGTTTTCGTCCTATTTGTTGCCATTCGAAATCGCTTCGGTTTTGTTGCTCGTAGCCATGATCGGAGCAGTCGTAATGGCAAAGAAGAGGACCTAAGGAAACCATGCTTCCGATTGGACATTATCTTTTTCTCGGCCTCGCGCTCTTCATCATCGGCGTGATTGGCGTGGTCACGCGCCGCAACGTAATCGTGATTTTGATGTCCATCGAACTCATTTTGAACGCCGTCAACATCAATCTTGTGGCTTTTTCTCGCTTGTACGGCGACGTCGCGGGCCAGGTTTTCGCCCTCTTCATCATCGCGGACGCAGCGGCAGAAGCCGCAGTTGGGCTCGGTATCATCATCGCCTTTTTCCGAAACCGTGAAACGGTTTTGGAAGACGAAATGGATTTGCTGAAATGGTAGCCTCGAGCAGGGACCCTGGCAGAGAAATGATGCTCAACGAAATCGAAGTGACCGCGCAAGGAAACGCGCCCGCATGACGCCAACGGGATATTTTCTCGAGCATCTGTGGCTCATCCCGCTGTTTCCGTTAGTAACCGCGGCGCTGATGCTTTTCCTGGGCCGCCGCCTTCCCAACGCCGCCGTCAGTGTCCTCTGTGTCGGCAGCGTGGGATTGTCCTTCGTCTTCGCCATGGGCGCCGTCACCCAGCTGCTCTCCGCCGATCCCGAATATCGTGTCGCCCAGCACATCCTTTTCGAATGGCTTACCCCCGGCCAAATGCAGTTGAGCAGCGGCCACCTGATTCGCTTCACCGCCGACTGGGGCTATCTCCTCGACCCGCTTTCTTCCGTCATGGTGCTCGTCGTCACCGGCGTCGGCTTCCTCATTCACATCTACTCCATCGGCTACATGGGCCACGAAGGCGGCTACTACCGCTTCTTCGGCTATATGAACCTTTTCATGTTCTCCATGCTGACGCTCGTCCTCGCGAACAATATGCTACTCATGTTCGTGGGCTGGGAAGGAGTGGGGCTGTGTAGCTACCTGCTGATCGGATTTTATTTCCTGAAGAAATCCGCGTCCGACGCCGGCAAAAAGGCCTTCATCGTGAATCGTATCGGCGACGCGGGCTTCATTCTTGGCATCCTCTTAACGGCCGTCACGTTCGGCACGATTCGCTTCACTTCCGTGGGACTAACGAACGTCGCGGCCGATTCCGGAATTCGCCAGGCTCTCGAAATCGCTCTTGGCTCGCACGCACTGGCCTACGGAGCTCCCGTCTTCACCGCCATAGCGTTGTTGCTTTTTGTCGGCGCCTGCGGAAAATCCGCGCAAGTCCCGCTCTACGTCTGGCTCCCCGACGCCATGGAAGGCCCCACGCCCGTCAGCGCTTTAATCCACGCCGCCACCATGGTCACCGCGGGCGTATACATGGTCACGCGCATGAACGCCCTCTATCAGCTTACGCCCTTCGCCCTCGACGTCGTTGCGGTTGTCGGCGCTGTCACTGCGGTTTTTGCTGCCTCCATGGCGCTGGTGCAGAACGACATCAAGAAAGTCCTTGCCTATTCCACCATCTCCCAGCTCGGGTACATGTTTCTCGCCCTCGGCGTTGGTGCGTTCGCCGCCGGAATCTTCCATCTCACGACGCATGCTTTCTTCAAAGCGCTTTTGTTCCTCGGCGCGGGTAGCGTCATTCACGCCATGTCGGGCGAGCAGGACATCCGCAAAATGGGCGGTCTTTGGAGCAGAATCCCCACCACCGCCAGAACCTTCGGAATCGCCACCTTGGCCATCGCAGGAATTTTCCCTTTCGCGGGATTCTTCAGCAAGGACGAGATTCTCGGCCGCGCTTTCGACCGCTTCTTCGTCCTTTGGGTCGTTGGTTTCATCACCGCCGGTCTGACCGCGTTCTACATGTTCCGGCTCTTTTTCCTTACCTTCATTGGCCACTGCCGCGCCGATGACCACGTGGAAAAGCACATCCACGAATCGCCCCCTCCCATGACTATCCCGCTCCTGATGCTTGCTAGTCTTTCCGCCGTCGGTGGATGGATTGGATGGCCGGCCGTCCTCGGGGGCGAAAATCGTTTCGAGCGCTTCCTCGAGCCGGTTTTGACTGGCGTCACTCCCGAAACGGGCGCGGTGAGGATTGCCCACCACGCTGTCGCCAAGGAAATCGGCCTCATGTTCGCTTCTCTTGCCGTCATCGCGCTCGGTTTCTGGCTGGCCTATGAGTTCTACTGTTCCAAGCGCTCTGCCGCGCCCAAATTCCCCGGGCTTTATGACCTTCTGTTCCACAAGTACTACGTCGACGAGATCTATGACGCCGCATTCGTCAATCGCACCAAGGACCTCGGCACGCTGCTCGGCAAGTTCGACGCCAAAGTCATCGACGGCGTCGGCGTGGATGGCGCCGGATGGCTCGCGCGCTTCACGTCAACGCTCTCCATGTGGTGGGACAAGTGGATCATCGACGGTCTGCTCAACTTTGGCGCCAAGCTGACACAGCTCCTCAGCTTTCCTATCCGCTTCCTGCAAACAGGAACATTTTCCAGTTACGCGCTGTTGATTCTCGTAGGGCTGGCGATTCTTCTGGCGTATTACGAACAACACCTCCATGTAGTGCTGCGCGGAGCTGCCCGATGAGTCATACATGGAGAACTCCCAGAGGCGTCATTCCGAGCGCAGCGCGCTTTTTGCGCTCCGGGTGTTTTTGCGGAGCGAGGAATCTGCTTTTTCTTCAAAGTAGCGGGAAGGCATAAGAGGCGAGCATGGACTTTTTTGCAAATCACATCTTGACCGTAGTGCTCTTCACCCCGCTCGTGGGTGCGATTCTCATGTTGTTCATCCCCCGCCAGTCGGAGACGGCGCACAAGATCGCCGCCAACATCTTCGGCGTCCTCGGTTTCCTCGTTTCCATTCCGCTGGTCCGCTGGTGGACTGGTGCAGGCCGATTCTCGTTCGAAGAAAACGCCTCCTGGATTCCTTCCATCGGCGCCCGCTACCACCTCGGCATTGACGGCATCAGCTTGCTGCTGGTCATGCTCACCACCTTCCTCGGTATGATCGCCATTCTCTCTTCTTGGAGCGCTATTCACACGCGCGTCAAGGAATACTACATCCTGCTTCTGCTTCTGCAGACCGGCATGATCGGCGTTTTCGTCTCGCTCGACTTTTTCCTCTTTTACGTTTTCTGGGAAGTGATGCTCGTTCCCATGTACTTCCTTATCGGCGTCTGGGGAAGCGACCGCCGCCTCTACGCCGCCATCAAATTTTTCCTGTACACGCTCGCCGGCTCGGTCGTCATGCTGCTAGCGATTTTGGCGCTGTACTTCTACGCTCCTGTGGCACCAGGTGCGACCCGCACATTCGACGTTCCAACGCTGTTAGACGCCGCTCAACATTTTTCCGACCCATTGAAAGTCTGGCTCTTCTGGGGTTTCTTCTTCGCCTTCGCCATCAAAGTCCCCATGTTCCCGTTTCACACTTGGCTGCCGGACGCGCACACCGAAGCCCCCACAGCAGGCTCCGTCATCCTGGCCGGCGTTTTGTTGAAGATGGGCACTTACGGCTTCATCCGTTTCTCGCTGCCCCTGCTTCCCGGCGACGGCCCGCTCCGCTCGCGCATCATTCAAATCGTCATCGTCCTCTCGCTGATCGGCATCGTCTACGGCGCGCTCGTCTGCCTCATGCAAAAAGACATGAAGCGCCTCATCGCCTACAGCTCCGTCAGCCACCTCGCGTTTTGTACCCTGGGAATTTTTGCGCTCACCCCCAACGGCCTCGCCGGCAGCGTCCTTCAGCAGATTAATCACGGCATCTCCACCGGCGCGCTCTTCTTGATCGTCGGCGTGCTTTACGAGCGCCGCCACACGCGCCTCATTTCCGAGTTCGGCGGCCTGGCCACGCCTATGCCGAATTTCGCCGCCGTCTATCTCATCATCAGCCTCAGCTCTCTCGGCATGCCGCTCCTGAACGGCTTCATCGGAGAATTCACGATTCTCCAGGGCGCATTTCAAGTGAACAAATACTGGGCGGCTTGGGGCACGCTCGGCGTCATTCTCGGCGCGGCCTACTTGCTCTGGCTCTACCAGCGGGTCATGTTCGGCCCCGTCACAAACCCAGCCAACGAAAAAATGTCGGATTTGAATCTCCGCGAAATGGCCACGCTCCTTCCGCTCGTCGCTCTGGCGTTCTGGATCGGCATCTATCCCAAGCCCTTCTTCGCCCTCATTGAAAAGCCCGTGCAGAAAATCGTCGAGCAAGTGAATCCCGGCTTTTATCAGCAGGAACGCGCGAAATTGGCGCCCGCGCCAAATCCTGCCGTCGTGGCGGAGGCAAAATAAGCCCAAACGCCTATGCACATTCCCATCATCAATGCGCTTACGGAATACCTCCGGGGAGAAGGCCATCTCATTCTTCCTGAAATCGAATTGACTCTTTTCGGCTTGGGAATCCTGCTGATTGATTTCACGCTGGGCGTGAAAGAAAGATACTTCAACGCCGGCATAGCGCTGCTTGGAACCATTTTCAGCGCTTACACGGTCTGGGAGCTGCGGGTTCCCGTCGCTTCGAATGGCCCGCTCTCTGGATTTCAGGGCTCCGTCATCGTGGACCCCTTCTTTCTTTTCTTCGCCGCGCTCTTTCTCGCCGCCACCGCGCTCGTGATTCTGCTTTCCGTCAAGTTTCTCGAAATTGAACAAGAGCAGGAAGGCGAGTATTACGCATTGCTGCTTTTTGCCTGCGTCGGCATGATGTTCATGGCCTCCGGCTACGACCTCATCGTCATGTTCCTCGGCCTCGAAACCATGGCCCTTAGCTTCTATGTCCTCACCGGCTTCTTGCGCCGCGAAAAGCGCTCGAACGAAGCCGCCCTGAAGTACGTCCTCCTCGGCGCGTTCAGTTCGGGAATACTCGCCTACGGGTTCTCTTTTCTGTATGGCCTGACTGCTTCCACCAATGTGGATCGCATTGGGACAAGATTGGGGCAGTTGAGAGATTTGGCCCATGCGGTTGCTGTAAGCCATTTAGCTGGAGTCCAGGGTGAAGCCATGCGGCAATCGTTGCAGAAAAGTCTGCCCATTGCTCTGAGCTTCGACCCCGTCCTCTTACAACTGCTCCCCGTCCTGGCTTTTGTTTTGGTGGCCGTTGGCCTCTTTTTCAAAGTCGCGGCCGTTCCGTTTCATCAGTGGGCGCCCGATGTTTATGAAGGTGCGCCAACTCCTGTCACTACGTACGTAAGCATGGCTTCCAAAACGGCAAGTTTTGCCTTGCTCTTGCGGCTATTTCTTAACGTCTTTACGATTTCGCGAATCGAGTGGGTCTACTTAGTGGCTGGCGTTGCCGTCGCTTCCTTGACTTGGGGCAATCTGGCTGCGCTGACACAGACGAACATAAAGCGGTTGCTTGCGTATTCCTCCATTTCGCACGTCGGATACATTCTGCTTGGTGTCGTCGGCGCTTTTTCTGCGGAGGGGACTCAGCTCAACAAAACTGGCACAACGGGAATCGCCTTTTATCTATTCGCCTATGTGTTTATGACTACGGGAGCCTTCGCCGTGGTTATCGTCCTGCGACAGAAGGGCCTCATCGGCGAAGAACTCGAAGATCTAAATGGTCTATACCAGCGCAGCCCCGCCGCCGCCATGCTGCTCCTCATCTTCATGCTTTCGCTCGCCGGGATTCCTCCCACCGCCGGCTTCATGGGCAAGTACTTCATCTTCCTCTCGCTCATCGAAACGCATCATCCCGTACTGGCGGTCTTCGCTGTTCTCTATATCGTTCCCGCCCTTTACTACTACTTCCGCATCGTCGTCCACGCCTGGCTCAAAGCCCCCGGCGAAGCCCCGCGCCCCGTCATAAGCAACGCGCAGGCCGTCGCGCTCGCCGTCGCGGTGTTTGTCACCCTCGCCGCCGGGTTGTATCCTGAGCCGTTCACCCGGCTCGCTCAATATGCGTTCGGACAATAAGCCAGATCGGCAATCGCCTGCGCCACCTCTCCAAAAGGCGCAAAATACTTCCACCCAACTTGCCAACGCGATGGAGCTGCCATTTACATTCGTAGCAGCTGTCGCCGTGGGCGGTCTAATTGGCTATTTCCTCGACCAGTGGCTTCACACAAGCCCATGGTTAATGGTTCTCTTTGGGGGCTTCGGTTTTGCAGGAGGAATTCTCGAGATTATGCGTAGGTTTCGCCCCAAAGACTCGAGCGGTAATGATGACAAGTCCCGCCACTGAGCCCGCCGTCAGCCTTCCGGTCGGAGAAAGAACTGTACGCCGAATCGCCTATTTGATTCCTACGTTTGGGTTGACCAGCGCGATTACCGCCGTGTTGTTCCAGAGATTAGACTGGGCGGAAGGCCTGATCGCAGGTTCTGCCTTGGCGTGGCTCAATTTTCGTTGGCTGAAAGCGGGAGTCAAGGCCTTCACTTCGAGGCCGGCTGGGCAGGCGGACACCGAAAAACCTCGCGGTCATTCAGCGACTTACTTGATTGCGGTTTTCCGCTACTTCTTGATAGGGGGGGCAGTGTATGTTATTTTTAACTTCCTGCACGTCCCGCTTGTAAGCATTGCACTAGGTTTGTGTTCTTTTGTAGCTGCAACAATCGTGGCAAGTGTGTGGGAAATCCTGCAATCGGTAAGACGAGGAGCCTAATTCGTCACGGGCGCGCAAAAGATGGAAGAGAATCTCAGTCCGATCACTCACCTCGTAAATCATTACCTCGGGCTATTGGCGCTTACAATCCTTCAATTCCTTCACATCCAGCCTGAGAACCCGGACACGCCTATCCCGCAGCACGTCGTGATGGGCGCCTTAGTGGTAATTTTTGTCATGGTGCTTGCTCTGATCTTGAGGTCCCGTCTTTCAGTTGAAAAACCGGGTGCCATGCAGCAGGTCGCGGAAATGTTGATCACCAATCCGATGCGATTGGGCATCCAAGATATTCTCGACGAAGGCGCCGGCAAGCATGCCCGCTCTTACATTTACGTTATCGGAACCATCAGTCTTTTCATTCTTTTCTCGAACCTGTTTAGTCTATTTCCCTTGTTCTCCGCGCCGACCGGAAATGTAACCGTGCCTTTGGCGTGCGCCACTATCGTCTTCCTCTATTTCAACTGGCAGGGGATTCGCCACCACGGCCCTCTGAAATACCTCGCGCACTTCGCGGCAGGAACCAAGTGGTGGATTGCTTGGCTGATTATGCCGGTCGAGATCATTAGTACCTTGGCGCGAGTCCTCTCTTTGACTGTTCGTCTTTACGCCAACATCTTCGCTAGCGACATGATTTATGTCCTGTTCCTGAGCCTGCTGGCGCAGACTACGACTCTAGTCTGGGATAAATCTCCCGTTGGCGGTGTCCTCCTGGGAATCTTTCCGGCGTTGATTCCTCTCATATTCATTGCCCTCCATATCCTTGTGGCTTTTGTTCAGACCATTCTCTTCACGGTCCTTCCGGCCTCTTATCTTGGGATGGCCACGGCCGAAGAGCATTAGGCAGATATTTGCCGGTGAAGGTTGCCGGCAATTGCCGCTCCAGTGTGAGACCGGCTGCTCGTTGTCCGGGAACCACCTCCTGGCGGCATTCACAAAGGAGGCAGTGATGAAGAAGTGGAGTGTGTTGTTGATGGTGTTGATCGCCGCCATGGTGTTTGCACCTGCGGCCTTTGCGCAGGGAAGTACCACAGGAGGAGGAGAGGGCCATTCCGCTCTGTGGATCGCCGCGGCATTCGGTATGGGTATCGCGGCGTTCGGCTGCGGTCTGGCGCAGGGAAGAATCGGCGCGGCAGCGCTTGAGGGCATCGCACGCAACCCTAGCGCAGCGGGAAGCATTTTTACTCCGATGCTGCTCAGCCTGGCGTTCGTGGAAACGCTAGTTCTGTTCACATTCTTGATGATCATTCTCAAAGTGAAGTAACCAGCGTGTGAGTTGAATTGTGGCCCGGAAGGCCCAGCCTCCGGGCCTCTTTTGTGTGCCGAGCATGCTCGATCGCTTGGAGGTGCAAGTCCTCTTCACAACGTGATGGACGGTGCTGGGCGAGTGGGCAATTGACCGCGAAGTCCGTATCCATCAAAGGTCTGGTGGTAAGTCCGGCGGTTGCGCGTGGAAGGCGATCGAGCTTACCTCGGGAGACTGGCTGCAGGACTAGTGCCCGAGCAGGTCGGGCCGCAGGATGAAATTGATAACGGGATTCGGGTACACGCCAAACAGGATAGTGCCAACGAAGGTCACCAGAAGGACGGCGTTCACGGCTAGGGGGAAGGCTACCGGGCCAGCTGCCGCAGCTTCCGCGCTCGGCTCGCGCATGTACATCACGACGATGACGCGCAAGTAGTAGTAAGCGCCGATCACGCTATTGATGGCCATCAGCACGGCGAGCGAAATCAGGTGCGAATTTACCGCCGCTTTGAAAATGTAGAACTTGCCGAAGAAGCCGGCGGTGACCGGTAACCCGAGCAGCGACAGCAGGTAAATGCTCAGCATCGCCGCGACAAACGGCTGGCGTTGCGAAAGTCCCGCGTAGTCGTCAAGCGACAGGTTCTTTTCGCCAAAGCCGCCGAGTTGCGAAACGATGGTGAACGCGCCGAGCTTCACCAGCGCGTAGCTCAGGAGGTAAAACAGTACTGCCGCATAAGCCGGCGCCGCTTCCGCCGACCCGCCTTGCGCCATCGAAGTGACCGCGGCAAACGCGACCAGGATGTATCCGGCGTGCGCGATCGAGCTGTATGCCAGCAGGCGCTTTATGTTGGTTTGCACCAGCGCGCCAAGGTTGCCCGCGAACATCGTCAGCGCCGCGAGCAACCAGAACGCCCAGAACCAATACTGCGTCGCCGCGGGCACCGTCGCGAAAATGCGCAGCAGCAACGCAAACGCGGCTGCTTTCGGTCCCGCGGACAAAAGTGCTGTGACTGGCGTGGGCGCCCCTTCGTAGACGTCCGGCGTCCACACCTGGAATGGCGCCGCGGCGACTTTGAAGCCGAGGCCGATCAAAATCATGGCGAGGCCCAGCTTCAAAAGCGTGCCGGTTGTGGCCACATTCGCTTCGGCCATTTTGCCCAGCAGCGTCGTACCTGTCGCGCCGTAAACCAGCGCGATGCCGTAAAGGAAAAACGCCGTCGCAAACGAGCCGAGCAGGAAATATTTCATTGCCGATTCGCTGGACTTCAGCGAATCGCGCCGGTAACCGGCAAGGACGTAACTCGAAATCGAGCTCATCTCGAGGCCGATAAATCCGGTGAGCAGTTCCTGCGCGGAAGCCAGCACGCCCATTCCGGCGGTGGCAAAAAACAGCAGCGCGTAAAATTCGGCGATAGGCAGTTTTTCGCGGTCCAGGTAGGGTCCGGCGGCTAGCACAACAAGAAACGAAACGGTGCCCACAAGCAAACGGAAAAAGAAACTGAACGCATCCGATTGCACAAGTCCGAAGAAGCCCGGTCCGCCGTGAACGAACGAAGTAAACGCAGCAACCGTTCCCGCGAGCGAGCCGAGCAGTGCGACAAAGGTGAAAAATTGACGGCTGCGCACGAACGGCTGCAACAGCATCACCAGCACGCCGAAGCCGCACCAGATCAGTTCGGGCAGCACGCGTTGCAAGTCGATGGCTTGAGGAAACATTTAGCGGATTCCGAACCTTTCTGCGGAAATCGCTGCCGTAGCGGTCGAAGAAGGACTCTGTGCTTGCGTTTTTACGCTGATAGAAACGTTCATTTCTTGCGGCTTCGCGCTGGCAGAAACAATTTTTGCTTGTGGCTTCGTACTGGCGGGCGCCGCGGCTTCGTAAGCGCGCTGCGGTTCCACCTGGTCCATCACCGTTTGCGTGGCGGATGCGGTGCGCCGAGTAATGAATGGTGACCCGATGCCCATCCACAGCGTGACGACCGCCATCGTGGCGAGGATCCATTTTTCGCGGACCGAAGCATCGGGCAGTGTTTTGTTATTCTCCACAGTGATTTCGCCGAAGAACACGCGCTGGTAGGACCAAAGCAAGTAGCACGCGGAGAGAATCACGCCGAGCGCGGCCCATGCGGACCAGCCCCAGTGACGCTGGTAGGTTCCGAGCAGAATCAGAAATTCGCCAACGAACCCGTTGAGCATGGGCAGGCCCAGCGAGGAGAGCGCGACGAAAAGGAAAAACGCCGCGAGCTTCGGCATGGGCGTCGAAAGCCCGCCAAACTCGCTGATTTCAAAAGTGTGCCGCCGGTCGTAGAGCATACCGACAAGCAAAAACAGCGCGCCGGTGGAAATTCCATGCGCCAGCATCTGGTAAACCGCGCCCTGCATGGAAATGTTGTGGAAGGCGAAAATGCCGAGCACCACGAAGCCGAGGTGGCTCACGGAAGAATACGCGACCAGCTTTTTCAGGTTCGGCTGCGCCAGAGAGACCAGCGCGCCGTAAATAATTCCGATGATTGCCAGCACGGCGACCCAGCGCGCTGCGCGATGCGTCGCTTCCGGAAACAGCGGCAGGCAGAAACGCATCATGCCGTAAGTGCCAAGTTTCAGCAGCACGCCCGCGAGCATCACCGAGCCTGCGGTGGGAGCTTCCACGTGCGCATCCGGCAGCCAGGTATGCAGGGGGAAGAGCGGAACCTTGATAGCGAACGCAACGAAGAACGCCAGAAAAAGCAGCATCTCCGTTCGCGGCTCCAAAATGATCTGGCTATTCGCCAGAATTTGTTGAATGGTCGGCAAATCAAATGTGCCCGTGGCGTTGTAAAGCCAGATGATGCCGACGAGCATCAGGATCGAGCCAGCCATCGTGTAGAGAACAAACTTCACGGCGGCATAGACGCGGCGCTCGTGGCCCCAGATGCCGATGAGGAGGGCCATGGGAATCAACATCAGTTCCCAGAAGAGAAAGAAGAGGAACATGTCGAGCGAGAGAAAAACGCCGACAACGCCCACTTCGAGCATCAGCAGCATCACAAAAAATTCTTTCACGCGATGCTGGATGCTGTTCCACGAAGCCAAAACCGAGATGGGAGTTAGGAACGTGGTTAGTAGCACGAGAAACATGCTGATGCCATCTACGCCAAGGTGATAGTGAATAGGAGGCACGGGGATCCATTGGGCGAACTCTTCGAGCTGGTATCCGGCAGCGCCGATGGGCACGCCGCGCAACAGGAGCAGCGAGAAAATAAATTCCGCGACGGAGACGAGCATGGCGATGGAGCGGATGAATTTGTGGTCGTCGCCGCGCAGCATCATCAGCGCCACCGCGCCCACAGCGGGGAAGAAGATGAGCACCGAAAGCAAATGTCCGCCGGAGAGCATCAGCGCACCAGCCCCCAAATTGTTTTGGTGGCGCCGGGCCAGAAGAAAATGACCGCGAGGACGACAATCGCGCCGGCGACGACCCACACGGCGTAACTGCGTGTGTTTCCGGACTGCGAGTGCCGCACGCCGTCGCCAATGGCTGCCGCACCGTGCGCGATTCCATTGACGGTGCCATCGATTCCCGCGACGTCGGCAGCTTTCCAGAACACGTTCGTCGAAAGCCAGAGCAACGGCCGAACCACGGCGGCAGCGTAAAGTTCGTCAACGTAATATTTGTTCAGCAGCAGCGTGTATGCCGGCTTCATAGATCTCGCGAGATCATCCGGCTTGCGCGGATTCCTGAGATACACCCAGTAGGCGATTGCGATACCAATCAGCGCGGTGCCAAAGGCCACACCCGCGAGAAGCAGTTCGAGCTGATGCGTCGCAGCTTCGGTGGCTGCCTGCGCGGCTTCGTGCGCGCCGCCGAAAACGGGCGCGAGGAAATTCGCGAAATAGTCTGGCCCTTGGAAGAACGTTGGCAGCGCAAACCAGCCGCCTATCACGGAGAGGATTGCGAGAACCACCAGCGGCCCGAGCATGCTCCAGGGCGATTCGTGGACGTGAACTTTCTTTTCGTCAAAGCGTGGCTTGCCGCTGAAGGTGAGAAAAATCAAACGGAACATGTAAAACGCCGTGAGCAACGCGGTGAGCAGGCCAAAACCGTGAAGGATGCGGCCGCCCGTTTCGCTCTGGAAGGAGGCAAACAAAATCGCATCCTTTGAAAAGAAACCGGCGAAAGGCGGAATCCCGGCGATAGCCAGTGTGGCTATAAGCATCGTGTAGGAAGTCCACCTAATCTTTTTGCCCAGGCCGCCCATCTTGGGCATTTCCTGCTCGCCCCCCATAGCGTGGATCACGGAGCCGGCGGCGAGGAAGAGCAATGCTTTGAAGAACGCGTGCGTCATCAAGTGAAAAATACCTGCCGTAAATGCGCCGACGCCGCAGGCAAGAAACATGTAGCCAAGCTGGCTGACGGTCGAGTACGCGAGAACTTTCTTGATGTCGGTTTGCACGAGGCCGATGGTTGCCGCGAAAAATGCGGTGGTGCAGCCCACAATCGCGACGACCAGCATCGCTGTGGGCGAATACGTGAACAAAATGTGCGAGCGAGCGACGACGTAGACGCCAGCAGTGACCATCGTTGCGGCGTGAATCAAT
This sequence comes from Candidatus Acidiferrum sp., assembly GCA_035280065.1. Classification (GTDB taxonomy): domain Bacteria; phylum Acidobacteriota; class Terriglobia; order Acidiferrales; family UBA7541; genus Acidiferrum. Next base: position 112,885 of record DATEGO010000017.1, read on the forward strand.
GCGCTGACCGGGGTCGGCCCTTCCATCGCGTCGGGCAGCCAGACGTACAGCGGAAGCTGCGCTGATTTTCCGGTCGCGCCCATGAAAAGGAGCAAACACGCAATCGTCAGGGTTCCGAACCGGCCCATGGCATCTGGCTGCCAGGCTCCCACTTTGGTGAACAGCGTTTGGAAATCGAGAGTTCCGAAGGCGCGGAAAAGCAGAAACATGCCAAGCATGAAGCCGAAATCGCCGATGCGATTGACGATGAACGCTTTTTTGCCCGCATCCGAAGCGGATTTCTTCAAGAACCAAAAACCAATGAGCAGATAACTCGAAAGACCGACGCCTTCCCAGCCGACAAACAGCAGAACGTAATTCGCGGCAAGCACCAAAATCAGCATGAAGAACATGAACAAATTCAGATAAGAGAAAAAGCGGTAGTAGCCGCCTTCATGCGCCATGTAGCCGGTGGCGTAAATGTGGATAAGCCAGCCGACGCCGGTGACCACCAGCACCATGACCACCGTGAGCTGATCCATTTGGAGATCGAAGCCAGCGCGGAAATTGCCGGCGGCAATCCAGGTGAAGAATTCCTTGCGAAAGAGCGCTTGCCCCGATCCAAAAAATTCGCGGACGGCTTCGAGCGCAAAGAGAAACGAAAGTCCGGTAGAGGTGATGGCCGTCGCGGTGACGTATTTATTGGGCCACTTCGCGCCAAAGAGCCCGTTGACCGCCGAACCGAGCAGCGGCAGCAGCGGGACAATCCATAGGGAATGGAGAATCGGTTGTTCGGGCATCACAGTTTGAGCAAGTCCACGCGCTCGACGTTGAGCGTTTGCCGGTTGCGCGCAATCAGAATGATGATTCCCAGGCCGACGGCAGCTTCCGCTGCCGCGACCACAATTACAAACAAGACAAAAACCTGTCCGTCGAGTTTGCCGAGCGCCTGGCTGAAGGCAACGAACGCCAAATTCACGGCGTTGAGCATCAGCTCGATGGACATGAAAATGGTGATAACGTTGCGCTTGAAGATGAAGGCGAACACGCCGAGGCCGAACAGTATCGCGCTCAGGATGACGTAGTAATTCGTGGGGACCATCTCAGCTTTTCTCCCGCTGCGCCAGGACAACCGCGCCCAGAATCGCCACCAGGATGAGAAACGATGTCAATTCAAACGGATAGACGAAATCTTTGAAGACCATTTCGGAAATGCCTTTGGTGGAAGAGAGCGCGCCGGTTTGCGCTGTGGTTTGTACGCTTGCCCCAGATCTGGCAATTGTCGCCGCGACGAATCCAGCGAGCGCCGCGACGAGCAGCAGTCCCGGCGGGCCGGCCAGTTTCGAGAGGCTCGTGTGCTCTTCGACGCCTGCATTCAGAAGCATGATGACGAAAACGAAGAGCACCATAATCGCGCCGCCGTAAACGATGATTTGGACCGCGGCGACGAACTCCGCGCCCATCAGCAAATACAATCCGGCGAGCGCGACCATCACGACGATGAGCGAAAGCGCGCTGTGAATCGGGTGTTTTTGGAGAATCAGGCTGACCGCGCCGATCACGGCGAGGGCCGCAAGGGCGAAGAAAACGATGAGCGGCGTCGTCATTGGTGACCCCATTGCATCTTCGCCAGGATGATGAAGCTGGTGAGGATGACATTCACGATGGAAACGGGTAGCAAGAGTTTCCAGCCGAAAGCCATCAACTGGTCATAACGGAAACGCGGAAGCGTTCCGCGCATCCAGACATAAACGAACAAAAAGACCAAAACTTTCGAAAGAAACCAGAACGGCGCCTGAATGAAGTTGTTGAATTGAGAGAGCACGATGAGAGCCAAGCCGAGCGCCGTGAGCGCCGTACCCACGGCGGGCAAAACGAGTCGGCCGAAAACTGTTTCGTAGCGGAGACCGTCCATGATGACCCACAAGCCGAAAGGAATCAGAATCACGGAAGGCAAATAATGGGTGAAAGTCCACGAAGAAGGGAAGGGAGAGAGCCATCCGCCGAAAAACATGATGGTGCAGAGGCAGGAGACCGTGATCATGCTGGTGTACTCGGCAATGAAAAACATCGCGAATTTGAAGCTGGCGTATTCCGTGTGGAATCCGGCGACGAGTTCGGATTCCGCTTCGGGAAGGTCGAAGGGCACGCGGTTGGTTTCCGCAACGGCCGCGGTGAAAAAGCAGAAGAAACCGAGAATTTGCGGCCACAGGTTCCATCCGAAGATGCCCCATTCGGGATGGTGCGCCTGCGCGTTGATAATGTCGCGCAGGTTGAAGCTGCCCGCCATCAACAGAACGCCAACCACGGACATGGTCAGCGCCAATTCGTAGCTGACCATTTGTGCGGAGCTGCGCAGGCCACCGAGGAGAGGATATTTGCTGTTAGACGACCACCCGGCGAGCGCGACGCCGTAGACGCCGAGCGCGGTGATGGCGAAGAGCGCTAGAATGCCGATGTTGAGGTCGAAGGGAGCGATGCCGAGATAAATGTCGCGGCCGAACAGGTGAAGCGGCTCCGGCCCAAACGGGATGATGGCGATAGAGGTCAGCGCGAGCGCCAAAGCCAGCAGCGGGGCGAGGTAATATACGAATTTGTCCACGCCCGCGGGCGTGGGATCTTCTTTGAAGAAAAACTTCAGCCCGTCGGCCAACGGCTGGAGCAGGCCGTGCGGGCCGACGCGGTGCGGTCCCCAGCGGGATTGGATGTGCGCGACGACTTTGCGTTCGAACCAGGTGAGATAGGCATTCACGGTGAGCACGATAAATAGCAGCAGGGCGATTTTGACAATCGTGATGGCCAGCTCAGCGTTGGTGGCTAAGAGCGCGCGCACAGTTAAACGTCCGCCTCGGGCAAAGATTCCATCATGGTGCACCAGCGGCTGAGTGTGCCGCTGGTGAAAAGATTGTCGTTCGCAGAGCGGATCAGTCCGACGGGGAGGTCGTAGGGGCTGTGGCCGTTCCGGGCGAATTGGGCGCGGGTGGCTTCCGCGCCGCCGGTGAGCAAGCCAGCAAGGGGCACGTTATAGGCGGGGACGGCCTTACGAATTTCTTCGAACACCGCGCCGACCGCCTTGTAGTGGAACGCTTTGCCGAGGCCCTGCTTTTCGAGTTGATGCGAGAGGATGCGGAGCAGATCAAAATCCGTGCGAGGTCCCATCACTTCCGCGCCCTTGCGGAGCAATTGAATTTCGCCGGAAGTGTTGGTGACCGTGCCGTCTTTTTCGTAGCCAGAAGCCGCGGGAAAGACGATGTCGGCGGCTTTGGCCGTTTCGGTCAAGAACATTTCCTGCACGATGAGAAGATCGAGTTTCCCGCGTCCTTCGCCGGGCCTTCCGAAATGTGCGAAGGGATTCGCTCCCACGACATAGAGCGCTTTCAAGTCTCCGGATTGCGCCGCTTCGACCATTTGCGGCGCGGTCATGCCGGGCTTCGAGGACAGGACGCAGCCCCAAAGTTTTTCAAAGGATTCGCGGGCGTTGGCATCGTCCACGTGGTGGTAGCCGGGGAAGCGGTCGGGCAACAGTCCCATGTCCGCTGCGCCGCGCGAGTTGGAATAATCGCCGAGAGCCATGTAGCGCGTTTTGCCGGGGAGCTTGGAGCCGAAGGCCACGAGGGTAGCAATGGCGGTTCCGGAAAGCTCCGCGCCAAAGACGATGGCGACGTCGCTTTCCGCTTCGAGCGCGGCTTTCAATTGGACGAGTTTTTCGACCAATTCCGGCGCGAGCTGGCCTTCTTCGTGCGCCAGCCACTTCAACACGGCGGCTTCTTGTCCCTCTGCGACCTTGACGAACTGTTTGGCTTTGCGCTTGAGCTTGATTTCATTCGAATTGATGAGGAACAGCTTGGCGCCGAAATGGCGTACGCCGCTGCGGATTTGCCAGGCGACCAGCGGGTTCTGATTCGAAGGATCGTTGCCGATGACCAGCACAGCTTTGGATTGATAGAGCTGTTCCATGGTGAGCAGGGAATAGGCGGCATCGCTGAGCGCGGTGATGAGTCCCGCGTAGTCGGCGGTGCGGTGATGATCTATGTTGTTGGTTCCAAACGTTGCGCGCGCCAGGCGCTGGAGCAGGTAGTTTTCTTCGTTGGAAGTGCGATTCGAACCGATGAAGCCGATCGCTTCCTTGGTGCCAGCGTCGTAAGCGGCTTTCAGCTTTGTCGCTGCCGTTTGCGCGGCTTCTTCCCAGGGGACGGAGAGCAGTTTGTCGCCTTTGCGAACGAGAGGCTGACGAATGCGCTCGGGGTGATTGGTGAAATCAAACCCGAAACGGCCCTTTACGCAGAGAAAATCCTTGTTGATGCCGCTCAGGTCGCGGTTGTTCGCCCGAAGGATTTCGTGATTGCGGACGCTTAGCGTGGTCTTGCAGCCGTTCGAGCAGTGCGCGCAAACGGTGGGGACGTATTGCATTTCCCATGGGCGCGTCTTGTAGCGATAGGTGCCGCTGGTGAGCGCGCCCACCGGGCAAATGTCAATGCACATGCCGCACTCTTCGCACTCGAGGTGGTCGCCGCGATTCGGAATAATGACACTGTTCGCGCCGCGCATGCCCACGCCGAGAGCTTTTACGTCCATGCCTTCGTCGCAAACGCGGACGCAGCGGAAGCACAAAATGCAGCGCGGAGAGTCGTAGTAAACGAGTTCCGACCACTTTTCTTCCGGGCGATGGATTTTTTCTTCGACGAAGCGGCTGGAGTCGGCGCCGTAGCGGAAGACCATGTCCTGGAGCTCGCATTCGCCGCCCTTGTCGCAGACGGGGCAGTCGAGCGGGTGATTGGTGAGCAGAAACTCGAGCATGTACTTGCGGGCCTGGCGGACTTGCTCGGTGTCGGTGCGAACGACCATGCCGTCGGTTGCAACGAGAGTGCAGGCGGTTTGGAGTTTCGGCGCCTTCTCGACTTCGACGAGGCACATGCGGCACGCGGCCTGAAGTGAAAGTCCGGGGTAGTAGCAGAAGGAGGGCACTTCGGTACCGAGCCGCCGCGTCGCTTCAATGACCAGCGTACCCTGCGGCACCTGAATTTCGCGGTCGTTTACCGTCAGCTTGATGAGTTTCTGGTCTGGCATGGATTCCTAACGCGGTCCCTTTGCCCGTTAAATTTGTTTTCTATCTGGCGCCAACGAGCGCTCCCGCGGATTTGTAAGGGCAACGTCCCTTCAAATGATCTTCAAATTCGCCGCGCCATTTTTTCATGATGCTGATGGTCGGCATTGCCGCCGCGTCTCCAAGCGGGCAGAACGTGCGGCCCAGCATGTTTTTCGCAAGGTCGGCGATGAGGTCGATGTCTTCCTCGCGACCGAGCCCGGCGTGAAAGCGCTCGAGCGTCTTGCGCAGCCACGCGGTTCCTTCACGGCAGGGAATGCACCAGCCGCACGATTCGTGCGCGTAAAAGTGCATGATGCGGCGAGCCATGTCCACCATGCAGGTGTCTTCGTCCATCACGACCATGCCGCCGGAGCCGAGCATGGAGCCGGCTTTGGCGAGCGAATCGTAATCCATGGGGATATCGACTTCGTCGGCGGTGAGCAATGGGCAAGAGCTGCCGCCAGGAATAACGGCTTTCAGTTTTTTTCCTTCCGCGATACCGCCGGCCACCTCATAAATGAACTTCTTCATGTTCATTCCGAGCGGGACTTCGTAAATCCCGGGCTTTTTGACGTGACCTGCGATGCACAGCATGCGCGTGCCGCCATTTTTTGGAGTGCCGCGGTTGGCATAGGCTTCGCCGCCTTCGCCAATGATGGAGGGGACGGCGCTTAGCGTTTCCACATTATTGATGATGGTGGGGCAGCCGTAAAGTCCCACGACGGCAGGGAAAGGTGGCTTGATGCGCGGATAGCCGCGCTTGCCTTCGAGTGATTCCATCAGCGCGGATTCTTCGCCGCATTCATAGGCGCCCGCGCCGGTGTGAATCAACAAGTCGAAATCAAAGCCCGTGCCAAGAATATTTTTTCCGAGATAGCCGGCGGTATACGCTTCGGCGATAGCGGCGTCTGCAATGTCCAGGACGTAGCGGTATTCGCCGCGAATGTAGATGAATCCCTGATGCGAGTTGATGGCGCGGCCCGCGATGACCATGCCTTCAATCAACTGGTGGGGGTCCATTTCCATCAGCGGGCGGTCTTTGCAAGTGCCGGGCTCGCTTTCATCGGCGTTGCAGATGACGTACTTTTCTTTGGGCGAATCTTTGGGCACGAAGGACCATTTCATTCCCGTGGGGAAGCCCGCGCCGCCGCGGCCGCGCAGATTCGACTTCTTCACCTCTTCGATGATGGACTCCGGGGTCATTTCCTTCAGTGCTTTTTCGAGCGCTTTGTAGCCGCCCTGCATCACGTAAACATCTAGTTTGTGTGAATCTTTTGTGCCCCAGCGGCGGCTGATCAGGGGCGTCTCAAGAACGTGGCGATCATGCAGCGCGCCGGAAATTACGCGCTCCGGTTCGGGGCGTTTGCCACCGTCGAGATCTTCGATGATGCGGTCAAATTTGAGGGGCGTAAGGTTTTCGTAGAAGTCGTAATTCACCTGCATGGCGGGAGCGCCGGTGCACGCGCCGATGCATTCGACTTCTTCGAGGGAAAAAACGCCGTCTTGCGTGGTTTCTTTATGGCCGATCTCCAGGCGCTTCTTTGCACGGTCAAGGATTTCGTAGCCGCCCTTGAGCATGCACGCGACGTTCGTGCAGATTTGCACATGATACTTGCCCATGGGCTTGCGGTGCAGCATCGAGTAGTAGGCCAGCGTTTCTTCGACCTGGACGTTATTCAGATCCAGGCGGCCCGCGATTTCGGCAATCATTGCGTCGCTGATGTAGCCGAATTCATCCTGCGCGTACATCAACATGGGAACCAGAGCGCTGCGCTTCTGCGGATAGCTGGTTTGCAGTTTCTCGAATTTGGCCGAAAGTTTGGGGGGGAGTTCCATGGCTATCTGTCGACTTCTCCCAGCACGATGTCAATCGTCCCGATGCAGGCGACTACGTCGGCAATCAGCTGCCCTTCGATGAGTTTTGGCAGCGCCTGCAAATTGATGAACGAGGGCGAGCGGAAGTGCACGCGCAGCGGCTTCGGGGAACCGTCGCTGGCCACGAAGCAGCCGAGTTCGCCGCGCGGAGACTCGACCGCGACGAACGCTTCGCCGGGCTGGGGCGAAAATCCTTCGGTGAAAATCTTGAAGTGGTAGATAAGCGCTTCCATCTCCGTCTTCATTTTTTCGCGCTGCGGCGGGATGATGCCAGGCGCTTCTGCCTTGACGGGACCTTCGTCGGTGATTTTTTCCATGGCCTGGCGGACGATTTTCAAGCTTTCGCGCATCTCCGCCACGCGCACCAGATACCGCGCGTAGCAATCCGACTCCGTGCGAGTGGGGACGTCAAAATTAAATTCTTCGTAGCTGGAATAAGGGAACACTTTGCGGTTGTCGTAAGGCACCCCAGCGGCACGCAGCGTTGGGCCGGTCATGCTTAGGGCAATCGCGTCTTCCCGTGATATGTAGCCGATATCCTTGGTGCGGCGGATCCAGATGGGGTTTTGCGTGAGCAGCGTTTCGTATTCATCCACGCGGGCTGGCATAACGTCCAGGAATTTCTGCACTGCTTTCCGCCAGCCAGCAGGCGGGTCGAGCGCCACGCCGCCGATGCGGACGTAGCTGGTCATCATCCGCTGGCCCGCGAACATTTCAAAAATGTTTAGAATTTCTTCGCGCTCGCGGAAACAGTAGAGAAACACAGACATGGCACCGAGGTCGATGGCATGCGTACCGAGCCAAACCAGGTGTGAGGAAATGCGCTGTAGCTCGACCATCATCACGCGGATGTATTGCGCGCGCTTGGGGACTTCGAGACCGAGAAGCTTTTCGACCGCGAGGCAGTAAACAAGGTTGTTGCCCAGCGGATTGAGGTAATCCATGCGGTCGGTGAGCGTGATCGCTTGCGAATAGGTTTTGTCTTCGCAGGATTTTTCGATGCCCGTGTGCAGGTAGCCGAGGTCGGGAACGGCTTTCACTACCGTTTCGCCGTCCAACTCCAGCAAAATGCGCAGCACGCCATGCGTGGATGGGTGCTGCGGTCCCATGTTAAGAACCATGGTTTTTGCTGCGCCGGTAACGGTGTCAACGGTTGTCATAGCATGCTGCTCTTCTTGAAGAGGTCCCCCGAACTGGGTACGTCGCGGAAGCCCTCCACCGGAAAATCCCTCCGCAGCGGGTGGCCTTCCCAGTCTTCGGGAAGCAGAATCCGCCGCAAGTCGGGATGCCCGTTGAAGCGAATCCCGAACAGGTCGAAGATTTCGCGCTCCAGCCAGTTCGCGCCCGGCCAAACCGGCACGAGCGAATCCACGATGGGATCCTGACCGCTCAGCCGCACCTGCAAGCGTACCCGGTCGCGTCTGGGGATGGACACCAGGTGATAGTTCAGCTCGAATCGCGGCTCAACTGGGTAGCGGTCCACGCAAGTGGCGTCGGTCAGCAAGTTGAACTGCAGTCTTCCTGCTCGGCAACGCTCGGCTGCGGCCCGAAGCAAGTTGCGCGGGACTATGATGGTCGTTTCGCCTCGGAATTCAATCACTTCCGCAACGGCCGTTGGGCTCCACGAACGCAAGGTTTCGACAACAACATTAGCGTTTTGGCTGGAAGACTCCGTCACAATGCAATCCCACGAGCGCCGTTATTTGTGCCAGTCGAGCGCGCCCTTTTTCCAGAGATAGAGATAACCGACCAGAAGAACGGCGATGTAGACCATCATCTCCACAAATCCGTACCAGCGTAAACTGCGAAAGATGTAGGCCCAGGGGTACAGAAAGATGGCTTCCACGTCAAACAAAATGAAAACCATGGCCACGAGGTAAAACTTTACCGAGAAGGGTTCCCGCGCGTCCCCTGTGGGTTCCATGCCGCATTCATACGCTTGCTGCTTTGCCCGGCTCGGGCGTCGCCATCCGACTAAAACTGAAACCGCTGTCAACGCCCCGGCGAGCCCAAAGGCAATCAGCAGGTGTAGGAGAAGTGGAGCATAGGTATGTAACCCGGAATCCGTCATAGTCAAATTGCTATAATACGGTTTAGATGCCGCTCGGTCAATTCGAGCGGGGAAATTTCTGCGAGGCTTTGCTGCTGCCGGCGTACAGGCCAGCGCGAATACCGACATGGCTTTTGGCCACAATTCCAACGTGACGATCGCTGGCGACACTTATCACGTGCAGACGGAAGAGCGCGGGATCGCTCATGCGCTTATCGATACGACCGTGTATTTGCGCGGGCGCGTAATGCATCGCCGGACGAACAGCTTCTCGGACTTGCTTCCCCTCAATTCGGAGCGCGAGCAGGCTTTGAAGCTTCGCGTGGATACGCAACATCGCAGCGTGGTGGATGAAATTCGTTCGGGGAAGTTGCGGCTCAGCGCTGGGAACGATGGCAAGGCGAACGCACCGCAGCCTGCCCCAGGCACTTCCCCTGAAACAGCTTCAGGGCTGCACTTGGAGTTGCTCAACGCCAAAACATGGCTCTCCGGCAAACACGCTTCCCTACAAATCGCGGTGAACGATCACGCCAATAAACCCGTCGAACGCGCCACGGTAATGGCTCGTGTGGAGGGCGCTGCGGAGCCAGCGGCGTTTTCCTCGGAAACCAACTTGCTCGGGCGCACGAAGCTCGAATTTGACATGCCGCCGCTGGTGGGGCCTGAGGTGGCGCTGGTTGTTGAGGCGTCCAAAGGAAAGGCGCGCGGACATTTGCGTTTTCAATTGCGCGCCAAGCCGCGGGTGCCTTCGGCCAGCTAAGGATTTTTGTCCAGCTAGGGATTTTTCTAGGACAGCAAGCTCATGCTTACCATTACTGTAAACGGAGAACAACGGACGGCGAAGCCCGGCTCTACAGTTACAGATTTGCTCCAGGAAATGGGCTTAGACCCGGGGCGCGTTGCCATCGAACGCAATCTGGAGATTCTTTCCCGCCCGGAGTGGCAGAAGACCAGCGTGCAGCCCGGCGACCGCTACGAAATCGTACAATTCGTAGGCGGCGGCTAGATTCCCTTAAGCAAGTGGCCCATTTTGCGTTTTTTTGTTTTCAGGTATGCGCGCGAAATTTTTGAGACGCGCGGCTGGCAAGGAACGCGCTCGACGACTCTAATTCCCGACTCTTCTAGTTGCCGCACTTTTTCGGGATTGTTAGAGAGCAGGCGGATGCGTTTCGCGCCTAGTTTTTTCAGGACTTGCGCGGAAAAATCGTATTCGCGGGCGTCCGCGGCGAAGCCCAGCTTTTCGTTGGCCTCCACGGTGTCCATCCCGCCGTCCTGCAGTTGATAAGCGCGCAGCTTGTTCATTAAGCCAATTCCGCGGCCCTCCTGCGGAAGATAAAGCAGAATTCCCGATGGCGCCTGCCCGATTTTCTTCATCGAAAGCTCGAGCTGAGAACGGCAATCGCACCGCAGCGACGTCAGCACGTCTCCTGTCAGGCATTGCGAATGGACGCGAACCAATGGCGTGGTTTTTCCATTCAAGGTTCCGCGAACCAGCGCCACAGCCTCCTCATTTTTGCGGCGGCCCTGAAAACCAAAGATCGTGAATCGGCCATAGCGCGTGGGAAGATCCGCCTGGGCGATCTTTCGCACATCCGCACTGTTCTTGCTCGACCGCCCACCTTGTCGCGATTTCGCTATCATGAGAAACGAGCAGTATAGCAGGAACCGCGATTCGGACTGGTTTACCTCTTCTCTTAATTTTAGCATTGGTCAAAGTTCCGGCGAGCCGTTAATCGGGAATCTGTCTCATTAGCGTATATTGGGGGGGCTTTTCGGTTGGCGAACCAATGAGTTTTGATCTGGCCGTGTGGTATCCACAAAAGCGGATCGGCCATAAAGAGGCAGGGGAACTGTACGTCCGGCTCTGTGACGGCGATACGAGGGGCGTCGTTCCACATCCCGCAATCGATGCGTTCTATGCGGAGTTGACCGCCAGGCATCCCGAAATAGACACAATTCCCGAGGAAAGAATCGACAATCACGACTACTGCCCTTGGAGCTGCAAACTGGACCGTTCACCGGGCCACGTAATCATGTCTTGCGTGTGGCCCAAGGCAACATATGTGGGCCATTTGGTTGCAGACCTAGCTCGCAAACACGGCCTCGCACTCTATGATCCCCAGTCCGACAAGGTAACTTGCCCCGACGGCTCCACAGGGGTTAGCGCCAAAGCAGGCATGAGCCGCGGCGCTGGTTGGGTGTTGGGCTCCTTCGCGCTGCTTTTTGCAGGGATATTCGTTTACTCAGAGAAGGTCGCACCTTCAAGAGACCCGCTGATGATTTACGCCTTGGCTAGTCTATGTCTGCTCATGGCTTTGTTTTGTTTTAAGCAGGCGTGGAGATAAGCTCAGTGCATTGTCCCGATTAGTCCGCAGTTCGAACTGTTCCACTGTTCATCTTTCCCCTTCGCCAACTCGCTTTACTTCGCGTGGTGGATTGGCTAGCGTTACCTGAGACACGGACCGCCATGGATTCCGCCACAACAGTTCGCGAGTTTCTCTTTACGTTGCTGCTCAAGGTGGCCGTAGCGTCTTCGTTCGCGGCACTTCTCGTCCGCTGGGGCAGCTTTCGGCGTGTGATATTCACGGAGCAGCGCGACCCGGATCAAAAACTGAAATTGATGCTTTTCATGGTGGCGCCACTCATCTTGGGAGTGACGTTGCGCCTGATTGGCGGCCAGAGCTACTCCTTCGCCGACTTGTCGCTCGAAGGCGCGTTCCTGATGGGGCTGCTGGGTGGCCGAGTTGTCGGACCCATTGGCGGGGCCATCATCACGATCCCCGCACTGGCGGGGCACGAATGGCTGGCGATGCCGGCGGCCTCTACTGCAGGCTTGCTGGGCGGGCTGATTCGGCAAGCCATTCCCAATAAAGAGGACCTTTGGAACTTTGGCCCGTTCACTTTTTTAAACATTCCCAAAGCCACGGTTCGTTTGCTGCGGAAAGCCGAATTGTCTTGGGAGATGGCGCCGCTCGCGACCTGCGTGGGCTTGGAATTGGGCCGCGTGGCGCTTGTGCTGGCAACTCACAAGCCGAAATGGCTTTTCGCTATTCACGCGAAGTGGGATTGGTGGCTCGTGCCCGCCGTAATTGCAACGTTGATGTCGGTGGCGTCGCCGCTCAAAATCTGGAACAACACCCGCAACGAAATGAACCTCGAGCGCCACCAGCAGCTTCTGCTGAAGGCGCGCATGGACGCGCTTTCGCGTCAAATCAACCCGCATTTCCTCTTCAACACGCTGAATACCGTGACGGCGCTCATCCGTTTTGACCCGGACTCGGCGCGGGGCGTAGTGCTGAAGCTGAGCAACATCCTTCGCAGGCTGTTGCGCAAACATGAAACGTTTGTGCCACTTCGCGAAGAATTGCAATTCATTGACGACTACCTGGACATCGAAGTGGCCCGCTTCGGCCGCGAAAACCTGGAAATCGTGAAGCACATTGACGATGCGGCGATGGAGGCTTTCGTGCCCAGCATGCTGTTGCAGCCGATTGTTGAAAACTGCTTGAAGCATGGACTCGCGCCGAAAATCGGTGGCGGAAAGATAGAATTGCGCACCGTTGGCCGCGACGGCAGACTTAGCATCGAGATTGAAGATAATGGCGTGGGCATCTCTGAAGAAAAATTGCCGCACGTTTACGTCGAGGGAATCGGGCTGAGCAACGTGCGGGAGCGCTTGCGCGTGCTCTATGGGGCCGATTTTCAACTCGATATTCAGAGCAGGCTGAGCGAAGGCACGGTGATTCGCATTGACATTCCCGAACTGGTTCCGGCCCTTCAGGAAGTCAGAAACTAAGGAACGGGCCATCGTCCGCAAACGGTCGGCGAAACCGGTCAGTGCTTTTGCTCTCCGGCATTGTGTAACAAGCGTTGTAATCGTCCATGGGCGAACTTTTTCTTGCAAATTGTGGCTTGACAGCGCTGTGTCTGCCGCCTAGAGTGTCGGCCATCGTGATTCCTTTGCAGTAATGCATCAAACGTTTCACCTTAGCTGTATTCGAGAGATTCGTTTCCAATGGAGAGGAAGATGACGAATTGGCGTTCCCGGTTTCTGTGCAGCGCGGCGTTGGTTTTGGCTGGATGTGGATTACTGAGCGCACAACTTTGCGCCCAGGAGCCGAAAGCAGCCCTGGCGAAAGGCTCCACTGTGGCCAAGAAAAACGGGCCGGCAGCGGCCGCCGCGAATTCGATGGCTGCAGCGTCCGTGCGCGGCCAGGAACTGACCGCGGCGGATCTCTCCGCCTTTCTCGACGGGCTCATCCCGCAGCAAATTGAAAAGGGCGACATCGCGGGCGCAGTTATTGCCGTGGTGAAAGACGGCAAGGTCCTTTTCGAAAAAGGCTACGGCTACTCGGACGTCGAAAAGAAAACGCCAGTGTCTCCGCAGGACACTTTATTCCGCCCAGGCTCCATTTCCAAGACGTTCACTTGGACGGCAGTGATGCAACAGGTGGAACAGGGCAAGCTCAATCTGGACGCAGACGTAAATCAATACCTCGACTTCAAGATTCCTTCGACCTTTGGAAAGCCGACGACTCTGCGCGACATCATGACCCACCGTTCCGGCTTTGAAGAAACCATTAAAGACCTGTTTGTTGGCGAGGAAAAAGACTTAACCCCCATGTCCAAGTATCTGCCGTTACACCTGCCCAAGCAGATTTTTGCGCCAGGAACCATTCCAGCATATTCGAACTATGCGACGACGGTCGCGGCCTACGCC